>NZ_JBITHE010000002.1:0-229040 GCF_044457665.1 Streptomyces sp. NPDC050535
GTCGTGAGCGCCAGCCGGTGCGCCCCCGCCTCGGCGAGCCGTCCGGTGAAGCCGGGGAGGAGGTCCTCGATCGCCCGCGCGCCGCCGGACCACAGTCCGTGCGGATGCTGGGCCTGGGGAAGGTTCTTGCGGCGCTCGGGCCCTTCGGGCAGCGCGTCGCGCTCGACGATCGTGACGACGTCCGCGGACTCGGTGAGCGCGCGGGCCGCGAGCATGCCGGCGAGGCTGCCGCCGAGGACGACGGCGGACCTCACGGGCCGTGCGCCGGACGGCCGTTCGCTCAGGGGACCGGCACTCGGGGGACTCGAACTCATGTGGCTGGCACGCTCTCTGCAGCGGCGGCCGCGCGCTCGCGGACCGCCCGGATGTCTTCGGTGTGGCGGAGGGCCCGGGACACGTCCTCGATCCCCTCCAGCAGTCTTTCCATGTCGGTGCTGTCGAGCGGGAAGCCGGCCTCGCTCTCCCGGGACCGCCGCCTGGACTCGATGGCGTCCTGGATCACCACGACACGGGCCAGCGTTCGCGCCCGGCCGATGTCCCGGCCGAGGGCGAGGGCCGCGCCGTACGCCCGCCGTCCCAGGTCCTCGTCGACGTACCTGCCGAGGCGCAGCAGAGCGTCCCTGATGAACGTCTCGCGGCGCGTCAGCCGCAGTTCGGGGGTGGACCGCAGCTTGAAGGGCACGCTTTCGCCGGTGCCGGCGCGCATCAGCTCGTACAGGGGCCGCAGCCGCCGGTGGCTGCGCCGGGTGCGCCTGCGGCGGTGCAGGTACTGGCCCGCGTACGGGAAGACGAAGCCCGCCGCGATCAGGACGGCGGACACGCAGACGACCGGCGGCGCCAGCTGGGTGCTGAGCCAGTCCAGGTCGTGGCCGGTCCAGCGGGCGACGACCGCCGTGAGTTTCGTGGCGGCGAAGAGCAGGTTCGTGGCGTAGCCGGCGCCCAGGAGTTTGAGGCCGCCGCGCAGCCACACGTCGAGGTTCCCGGTGCGGATCCAGCTCCAGATGAGTCTGGAGGTGATCAGGCAGGCGACGGTGTGCGCGAGCAGGTAGAGGACGATCTCCTCGCGCATGAAGAGCGTGGTGGCATAGTACGTGTCGAGGTCCCGGGGCCTCTCGGTCTCGACGTCGGCGAGCGCGAAGAGCACCCACAGCGCGACGATGACGGCCGAGTAGCCGGTGATCACCCAGCGCATGGCGCGGCGGGTGGCGGGCGAGCGGTCGGAGACGCCGTTGCGCCAGGCGATGATCAGCAGCAGGCAGGCCCCGGAGAACGCGGTGATGAGGCTGTAGACCAGCGGCGCCGAGATGTTCCGTACGCCGGTGACGCGGTTGGTCCAGGCGATGGTCGGCGGCGCCGCGAAGACGAAGATGGCGCAGGCCAGGGCGAGGAGGCCGCCGACGGCCCGGAGGAAGGGGTCTCTCCAGAGTTTGACGATGCTGGGCAGCTTGACCGCCAGGGCGGCGGCGAGGACCGCCACCGGCAGCCAGAAGGCGATGTAGTGCCCGGCGAGGAAATGGAAGGGGGTCATCGCCGGTCAGTCCCGGGGGCCGCGATAGCCCAGCGACGCCTGGATGGCCCGCCCGACCGGGTCGGCGGGACCCTGCCGGCCGGCGCCGGGACCGGTGACCCAGGAGCGGAAGACGCTCGCCAGGTGCAGTCCGAAGTCCTCCGCCTCGGCCTCGTGGGTCGCGTGGGATCCGTTGCGGGCGGCGACGGTGAGGGCTATCTCCTGCCAGGCGGTGCCGTTCGACAGGGCGCTCGCGGCGGCCGTGGCGTCGACGTGCCGGTTGTGGTGCCCCTGCCGCATGTGCCACAACTCGTGCCCCAGTATGACCAGTTGCTGCACGGTCTCGGCACGTTCCTCGATGATGACGAGGTCGAAGTCGTGGAACTCCATCCACAGCCCGGTGACCTCGAACTCGTCGGGGAAGCGTTCGAAGCGGAGCTGCACGGGACGGCCGTCGCGGCGTGCGCTCACCTCCTCGCACAGGGCGCGGGCCAACTCCCGTACGTCGAGCGGGGTGTCGATCCTCTTGCGCAGCGCGCGGCCGAGGTCCACCGCGTGACGGCGCATCTCGGAGTCCGCTCCGGCCGGCCGCAGTGCCACCGCGAGCGCGCGCATCCTGCGGGCGAGACTCATCGCCGCTCGCTGTTCTCGGCACGGTCCGGGCTCTGCCGGCCGGTCCGCGCGCGGGGACGCGTGAGGGTCTCGGCAGGAGGCGGGGACTCACTCACCAAGGGGCTCCCGGCAGTTGACTCGTCAAGTTCTCACGCTGGCGCCGAGACTACGTGGCCGGGTCGGGTGGCGCTACGATTTTCGTACGATACTTCCTGGCCAGGGGTGTTCGGTCGCTAGCCCCTGTTCAGGGTCCGGCTCACGCCCGCGAGCACGGCCGTGGTGAGCACCCAGCCGGCGGCGATCAGCGCGTACGCCAGCCACTGCGGACCGCTGTCCGCCCAGTACCAGTTCATCCGCTGACCCAGGCCGCCGATGGGAATCAGCAGGTCGAGCGTGTAGACGAGCGGCTGGAACGGGGCTCCCTCGTTCCCCTCGACCTGGATCGGGTCGTGAGCCGTGAAGACCAGCGTGCCGAGCAGGATCAGCGACAGGAGCCAGACGCCGGCCAGCCACGGCCGGTATCCGTATCCGACGGTGGCGTCCAGGACGTGTCCCCAGGCGCGTCCGGCCGGGGACAGCGTGCGGCGCCGGTGCCGCTGCTTCGCCAGGAGCACCCGGCGGGCGTCGTCGTCGTGACCGACCCTGCGGTAGCAGTCGGCGAGTTGCTCGTAGGGCTGGGGGCTGTAGCCGGGGCTCCGGCCGATCCAGTCCACCCGGCGGGTCACGCCTTCCCTGCGGCCCACCGCCTCGCGCCGTCGCCCCGCCCCGGTCATCTCGATGGAGCCGTAGACGAAGCCGTCCAGTTCCACCGCGTCGGGCCAGCTGTGTTCGTTCTCGTGGAGGAAGGAGACCTGGGCGCCCCGCAGGTCGACGGCGCCGGTGGGTGGTTCGGCGAGTCCGAGGTCGAGGTCGGTGGCCTGCGTCTGGAGGCAGACCAGGGCCGGTCCGGCGCCGTCGCGCGCGCCCTTCAGCCGCGCTCCCCCGAAGCTCAGGCTGTCGGAGATCCGGGCACCCCGCAGCCGTACGGTGCCCTCCGCGGTGAACCCCTCCGACAGGTCCAGCGTCGACGCCGTCACGCTGTCAGCGGCCAGCGCCACCCCGTCGGGACTGCTGATCCGCGCCCCCTTCATGAACAGACCGCCGGGCAACTGCGCGCCCGGCAGCCGCACTCCGCCCCGCGTGGTGAGGTTCTTGCAGAAGACACCGCCCTCCATGACCAGGCCGCCCGCGAACACGGCCCACTCCCCGGCGGTGGATATCCGCGCCCCGTTCAGGTTCAACTCCCCCGCCACATGGGCGTTGATGAGCGACAGACGCCCGCCTTCCAGCACCGAGCGCTTCAGGTCGAGACCCCCCTGGATCCGGGCGAGGCCGGCCTCCATGCCGGGCAGCAGGCTGTCCTTGATCCGGATCGTTCGCGTGGACGCCCCGTGCAGGCTCAACGCCTCCTCGAACCGGCAGTGTTCGAGCCAGAGGACATGGTTGATCTCCGCGCCGTCGAGGTCGAGGCGGCCGGTGATCCGCGCGCCGGTGAGACGCAGGGACGCGACGGCGCCGGACGGCTCGGCGTTGCCGCCCAGCAGCAGCGCGGCCAGCACGGCGGCCCGGACCGTGCGGTCCGGGCCCCACTGGTCACCGCGCGCCGGATCGTCGGCCTCGGGCTCACCGGCACGCAGATCCACCCGCCGCCCTTCGGGAAAGGCGTCCCATACCCGGCGCTCCGGCGGCGTCAACTCGATGTCAGGCAGCACACCGGCACAGTAACGACCGACTCCACGGGGCGGTGGGCCCGTACGGCGACTCGTGCGGACGGTTTCCGCCGCCCTGGTGTAGGAACAGTTCAGACGGTGCCCGCAGACAGTCCCCGCGGCTTCCCCGCGAAGTCGCCTACGGCTAGGAGTACGCGTGTCCTTCCTCTTTCCGGCCCTGATGGGCGGCTCGGTCGCGGAGCGGCCCGCGCTGCGGTTCGGCGACCGGTCCCTGACGTACGCGGAGCTCGCCGACGTGGCAGGGGGCCTGGCGGAGCGGCTCGGCGGAGCCGGGAGGGTCGCCGTGTGGGCGACCCCGAGCCTGGAGACCGCCGTCGCCGTGGTGGCCGCGCTGCTCGCCGGCGTACCGGCCGTGCCGCTCAACCCGAAGTCGGGGGAGAGCGAGCTGGGGCACATCCTGGCCGACAGCCGGCCGTCGGTGGTGCTCGCCGAGGCGGGGGCGAAACTCCCGTACTCCATGCGGGAGTTGGAGCGGATCGATGTGCATGTGCGCTCGGGGGGCGGCGCCGGGGAGCGCCCGGGAGAAGGTGTCGGCGGACGCCCGGGAGATGACGGTGCGGACGTCCCGGAGGACGCCGCCGCCCTCGTCGTCTACACCTCCGGCACCACCGGCCCGCCCAAGGGCGCCGTCATCCCGCGCCGGGCGATCGCCGCGACCCTCGACGCGCTGGCCGACGCCTGGCGGTGGACCGGCGACGACGTCCTGGTGCACGGGCTGCCGCTGTTCCATGTGCACGGGCTGATCCTGGGCGTGCTGGGACCCCTGCGGCGCGGCGGGTCGCTGCGGCATCTGGGCCGGTTCAGCGCGGAGGGCGTGACCCGGGAGCTGAAGGACGGCGCCACGATGCTGTTCGGGGTGCCGACGATGTACCACCGGCTCGCCGAGACCCTGGACGAGGACAGGGAACTGGCCGAGGCGCTCGGCCGGGCGCGGCTCCTGGTGTCCGGGTCCGCCGCACTGCCCGTGCACGACCACCGGCGGATCACGGCCGCGACCGGGCGGCCGGTCATCGAGCGGTACGGCATGACGGAGACCCTCATGCTGTGCTCATCCCGGTGGACACCCCCGGACCCCCGGCCGGGTGTCCGCGTGGACGGTGAGCCCCGGCCCGGGACGGTGGGCGTGCCGCTGCCCGGCGTCGGCCTGCGGCTCGTCGAGGAGGACGGATCGACGATCGCCGGGTACGACACCGACGGCGCCCCCACCGGCGCGCACGACGGAGTCAGTGTGGGCGAGATCCAGGTCCGCGGGCCGAACCTCTTCACCGAGTACCTGAACCGGCCCGACGCCACCGCCGGCGCCTTCACCGAGGACGGCTGGTTCCGCACCGGCGACATGGCGATCCTCGACGCCGACGGCTGCGTACGCATCGTCGGGCGCAGGGCCACCGACCTGATCAAGAGCGGCGGTTACAAGATCGGCGCGGGTGAGATCGAGAACGCGCTCCTTGAGCACCCCGCCGTGAGGGAGGCGGCGGTCACCGGTGAACCCGACGACGATCTCGGCGAGCGGGTCGTGGCCTGGGTGGTACCCGAAAGCGCGCCCGGGCCGGCCCTCGGCGACGAGCTCTCCGACCACGTGGCCCGCCGCCTCGCCCCGCACAAGCGCCCGCGTGCGGTGCGCTTCCTGGACGCCCTGCCCCGCAACGACATGGGCAAGATCCTCAAGCGGGCGCTGACGACGAATGACTGAGCGCCGCGCCGCCCGCGAGGCCGTCGCCCTCGTCACGGACGGCGAGTTCGACGAACTGAGCGTCCCGGTGAGGGACTTCAAGCCCGACGGCCCACTGTCCTGGCAGGGGTACGACGACTCCCGCGCCCGCGCCGCCGCCCGCACCGGCGAGGAGGAGTCCGTCGTCTGTGGCCGCGCCTCCATCGGCGGCACCCCCGCCGTACTGATCGCCTTCGAGTTCGGCTTCCTCGGCGGTTCGCTCGGCGAGCGCACCGGCGACCGGCTGGAGGCGGCGTACAGCTACGCGCGCGAGCACCGGCTCCCTCTCGTCTCGCTCGTCGCGACCGGCGGCAGCCGGATGCAGGAGGGCATGCTCGCCCTCACCCAACTCCAGCGCGTGGCACGGCAGTCGGCGCTCACCCGGGAAGCCGGTCTGGCGCAGATCGCCGTACTGCGGGACCCGACGACGGGCGGCGGCTGGGCCACGCTGGGCGCGGGCGCCGACGTGACCCTGGCGCTGCCCGGCGCCCAGGTGGGCTTCGCGGGCTCCCGGGTCCGCCCGCCGGGGGCAGACCCGGCCGCGTACACGGCCGAGGCCCAGGTGTCGGCGGGGGCGGTGGACGCCGTCGTACCGCCGGAGGCGCTGCGGGAGACGCTCGCGCTGTGGCTGAAGCTGCTCACCGGCCCCTCGACGCGGGCCGCGCCCCCTCCACCCGCCCTCGGCACGCCCGACCTCCCCGCCACCGGCCGGAACGCCCACGTGGAACTGCCCACCAGCCCTCCGACACCGGCCGCGCCCCCTCCACCCGCCCTCGGCACGCCCGACCTCCCCGCCACCGGCCGGGACGCCGTCCAGAACGCCCGCTCGCCTCACCGCCCGCATGCCCTGGCCTACTTGGACGTCTACTTCACCCGGAGGGTGGAGATCAGCGGCGACCGCTGCGGCGGCACGGACCCCGGCATGCTGTGCGGGTTCGGCTCGCACGACGGGCGGACCGTCGCGTACGCCGCCCAGTGCGGGACGGCCACCCGCCCCGCCGGTTACCGCACCGCCGCGCGCCTGATCCGCCTCGCGGGACGGCTCGGCATCCCGGTGCTGACGCTGGTGGACACCCCGGGCGCCGCGAACGACGCCGAGGCGGAGCGGCAGGGCGCGGGCTCGGCGATCGCGGACCTGTTCGCCGCCGTGGCCACCGCCCGTACGCCGGTCACCACGCTGGTGATCGGCGAGGGCGGCTCGGGCGGCGCCCTGGCCCTCGCCGCGCCCGGCAACACCTGGGTCACGCCGGACAGTTACTTCTCCGTCATCGCACCGGAGCTCGCGGCCGCGATCCTCAAACGCCCGGCCGGTGAGGTGCGGGCCACGGCGGACCAACTCCGCATCCGGCCGCAGGACCTGCTGGACCTCGGGGTCGTCCGGGGCATCGTGGGCATCGTGGGCGAATAGGGCTGCGTCGGCTCCCCCTGCCGAGAGGAGCCGACGCAGCCGGCCGGAAGGGCCCGTCGGTCCGAAGAACCCGTCGGACCGCGGAGCCGGCTACCGCACGCCCACCGCCCGGATGATCTCCTGACTGACCGAGCCGCCCCGGTCGTCCTTGGCGGACGCCCGCAGCGACACGAACTCAGCACCGCGCGGCACGGTCAGCACGCCCTTCCAGGAGGAGCCGCGTCCGGACAGCGGGACCACACGCCAGGTCTTCCCGTCGTCGTAGGACACTTCGAGCCGTCCGCCCCCGATGGTTCCGGTGTCCGGCGCGCCCTTCACGTACTCGGCGTGGATGCCCACCGGCACCCGGCCGCCGCCGCGTATCCCGCCCGCGAGGTCGGTGTCGACGTCGTAGCCGAGGTTGATGAGCGGCAGGAAGGTCCAGCGGTCCCCGGGCGTGGCCGCCGACCTGAAGGTCCACTCGGTGTGTCCCTCGGTGGAAAGCCGCCAGCGGTCCGCGTCCAGCGTCGTGTCGGTGACGACCTTGTAGGTGTGCTCGTCGGCGGGCGCGTCCCAGACGTAGGCGGCCGAACCGATGTTCCGGTCGACCAGCGAACCGTCCTGGTACACCTCCGTGAACTGGGTCATCCCCTTGTCCCCGCTCCACACGTCGCCGAAGCCGGTGTGGTCGGGCCCCGAGTCGCCCCAGCCGGGAGTGTTCAACTGGATCTGGTTGCCCTGGCGTTGTTGTCCCCAGCCGAGTCCGGTGCCGAGCCAGGGATGCCAGACGGGCTTGAACCAGTCGAGGTCGGGACGGGTGCCCCCGCGGTACGAGATCACCCCGCTGCGCTCCTCCAGCGCGCTCTCCCCGAGGTCCACGGACTCGTGCCAGAGCTGCCCGGCACCGGTGGAGACGTAGTCGGTCCGCTCGGCCGGGTAGTCGATCCGCTCCTTGAAGCCGACCCCGATGGGGAAGGTGTCGGTGATCGAGTAACGGAACTCGCCGCCCGAGTCCGCCTCGGCGCCCTTCGCCGCGTGGAACCTGGTTCCGATGGCGGCGAGTTGGCGGGAGCCCGGCTCGTACGTCAGATCCCCGCGCGGGATCGCGCCCGCGTGTCCCTCCGAAAGGTCGTACACATAGGGCGTGTTGAGCGTGCCCGTCATGTCGACGCTCCGGGCCGCCCGCAGTCTGACCGCGTCCGCCGTGTTGACCGTGGCGACCTGCAACGGCCGGTCGGCGTAGTCACCGGTCCCGAACCAGGCGTTGAGGCGTCCCGCCGTGCCGTCGGTGACGAACAGCGCCTCGGCGCCCGCGTCCTGGGCGGCCTGGGCGAGCGCGGCGGGGTCGGCGCCGTCGGCGAGCCGCGCGAGGACGGCCTTGCCCCGGACCCTCGTGAAGGGACCGTCCCCTACGTCGACCAGCGGCAGTCTGCTACGCCCCTCGGCCAGTGTCGTGCCCGGCTGGAGGACCGCCTCTCGGACGCCCTTGACCTCCAGGAGCGGCTTCCCGAGCCGCCACACGGTCCGGTACTCGAAGCTGCCCCGCGTGACCTTCGGGGTGGGGGCGGCGAAGATGCTGTCGTACTTCACCGGCACCTGGACCGCGCCGAAGAGGTCGGCGCCGCCCGCGTTGCGGTCGTACTCCATCAGCAACTGCCGGGTCTCGGTGCGCCGCTCGACCTTCGCGCTGATCTCCGTCAGCTTCCGTCCGTCGAGGGTGATCTCGCGGTCCCGGTCGAGGGTGACCTCGGGTGCCGTGAGGAAGCCGAGCCCGAGCGAGTCGGCGCCGTGGCTGCCGCGGACGCCGAGGAAGGTGTCGACGCTGTACGTCCCCGGCCGCAGCCGGAGTTCGAGCGTGCCGGAGTCGCCGACCGCCGCCGGGGACGGGTAGGCGTCCTGGGTGAGCTGCTGGACCACGAGGTCGGCGGCGGTTCCGGCCCCGTCACGGTCCAGGACGTGCACGGTGAGCGTGTACCGCTCCTCCTCCTTGACCAGCCCGAACACGGTGTGCGCGACGGGGGTGCCGGCCACCGAGGCGACGATCTGCCCGGAGGTGTTGCCGACGGCCGCCTTCGCCCCGTCGCCCGTCACCGTGGTGGCCGCGGTCCCGTGCGCGGGCACGGTGAGCGTGGAGTCGGCGAGGGTCGCCACACCGTCCGGTGCGCCCTGCACGGCGAGGCTCAACTCGACCGCCGAGTCGGATGAGTTGGTGTACGTCACCGTCTTCGTGACGGGCTCGTTCGCCTCGTGGGGCCAGCCGTAGAAGCCGAGGTCCGCGCTGCCGGTGGCGGTGACCGCCGCGCCGATCGCGTCCGGCACGCTCACACGTCCGGAGCCCAGGACATAGGCGGACGCGTCGAGTTGCTCCGACGTGGACATCAGCGCGTCCTTGAGCCGCGCGCCGGTCCAGTCGGGGTGCTTCTCGGCGAGCAGGGCCGCCACTCCCGCGACATGCGGTGTCGCCATCGACGTACCGCTCATGCTCGTGTAGTAGCCGTCTCCGGAGACGAGTTGGGAGCGCGCGGCGAGGATGTCGACGCCCGGCGCGGACAGGTCGGGCTTCAGCGCGTTGTCGCCGAGTCGCGGGCCGGCGCTGGTGAAGTAGGCCGCCTCGTCGGCCGAGTCCACCGCGCCGATGGCCAGGGAGGAGTCGGCGGCGGCGGGTGAGCCGATGGAGGAGGGGGCGCCGGTGTTGCCCGCGGCGACGACGAAGAGCGCGCCGGTCTCCGCGGACAGGGTGTCGACCGCCTCGGCCATGGGGTCGGTGCCGTCGCTGGCCTCGGACGAGCCGAGGCTCATGGAGATCACCCGGGCGCCCACGTCACGCGCGGCCCACTCCATGCCGGCGATGATCTGCGACTCGCTGCCCGATCCCTGGTCGCTGAGCACCTTGCCGACGGCGAGCGTGGCCCCGGGCGCGACGCCCTTCTCCAGCCCCTCCGAGGCCGCACCGCTGCCGCCCACCGTCGAAGTGACGTGCGTGCCATGCCCGTTGCGGTCGGCGACCTCCTCGCCCTCGATGAAGCTCTTCGTCGCCGAGACGCGTCCGGCGAGGTCGGGATGTCCGGCGTCGACGCCCGTGTCGAGGACGGCGACCGTGACCCCCTTCCCGGTGAGTCCGGCCTCCCATGCCCGCGCCGTACCGATCTGCGCGTTGCTCTCCGCCATGTCGGCCGTGACCCGGCCGTCGAGCCACACCTTCTCGATGCCGTCCTGGGCGGTCAGCGCCTGCCAGAACGTCCGGCCCTTGTCGGCGTCGAGGGCGGCGCCCCCGATGCTCGGCAGCACACGCGTCCGCTCCGCGCCGCGCGGGGTGAGGGACCGCGCCTTCTTCTCGTACGTCACGATCAGCGGCAGTTCGGCCGTCTTCTGGTCGGTCAGCCCCTGCCGTATCAGCTCGCTCACGTCGAACAGCCGCCGGTCGAGGGTGCCCGCCCGCAGATACGGCAGGGCCTCGTCCGGTACGACGGTGACGGTGCCGTTCGCCACCTGTGTGCGCACCGCGCCGGTGGCACCCCTGGGGCGCTCGACGGTGACCGTCTTCTTCCCGCCGCCGAGGTCGGTGACGGTCACCTCGTCGCCGGTGACGAGCGTGACGGTGCGGGCGGCACTCACCGCCCGTGCCGTACTCCCCGCCCGTGCCGTGCCCACCGCCCCGGGCTCGGTGTCCGCCGCGGCCGCCGACTGCCCGGCGGGCAGCAGGGCGATCACGAGCCCGGCCGACAACAGGGCCGCCCCGCGTCTCGCTGGTCCTCTGGTCATCATCGCCCTTTCCTCCTCAACGGCATGCCGTGGTGCTGCGAAGAGTGTCGGGTGGCCCGTGTTTCCCCGGAGTTGACGGAACCTGGCGGGAAGGTGCCCTGGCGGCTTCCCGCCAGAACAGACGGGTACGAGCCGCGGAAACCGGGACAGCCCCGCGCACCGTCCGTAACAAGGAGAGCGCGGGCAGGGCACGCACGAACTTGTCCCTGTCGAGTTCCGGCGGTGGCGCCTTCGCCGCGTCCGTCGAGCCGGCCCGGCATGTCGACGACCCGGTCGCCTTCGTACGCGGCGAGCCCGCCGACGTGCGGGAACGCCTCCTCGACCACTTCGTCCAGGAGTGCCGCCGTATCACCCGACGCCATCCGCTCCGCCGAGCGGCCGCGGCCGAGCACGCGGTCCACGAGGGGCTGCGCAGATGGCCGGTGCCGGGCCTGTCGGTGACGTGCGCCGTGCGGCTCGCGCCGGAGGCGAGGCCGTCCTCCGCGGCCCGGGCGCGGCGACCGACCCCGAAACGGCGGGATCGGCGCGGCCCCTGACCGCCCCGCCGCCAAGACCACCCGTCCAGCGGCACCCCACCCGGCCCCCCACAGAAGGCGACACCCCGTCAGCGACCGCACGATGCGAGAGAGGACCGCCGTCCGGCGGAACCCCTCGGTCTGCGCTCTCGGGAGGATCTGCCATGACCGACAGTCTGGAGCAGTTGCGCCGCTGCCACTTCGCCGTCGATCTGGGCGCGGCGAGGACCCGTGTGTACGTGAAGGGCGCGGGGCTGGTCGTCGACCAGCCGAGCGTCGCCGCGATCAACACGAAGACGGGCGCGCTGATCGCGGTCGGCGAGTTCGCGGAGAAGATGACGGGGCGTACCCCCGACTACATCCGGGTCGTCCGGCCGGTGTCCGGCGGCACGGTCGTCGACATCGAGATGGCGCAGCGGATGCTGCGGCAGCTGCTCGGTGACAAGGTCCGCCGCACGCTGCGCCGCAAGCCCCGGCTGCGGGCGGCCGCCTGCACACCGCACGACGCGGACCCGCTGGCCCAGCGTGCCGCGATCGAGACGCTCGTCGGTCTCGGAGCGCGACGGGTCGAACTGGTCGACACGCTGATCGCCGCCGCCGTCGGCTGCGGACTGCCCGTGGAGCGTCCCGAGGCCACCATGATCATGGTGTGCGGGGCCGCCGCGACCCAGCTCGCCGTGCTGTCACTGGGCTCGATCGTCACCGCCGAGCGCATCCCGGTGGGCGGCGAGGCCGTCGACCACGCGATCGTGCAGCACCTGCGCCACCAGCACGAGCTGATGCTGCCGAGCCAGGCCGTACGACCCCTGCAGCTCGCGCTCTCCGGCAACGGGCTCACCCCGCACGGCCCGGCGTCGACGGAGATCCACGGGCGGGACGTGGCGACCGGCCTCGCGCGTTCCGTGCAGGTCGACACCGCCGCCGTACGCAATGCGATCCAGACCCCGCTGACCGCCGTGCTCGACGGCATCGGCAAGGTGCTGCGGGCGTGCCCGCCGGATCTGGTCGCCGACCTCGCCGACCGCGGGATCATGATGGTCGGCGGCAGCGCTCTGCTCCCCGGGCTCGACCAGATGCTGCGGCACGCGACGGGCATGCCCGTCCACATCGCCGAGCGGCCGGACGTCTGCGCCGTCCAGGGGCTCGGCTACATGCTGGAGGGCAGGATCGAGCCGCTGGTCCTGGACCCGCTGGCGGACTGACGGCCCGGCGTCACGAAGGCCCCGTATGAACGGTCCCGTGCCCGGTCTCCCGCCGCTCCTCGAAGCCGTCCTCAACGTCGGTACCGACCTCGAACTGCGCGTCACGCTCCAGCACATCGTGGACAGTGCCGCCGAGCTGACGGGCGCCGGGTACGCGGCGCTGAGCCTGACCGACCCGGGGTACGACGGACTCGTGGGGATCCGTACGGCGGGCGCGTCCCCGGACGCCCCGTCCCAGGACGCCCCGTCCCCGAACCCGGGCCCGTCCCCGTCCCCGGACCTGTCCCCGGCCCCGTCGCCGGGCGGCACCGGGCGGTCGGGCTCCTCCCTCGGCGTCCCCATCCGTGTCGACGACGAGGTGTTCGGCACGCTCCATCTCGCCGGCAAGCGGGCGGGCGGCCGATTCACCCGGCAGGACGGGCAGCTGCTCCACCTGCTGGCCACCCAGGCGGGCATCGCGATCGGCAACGCCCGGCTCTACGAGACGGCCCGGCAGCGCGAGCGCTGGATCGAGGGCGCGGCGGCCGTCACGACCGCGCTGCTCACCGGCGAGAGTGCCGCCGACGCCCTGATGACGGTCGCCGAACGGGCCCGGGTCCTCGCCGACGCGGCGGCCGGCGTCATCCTCCAGGCCACCCCGGAGGGCGGCATGGAGATCGTGACCGCCTCCACCCTCGACGACCCCGGGGACATCGTCGGCACGGTCATCGAGCCGGGCAGCCCCGTCCTCGTACAACTCCTCGGCGGCGAACCGGTGTACATCGAGGACTCGGCCACCGACCCCCGGATGACCACGCACGTACGAGCCCGCTTCGGACCGAGCATGATGCTCCCCCTCCAGGCCGACGGCCGCCTCATCGGCACGCTCGCCCTCCCCCGCCGGCGCGGCGGCCGGCCCTACACCTCGGTGGAGCGCCTGCTCGCCACCCAGTTCGCCTCCCAGGCCGCGCTGGCACTCGTCCTCGCGGACGCCCAGCACCGCCGCGAACGGCTCGCCGTCTACGAGGACCGCGACCGCATCGCCCGCGATCTGCACGACCTCGTCGTGCAACGGCTGTTCGCCACCGGAATGATGCTGGAGTCGACGCAACGCCGCGCGGCCGGTGCCGGTACGGGGACCGGCCGCGACGGCACAGGGACCGGCCGCGACGACACGGGCGATGACACCGACGACGTACACGCCACCCTCGGCCGCGCGGTCGACGAGCTTCAGTCCACCATCCAGGAAGTCCGCACCGCGATCTTCGCCCTCCAGCAACCGCCCGCGGACGCCCCCACCACCTTCCGCGGCAAGGTCCTGCGCGAGACGGCCGCCGCGGCGGCCACCCTCGGCTTCCAGCCGTCCGTCCACTTCACCGGCCCCGTGGAGAACCGCGTCACGGAGCCCGTCGCCGGCCATCTGCTCACCGCCCTGCGCCGCAAACTGACCGCCGCGTCACGCCGTCCCGGGGTGTCCCGCGTCCAGATCACCGTGGACGCGACGGCCACCCTCCCCAACGGCCGCCCCGGCCTCGTCCTGACCGTGCACGACGACGGGGTGAGAGACGACGGGGAGGGCAGCGG
The DNA here is from genome assembly GCF_044457665.1 of Streptomyces sp. NPDC050535. Taxonomy (NCBI): domain Bacteria; kingdom Bacillati; phylum Actinomycetota; class Actinomycetes; order Kitasatosporales; family Streptomycetaceae; genus Streptomyces; species Streptomyces sp. NPDC050535. The sequence goes on from NZ_JBITHE010000002.1 coordinate 14,029, forward strand.
TACGACAGTCACGTGGCGGTCACCGCTTTGAGCGACCGGCACCCGCCGAACTCACGTCTCCCGGATCGGGCCGCCGTGCAAGCCCTTCGACCCGGATTCAGTCTGTCGGGCTCCCTCCGATTGCAGAAACCCCCGCCAGGCACTATGCAGGAACACAGAGAAGTCCAACGTCCAGTCAATTTCGACCCGGACTCCAGACCCCAACTGCTACTCTCCGCCTCAGCACCTACTCCTCTTAACGAAAGTCCCAAAAAAAATGAACCTTTCGGTGATGCCGGCGTCGCACCGCTCCGCCGCGCCCCAGCCCATGCGGCGGTCGCACACGCCCCTGTCGGCCATCGACCCGCTCGGGACTGCCGCCGTAAGGTCCGCCGGACGCGTGACGGACATCCCCGGACGCCGTCCGGTCCGCCCGATCACCTTCGACTCGGCGCTGTAGGGCACACACACTTCGACAAGGGCGCGCCAGGCGGCTACCACCCCCCACCAGGTGCGCCCTTGTCGTGCGCCGGAGCCATCAACAGCACGGAGACGTAAGGGAGTTCACGGTACGCGCCACCCCTCGGCGCCACTATCGTTCCCCGGGTGAAGCTGCAACAGCTCGTCCTCAAGATCCATAGCAGATGCGACCTCGCCTGCGACCACTGCTATGTCTACGAGCATGCCGATCAGAGCTGGCAAGGGCGCCCGACCGTCATTTCCGAGGAAACGCTCGGGAAAGTCGCCCAGCGATTCGCGGCATATGCCGAATCGCATAAACTGCCTTCTGTTTCCGTGATCCTTCACGGTGGTGAACCCCTTTTGGTGGGTCCCGCCCGTATGAGAAACATCTGTGCGGAACTCACACGCACTATCGCTCCGGTCACCAAGCTCAATCTTCATATCCACACCAATGGGGTCCAGCTCAACACCCGCCATCTCGAAGTGTTCAAGGAATTCGGCGTCAGGGTGAGCGTCTCGCTCGACGGCGACCGGGTGGCCAACGACCGGCACCGGCGCGACCGCAGGCGGCGCAGCAGCTACGACCGGGTGGTACGCGCGGTCAACCTGTTGCGGACCCCCGAGTACCGGCATCTCTACAGCGGTCTGCTGTGCACCGTGGACGTGGCCAATGATCCGGTCGCGGTGCACGACGCCCTGGTGTCCCTGCGTCCGCCTCGCATCGACTACCTGCTTCCGCACTCCACCTGGGACAGCCCGCCGCCCAGACCCGCCGCCGCACCGGCCGCGTACGCCGACTGGCTGCTCAGGATCTTCGACCGCTGGGACCGGCAGGGCCGTACGGTGTCGGTGCGGACCTTCGAGTCGGTCCTCAGTACTCTGCGGGGCGGCCCGAGCCTGACGGAGGCGATGGGACTCGCCCCCAGCGATCTCGCGGTCGTGGAGACCGATGGCAGTTTCGAGCAGGCGGACTCGCTGAAGACGGCCTATGACGGGGCCCCCGCGACCGGTTATCACGCCTCCCGGCACAGCTTCGAGGAGTTCGCTCAGCATCCCGGCGTACGCGCGCGCCAACTCGGCCTCGCGGGTGTCAGCGAGACCTGCCGCGGTTGCCCGGTGATCGAGTCGTGCGGCGGCGGGCTCTACGCACACCGGTACAGCAGTGGCCGCGGCTTCGACAACCCATCCGCCTTCTGTGCGGACCTGCGCGCCTTCGTCGACGGCGTCGCCGAGCGGATCACCGAGCACGCGCTCAGCCCTGCCGTCCACAGCGGCGAGGAACTCCGCTTCGCCCAGGGCGAGTCGATCCGGTTCTGGCTCTCGCGCGTCGCGGCCATGCACGCGGGAGAGCCCGACTGGGACGAGGTGTGGCGGGCCTTCCTGAACCTGGACGGCATGGCCGCTGTGACGCCGTACGTCGACCAGATCCTCGCCCATCCCTACCTCTACACCACGCTGAAGAGCTGTCTGCACGACCGGGTCACCGCCCCGGCGCCGCTCGGCTCGGCGATCACCGCGGTCGCCGTCCGCGCGAGGGCCGACGTCAAGCTCGCCTGGGACCAGACGGAGCCGGGGCTGCACCTGCCGACCCTGGGAACCCTGACGCTCCCGGCACCCGGCCGGGTCGAGGTCACGGTGAACTCGGGCCGCCTGCACGTGCGTGCCGAGGACGGCACGGAGTACTCGCCCGAGGACACCCCGGCGGCCTGGCGGCCCCTTCGTTTCGTGGACCTCGGTGACGGCACTCCCCTGCTCATCGACGACGCCGACCCGCTCCGCGACTGCTTCCCCGTCCCCGTCGCCGCTCCCCTGGACCCCGACGACCTGACCCGGTTCACCGAACGGCTGCGGACGGCAGCGGAGTTGACGAGAGAACGGATGCCCGGCCGGCACGAAGACGGCAACACCCTCCTCACCACCACGGTCACCCCGCTCGTGGCGGGTTCAGGGGTGCGGCTCGGCGCCCACGGGCTGGGCGCGCTGGGAGTGGCCGTCGATTTCGAGCCGGTGGAGTTCCTACGGGAACTGCCGCGCGCCGGTCGCCTGGCCCGGCTCACCGCGCTGCGGGAGACGGTCGATCTGAACGTGCCGGGCAACCGGGCCGGGCGGCTGCTCGACGAGGCGAGCCGTGCGCTCGGCGACGCCGCGTTCCACAGCGGCGAGGCGACGGAGCGGGCCGCCGCGCTGGAGAGTGCGGGCCGTGCCCTGGATCAGCTGACGGCCCTCCCCGAGCGGCAACTCACGGAAACAGGCGCGGTGTTGGCGGCAGAGATGCGGACCGAGTGGGCCGAATGGAGCGAGCAGGAGGGGGTCTCACGGCGGGCATCTTCCTGATCTGCTCCTGAAAGACAGGGACTTCGGGACGATCGGGGCCCGACCGCCGAATGATCTCGTGACGGAACGGGAAAATGGCGGAGAAAGCGGTGCTGCTCTTCGGGATACGGGAACGCCGTCTGCCGGGCGATGGTCCAGATGTCTGGATATCGCCAGGGTTTGACGTGAAAGAGGCGACCCGTAGGCGCCGACGGTCGGGAAGATTGTGGGCTCCGGTCGGCCGACGTCCCGTAGGGGCCGCCCGTCCACAGGCAGGGGGGCGCGTGGACACACCTCATCGGGACCTGGAACGGGAACGGGTTTCGGACAACAGGCCTTATTTCTTTCTGAGTTACGCCCACACACCGCCCTGGGGGCCGGGCGGCGGCGACCCCGACCACTGGGTGCAGGTGCTCTTCACGGATCTCTGCGACCACATCATGGCGCTCACCGACCTTCCGGCCGGCGCGCCCGCGGGATTCATGGACCGGGAGATGCGCTCGGGAGACGGGTGGCCGGAGAAACTCAGCGAAAATCTCGCCAACTGCCGGGTCTTCGTACCACTGTTCTCACCGCGCTACTTCACGAGCGAGAGTTGCGGCCGGGAATGGTTCGCGTTCAACGAACGTATTCTGCGGGCACGGGCCACCGGTTCCGGCGCGCTGGCCTCCATCGTGCCCGCACTGTGGACACATATCGATTACGCCCAACTCCCCGATTCCGTACGGCATATCCACGTGGATCACGCCCAGTTCGGGGACCGGTACGCGGCCAACGGGATCTACGGGCTGATCAAACTCAACCGGCTGCGCGACGAGTACGAGGAGACCGTGCTGGGGCTGGCCCAGCGGATCGTGCAGATCGCCCACGAGTCGCCGTTGCCGGCCAGCAGGCCCCGCCCCTACGAGCGGACACCCAGCGCGTTCAAGCCACGCGGCGAGGGGCCGCGGCACATCCACCTGACCGTGGCGGCGCCCACCCGGCACAGCATCCCCGACCACCGCGACAACCGCCCCTACGGCGAGGACGCCCAGGACTGGAACCCCTACCACTCGGAGTCGACCCGGCCGCTGCCCGCGCTCGCCGAGGAACTGATCCGGTCGCTCGACTACCGGATCACCGTGTCGTCCTTCGACGACGAGGACCCCGGCGAGGACCTGGTGACGGACGACTCCGACAAGGCGGCGCCGAGTCACCCCGGGATTCTGCTCGTCGACCGCTGGGCGCTCAACGACGAGGAACGGCGGCGCAGACTCAAGGCGTTCGACACCAACGCCCGCCCGTGGGTCAGCGCGATCGTCCCCTGGAACCGGGCCGACATCCAGTGCCACGGCGAGGAGGGCCGGCAACTGGCGGAGGAGCTGGAGCGGACACTGCCGGTGATTCTGGAGCGGGGCCGGCGTACCGACTCGCGGGTCGCCGTCAACGGCGTACCGACGCTCAAGTCCTTCACCGACGTGCTGCCGGCCGTCGTCGCGCACGCGACCCGGCAGTACCTCAAGCACGCCGAGGCCCACCCGCCCCCGGGCCCGTCGCTCCGCAGGCCCCGTCTGACGGGCCCCACCCACTCGCCGCAGTTCGACAGCGGATCCGATCACGGAGGAGAAGCATGACGGCCGTGCAGGACGGACGCATCATCACCTTCTACTCGTACAAGGGGGGCACGGGCCGCACCATGGCCCTGGCCAACACGGCGTGGATCCTCGCCGCCAACGGCAAACGCGTCCTGACCGTCGACTGGGACCTGGAGGCACCTGGGCTGCACCGCTTCTTCCACCCCTTCCTCCCCAACGCGCTCGCGGCCACCACCGGTGTCATCGACATCATCAGCGAGTACGCGTGGGCGGCGACCACCCGGACCCAGCGCTCCGGCCCCTGGCACCTGGACTACGCGCACGTGGAACAGCACGCCATCTCGCTCACCCCCGAGCGGCTCGGACTGCGCTTCCAGGACGGCGGTTCGCTCGACTTCCTCTCCGCCGGGCGCCAGGACCGCTCGTACTCCGCGACGGTGTCCTCCTTCGAGTGGGACAACTTCTACGAGCGGCTGGGCGGCGGACTGTTCTTCGACGCGCTGCGCGACGACATGAAGGCGTCGTACGACTACGTCCTGATCGACTCGCGCACCGGACTGTCCGACAGCGCCGACATCTGCACGATCCAGATGCCGGACGTGCTCGTGGACTGCTTCACGCTCAGCGACCAGTCGCTGGACGGCGCGGCGGCCGTGGCCCGCAGCGTCGAGGCCGGGTACGGCAAGCGGAAGATCCGGGTGCTGCCGGTGCCGATGCGCATCGACGAGGGCGAGAAGGAGAAGGTCGACGCCGGACGGGCCCTCGCCCGGATGAAGTTCGACGGGCTGCCCAAGGGACTCCGCGGCGAGGACCTCGGCTCCGAGGACCTGACCACGTACTGGGGCAACGTGGAGATCCCCTACCGGCCGTACTACGCGTACGAGGAGACACTCGCCACCGTCGGCGACGAGAGCGGCATCGCCAACTCGCTGCTGTCCGCCTTCGAACGGCTCACCGCGGTCATCTCGGACGGCGAGGTCACCTCGCTGCCCGCGGTACCGGAGCCGGTACGGCTGCGCTGCCGCGACGCGTTCCTGCGGCGCCGGCCGATGACGACAGCCGCCGATGTCGTCATCGCGTACGCGGCGGAGAACCGCACCTGGGCCGACTGGGCCGACGCGGTCCTGCGGCACTGTGGCTGCCACGTCACGCTGCACGAGATCTCCACCGGGCCCGTCGAGCGCCCGGACCCGACGACACGCACCGTCGTGCTGCTGTCGAAGGCCTTCCAGAAGTCCCGGTACGCGGACCTCGTCTGGCGCGCCCTGATCGACACCGACCCGGACGGCGCGCACGGGACCATGGCCTCGCTGCGCGTGGACGATGTCCCCACTCCCAAGTCGTACCGGGAACACAACCTGGTCGACCTGCACCGGCTCGACGACGCCCAGTGCGTCACCGAGCTCCTCGACGCCGTGGACGTACCGGTGCAGACCGTGAGCATCGGCCCTTCGGGACCGCGGTTCCCCGGGAACACCCCGGCGATCTGGAACGCCCCTCAGCGCAACAACACCTTCACCGGCCGCAATCTCATCCTGGACCGGGTCCGCGCCCAGTTCGGCGGTGGCGCGTCCACGGTTCTGCCGCAGCCACAGGCGCTGTTCGGGCTCGGCGGGGTCGGCAAGTCACAGGTCGCCATCGAATACGTACACCGCTTCATGGCCGACTACGACCTGGTGTGGTGGATCTCGGCCGAGCACGAGGACGAGATCGTCGCCTCGCTCGCCGATCTGGCCGCCCGCATCGGCGCGCCCGGCGGTGAGGACATCACCCTGGCCGGCCAGGAAGCCGTACAGATGCTCGCCCGCGGCCTGCCGACCAAGCGCTGGATACTCGTCTTCGACAACGCCGACGACCCTGCGAAGCTCCCTCGCTACTTCCCGCCCGGCGGTGGCGGCCACATCCTGATCACCTCCCGCAACCAGGCCTGGGCACAGGAGGGAACGTCCGTGCCCATCGACGTCTTCCTGCGCGAGGAGAGCGTCGAGCACCTCACCCGGCGGGCCTCCGGGCTCAGCGAGGAGGAGGCCGACCAGGTGGCGAACGCCGTGGGTGACCTGCCCCTCGCGGTCGAGCAGACAGCGGCGTGGCTGGCCGAGACAGCCACCCCCATCGACGACTACCTGCGCCAGCTGGCCGAGCAGACCACCGAGGTGCTGGACCTCAACCAGCCGCCGGACTACCCCACGACGGTGGCCGCGACCTGGAACATCTCCATCACCCGGCTGAAGGAACGCTCCCCGGCGTCGGTCCGCCTGCTCCAGCTGTGCGCCTTCCTCGCCCCCGAACAGATCTCCTCGCAACTGCTTTACAGCAAGGAGATGATCGACGACCTCAGGCTGTACGACCCCGCCCTCCAGGAGAGCCTGCTGCTCGGCCGGGTCATCCGGGAGATCGGCCGGTTCGCGCTCGCCAAGGTGGACCAGGTCAGCAACAGCATCCAGGTGCACCGCCTGGTGCAGGCCGTGATCCGCGCCCAGCTGACCGAGGAGGAGCAGCAACAGGCCAGGCACGTGGTGCACACGGTGCTGGCGGGTGCCCGGCCCGACGGTGACGAGCCCATAGACGACCCCGAGACCTGGCCGCGCTTCGCCGTCATCTGGCCGCACCTCACCGCGTCGGACGCCCGCAGCTGCAAGCAGGCCGAGGCCCGCCGCCTGCTCATCGACCGTGTCCGCTATCTCTGGAAGCGCGGTGACTTCCCCAACGCCCAGCGGCGGGCCGAGGACCTGCTCGCGCACTGGAAGCCGCTGCTCGGCGAGGACGACGTGCAGTACCTGTATCTGCGCTGCCAGCTCGCCAGCGTGCTGCGCTCCCAGGGGCTCTACGTGGAGTCGCGCGACATCGACCAGGAACTCCTCGACCGCCAGCGCCGGGTGCTCGGCCCCTCGCATCCGCACACCTACGTCACCATGTCCAGCCTGGCCAGTGACCTCGCGGCGCTGGGCGCCTACCGGTCCGCGGTCGAGCTGGCCCGCGAGGCGCACCAGGGCTTCAGCCAGATCTTCCACGAGTCGCACCGGCGCACCCTCAGCGCGGCCAACAACCTCGCGCTGGCACTGCGCATGGTGGGCCGTTACGGCGATGCCCGCACCCTCGACCAGGAGACGCTCGACCGGCGCACGGAGGTGCTGGGACCCGACCACCCCTACACGCTGGCCTCGGCCGAACGTCTCGGCCGCGACCTGCGGGAGGTCGGCCGCTACTCCGAGTCCGTGGCGCTGCTGTCGCGCGCCTACGACGCGCACAAGCGGATCCTGGGCAAGAGCTTCCCCGGCACGCTCAGGTGCGCGAAGTCGCTGGCCGTCTCGCTGCGCAGGGCGGGGCAGCTGGAGGACGCCCGGCGGCTGACGACCGCCACCCGGACCGAGTACCGGGCCCAGTACCCGGCGCCGACCCCGGACTCCCTCGCCTGCGACCTGAACATGGCGGCCGACCTGTTCGCCGCCGACGAGCGCGAAGCGGCCCGCGAGGTCGCTCGGGAGGCGCTGGCGGAGTATGTGAAAGTGCCGGGCAAGGATCACCCCTACACACAGGCCGCACTCAACAATCTGGCGATCTTCCACTGGGGCTGCGGCGACGTCGCGGAAGCGGAGACGCTGTTCGGCCAGGTGGTGCCGCGGATGGCGGAGGTGCTCGGCGAGCACCATCCGCACACCCTGTTCTGCGGCGTCAACTACGCCAACGTGCTGGCCGACCAGGGACGCTTCGAGGAGGCCTGGGAGCTGGAGAAGAAGGCGATGGACACCCTCACCGACGTACTCGGCGCGCACCATCCCGAAACTCTGGCCATCGTCACCAACTCCGCCCTGACACTCTCCGCGCTGGGCCGCAAGGACGAGGCCCGGCGCATGAGCGAGGAGGCGCTGGGCGAGTTGCGCACACTGCTCGGCGAGGAGAACGGGATGACGCGGATCGCGGCCGCCGGGCGGCGTATCTACCGTGACCTGGAGCCGCTGGCGGTGTGACGGCCGGTTTCCCGGTCCCTCTGAGGTGACCGGTCCCCGCCGGGGGACCGGCCCTGTCAGTCGGAGGATTCCGACAGCAGCCAGCCGAACACCTTCGGCAGGGCCCGCAGCGCGGCGAAGTGGGCGCCGGTCGGTTCGAGGACGGCCGTCGCGCGGGGGATCCGCGCGGCCAGCCAGGACATGTGGGACGCCGGTGAGAAGACGTCCTTCGCGCCGTGCCACAACATCACCGGCACCTGGATGTCCGCCGGGTCGAACCCCCAGTCCCCGGTCAGCGCGAGCGCGTCGTCGATCCACCCGTACGGCGAATGCCGCAGCGCCTCGCGGTAGTTGCGCACCAGCATCGACCGGATGGCGTTGTCCGAGACGATCTGCCGGTCGTCGTCGGTGAGTTCGCGGCGCAGCTCCTCCAGGAGCCGCGCGGGGTCGTTCCGGATCGCGACCGACCGCGGAATCAGCCGGGCCACGAAGCGCTCGGGGTCGGTGAAGGCGGTCTTGAACTCGTTGACGTTCGAGGGCGCCATGCCCGCGAACCAGTCGAGCCCCTCCGCGTTCCGCGGCGCGAGCCCGACCAGCGCGGCGGCCCGCGTCACCCGGTCCGGCATCAACGCGGCACAGGCCAGGGCGTGCGGGGCGCCCCCGGAGCGGCCGGCCACCGCGAACCGGTCGAGGCCGAGCGCGTCGGCGACGGCGGCCACGTCCTGCGCGACATCGACGACACGGCGCCCCGGCTTGCGGTCCGAACCGCCGTACCCGGGGCGGTCGTAGCTGATGAGGCGGGTACCGCACTGGTAGAGGAACATGGGCCGCGGCCGGGGCCCGACCCTGCTGCCGGGCATGCCGTGCAGCAGGAACACCGGGCGCCCGTGCGGATCGCCCGAGATCTCGACGCGCAGAAGCCTGCCGTCAGGCGTCCGCACATGGTCGTGCACAGCGCTCCCCCCTCCCTCGGTCCGGACGGACCGGGACAAACGCTGCCCGGACCCTGCCCATGCGTACCCGTCACGAAACGAAACCACAGTTCAACAGAGCGTCATTTTCCGGCCACTTGAAACCGCCCGGAAACCTCCGCGACCTGGGCCGCCCGGGTCGCGCGAGCGCCCCCCGCGCTGTTCTACTCTGTCGCGCATGAACGCACCAGGGGATCTCGTCGACGGACGGTTCGAGCTGGTCGAGCGGCTCGGTACCGGAGGGATGGGGACGGTGTGGCGCGCCCTGGACACCGTGCTGCACCGCTACGTCGCCCTCAAGGCCGTACGGCCGGACGCGGCGGCGTCCGAGGCGGTGCGCGAGCGGGTGCTGCGGGAGGCCAGGGCGCTGGCCCGGCTCAGTCATCCGAACGTGGTGACGGTCCATCACATCGTGGACGTGGATCCCCATCCGTGGATCGTGATGGAGCTTGTGCCCGGCATCACGCTCCAGGACAGACTCGACCAGGGTCCCCTGACGCCCGTGGAGGCGGCCCGGCTCGGCCGGCAGTTGCTCTCCGCGCTCCACGCCGCGCACACCGCCGGCATCCGGCACCGCGACATCAAACCCCCCAACATCCTGCTGCGCCCGGACGGCACCGCGGTCCTCACCGACTTCGGCATCGCGGCCCTGCACGGCACGACCTCGCTGACGATGACCGGCGAACTGGTCGGCTCCCCCGAGTACATGGCCCCGGAGCGGATCCGCGGCCACAGCGACGAACCGGCCTCCGACTTCTGGTCCCTCGGCCTCGTCCTGTACGTCTGCGTGGAGGGCGTCAGTCCGCTGCGCCGCGCCACGACACTCGCCACCCTGGCCGCGGTGCTCGACGATCCGGTGCCGCCCCCGCACCGTTCGGGTCCGCTCGCCCCCGTTCTGGAGTCCCTGCTCGTACGGGATCCGGCGGCCCGGCCGGACGCGGCACGGCTCGACTCGATGCTCGCCGAGGTCGAGTCGGGCAGGGCGGCGCGGTGGGGGTCGCGGACGTCGACGGCCGTGGTTCCTCTGCCGCCCGCGAGTCACGCGCCCACCCGGCTGGACGGGCCGGGGCCGCCGCCGGACTCCGGGGGCCGGTCCCGGAACCGTACGAAGGCGAAGGCCGCCGTCGCCGTGGCCGCCGTGCTGGCGCTCGCGGCTGGGAGCGCGCTGTTCCTGAGCCTGCGTGGCGGGTCCGACGACACCAAGGAGGCGGGCGGGGGCGGGAGTTCGGGCTCTCCGGCGAGTGAGGTGCCGGCGGTCAGTTCCGCGCCGCGGCCGTCGCCGAGCGCCACGGGCAGCCCGTCGGCGAGCCCGACCGGATCGGCGACCTCGGACAAACCCGCGGCGGGCCGCTGGATCGCGCAGCTCTTCTCCGAACCCGTCAGCTCAGGAACCGCCGCCCGGGACAGACGCCTCGCCGCCGTCAGGGAGTCCGTGCCCGACGCGGTCTTCCTGCGCAGCGACGGGTACGCCTCACTGGGCCCCGGCTACTGGGTGATCTACGCGCCGGGTCCCTTCACCGACGGCGGCGCCGCCCTGTCGTACTGCGCCGAGCGCGGCAGAACCACGGCGAACACCTGCATCGGCCGCTACCTGAGCACGAGTTCGGACGACTTCGGCCTCCAGTGCCGCCCGCCGGCCACCGCTCCGACGGGCCGCTGCACCCGCTCCTGACGGGCGTAACCCCCGGGCGCTCTTTCCGGCGCCCCGCCTCACACGCTCTCCAGGCCGGCATTCACCGTCGGCCGGGTGACCGGGGGACGGCATTCCCGCCGCGCCGGCAGGAGACCGGCCGTGCAGCGCTTCCAGCAGCTTCGTGCTCGGCGAGAACGCGCAGGCCGCGGGGTTTGAGGAAGTCGGCGCCCCGGGTGCTCACCCCCGGTCTCGCGTCGACCACGACCACCCGCCGGCCCGCCCGGCCCAGGAGCAGGGCCGGCAGTGCTCCGCCGACACCGGCCCCGACATCACGCAGTCGATGTCGGACGCCGGGGGTTTCCCCCGCGGGACGTCGACCATCAGGAGCCCGCAAGATATCGCCCGGGGGCGATGATCCGGTCCGGGTCCCAGAGCCGCTTGAGCCCGCTCAGCGGACCGTCCTCGAAGTCGGCCGAACGGTCGGTGATCTCCCACGGCTGCTGATCGATGTTGGACCGGTAGGGCGGAAAGCCGGCACGCAGGAACGAGTCCCGTGCGGTGGCGCGCAGCACGTGCGCGCGCTCGATCGAGTCAGGCTCCCGTACGAACGGGATCTGCGTGACCATGTTGGTGGAGTGCTGGGAGATCACGTTGAACTCGAGCATCCCGGCTGTCCCGTGCCGTTCGGACTCGATCGCCATCAGCTCGACCGCGGTGACCAGGCTCACCGGGTGGAGCGGAACGACGGGAAGGAACGTCAGCCAGCCCACGGGCGCCGCGTCCACCTGCGCACACGTGTCGACCCGCAGGCCGGCCCGCAGCGCGTCGCAGGTCGGGGTGCCCCGGGCGAACCGGGTACGCGCGTACAGCGGGTCGTCCTCCGGGGTCGTGGCGGTGTCCAGCGACCGGATCGCTATCGGCTCGGCGAACTGCCGGAAGATGTCGCGGATACCGCGTTCGGCGTCCTCCACGGCGGCCCGTGAGCCGAGCAGCGGCACCTGGATCGTGATCGTGCTCGGGTCGGCGGTCTCCGGGACGGCCGCGGAGCACCCGTCCGGGATCACGAAGAGGTCCTTGAGCCGCAGCATGCCGTTGGTGGGAATGCGCGCCCTGCTGATCCGGACCATGGCGTCGGCGGCGGCGCCGAGCGCGTCGCGGGCGAACGTCGCGTGGATGAGCGTGATCGCCTCGGGCCGCGGGATCAGGCTGATGGCCATGGCCGTGACGACGCCGAGGTTCGACTGTACGAAGGTCCGGGTCAGGTCGGGTCCGGCGACCGTGCCGGACCGCCTGCCGTGCCGGTCGAGACCGCCGGTGGTCAGGATCTCGCCGGTGCCGAGTACGACCTCCAGGCCCAGCAGATCCTCCGCTCGGGCCCGGATCGTGCCGTCGCCGCGTTCGAGCGTGTTGCCGACTACGCCGACGTCCGCGCATCCCGCGGTGACGTTCAGCATCCAGGGCGTGCCCTCAAGCAGCTCACTGAGCTGACGCTGCGTCACGCCCGGCTCGACCACCGCGTAGCCGTCGTCCAGGTCGAGCGTACGGATGGCGTCCATCCGGCTCAGGTCGAGCACGGTGCAGTCGCCGACCACCGGCGACCGCGACCCCATGCCCCAGTTGCGGCCGGTGCTCAGCGGGTACAGCGGGGTTCCTTCGGCCCGCGCGGTGAGCACATGCTGCCTGACCTCCTCGGCGGTGCTCGGGAACCGGGTCGCACGGACCTTCCTTGGGCGGTGTTCACCCAGGTCCGGCTGTGGACACAGGGCCGCGCCGTCCCCGTCGGCACACGTGCCGAGCGCTCTGGAGGTCTCCTCCGTGATTGCCATCTCTGCTGCTCCAGGTGACTTCTGAAGAAAAGGCGTCGGGCTGCGACGGCGTTCCCTCCTGCCGTCCAACCCCGACAACGGAACGCGGAGTGGACCGGATCACCTGGAACAGGGCGAGAATGTGTAACGCTCTCGCGTCAGCAGGACTGGTGGACATACCCCTTCGTGCCCTTGGGCACGACGAGTTCGTCGCGGCGGATGACGCTCAGCGTGCTGCTCCAGTCGGGGCACACCTGCGACAGGCCCTTCGTCGTGTACTCGACGATGAACACGTTGTTGTCGAACGCGTCGGCGAACTGACCGCACTCGTTCCACTCTCCGCAGCCCTCCACCACGGCGAAGTCCAGCCCCACGGAGACCCGGTCGGCAACCAGGTCAAGGGTGTTCTTCTGGGCGATGGCCAGGCCCTTCTGGTGGGCGTGTGTCGACAGCAGCTTCATGAGCGCCTTGGCCTGGCCGGCCTGGAGGTACTCCGGGAAGCGGGTGAAGCTGTCGTAGTTGTCGGGCTCGACGGCCTTGTAGCCCTTCGCCGCGCACGTGTCGATCCAGGAGTTCACCTGGGCCGCGACGCGCTGCCGCTTGGCGTCCGTACGGATGTCCAGGACCGCCTCGTTCCAGTCCGTGTCGTAGACGACCTTCCCGGCGTCGTCACGCAGCAGCAGGTCGGAGTCCCATTCGTCCGCCGCGCCCTCCTGGACCAGGAAGGCGTTGACATTGCAGATGTTGTAGACACCCGGCGCGGGCGAGTCCTGCCAGTCCCGGCTGACCACCCGCACACCGGCCGGCGGGGGGTAGGCGCCGCCGATCTGGTAGTCCCACCGCACGTGCTTCGGCGGCAGCGTCACCGCGGCGGCGTTCGCGGACGAGGGGGAGGAACCGGCGGATGAACCGGTCGACGGCGCTGTGGACTCGGGCGCGTTGGACGACTGGGAAGGGCCGTCCTGGTCCGACATGGTCTTCACCGCGGTGATGCTCAGCCCGGTGACGACAACGGCCGCGGCGAGGCCGACGAGCACCCGCCGCCCCCGACGTCTGGTCCCGATCCGGGTGAGGTCCGCCGCCCCCGCTCCGCCGGAGGTGACCGGATCCCGCGGAATCGGGCCCGTACGGGAATCCCGCCGGCCGGCTTCGGCCTCCGCGGCGTCGGCCGCTGCCCGGGGCACCATTTCCCCGGCGGACTCCGACCCGTGGACCTCTTTCCCATGGACCTCTTCTCCGGCGACCGCTGCCGGGTCGGCCTCTTCCGGGCCGGTCTCTTCCGAAGCGGCCTCTTCCGAAGCGGCGGAATCCCACAACGTCCGGAACATGTGGTGCAGTTCGGCGAGCTCGGGCCGGGCGCCCGGATCCTTGTCCAGACAGCGTTCGGCGATGCTCCGCAGCGGTTCCCGGACCTCGTTGAGGGCCGGCGCCTCGTACATCACCTGATAGCCCGTCAAGTACGGGCTGCTGCCGTCGAAGGGCCGGTTGCCGGTGGCCGCGTACACCAGCAGCGAGCCCAGCGAGAACACGTCCGAGGCCACGGTGACATCCCGCGGCGAGGCGAACTGCTCCGGCGACATGAACGGCGGCGTGCCGATCAACCTCCCGGTCACGGTGAGGGCTTGGTTGTCGACGGCGTGCGAGATGCCGAAGTCGATGACGCGGGGGCCGTCCTCGGCCATCAGGACGTTGCTCGGCTTCAGGTCACGGTGCACCACACCCACCCGGTGGATGTCGCGCAGCGCCTCGACCAGACCGAGCGCGAGCGCGTACAACTCGCCGCCGTGCAGCGGCCCGTCGTTGGACACGACGTCCGCCAGCGTGCGACCGGGCACGTAGAGCGTCGCCATCCACGGCTGTTCGGCGTCCGGATCGGCGTCCACCACCGGGGCCGTGAACGCTCCGCTCACCCGGCGGACCGCCGCGATCTCCTGCCGGAACCGGGCCCGGAACTCGTCGTCCTGCGCGTACTGCGCGTGCACGACCTTGACCGCGACCCGCCGCCCCGAGATCGAGCGCCCCAGATAGACGACGCCCATGCCGCCGCTACCGAGCCGGTCGATCAGCGTGTAGTCGCCGATCGACTCCAAATCGCCGGGCCTCAGCGACATCGCTGATCACCTTTCCCATGTGCCCCGTATCGAAAAGCTGTTCAGGGACATCAGACTAGTACTGAGGTCTGTCGGCGTGTTGTGCGACGTCCCCGCGGATGGTCCAGGCGGTCAGCTCTCCCAACGGCCCGTCGTCAGCCGTGCCGTGACCGTCTTCGGCCGCTGGAACTCGTGCAGCGCGAGCGCGCTCAGATCCGTCCCGTGGCCCGATGCGCCCCGGCCGCCGTGCGGAAGTTCGGCGGTCTGTACGAGGTGGCAGTTGAGCCACGTCTCACCCGCGTCGAGGCGGGCGGCCAGCGAGAGGCCGGTGGACAGGTCAGCCGTCCAGACACTGGCGGCGAGGGCCTGGGGGACGCCGTTGGCCAGGGCCAGCGCGGCGTCCAGGTCGTCGGCGGCCTGGACGGTGAGCAGCGGGCCGAAGACCTCCTCCACGACCGCCGGATCATCGTCGGGCAGATCGGCGAGGACGCGGGCGGGACGCCAGAATCCGGACTCCTCACCCGAGTCGGGGGCGATGTCCCCGGCGATGCTCCGCTTGGCGGCGGAGGCGGCGAGGATCCGGTCGTAACGGGCGGCCTGGTCGGGGTTGTTGAGGGGCCCGAAGTCGCGGCCCGCGACACGGGCGGACAGTGCCTCGGAGAGCCGCTGGACGGCGGTCTCGTAGTTCTCGCGGAGGGTGATCACGCGGGCGGGGGCGGCGCAGCTCTGACCGGCGTTGTAGGTGCAGGCGCGGGCCAGCTCCCTCCAGGTGTCCTCGGGCGCGTCGGGGAGGACGAGCGCCGGTGCGTTTCCGCCGAGTTCGAGGCTGACCCGGCGGCCCCCGGCACGGGCCGCGACATCGGCGCCGGCACGGCCGCTGCCGGTGAAGGCCACCATGTCGACGTGGTCCTCGACGAGGAGCCGGCCGGTCCGCCGGTCGCCGGGCAGGCACTGGAGGACGTCGGGCCCGAGGGCTTCGGCGGCGTGTTCGGCGAGGAGCCCCAGGCTGTCTGGGGTGGTCTCGGCGGGCTTGGCGACCACCGTGTTGCCCGCGGCCAGCGCGGGCGCGCACCGCCAAGCGGACATCAGCAGCGGGTAGTTCCACGGAACGATCACCCCTACCACCCCGACGGGCTCCCAGCGCACCCAGCTCTCGTGCCCGTCGACGAGCCGTCCGGCGGCTGGTGCCGACTGGGCCCGTACGGCCGAGGCGTAGAACCGCAGCAGGTCCGCGAGTTGCTCGACCTCGCCCGCCGTCTCCGCGTCCGGCTTGCCGGTCCCGGCGCGCTCGCGGGCCACGTACCCGGCGGAGTGCTCCTCGACCAGCGCGGCCAGCCGCTCCAGCCGACGGGACCTGTCCTTCGGGGTGAGCCCGCCCCAGCCGGGCAGCGCGGCCCGGGCGCCTGCCACGGCCGAACGCACCTCGTCCTCCCGGGCGATGGGGGCGGTGCCGCGTTCACGGCCGGTGCGGGGGTCGACGAGAACGGTGTTCATGCTGATGGAAATCTCCTCGTGCCGATAGCGTTGGTGCTGCTCATGCTGGTAGGTGGGTCTGGGCGTCACAGTCCGTAGGACCGCAGCCACAGCTCCAGGGTGAGCACGAGCCACAACTTGCCGCCCTGTCTGGGCAGCAGCGTGCCATCGCCTCTCATCCAGGTGCGTACGGTGTCGGGCCGGAACAGCCCCCGCTGCCGCGCCGCCCGCCCGAGCAGCAGGTCCCCGCCCAGGTCCCGCAGCGGCCCGCTCAGCCACTGCTGCACCGGGACCCGCATCCCGCTCTTGGGCCGGTCCACGACGGTGGCGGGCAGCAGATCCCGTACGGCCTCCTTCAGTACCCACTTCTCCGCCGTACCACGGAGCTTGAGGGCGGGCGGGGTGGCGAAGGCGCGGTCCACGACCCGCCGGTCGAAGAGCGGGGCGCGGCCCTGAAGCCCCTGGGAGGCGGTCAGCCGCTCGACCTTGGTGAGGATGTGGTGGGCGCCCTTGGTCCGCAGATTGCAGTGCAGGAGCTGGTTGAGCAGGTACGTCATCCGGTCGGGGCCGGTGAGGTAGGGCTCGACGAACCGCTGGAGCGGCGGCGCGTCCTCCAGGGCGCGCAGGGCGTCCGGCGTGAGCAGATCGGGTATGTCGGTCCAGCACTTGCGATACGAGCGCAGATAGGCGGTGGCACGGTCCTCGACCCTGGAGGACCCGCCGGACCCGAAGGACCCGTAGGACCCCACGGACCCGGAGGTCCCGGAAGCGCCCGCCGCCCCGTGATGCATCTCGTGCACCAGCAGCGGCAGGTTCTTGGGCCCTCCGAAGACCGGGTCGCCACCCTCGCCGTTCAGCACGACCCGCAGCCCGTCGCCCGCCACCGCCTCGGCGAGCATCAGGTTGGGCACCGTCAACGGGTCGCCGACGGGACTGTCGAGGAGCGCGGCCGCCTCGGCGAGCCTGGCCGCCACGGCGTCGCCGGAGACGGTCAGGACGCGGTGCCGGGTGTGGCAGTGGGCGGCGACGAGGCCCGAGTAGCCGAGTTCGTTGGGGAGTTCGTCGCCGAAGCTGATGGAGTAGGTGTGCACGGGGTGGGCGTGCAGCTTGGCGGCCAGGGCGGTGACCAGGGAGCTGTCGATACCGCCGGACAGCAGCACCCCGACGCCCTCCGCCTCGGGGAGCCGGCACGCGGTGGCCTCCTCCAACAGGGCGCGCAGGGCGAGCACATGGTCCGACGGATCGTCGTACGCGAGGTCCGCGGCGTCGTTGAGATGTTCGCGCGGCTCCCAGTACACGTGCTCGGTGACGGTTCCGTCCGCGGCGAGCCGCAGCACCCGCCCGGGCAGTACCTCACGTACGCCGCGCAGCAGCGTCTCCTCGCCCGGCAGATAGGCGAAGGTCAGGAAGGAGCGTACGGCGGCGAGGTTCAGACCGGTGCCGAGAGCGGGCCAGCGGCGCAGCGCCCGCAGCGAGGTGGAGGCTGCCCAGGAGTCGTCGGCACGGGCGTAGAAGAGAGTACGGGCGCCCACGTGGTCGCGGATCAGCACGAGTTCGGTGCCGTCCAGGACGGCGAGCGCGAACATGCCCTCCGCCAGGGCGATTCCGCGTGCGCCGAGCCGGGCCCAGCAGCGCAACAGCAGTTCGCCGTCGGGGCAGCCCGGCGGCGCGGGTGCGCTGTCGGCGGCCAGCGCGGTGTGCAGCTCGGCCCGGTTGTGCAGGGTGACCTCGCCGACAGCGGTCAGCCCGTGCGCGGTGAACGGCCCCTCCGCGTGGCCGGGTTCGTCCTCGACCAGGGCAAGGCCGGTTGTGAGGCCGGGTGTTCTGCCGGGGGCGGCGCCCATCGAGGCGAGATGGTCCTCGGCCCGCGCGGGGGCGGGCGCCAGGCAGGCGCAGAAGCGCGCCATCAACGGCTCCTTCCATGTGCCGACGTGCCGGTGTGGGACGGGTCCGGGCGTCCGGGCACCCCGGCATACGGGTACACCGGTATTACGGGCGTCCGGATGGACGGGGGTACGGGGTCCACGTCAGCCGAAGTCGTCATCACTCCACCCGCCGCCGTCATCGCTGCCCCAGGACCCGTCCCACACATCGTCCCCACCGCCCCCGTCGCCTCCGTCGCCCCCACCGCCGTCTCCCCCGCTGCCGCCGGACGACGAGTTCTGCGCCTGCTGGCGCAACTCCTCTTCCTCCTCCGGCGTCAGGCTCAGCGGAGGCAGCTGCGTGGCGGAGATCGCCAGGCCCGCCAGACCGAGACCGACGAGGATCGCGCCCAACTGGCCGCCGAACGAGGTCCGGTTGATCATCACGGTCTCGCCGCGGCCCCACAGGGTCCGGCCGTAGCCGATGTCCCGCCCGTAGGTCACCGTGCCGTCGGCGAGCACGCGCTTGATGATCCGGTCCCCGAGCAGTTCGTCGGTGCCGGAGGCGCCCCGGTTGTCGTGCCAGTGGACGACATGGCCGGTGCGGTGGTCCCGGCGGCGCCATTCCTGCCGCCCGTCGTCGTAGCCGCGGTGAACGCTGCCGTCGGCGAGCAGTTCGTCGGTGTAGCCGATCTCGCGTGGCCGGATCATCGTCTCTGGTCCTCGGGTCTGCGGCGGTTCAGGCGGGTGGTCATACGGCAGGCCAGGTGCGGAAGGTCATACGGCCGGCCAGGTGCGGTTCGTCATACGGCCGGCCAGGTCATGAAGCCCGTGCCGCGCATGTCGCGCAGCTCGGTCCAGACGGAGTTCCGGGGTGGCCGCGGTCCTCGGGTGAGCCGCAGTACGGTGCGCAGCAGCCGGGCCGGCCGCACGGCGGCGACCTCCGTGAACCGGCCCTCCGCCAGCCAGGCGACCTCGTGCGGCCGCAGCCCCGCGGGCAGCGGTCCCAGAGCCGGCACCGGTGCCGGCCGGCGGCCGGACAGCAGGTGCAGCGCCGCCGCCTGCCGCGGTACGAGGCCGAGCGAGGCGACCCGGACGCCGGGCACCGGCCCGACCTCCGCCCGTACCCGCGCGGGCAGGGTGAGTCCGGCCGGGCTCGCGTCGTGCAGTACGTACACGGTGGCTCCCTCGGCCCGCTCCAGGGCCGCCACGAGCCGGGGGCGGAGCGGCAGGTCGTCCTCGGCGGCCAGCACGGGGCAGGCCGCCTCCAGGTGCAGATGGTTGGCGAGCAGCATCCGTGCGATCCCCCGGTCCTGGCAGATCAGCAGCCGGGGCAGGCCGTAGTCGTAGAGGTCGGGCTCCCGGGCCGGCGCCCCGCCGACGGGAGGGGCCGCGACCGGCTCCGGCAGCAGCCCGGGCGTGTCCTCCCCGCCCAGGGCGTCCAGCGCCCGGGTGAACCGGGGCAGCCGCAGCGGCGGGGGCGGCGTACGGGGAATCCGCCGCGCCAGCCCCTCCGGCGGCGCGGGACGCAGCACTCGGCACGTCTCGTAGTACAACTGCCGTTCCGTGAAACGGATCCCGCCCGGCGCACCCGCCCGCGCGGCGCCGAGGGCGATCGCCCGGCCCAGCAGCGGGCCGGGGGTCGGGCCCGGTGCCGTGTCCGGCCGCCGCCCCGTGCCGCGTCGCAGTGTCATCGAATGATCCAGCCCTCTCTCACGTCCACGCCCGGACACTCGGCCCACTCATCCGGTGCTCCCGCCCCGCGCCGCGGACGTGCCGGACGGTTCCGGCCACGAAAGGAAGCCGACCGAGGCCGCGGAGTGCCGTACGCGGTCCAGTTCCAGCGCGCGTTCGACCGCCTGCTCGACGACCGACTCCAGGAGCACGGGCGGCACCGCGGCGAGAGGGCTCCACCAGCCAGCGGCCAGCCACTCGGCCTCCGTCAGCGTCAGGCCGGCCTCCTCGCGCAGCCGGGTCACGAGGGCCGGCCCGGCGTCGGTGGGTGCCTTGTGGAGCCGTACCGTGTGCGGGTTGTGCATGGCCTCGCGGATCGGCGGCGCGACGTCCACGACCACTCGCTCCGGCCTGGCCGCGCGCAACCGCGGGGCCAGCAGCGCGCCCCGTACGCCGGCGTCGTGCAGCGCCACCACCGGTACGTCGTCGTCCGGAAGGTCCTCGGTGGTGGTGGCCAGGGCGACGGCGAGGCGGGCCGGCAGGCCGTTGGCGTCCAGGAAGGCGGTGACGGCCCGGTCGAGGCTGAGTAGTACGGCCCTGGGCCGTTCCCGGGGCGCGGACGCGGTGTACGGCCCGTCGTCCATGATCCCGGCCGGCAGACCGCCGTACGCCTGCGTCCACCGCCCGACCATCAGGTGGCGGAACACCGCGTACGAGGGCACGACGTCCGCACCCGGCGGCCGCTCGGACGTGTGTGTCGTACGTTCGCCGCCGAGGTCCCCGTACGTGTCGAACACCCATCGGAACATGGCGGGGCAGGCCGCGAGAACGAAGAACGCGAGAACGGCGAGGGCGAGGAACCAGACCAGTTCGTGGCCCACGGCGATGGCGAGGGCGACGAGTCCGGTGATCACCCCCGCGGCGAGGAGAAGCAGTCCGGCCAGCACCGGGACGATCACCAGCCACCGGAGCCACGACCGCTTCACCGTCGTACGGCTCAGGGTCGTCGCCTGTCGCACGGGGTTCCCGGTTCTGGCCAGGTACCACAGCTGGGTGAGCGTGACCCGCAGCCGTCCGCCGTCCGTCAGCCGGTGGACCACGCGCTGGATCCGCAGGTCGTTCATGCCCCGGCCGTGCTCTGCCGGGTCGAGGGCGAACCCGCGGCGGCAGTGGACGCACACCCTGCCCGTCCGCTCCTTGCGCCGCAGTGCGGCCCGGCAGTGGGGGCAGATCATCAGGTCCCCCTCGGCGGCGCCGACGGCATCGGCGGCACGGGCGGTGCCGGCCAGGTCAGGAAGCCGAGGGAGGCCGCGCGCCGGCGTTGCGGGTCGGCGGCGGTGGTGACGCGTTCGGCGACCCGGTCGACGACGGCCAGGAGCCGGGCTGGCGGCACCCCGACGAGCGGGTACGACCAGCCCTTGGCCAGCCACTTCAGTTCGGCGGGGGTGAACTCGCCGGAGGCGGCGAGCTCGGCCATGTCCGCCTCGCTCGGCCCGGTGTCCCGGAACGGCACCGCGCCCCGCGACTCCCGCAGGCGGCGCAGCGGCAGTCCGGCGTCGATCACGGTCCGCCCCGGCAGGGCGACGCGGAGCCGGCGTACGAGGAGCAGGCCCTGCGCGCTCGCGTCGTGCAGGACGATCACCGGGCCGTATCCGGTCAGCCGGCGCGGGTCGGTGAGAAGGGTGAGGCCGTGGCGCGCGGGCACACCGGCGGCGGCGAGGCAGACGGCGACGGACAGGTCGGGGCAGATCAGCGCGGCGGTGGCGGCGGCTGCCGGGACGGCTTGTCCGTACGGGGGCCGGTGGTCGCCGGCTCTGCCCGACACCCGGTGGTCGTCCGCTCTGTCCGGGAGCCGGTCGTCGTCGACCATGCCGGGTGGGAGGGAGCCGTAGACGCGCCGCCACTCCGCGAGCGGGCCGGACCGGAAGGCGCTGCGGGCGATCTTCGGCCGGCCGCGGCCGACGCCCGCCTGTTTCGCGATCAGCAAGCCGAGAGCGACCAGCAGCAACAGGCCGCCGCCTACGGCGACGAGCGGCAACCGGGTGATCAGCCCGACAAAGCAGAGCGCGGCCCCGAAGTACGCCGGGAGACACCCGCAGCCGAGCTGCACCCCGCTCTCACGCAGCGACTTCCGGGACAGCGCGTACCACAACTGGCCCGGTGTGCACGGCAGTTGCCCCTGGTCGGTCAGGGTGCCCATGACTCTGCGCACCCGCAGGTCGCTGAGCCGCAGGTCGTTGGTCTTGGGATCCAGCGCGTAGGTGCGCCTGCAGAATCCGCAGACGTTCCCGGGCCGTTCCTTGCGCAGGAGCGACTTCTCGCAGTGCGGACAGATCACCGTGGCCCCTCCAGCACACCCGCCACCCGCCGCAGCCGCGCCGCGAGCCGCTCCCGTACGGTCGTGGCACCCACGCCCCGTACGCGCTGAACGTCCTCGATGGCCCGCCACTCGGCGGCGAGAGCACGGTAGTCGGTGCCGAGGGGGGCGGGACGGGTGGCCGTGGTCAGCGGTGCGGCCGGCTCGTCACCGCCGGGGGAACCGGAGTTGGCCGAGGAACCGGCGTGCCCGGCGAAGTGGGGCACCCCCGCCGCCCGCCGCTCCGCCTCCCCCGCGGTGATCGCGTAGTCCTCGTGATCGATGCCGTAGCCGGTGTTCGCGGCCAGGATCGTCAGCGGCGCGGTGCCCCGGTTGGCGAAGGAGTGCGGCATCATCTCCGGAATCCGGATCAACATGCCCGGCGACAGCGGCACTTCGGTGACCTCGCCCCGCGCCGCGTCGTACAGGCCGCACGCCGCGTGCCCCAGGCTCAGCACGAAGTGTTCGCCGCCGTGGGCGTGCGGAGTGAACGCGCTGCGCGGGCCGACCACACCCAGCTTGACGGTCGCGTTGGAGGGCCGCTCCGGAGAGGTCGCCGCGTCGCCCACCAGATAGTGGGCGAACTGCCCGTCGTCGATGAACCGGAGAAACTCCCGCTCGGGACCGAGTTCCCGCGCGCCCTCCCGGTCCGCGAACACGATCCCGCCGTCCGGCCCGAGGAGGTAGAGGTCCACCCCGCTGGGCAGCCTCCCCGACAGCAGCCCGAGCGGTACCGCCTCAGATATGCCGGACATAGAGACTCCCCCTGTGCTCTCCGCGCGCATCCGCATCGTACGGCGCAGATCCGGAACAGCAGGAGCGTACAAGCCGAACTCCGGGGAGCCCAGAGGCGAACGGTGCCGCCGTTCCGCCCCCGGTCCCCCGGGCTCAGTCGGCGGTGACGTCGGAACTGCTCACGGCATCTCCGCTGGACGGCACCGACGACGCCGGGGCGCTGGCGCTGGGGCTGGGACCGGGGTCGGCACTGGAGCTGGTGTCCGGCGTCGCGCTCGCCTCGGGCGAGGCGGTGTCGTCCGGCTGCGACTCCGTGTCGCCGGACTCCCCGGATGTGGGTGTCCCGCTGTCGGTGGGGGCGGGGTCACCGGCGGTGCCGCCGCCCACCGAGGTTCCGCTGCCCGACTCGTTCTTGAGAACGGCCGCCACCGGCTTGCCGGCGAGCAGTTCCACCGCGGTCACCGTCACCATCCCGAGGGCGAACACCAGGCCCGTCGCCAGGGCGTACTTCTTCCAGGCGAAGGACTTCCACCGGGAACCACTCCGCGAGGTGGTGTCGGACTCGCTCTCGGAGAGCGCGGCGGGCGCGGAGGCCCCCGGTGCGCCGAACGCCACGCGGGCGTCCGCCCGCTGCTCCGCACGCTCCTCGCCCGGCGTCCGGGCACCTCCCACGGGCACCCGGTTGCGTATCTCCTCGCCGGTCCGCCGGAACGCGTGCTGGAAGACCGCGGCACCGGTGGTCGCGCTGGTACTGACCACGGCGGCGCCGATGATCGTCCCCGTCACTCCCAGCAGGGACGCCAGCCCCGCGCCCACCACGGTCGCGAGCGCGCTCGCCGCCACCTGCACAGCGGTGAGGTCGAGCACCTTGTGTTTGGACTCTTGTTCCTCTTGCCGTCCTTCTCGCTCTTCTTGTACGGACTTCTCCATCAACACCCCTTGCCGGTCCCGGAGCGGCGCCCCGGGATGGTCGAAATCAACTTGGTTGCGCACAAAGGCACTTGAGGCCCCTTCAGCGATACGCACGCCACACGGACGCACAACGGGACGACTGCCCCGCCGACGGTGTTTCATCTGCGATCAGCGACAGGGCCCGACACCACCTCACACCCTGTCCACATTCTGAGATAGGCAGCTTTCGGACCGCCCATACCACCGGGCAGCGACTACCCTGATGTACGGACGTCCCAGACCCCGGCGCCTATGTCGTTGATCGACACAGATGGCTGCGAGGGGCGGGCTGTTGGTCCGTCACCCGGCGCATCCCTGGAGGGAACTGGGTGGATCCCTGTCCTGCCGTACAGGCTCTTGGGCCGGCCTTCGCTCCGCCTCCGCCGACCGTACGCCCCTGCCGACAGCGCGCCAGGACGGGCCGGGAATCCGGCACCACGGCGTCGGCTGCCGGACGGCTCTCAGATCCGAGGCGTCATGCCACTCCCGCAGCTCACCGTGTATCGACGCGACCGGAGGAACCGGGCCCTGATCACCCTGGCCGGTGAGATCGACCTGGCATCGGCGCCGCTCGTGCGCTCGGCGCTTGAACGGTGCCTCGACGACGGCATCCGCACCATCGACGTCGACCTCACTCCCGTCGCCTTCTGCGACTGCAGCGGCCTCAACACCTTCCTCTACGCCGCACAGCGGACCGCGGAGGCCGGCGGGACCCTGCGACTGCACTGCCCGCCACGGATCCTTGCTCTGCTGCTCGATCTCACCGGCTCCGGGTCCCTGCTCCTCGGCCTGCCGTCCGGGCCCCCGCCGCCCGCTCCGGCTCCTTCTCACCGGCAGGGACAGCTGGTGCCTTCCTCCTCAGGTGATATGTGGTGACCGCCCGGCGAGGGCAGGGACTGCCGCTCGGCGTCACGCCGGCGGGACCTGCCCGCGAGGCCCGGACGCGGTGGCCCGGGTGAGGTACGACAACCGGTCGGCCCGTATCCAGCTGCTGGTCGCCGAGCAGGCGGCCCTGCGTGCTGCCCGGGTCGGCGTGATGGACGTGTGCACCGCCGCCGTGGCCGCGCTGCCGGTCGGCGGAGCCGGGCTGTCGGCGATGTCCAGGACGGCGGGGAGCCATCCACTGTGCAGCACCGACGCCATCAGCGAGCGGTTGGAAGAGCTCCAGCTCACCCTGGGCGAGGGCCCATGCGTGGACGCCTTCGCCCACGGCTCGGCCGTCCTGACGCCGAACCTGCTCACCGGTGAACTACAGGACCGCTGGCCCGTGTTCGCCGATGCGGCCCTCGAAGCCGGAGCGGCCGCCGTCTTCGCCCTCCCCCTGCAGATGGGAGCGATCAGCCCGGGAGTTCTGGACCTGTACGCCGACGTGCCGACCGTGCTGGACGCGGATCAGCTGGCCGACGCCATGGCCTTCGCCGATCTCGCGACACTGCTCCTGCTCGATACGCGGATCGACGAGACGGGCGCGTCGGACGGCGGCCCGGATCCGGACCACGGCTTCGAGGACCTGGGCGGATACCGGGCGGAGATCGACCAGGCCACCGGCATGCTCACCGTCCAACTCGGCATCGGCATCGAGGAGGCCTTCGTCCGGCTGCGCGCCTACGCCTACATGAGGGCACGCCGGCTCGCCGACGTGGCCGCCGACATAGTGGCCCATCGGCTCCGCTTCTCCCCGGAGACGGAGACGGAGACGGAGTCCGACCGGACCGACCAGACCGACGAGGAGCCCTGATGCGCCAATGCCGTCCGATCAACGTTCCGTACTTCCCGCATTCTCCCCGCGGGAATAGTCTCAATCGAGGGTACCCACGATGAATCAGCAGCTCCTTGCCAAAACCTTCGTCGAGCTGGCGGACAATCTGGTCGCCGACTTCGACCTGATCGACTTCCTGCGCCTGCTCACCGACCGCTGCGTGGGCGTGCTCGACGCGAGCGCGGCCGGCGTGCTGCTCGCCGACCGGGACGGCAAGCTCCGCGTCATGGCCGCCTCCGACGAACGGGTTCGCCTCCTCGAGCTCTTCCAGCTCCAGAACGACGAAGGCCCCTGCCTCGAATGCTTCCGCACCGGCACACAGGTGATCGTCCCCGACCTGACCCGGGAGGCCGACCGCTGGCCGCAGTTCGTCAGGGCGGCCCACCACAGCGGGTTCGGGGCGGTCCAGGCCCTGCCCATGCGTCTGCGCGACGAGGTCGTCGGCGCCCTGAACCTCTTCCACGCCGGCGCCGGTCCCTTCGACCCCGCGGGCACACTCATCGCCCAGGCCCTGGCAGACGTCGCCACCATCAGTCTGTTGCAGCAACGCTCCAGCCGTCGCAGCACGATCCTCAACGAACAGCTGCAGACCGCGCTGAACAGCCGCGTACTGATCGAGCAGGCCAAGGGCAAACTCGCCGAACGCCAGAACGTCGACATGGAACAGGCCTTCACCGCACTGCGCGGCTACGCCCGCGCCCACAACCGCCGTCTCTCCGACGTCGCCCGCGCCTTCATCGACGACTCCGAGCCACTCCCCGGCCTGCTGGCCTGATCACCCTCTGGAGCTCACCGCCTGCGGTGCCGCCCGCCGCTGGATGCGCTCCGGTGCCGCCCGCCGCTGGATCCGCTGCGCCGCACGAAGACGCCGGGCGCGGTCGTCGGTCACCCGCGGCGTTCGCGGTCCCGTCGGTCCTCGCGCCTCCAGCGTGCCCGGTGCTGACGGCTGTAGCGGCGGTCCCAGCGGTCCTGACGCTCCCGGCGGTCCCGGTAGGCGCGGTACTCCCCGACATCGGAGCCGCGGCCCCAGCCGACGCCTCGATCCCGGCCGTAGCGGAAGGCGCCGAAGACCAGTACGGCGGCGGCCACCCACCAGAGAGGGCTGACGAAGCCCAGGCCGAACAGCACCACGATGAGGATCAGAAGCGGGACGAACACGGCGGGCCTCCCCGAGGCAGAACAAGACGTGCGATGCCGGGGGCCGGGGCCTGTTCACCCAGCGTAGTCCTGCCGCGGGCAATACGGACAGCGCCGCTTGTAACGGTCCGACGCCGCGGGACGACTGCGAAACAAAGGGATCCCGGACATCCGTACGCTGGCCGGAACTTCCCCCCGTTCAGCCTCATCTGTCACAGGAGTCACGGGAGTTGGTATACGGCGGGAGGCTCGGCGCGTGACGCGCCGGTTTCAGGAAGCCGTCCGGTTCAGCGGGGTCCCGGTGGCCTGTCCGGTTCCGGTCGGGTCCGGCGAGTCCTGTCCCGCCGGGTGCCAGCATGCCTCCGGGCCGCCCGGCGGCCCGTCGGACCGACGCACCGGCCACAGGGGGACGTGCATGCTCGATTCAGCCTGCTCGAAGGGGACTTGGGAGAGTGTGCCCGGACGGCCGACGGAGTGTCTGAGACCCGGTGTACTGCGCTACCACGGTTTTCGCGCTCACTTCAGCAGTCCGCGGCGGCGGCTGGAACTGCCCAGCGGGACGGTGACACTCGTGGTCGGATTCGACGAGAAACTCTCGCTGGACGACGCACAGGGCCGTGACTCCGCGCAGTACAGCGCGGTTCTCGCCGGCGTGCACGCGTCCGCCGGTACCGGTGGCCACCAGGGCCGGCTGTCCGGCATGGAGATCGTGATGACGCCCTGGGCCGCGTACTCGTTGCTCGGTGCGGCGATGCACGAGCTGGCCGGCCGTCATCTGGCGGCCGAGGACGTGCTGGGGCGCCGGCTCGGCACGCTCGCGGACGCGCTGGCCTCGGCACCGGACTGGCCGCGGCGCTTCGCTCTGGTGGACGCGGCCCTCGTCGCGTGGGGAGCCGCCGGCCCGTCCGGTTCGCCCCTCGTCGCCCGGGCCTGGGCCGAGGTGGGCGCACGACGGGGCATCGTCACCACCGACGTACTGGCCGATTCGGTGGGCTGGGGCCGCAGGCAGCTGGAGAAACGCTTCCGTGAACAGATCGGCGTGTCCCCGAAGATCGCCGGACGGATCGTGCGCCTCAACCACACCCTGCGCGCACTGGCCGCCGGCCGCAGTCCGAGTGAGGTCGCGGCGGCCGTCGGCTTCTCCGACCAGTCGCATCTGAGCCGGGAGTTCAAGGCGATGACGTCCCTCAGGCCACGCCAGTTCGTTCAGGCGATCGCCGAGCACCGCGTCGTCGAGCGCGTCCCCGGGCACCTGACGAGCGTGCTGCTGGACCGCTGAGGGTCCGGCTCGGCAACCGGCCGCAGGCCCCGCCCAGGACTTAACTGACAGTGCGCATTCCTTCAAGACCGCGACGCCGCGCCGCTGTCAGTGTGCAGGGCGACGGGCGGACACCAACCAGTGCGCCCGCAGCCCGAAGGGGGAACCATCCAATGAAGAAGACCTGGTCCGCGCTGGCGGCCTCGGCCGTCGTCGCCACTTCCCTGGTCGTCCTGGCCCCGGCCGCGGAGGCCGCGCCCCAGGCGTGCGCCACCGCGGAGATCCGCACCGGCTACCGGGGCCCGGGGACCGTCGTGAACAAGTCGTCCTCGAGCACCTGCAACGACCTCAACCTCACTGCCTCGTACGAGAACAGCGCGGCGACCAGTGACCTGTACGCGGGCTTCTACCGCAACTCCTCCGGCACCTGGATCCGGGGCTCCCGCGGCTACATCCGCGCCTACGACGGCGGGCACAGCCCGTGGATCGTCCTGCTGTCCGACGTCAACAACGGTGTGCCGATGAGCGTCGGCAGCTACAACACGAGCAACGACATCGCCGACGTCGCGCACTGACCCAGCGGAACTCGGGGCCCGCGCCCGGCGCGGGCCCCGACTCCCGTCACAGAGAGGCTTCCCGGTGTCCCACCGCCTCCACCCGGCGCAGTTGGTGCCGGCCGTGCTCCTGATGGCCGCGGCGATCGGCGGATGCTCCGCGTCCGCGAGCCCCGCCGCCGACCAGCCCGCCCCGGCCGGCCGGGCCACGGCAGCGGCCCCGTTGTCCCACGCGCTCCCTCAGGACCCGGTCCCGATGGTGCTCCCGGCGACCGGTGCCGACACCCGGCTGACCGTCGGTCTGGGCACATTCGGCCAGACCGTCAGCGCGGCGGTGACCGCCCGTTGCGCCCACGACGCCGGCCGCCCGCGTCCGCAGGGCCCTCCTCCCATGTTCGTCCGGCTCGGTGCGCTGCCGGACCTTGATCTCCTGGAACGCGACGGCTTCAACGGCGGTCCCGCCCCCGACCTTCCGAGCGTCCTGCGGACCGCCGCGGACTCCGCGGAGCCCGGCGCCGCCTCCGCCGACGATTCCGACGCAGTCGTCCTCCGCTGCGCCGCGGCAGGCACCACCGCCGTCCGCGCCCTCGACGCCCTCTCCTCGCCCCTTCAGAGCGAGTGGTGGAACACGCTCGACACACTGCGCAGCCAACCGCGGGTACGGCACGCACTGGCCGAGGTGCCGAAATGCCTGGACCGCCGGCACAACCTGCGCGTGGACAACGAGGACGACTTCTTCGCCCTGGTCGACAGCCGACTCGCGGAGCACGCCGACGACACCACCGCCCTCGTACGGGAAGACCACGAGCTGGCCGGTGCCTACGCCGACTGCATGCGGCCGGTGGAAGCCGTCCGCGAGCCCCTGCGCCAGAAGCTGCGCGAACGGTTCGTCGCGGAGAACAGCCGCGAGATCGCGTCCCTCCGCTCACAACTGGGACCGGCCGTACGGGAGCTGGAGAAGCGCCACGGGGTCCACATCTCGTTCCCCACGCTCTGAGTGCCTCGAGGACCGGACGGACCTACTGCGCCACGCGGGCGATGGTCCCCCCGGAGACACCGTCGGCTTCACCGTTCACGAGCCGAAGCGGCACACGCACAACGCAGCCGAGCCGATGACACTGCCCACAGGGCCCCTCAGCGGCTCGACGGTGTGAGCTGCGTCGGCACGAGTACGGGCTCTCCGCGCGTCGAAAGCCGCGTCCTTCCGGCGTCTGTCGCCCGGCCGGTGCGCCGCCACAGTCGTCCCAGAGACCTGTAGAAGCGGTCGGGCAGGAACACGGCGTCCGCGACGATCATCGCGGACGAGAACAGTGGAAGTCCCATGAGTACGGCGATGCCCAGGTGCATGCCCAACAGCAGGGTCAGGACAGGGTATTTGAGCCGTCCGAACAGGACGAAGGGGAATGCGACCTGCACGAGAACCGTCAGATAGCAGGCGATGGCGATCAGCACGTCATGCTCGTCCGCCAGCAGGGAGATCTCAGGCCAGGGGCGGAACAGATCGAGGTTCAGGACGTAATGGAGGGCGGTCCCGTTACCCCATGAGCCGCCCTGCACCTTGTAGAGACCCGCGGACCCGTAGAGGAAGCAGACCTGGGCGGCGATGACGAACATGCCGCAGTTGTGCAGCACCGCGGTCACGGTCTGCCGGGAATGACGGAGGTCGGCCGTTCCCCGGCCCGTCGGCGTACGCGCCGTTTTACCGTCGGCGGCACGGAGACGGTTTCTGCGCGCATCCAGGGACCAGTGGCGGCCGCATGCCGTGCAGGCGAGGTACAGCGCCATGAGGAGGATGAGGTTGTCTCCTCCGTCGGTCATGAAGATCGCCCTGGCGTGGAACGACGCGACCACGACGGCGAACAGCACGGACACGACTCTGGTGCGCCAGCCCAGCAGGAACAGCACGGACGTGATGAGTGCCAGCGCGTAACAGGCCTCGAAGTACGCCCGGTTGTCGGACAGGGTCAGGATGCTGGCCCATCCCGTCTGACCGAACAGTTGCCTCGCCATCTCGGGCGTCCACGGTGAACCAGGACCCCAGATCTCGTCGCGGTGCGGGAACTCGCGTAGCAGGAAGACGAGATAGAGAAATCCGTATCCGATACGCAGGACCGCGGCGGCGTAGAGGGAGACCGGCCGCTCGGTCAGGATGCTGAGACCCGCAGCGATTCGCCCTGGCACGCGGTGCGGCACGCCTGCGTCCACTCCTTCGGGAGCGCGTCGGCGCGGTGTGTGCGGTTGCTCAGTTTCCATGGGCGTGC
Organism: Streptomyces sp. NPDC050535; assembly: GCF_044457665.1. Taxonomy (NCBI): domain Bacteria; kingdom Bacillati; phylum Actinomycetota; class Actinomycetes; order Kitasatosporales; family Streptomycetaceae; genus Streptomyces; species Streptomyces sp. NPDC050535. The sequence goes on from NZ_JBITHE010000002.1 coordinate 44,823, forward strand.
ACCTTCCACCAGGGCAGATATCGCGTTTCCACAGGCTTCGGCGCCGCGGCGGACGGGTCGGTGCCGTTCGGCGTTTCGGGGGCGGCGATGGGCACCGTGATCACCCGTAGTTGGATGGACTCGAAGGTTCCGTGCCGACGGGTGGTGACGCGGTCCGACGCGATGTTGGTCAGGTACTGCTGGATCATGAGTGCCCGCTGTGAGCGTGGCAGGTCGTCACCGCCGTGGGTTTCGAGGTACGAACTCCAGGCCCGCCGCAGCATGTTCTGAGCGGTGTGACTCGGGAAGGCGTTGTGCCTGACCGACGAGTTGTCCACGGCGGTCAGATCGAACCAGCCGCTCACCTGGGTGCTGCCGTCCGGAGCGGTGTGCAGGGTCCTCGCCGAGATCTGCCGGTTGACCGACTCCGGATCCGGCGCGAAGAGCCGCCAGTTCTGCTCGAACAGTGGGAAGACCCATGCGTTGACCTGCCGGCTGTACTGCCGGGAGATGGGGTTCGTCGGTGCCACGTGCAGAAAGACCAGGAGTACATGTACCAGGGCCGTCGCCAGGAACAGGACCGTCACGGCGCTCACCCCGGCTTTCAGAAGAACGGGCGTTGGAGCCGAAGGCCCCTGGAACGCAGGGTCCTTACCGCCTCGGTCTCGCTGCCCAGCCGACTCGATGCCGATCCGGTCCGGTCCGTCGGCATCCACCGTTTCCACGCCGCCCTGCACGTCCACACCCGGTCTTTTCATCCTGGCTTCTCTCACCGCGTCTCCTGAGATGTCGCCAACAGCGCGCGACGGAATCGACAACGATCCGTCGCGCGCCGCTCGTCCTGCTCATTCAGATGGAGCTAGGCAGACTTCTTGTGGTCGTCCTTGTGGTCGTCCTTGTGGTCGCTGCCGTGGCCCTCGGGCTTGTCGGGCTTTCCTTGATCCCCGCCATGCTCGCCATGCTCGCCATGCTCGCCATGCTCATCGGGCTTGCCACCATGGTCGTGGTTGTCGGGCTTCTCGCCGTGGTCGTGGTGGCCGTTTCCACCCGTCGAACCACCATGGGTACCGCCGGTGTTAGCACCCGTGGTGCCTCCGGTGTTAGCACCCGTGGTGCCTCCGGTAGTAGCACCCGTGGTGCCGCCCGTAGTGACTCCCGCGATGAGGCCGCCCAGGGCGCCACCGGTGGTTCCACCCGAGGTCAGGACGCCGCCGAGAAGACCGCCCAGGGCTCCGCCGGTTCCGCCGCCCGTCGGCACGCCGCCGATGACACCGACCGTGGTGCTGCCCGTGGTGCCCGCTGTCGTGCCACCGGTCGTGGCGCCGGCGATCACACCGCCCGTGATCAGCCCGCCGGTGGTTCCCCCGGCGGCACACGTACCCCGGTTGATCGTGTTGTTGTCCAGCGTCACGGCGCCGGTGCGGGCCAGCGCCCGGCCGGCGATGGTCGTTCCCGTGGTGACGGTGATCGACTCCTGGGCCATGATGGTCCCCACGAACGTGGAGTTGGTGCCAAGGGTGGCCGAGCTGCCGATCTGCCAGTACACGTTGCACGGCGAGGCGCCGTTGATGAGAGACACATTGCTCCCGGACGCCGTCGTCAAGGTCGAACCGACCTGGAAGACCCATACGGCATTGGGGTCGCCGTGGGCGTCGAGAGTGAGCGTGCCGGTGATACCCGCGGAGATGGGCGCCCTGTAGACACCCGGATCCAGCGTTCTGCCACCGAGCTCCACGGGATCGGGAGCGGTGGGATACGTGACGTCGGGCGCCTGGCCGGCGGCGTTGTTGTATGCCGTGACCAGGTCGCTCTTGGCCTGGAGCGCCACAGCGTCCGCGGAGTGCAGGGCCCCGAGAACCGTGCCGGGCGGGAATCCGGTGATGGCCGTTCCCGGATGCACTCCGAGATCACCGGTGATCAACGACGGCCCGGTGTTGGTGACTTGTGACCCGGCCAGAACGGCGAAGCTGCTCGCCGTACCCAGAGGTACAGGTGTGGCAACGGCGTTGGCGCGTGTCGGCGTCAGCGCGAGCACGACGGCGGCGATCACCACGGCCGTAACCGCCGCGAGCCAAACCGACGTGGAGCGCCGTAGCGGCGCGTCAGGGATATTCAGCGTCATCGAGGGGCCAACTCCTGTGAGGGGAAAGTGCCTTGGCGGCGGTTCTCGGTCGCAGGGAATCGCCTTTTTGTGCCGTTGGCATATTACTCAAGAAATTGATCGGTGCGGGATTCACTCAAGCGAGCCCAAGGCGAAACCGACGAGCCAACTGCAAAGCGCATATGAATACCTAATGGGCCGGATGGCGTTGATCCCCGGCCCGGCAGACACGTGGGAATTTCACCGGAGGACAACTCTCCCCGCGAACCGGGCGGTCACCGCCGACGGAAGGGAGGGCGTACCGGAGGAAGATCACGCAGCCCACCTGCACAAGGGCGGCGGAGGTGGCGGTCACATGGCTGTCACCAGCAGCGAACCGCTTGATGATCTCGCGAGCGGCTCGAGCACGGCCGACCGCCGCAGGCCAACTCCACCCGCCTTGAACACGCCGCCACGCCAACGCGTTTGGCGTACGGAGGCCGCGGAAGAACAAGCGGCTCGATGCCGCACATGAACAAGCCCAAGCCGGACCGACCGCAGTAATATTGAACTTCGGGCTGATTCACTCTCACGGGCGTTCACCCCGACGGATCACTCCGGCGTGTTAATGGCGGAGTGATTGCCTCAATCGGCAAGGAGTGTGTACGGGTTATGGCACGCGAAGCCGATGAGCCTGCCGACCCGCGAAGGCAAGAATCGTCATCCGTTTGGTTCTGACTCGGCGACGACAACGCCTGCCGCATCTCCCTGCCAGTCGCGTCGCCCGGGCTGCCGGGCTCCGCCGCCCGGTGGTGGCGGGGGGCCGGGGCCCCCCCCCCCCCCCGGCGGGGGGGGGCGCCCCCGGGGGGGGGGGGGGGGGGCCCCCCCCCCCCCCCCACCACCGGGCGGGTGCCTTCCGGTCAGGCGTTCAGACGCGGTCGGCCGCGATCAGCACGTACTGGAAGGAACCGTCCCGGTAGGACTCGATGAACGCCTCTTCGATCCCGGTGACCAGCGAGGACGTGGCCCGCAGTTCCCAGTACGGCAGGGTGTCGGGAGTCAGGTCGATCACGGTCTGCGGTACGAGCCGATTGTCGGCCATGGCCCGCAGGTACTCGCGCCGGGAGTGGATGTTGCACTCGAAGTGGGCGTTGATCTGCGAGACCCACTTCGACGGCTGGCCGTAACGGGGGTTCCAGCAGCCGGTGATGGTCACGTACCGGCCACCCACCTCGAGGAAGCGGGAGTGCTCGGCGAACAGGTCGTGCAGGTCGACGTACATGGACGACTCGTTGTTCCACGAGGCAGCGACGCCGCCCTTCTCGAAGGGTGTGTCGAGCATGTTGCACACGCGCGAGCGGACGTGGTCCTGGATACGCAGCTCCCGTGCCCGCGAGTTGCCGAACTCGGCCTGCGTGGCGGAGAGCGTGACGCCCTCGACCTTGCAGCCGAAGCGCTGGTGGGCCATGACCATGGATCCGCCGCGACCGCACCCGGCGTCGACGAGGGTGTCGTCGGCCGTGACGGAGCCGAGGTGGTCCAGGAGGAACTCGGCCTGGGCGGACTCCAGCCGGTGCAGCTCGGCGATCAGCCTCTTCTCGTACTCCTTGTGCTCCGGGTCGCCGAGCGCGGTGCGGTCGACGGCGCCGATGCCGTAGTGATGGTGGTAGAGCCCGTCCACGTCACCGAGGCGCAGGTTCACCGGCCTCGCCTCGCTGTTCCAGTACCGGGCGATGTCTCCCTGATAGGGGGTCGCCGGGGCCGGGACCATCGTGGAGAGTGCGGGGGTGATATCCGTGGTCACAGAGGCGTCCGTTCTTTACCAGAAGTCGGGCAGGCTGTAGCGGTAGGTGTTGGTGCGGTGCCAGTCGTGGTTGCCGTCGACCCAGGCGGCCACGCCCTTGAGGAAGCGCAGCAGGGCGGGCAGGGGGCAGGCCGCGGCGAGGTCGGCCGCTGCCGCCTCGAAGGCGTGCATGAGGTCGTTGTGGACCTCGACCGCCTTGAGATACGCGTCGCGCTCGGAGAGCTGTTCGCGTTCCGCGATCACCACGGGCAGGTTCAGATGCCGGCCGGGACTGGCCAGTTCCTTGGTGTAGGAGTACAGGTCGTTGACGATGGTGGTCGCGTTCCCGGCCAGCGCGATGACCCGCTGTGTCTCCGGCCGTGCTTGCAGGTCCGCCGGGAGCTCGTAGCCTCCGACGGTGTCGGTGATGGTGGGGCAGGGGCGGAAGTTGTTGAACTGGCGCATCGCCAGGTACTCCCACACCTCCGGGACATGATCGGTCTCGGCCCAGGCCGCCTCGGCGAGATAACCCATGTGCAGCCGGGCCATGTCGTGCCGGAAGCGGTCGGCCTGGGAGGCCGTGGCCGCGCGGACGAAGTACTCCATCGCGCTGCGATAGGCGCGCCGCGGTGGATCCGAGCCGAGCGACGTCTCCCAATCCGGCGCGTACTCCGGGGTGGTGTGGAGAGGGTCGAGCGCGGTGTGCGCGAGAAGGAGACGCCCGCCGAGACCGACGGGTGAGCCGCCGTGGTCCTCGCAGTAGCAGTCGTCGACGGCGTTCTCGGCGACCATCAGCCGGGTGGCGATCATCAGATGATCCACGGTGGGGGCGTCAGGGTGGCAGCCGACCATGTACCGCCCGACGGAGAAGCCGTCGAACTGGCCTTCCCAGTCCTCGGGGTAGAGCTGGACCTCGTCCTCGGCCCAGCGTTTGATCCGGCGGCTCACTTCCTCGACGCGCACCGGGTCGGGCTCCGGGACGGGATGGTGGTACAGGCCGGGAACGGCCTTGCCCTCGGCAGGCGGTGCGGGAGCGGGGAGCGCCGGGTCGGGTGCGCGGGCCAGGGACAGCGAGGCCGTCCCCAGGCCGGTCGGCCCGCCCAGGCCCCGGCTCCGGACGGCGGATACGGGGGGTGCGGCCGGTGGACGCGGTGCACGGGTCGGGGACAGCGGGCCTGGGGACAGCGAGGCCGTCCCCAGGCCGGTCGGCCCGCCGAGGACCGGGTGGACGACGGGTTCGGGAGGTTCGGCAGGCAGGACCGGCGTGGTGGTGGACGGCCCCGGCCGCCGCTCGGGCACGGGTGGTCCGAGGGGCCCGGTATCGGGCATCTGCTACTCCTTGCTGCGGTGGGCCGGGCGGGGCGTCGGCCTGTTCGACGCGGGCATGCCGTCAGTCCCGCCGGCGGGCGATCTGCACGTTCTCCATCACTCCGAGCGCGTCGGGCACGAGGACCGCGGCGGAGTAGTACGTGCTGACGAGATAGGAGATGACGGCCTGCTCGTTGATGCCCATGAAACGCGCGGAGAGGCCCGGCTCGACCTCGTCCGGCAGGCCTGTCTGCCGTAGGCCGATGACTCCCTGGTTCTCCTCGCCCGTGCGCATCGCGATGATGGAGCTGGTCTGTTCCTTGCTGATCGGAATCTTGTTGCAGGGCAGGATCGGGACCCCGCGCCAGGCCGGGACCGACTGCCCGCCGAGGTCGACGTGGTCCGGGTAGAGGCCGCAGGCGTTGAAGCCGCGTCCGATCGCGGCGATCGTCCTCGGGTGGGCGAGGAAGAACTTGGTGCCGCGGCGGCGGCAGAGCAGGTCGTCCATGTCGTCCGGGGTCGGCGGGCCGGAGTGCGTCTGGATGCGCTGCTTGAAGTCGGCGTTGTGCAGCAGCCCGAACTCACGGTTGTTGATGAGCTCGTGCTCCTGCCGCTCACGCAACGCTTCGATGGTGAGCCGGAGTTGCTCCTCGGTCTGGTTCATCGGCCCGTTGTAGAGGTCGGCGACCCGGGTGTGGATCCTCAGGACGGTCTGGGCGGCGGAGAGTTCGTACTCGCGCGGCTTCAACTCGTAGTCGACGAAGGTGGCCGGCAGGTCCACCTCGCCGGTATGACCGGCCGACAGGGCGATCTCGGCCTCGCCGTGTTTGTTCTGCGGCTGCCGTGCGGCGGAGCCGAACTCCTCGATGTGGGCCTGGAGGCCGGGCGCGGCATCCCGTACGGCGGCGAAGTCGGAGCGGGAGAGCGTGAGGAGAGTGCCGGCGGTCTCGGCGGTGGCCGTGCAGTGGTGGCGGGCGTCGGAGTCCAGCAGGGCGTCCTCGCCGAAGTGGTCGCCGTCCGCGAGTACCGCGATGGCGATCGCCCCGCCGTACCGGCCCTCGCCGGACTGGCTGACGCGGCCGTGGGCGATCAGGTGGATCCGGTCCGCCGGGCTGCCGCGCTCGACGAGGACCTCACCGGCGGCGAAGTCGCGCTGCACACAGCGTTCGGCCAGGACGGTGAGGACGTCCACGTCGTCGAAGCCCCGCAGCAGGGCCAGTTCACCGAGTTCGCGGGGGATCACACGGACCGTGGGGCCCTCCTGGACGAACTCGATGCGCCCGTCGCCGACGGTGTGCCTGAGCCGCCGGTTCACCCGGTAGGCGCCGCCCTTGGCCTCGACCCAGGGGAGCATCCGCAGCAACCAGCGGGAGGTGATCTCCTGCATCTGCGGGGCGGACTTGGTGGTGGTGGCGAGGTTGCGGGCGGCGGCGGTACCGAGGGCCTGCTGCGGAACTGCTGGCGCGGCCTGGACTTCCGGGCTGCTGTCAACGGTCATCGGGGTGAGGTGCTCCTTGCCGGACACGGTGCGGATCGCGGCGATCCGTCTACCCGCAGGACGGTAGGACCGGCCGTCCGGCATCTCCATGGAAAGCCCGGCAGCTTCCGTCGAAGCAGTGAACATCTCCGGCTTCGGTTTATCGGTGAGCGAGCATGAAATTCCCCAGGTGGGCCGGGTTTCGCGGCAGGTAGTTCGTCGGGATCACGCCGGAGACGTTGCCCAGGAAGTGGATCCGGCATCCGGTCTCGGCCAGTACGAGGAGTTCGGGCAGGCGGGCATGATCGGCGACATGGGCATCCGGCGGGTCACCTCCCGCTGTGACCGCCGCCCCGAGGAGACCGCCGCGACCGGGCTTGCGCAGCCCGAGCGACGGCAAATACTTGGCTAGCCACATGTTTGCTGTTACGTTAGTTATGTGTCCAGCCACCTAAGTGGGTGGTGGCACGAGAGGAGTCGTCATGAAAGCCATCCTGTTCGACCGTTTCGGTGGCACGGAAGTGCTGCGCGAGGCGGACATCGAGGTCCCGCGGCCCGGCCCCGGGCAGATCCGCGTCCGTGTCAAGGCTGCCGGGCTGAACGCGCTGGACGGCAAGATCCGCTCCGGGGCGATGGAGGCCGTGTTCCCCACGCCGCTCCCCGCCGTCCCCGGTGGCGAGCTCGCCGGCGTGGTGGACGCCCTGGGTGAGGGCGTGCAGGACGTGCAGGTGGGCGATGAAGTGCTGGGCTGGTCGGATACCGGCTCGTACGCCCAGTACGCGCTGGCCACCACCGTGGCCCCCAAGCCCGCCGGCCTCGACTGGCAGCACGCGGTCGCGCTGCCGGTGGCGGGCGAGACGGCTGAGCGGGTCCTGAACCTGCTCGGCGTCGCCGCCGGGGAGACCGTGCTGATGCACGGCGCGGCCGGAGCGGTCGGAACCCTGGCGGTCCAGCTCGCCACGGCCCGCGGAGCGCGTGTCATCGGTACCGCCGGCCCCGCCAACCAGGAATACCTCGCCTCGCTCGGCGCCACCGCGACCGTCTACGGCGAGGGCCTGGTCGAGCGGGTCCGGGCGCTCGCCCCCGACGGCGTGGACGCGGTGTTCGACCTGGCCGGGAAGGGAGCCCTTGAGGACTCCATCGCCCTGCGGGGCGGCACCGAACGCATCGTCACCATCGCCGACTTCCGGGCACACCAGCTCGGTATCACCTTCGCCAACAGTCCCAAGGAACGCTCGGCCGCCCGCCTGGCCGCGCTGGCCCAGGACGCCGCGACCGGCAAGGTCGTCACCACCGTCACCGCCTACCCGCTCGACCAGGCCGCCACGGCCCAGCAGGTCAGCGACGCCGGGCATGTCCGGGGCAAGCTCGTCCTCACCCTCGGCTGATCACGCCCGCCACTCCTTCCGCCACGCCCTCCGGCCTCCCGAACACCAACTGTTCATCACCGCACCGAAGGACCATTCATGCTGAACGCCCTGTGGACACCGACCACCGTCGGTGACATCTCCCTCCCGCACCGCCTGGTCATGGCCCCCATGACCCGTGACCGCTCCACGCCTGAAGGCGTACCGACCGAGCTGAACGCCGAGTACTACGCCCAGCGGGCCTCGCACGCGCTCATCATCACCGAGGGAACCCAGCCCTCCACCGACGGCCAGGGCTACCTCCTCACCCCCGGCATCCACAATGACGAGCAGATCGCCGGGTGGCGCAAGGTCACCGACGCCGTGCACGCGGCCGACGGCCGGATCGTCATCCAGCTGATGCACACCGGACGCATCGCCCACCCCGACAACACCCCCCACGGGCGCCGGCCGGTCGCCCCTTCGGCGATCCGGCCGCAGGGCGCGATGTTCACCGCGTCCGGGCCCCAGGAGATGCCCACGCCCCGCGCTCTGTCGACGCAGGAGGTCGCGGCGACCGTCGACGACTTCCGCCGCGCCGCGGCGGCTGCCGTCGCGGCAGGCGCCGACGGCGTCGAGATCCACGGCGCGAACGGCTACCTGGTGCACCAGTTCCTGTCCGACAACACCAACCAGCGCACCGACCGCTACGGCGGTTCCCTCGACAACCGCATCCGCTTCGCCGTCGAGGTGGCCGCTGCCGTGGCCGACGAGATCGGCGCCGACCGCACCGGCCTGCGCATCTCCCCCGGCAACTCCTACAACGACATCGCCGAGTCCGACACCGCCGAGCTGTATCCGGCTCTCCTGCGAGCCCTCAGCCCGCTCGGTCTCGCCTACCTCCACGTTCTCCACGCCGGGGACGACGCGCTGCTGGGCACCCTGCGCACGCTGTGGCCGACCAAGCTGATCCTCAACCGGGCCGGCACCGACCTGCCCACCCGCGCCAAGGACATCGACCACGGCACAGCCGACCTCGTCTCCGTCGGTGCCCTCGCGCTGGCCAACCCGGACCTGGTCGAGCGGCTACGCTCTGACGCGCCGCTGAACACCCCCGACCCGGCGACCTTCTACGGCGGCGGAGTGGCCGGCTACACCGACTACCCCACCCACACCGTCTGAGGAACCGCATCATGGCCGCTCCCACACCCCGCACCCCCACGACGGCCAGCGAGGGGCCGATGAGCTACGCGATCTTCCAGCTCGCCCGCGCTCATCGCGCCCGCGCCGCCGCCATGCTCCGCGAGATGGACCTCCATCCCGGACAGGAACTGCTGCTGATGCACCTCCTCGACCGGGACGGCCAGACCCAGTCCGAGCTGCTCGAAAGCGTCGGCCTTGACCACTCCACCGTCTCCAAGTCCCTACGCCGCATGCAGGACGCGGGCCTGCTCATCCGCGAGCCGGCCGAACACGACCGGCGCGTCATGGTCGTCCACCTCACCGACAAGGGCCGTGCGATGCGCGAGCCTCTGGCAGCCATGTGGCGGGCCCTGGAGGAGACCTCCGCGCTGAACCTGTCGGCGCAGCAGGCAGAGTCCTTCGTCCGTATCGCCTATGCCATCGCCGACGCGATCAACAGCCGCGCTCTTCCGCAAGAAGAGTCGACCTAACTCCCCGGTGTGCACGCCATCAACTGTTCGCGAGTCAGGACGCTTCTGACGGCTCTCGGCGTGCTGGGTGGATCTCGTGGTTGGCCAGGCGGGACGCCCGTGCGGTGGGCTCTTCCGGCCCGGACCGGACATGCTGCGGGCACTCGGCGTCGACCGCCCACTCGTCGACGACGGCGAAATCGCTTGGGCCGTACGGGAGATCTACCCGGACGGGGGCGATGCCGCCCTGGAACCGGTCTGGCTGCGGGCACCTGCACGACACCCCCTCGGCTTCATTCATCCCGAACGTGGTACGGCTGCCCGCGTACGGCGGCGCCGCCACGGACCTGCCCACCGACGTCCTCGGCCACCAGCTGCGCGCCATCGCCGATGGACGCCTGAACATCCACGTCGCGCAGGTATACCGCGGCCCGGAATCCGTACGCGATGCGCAGGCGGACCTGGAGTCCGGCCCGTTCCCGGGCAAGCACGTCGTCGTACTCGTCCGACGACCGCGACCCTCAACTACCGGACAGAAAAGTGAAGGTGCCGAGATGGACGGAAAGACACTGCAGGAAACGGCACAGGAGCGCGCCCGGAGCCTGCCGGTGGTCACGCTGGAATACCCGTTCGGGCCCGCATGGGAGGTCTTCAAGGTCCACGGCAAGGTGTTCATGCTGATGACCGAGGTGCCCGGCCGGCCGGTCGTCATCCTCAAATCCGACCCGGAGGAGGCTGAGGCGCTGCGCGCGTCGCACGCCGACATCACTCCCGGCTACCACATGAACAAGAAGCACTGGATCACGCTCGCGCCCGGCGCCTCGATCGACCCGCAGCTCGTCGAGGACCTGGTCACCGACTCCTACCGGCTGGTGGTCGCCGGGCTCCCGAAAGCAGAGCAGCCCGTGAACCCGAAGACGTTCGGGGTGCCCGAGGCAGAGGCACAGTGACCGTGCCCCTCACGGGCGACCAGCTCCAGCAGGCCGCCCGGCGTACCCCCGGCGCCCTGCCCGGCGTCACCCACGGCGCCCTGCCTTCACCCCGAAACTCGACGCCTACAAGGTACTTCTCGCCCCAGGCTTCGCTGGACTCCAGGAACGTTCCAGGGCCGCGCCCCCGGCCTCGATGTCACTCATCACGTCAGTCATCAACTGCCGCTTCCAGCTCGGGAGTCACACCGCCGACCCCGTCGAGCGGTGTCGTCGGGCAACTGTGAGGCCGCGGCGACGATCTCGGGAAAGGCTGCCGTCAGGTTCCCACCGCTGCGGGAACGGATCAGGACCGGGGCGCCGGCCCAGCAGTGCCCGATAGCCGTGCCATTTCGGCTCACCCGCCCACCCAGGCAGCGGCGCAGGGTCGGACACAGGGGCGGCGAGCATCGGTTCCGGCATTGCCCACGTCACAGCCCATGCCTTCCACCCAGCCCGCCCGTCGGCAGACCGAGTGCGCGTACGCACCCGACTACCGGCCCGACCACGGCAGGTCAGCGCACTACAACACCTCGCCGGGGGTTGTAGTGCTGAGCTCCTGGCGCACGTCCAGGCAGCGCGGCCGGACACCGGGCTGCCCGGATCCCGTGTCGTACGGTCTGATGTCGCGGCCGCCCACAGTCCGCAACCGATCTCACCGAACCCGGCGGTGCCGCCGGTACGGCCGAAAGATCTGAACCGATACCGGGAATCAGGCCGCGACGAGCTTCTGCTCACGGTCCGGCGTCTTGGCCTTGGGCTTCTTGTTCGGCAGTGAGAGCCGGAAGACCTTGTGCCACGCGGAGAACACCTGCTTGGGCAGCGGTCCGGTGACGTACTCCAGCTCGTACTTCTCGAACAGCGCGCGCACCTTCACCGCGACCTCGGCGTACCGGTTGCTCGGCAGGTCCGGGAACAGGTGGTGCTCGATCTGGTGCGACAGGTTGCCGGTCATGAAGTGCATGGCCCTGCTGCCGCTGATGTTCGCCGAGCCCATCATCTGGCGCAGGTACCACTGGCCGCGCGTCTCGCCCTTGATCGACCGGCGTTCGAAGACCTGCACGCCCTCGGGGAAGTGCCCGCACATGATCACCGAGTGGGTCCAGATGTTGCGGACCAGGTTCGCGGTGAACGTGGCGGCGAGCGTGGTGAGGAACGACGGGCCCGACAGCAGCGGGTGGATCACGTAGTCCTTGAGCACCTGCTTGCGGATCTTGCGGCCCACGGCCTTGGCCCGCGCGCGGAACTCCGGGTTCTTGCGGCGGCGCTTGTTCAGGTTCTTGGCGAGCTCCAGGTCGTACGCCGCGATGCCGTACTCGAAGAAGCAGGCGTTGATGAAGTTCCACAGCGGCTGGCCGAGGTGGAACGGGTGCCACCTCTGGTCCTCGTCGACGCGCATGATGCCGTAGCCGAGGTCGTTGTCCTTGCCGATCACGTTGGTGTACGTGTGGTGCAGCTCGTTGTGCGAGTGCTTCCACTGCTCGGACGGCGAGGCGTGATCCCACTCCCAGGTGGTGGAGTGGATCTTCGGGTCTCGCATCCAGTCCCACTGGCCGTGCAGGACGTTGTGGCCGATCTCCATGTTGTCCATGATCTTCGCCACGGACAGACCGGCGGTGCCGAGCAGCCACGCGGGCGGGAAGATCGAGAACAGCAGCACGCCCCTGCTGACCAGCTCGAGCCTGCGCTGCGCCGAGATGACCTTACGGATGTAGGCGGCGTCTTTCTCGCCGCGGCCGGCGATCACCTCGTCGCGGATCGCGTCCAGTTCGCGGCCGAGCTCCTCGATCTGCTCCGCGGTCAGGTGGGCGGTGGGGTCGGTGGCGGTCAAGGTGCTCCTACCGTTCGATGTCGCAGGGGCCCGCCGCGGCGGACACGCAGGTCTGGATGAGGACGCCCGGCTCGGCCTCGGTGATCTCGCCGGTGCGAAGGTCGCGGACGGCGCCCGCTTTGAGCGGCGTGACGCAGCCGAAGCAGATGCCCATGCGGCACCCGGAGGGCATGAGCACGCCGGCCTCCTCGCCGATGTCCAGCAACGGCGTGGCGCCGTCCGCGTCGACGGTCCTGCCGGTGACACTGAACGTGACCTCGCCGCCGTCGCCGGTGACGACGATGCTGGGGCGGAAGCGTTCGGTGTGCAGGCGCTCTTGTACGCCGTGCTCGGTCCAGTGCTCCTCGGCGGCGTCGAGCAGGCCCGCGGGCCCGCAAGCCCAGGTCTCGCGCTCGGCCCAGTCGGGCACGAGTTCGTCGAGACGTGTGATGTCGAGCATGCCGTCCGTGTCGGTGTGCACCTCGGTGAGCCGCAGCTTCTTGTCCGCGACCAGGCCGTGCAGTTCGTCGCGGAAGATCACGTCCTGCGGCTGTGGCGCGCAGTGGACCATGACGACGTCGTCGAACTCGGTGTCGCGCAGCATGCCCATCACGGGCGTGATGCCGCTGCCGGCCGTCAGGTAGAGCACCTTGGCGGGCTTGGCCCGCGGCAGCACGAAGTCACCGGTCGGCTGGTCGAGCTGGATCAGCGTGCCCGGTTTCGCCCCGCGGACCAGGTGGTTGCTGACCTTGCCGTCCGGGATCGCCTTCACGGTGATCGTGACGCGGCCGTCCTGGCGGTTTGTCGGCGAGGTGATGGAGTAGGCACGCCACAGGCGCACCCCCTCGACGTCGACCCCGATCCGCACGTACTGACCGGCTGTGTGGCCGCGCCAGCCCCGTCCCGGCCTGATCACGACAGTCGCGGCGTCACCCGTCTCGGGGTGCACGGCCTCGATGCGCCCCCGCAGGTCAGCGCCCGCACGCAGCGGGCTGACCAGGTCGAGGTAGTCCGACGGCAGCAGCGGCGTCGTGACCATCTCCAGCAGTTTCCACGCCCTGCTGCGGAGGGCTGCACTCGTCATGACTCCAGCTTGCTGCGCCTCAGGGCGTAAAGTCCTGACCGCAGGACGTAAATCTGGTCGGCTGAATTGTTCGCAGGGAACAAAACGTGAACCATGCAATCCGGAGGGCCGGCGAACTGGCCCTGGACGAGGCGACGGTCACCGCACTTCGGGCCGCGCTGAAGAGCACCGCCGACGAGGTCGTCCAGGCGATCATTGACGAGGTCCCTCCCTACGCCAACGCCCTTTCGGGCCGCATGGGCGCCACCATCCGCCGAGCCGTCCGCACCGCCCTGGGGCACTACCTGGACCTCGCGAGCGGGAACGCCACAGGCGCCGACGCCGGTGACGCGGCCTACGAGCTGGGCCGCGGCGAGGTTCGCGACGGCCGTTCGATGGACGCCCTGCTCAGCGCCTACCGCGTCGGCGCCCGCGTGGCCTGGCGATGCCTGGCAGCGGGTGCCGTACCCGCAGGTCTGCCCGCCGCCGAGGTCGCCAAGTTCGCCGAGCTGACCTTCGCCTACATCGACGAGCTCTCCGCCGCGAGCGCCGCGGGCCACGCCGACGAACTGGCCGCCCGGGGCAGGGCCCACGAGCGCCACCTGGAACACCTGGCCCGCGACCTCCTCGCCGACGCGAGCCCGGACGTGCTGCTGGCCTCTGTTCAACGGGCCGGGTGGCAGCCTCCGGTTTCGCTGACCGCGGTCCTGCTGCCCGCCGCCCAGGCCCGGCCTGCCTACCGCGCGCTCGACCCGAGCACCCTCGTTCTCGACGATCTGCCGGACGCCACCGGTGTGCTGCTCGTCCCCGATGCCGACCGATCACATCTCTTGCGGCAGCTGACCGACCGCACCGCCGTGGTCGGCCCGGCCCGGCCATGGACCCGCGCGTCCGCCTCGTACGCACGAGCCGTACGCGCGCGCTCCCTCTCCTCCGATATTCGCGACACCGAGGACCACCTGCCCGAGCTGGTGCTGAGCGCCGACGTGGACGCGTTCGCAGACCTGCGTGCCCGAGCCCTCGCACCGTTGCGGACCTTGCCTGTCGCGACCGCACGGCGGCTGGAGGAGACGTTGCGGGCGTGGTTGCTGCACCAGGGCAGGCGGGACGAGGTGGCGGCGGCGTTGTTCGTCCATCCCCAGACGGTCCGGTACCGGATGTCGCAGCTGCGGGAGCTGTTTCCGGACCTCGCATCGCCACACCGGGTCCTCGAACTGACGCTGGCGGTCGGTCTTCGGGTCAGCTGACGCGTACGTCGACCGTCCCCGACCGCGTCCGCGAGCGGTCCAGGAATCGTGCCTCGTTCCCGGTGCCGTCAGCCGGCTCATGCGGCCCGGTGAAGAGCGGTATCAGCCGGCTGGGACCGGGGGTTGATGTGAAGACCGGACAAGGCCCCGGGAAGCCCGTCGGGGGCGCCGTCTCTGACGAAGCGCGGTGGCGGGTACGGCTCGACGCCGGATCCGGTGGACGATGCGCACCGGCGAGCTCGTCGACGCGCTCATCGAGCATCCGGCCGATGACCTGGGCCGCTATGCCCTGGAAAACGTCGGCTTTCATGTCGTCGTGTAGGGCGCTGTCCTGGCGCGAGCTGACCCACGGGCACGCGGCCCCCCTGGTGACCCGGCCGGGTCACCAGGGGCGGGGGTGCGGACCGCTCGCGCCGGGGACGACCGACCGGGCCGGCCTGGCACACCGCGCGAGGGATGATGGGGATGGAATGACGGAATGTGAGGTCAGGAGCTTCCATGACGAAGCAGGTTCACCGACCCCGTGAGGACGCGGAGTTCGATTTCATCCTCGGGATGAGCAAAGTTCCGGTCCTCGCATACTTCACCGGGACATGGCCCAAGGCGATCGAGCCCTGCCGGGTGATGGACCTCGTCGTGGGTGGCATCGCCGACGACTACACGGGCCGCCTGACGACCGTCCGCGCCGACATCACGCGTTGTCCGGCTGCGACCGAGCGATACGGGATCACCGGAGCCCCGTCCTACGTCCTGCTGAAGGAGGGAGAGGCGGTGGCGCACGGCACGGGGCCTATGCCCATCGCCGAGGTACGGGAGTTCCTGGACGGCCACCTCTGAGCGGCCGCTGCGGCACGTGGCCGCTACGCCCGTCACGTCTCTGGGAGCTGCGCCGCCTGAGACACCTTGGGGCTGGGACACCCTCACCGGCCTGACCAGTCGAACCGCAGGGCTCCCCACAAGTTGACGCCCCGGCACCCAAAAACGAACGTCTCCGCAGGACAGAAGCCAATGGCCCCTGGAGGTCGATGAGTTGGACGCCGACCACAGCAGCAGCCTCTTCCACCCAGTTCAGCCAAGGGGATAGAACCCTCGCACAGCGGAGTCCCTTACCGACGAGATGATGCTCCACCCCTTGTCCCGGGGTGGAGCATCATCCCTGACGTCAAGCAGCGAGTTTGTCCACCGGACTGCGCATAGACCTGGGTCAGATGTCCACAGGAGAGGGTCGAGTACCCATCGGGGCTGTTTCCTCTTCGGGGGTTTCCTTGCCCCTCAGCCATCGCCGGGACGCTCTCCACAGCAATAGTCCTCCACAGCACAGACGACAGCCGACGTCTCCCTACGCGCACCCGCCGTGCCGTTGTCTGCACTGCCACCGCTGGCCGCACTCAGTTCCTGCTCGCGCCCACCGCGGTGGCGGACGTCCGGGTGAGGATCTCGCTCGCCTGGTCGATGACTGCCCGCGAGGCGTCGTTCAGGCAGGCGTAGCCGCCCCGTGTCTCTCCCCCGTCGTCGGCCCGCGGCCGGACGGCGACCAGTTGCCGGTTCCCTCCCGCCCGTTCGCACCAGTCGTCGACCGGGTACACCTGACGCACCGTCACGCGCGCGTCGGTGTCATCGCTCCGGACGTAGAACACCAGCACCGCGCCCATGGTGAGAGGGGTCAACGGGGACCGGGAAACCGGACTGAACGAAACGATGGCACGGGCCCCTGAACGGGCGCCCGCCGGCAGGACGACCTGCCACCCCCGACTCGGCTCCCGGGACAGACCGGCCCGCGGGATGTCGGTGAACCCGGGCGGCGCCCAGGATGCCGGCGGTGCTGCCGCAGTTTGCTCCGGAGGCGGGGAGGAGGGCCAGGTCTGCACCACCACGCCGACCGCCGCGACGACGACTGCGGCGGTGGCGCCCGCCAGCCAGATACGACGACGGCGCCGGTACGCCGTCACCCGCTGCCGGATCTCCTGGACCCGCCGGGGATTCGAGCCCGCCGGAGTGGCCCGGGCCAGCATCAGACGCAGCAGTTCCTCTTCCGGCCGCTGTGCCGTCTCTTCTTCCGGACGCGTCACGGCTGTTCACCGACTTCCAGGAGATGTGACGGCGTGAGCTGGTGGCGCAGGAGCCGAAGTGCTTTGGCGGCCTGGCTCTTGACCGTGCCGGGACGGCAGCCCAGCACCTGGGCGGTCTCCTCCACACTCAGGTCCTCGAAGTAGCGCAGTACCACCACCGCCCGCTGCCGTGGCGGCAGTTGACGGATCACGGAGGCCAGCGACTGCTCCAGATCGATGTCGGCGAAGACGTCCCGGGCCGGGGAGACCTCCGGGAGGTCCCGCGTGGGTGTCTCGCCCCGCCAGCGCCGTCGCCACCAAGTCGCGTAGGTGTTGACCAACGCCCGGCGCGTGTACGCCTCCGGGTTGTCCCCCGCAATGCGCGACCACTTGGGCCATACCCGGGCCAGAACCGTCTGCAAAAGATCCTCCGCCGCGTGCGCGTCACCCGTCAGGAGCCATGCGGCCCGGTACAAGCGGTCCCCGCGGGTGGCAACGAAGTCCTCGAATCCCGGCTCGCCGTCCGCCGCCGATTGGTTCACTCCGTCGCGCCCCTGCCCTCGTCGTCCCTCCCGTACCCCGTCAACCACACGGCGTGGCCGAACGGTTGCCTGCTCGGGCACAGTGAACTGTCCGGTCGCCATCAACCTAGCGCCGCCGTGAGGGCCTTGGATCCGCCGACAGCCGCTGCCCGCAGGGAGGTGCGGGCCAGGTCGAGGGTGATCGTCGGCCGGTCGGCGGCCCGCTGGGCGAAGCCGCGGTCGGTCCCCGCGATGATCAGAGCGAGTCGGTGTCCTGCCGGGACGACGTGGTCGGTGGCCGCGAGGTCGAGAGTCAGAGTGCAGGGCTTGCCGGGCGCCAGCGCCGCGACCTTGTGGGCGTCGGCACAGGTTCCCAGGGCGGCCCAGCCCCGGCTGAAGACGGTGGAGGTGACGTGCGTGGTGTCGGCCTCCGTCTGCTTGTAACAGGCGCTGTCCGCGGCGGTGCTCGCGCCCCAACAGGTCCGGCCGACGAGCGTGGTGATGCCCAGGCCACCGGAGCCGTACTGCCGGATGGTCGCCGGTCCGATGTCGACGAGGACGGCCGACAGGCTGGCGGTGGGCGTCGTCGGGGTGGCGGTGACGGTCAGCTCGGGTGAACCCGTCAGGTGCAGGGCCTTGCCGAGCGGCTGGGTGAGGAAGCCTGCCTTGTCCGGGGTCGAGGTGGTGGCCTGCTCGGCCCAGTCGAGTTCGCTGTGGCCCTGGTCGTCGGTGAAGGTCGCGGTCCCCGTGCCGGGTGACGTGCCGAGGGTGCCCACACCTTCTTTCGCGCCCCTGCCGGGGCTCAGCGTCACGGACGCGGCTGCCCTGGGTGGCCAGACGGTGTCCGTGGTCCAGTGGTCGGGGGTGCGCTCCACGTCAGCCATCGGCGCGCGGCCGATTCCGTTGTCGTAGCCGAGGAGTTCGTGGTCGAACCAGCGGTGCAGCGTGTCCACCCACTGCGCACGACGGTAGTCGAAGGGGTCGACGTGCCCGGTCTGGCTGAGCCAGATCTTCCGGTGCACCCCGGCCTTGGCGAGGGCGTCCCACCACCGGCCGAACTCCTTGGGACGAACGGCGAGGTCCTGCAGACCGTGCACGACGAAGACACTCGCCCTGACCTTGTCCGCGGCGGCCACGTAGTCCCGTTCGCTCCAGATCGGCGACCAGTCACCGGACCGGGCCGCCTGGTCGCCCAGCGGCTTGTTCACGGCGGCGCAGCGGGCGCCGGTGGCGTCGGTCTCGACCGTGCGGATCAGCGTGCTAGGGGTCGGGGCGCTGCCGACCAGTTGGACCCCCTGGGAGAAGTAGGCGTCGTACCAGGAGGAGATGGAGCTGATCGGGACGATCGTCTTCAGCCCGCGTACCCCGGTGGCGGCGACGCCGTTGGCGACAGAGCCGTCCCAGCTCTTGCCGATCATGCCGGTGGCGCCATTGGTCCAGGACGCGGCGGCACGCTGGGATCCGGTACGGGTGGTGTAGGCGTGGGCACGTCCGTTCAGCCAGTCGATGACGACCTTGGCGGACTGCACGTCGATACGTCCACCAGCGTCGGTACAGCCGTCGGAGCGGCCGGTGCCGGGGAGGTCGACGGCGACGAAGGCATAGCCTCGGGGCACGAAGTAGTTGTCGTAGAACAGCGGCATCCGGATCAAACGGCCCTTGGCGTCGTACGTCTTCTTCTGGCTCTCGTTTCCGCGGCCGCAGCACGAGTAGTAGGGGCTGGCCTCCATGACGACCGGGATCTTGCGGCCCTTCGCCGCGGGTTCGCCCGGACGCACGATGTCGACGGCGACCCGGTCCTCCTTCCCGTCGCCGTCCGAGTCGAGTCCGGTGCCGACCCAGACGCTCTCCCGCACGGCCTTCTGGTACGAGTACACCGCTTTGCTCTCCCCGGACAGGCCCGGCTCGCCCGTCCCGGACCCGTCCGGCCCGCTCACCGCCGGAGAGGCCGACCCGCCCGTCTCCGCCGTCGACGGACCTCCCAGGAAATGGACGCCGGCCAGCAGCACGGCGGCCACCGTGGCTGCGATCACCGCCATGGGCAGCGGCGCGCGCGGCCCGCGTCGGCGAGGTGACGCATCAGATCGGTGGGAACGCATGGACGCAGCCTTCGGTCGCTCGGCATTCGGACACAGGGCAGACGACTCCGCACGATCGCGGGGCCACCGCCTCCATGCCGTCAACAACCTGGGTACCGTTGGAGGTTGCCCTGTTCCGGAAACGTCTGCCGGCCACCCCTGCTCCAGCCGCGTGCGGTACGGCCGACCCCGCCTCCCGCGGGACCGTGCGCGGCAGCGGGGGGCTCGCCGCACTCGCCGCTGTCAGGCCCGCGAAGCCGAACGCCGGGCAGGCGGCGAGGAGCGTGGCGTTCGTGCCGTCGAAGTGCAGGGTGCCGGCGAGGTGGAGCAGGCCATGGGTGCGGCGACGGTCAGGGACGGACGAAGCGGTCGCGATACCCGTGACGACGGCGGCGAAGCTCGCGCCGGGCACGGCGAGCGTCACGAGAAACAGGAACCTCACGAGTCATCCAACCCGGTGTTCCGCGGAACGCTACGAGCGGCCAACTCGACCGGGCCGACGTCGTCCTGCCCGCGCCGCGCAACCAGCAAATAGGACAAGGAATCGGCCCGGAGACACCGTCAACCTGGACACGGCCGCGCCCTCCCGGCCCTTGTACGGCCCCTGGATCTAGGTATCGAGCCTCCAGACAACCTCTCGGACACCCGGAGCCAACCTCGATCACCTACTCCGCCGCAGGTCAGATGAGTTAGAGCTCCCCCGAGTGCCGCCGGACTCCGAACTCACGAGCAGCGGATTCATTACGTTCAGGCAAAGTTGACGCCCCGGCACCCAAAAACGAACGTTTCCGCAGGACAGAAGCCTGCACAGGTGGGGCGGGTGGGACTCGAACCCACGGCCGACGGATTATGAGTCCGCTGCTCTAACCGGCTGAGCTACCGCCCCATCTACGGCGCGTCGCGCACATTTGTGCGCGCCGTCTGCCGCAGCATAGCCGCTCATACGATCTCCTGCCTCGGATGGTCGGCATCGCATGACCATGAGGACTTCGGCGTGCCATGCGCGGTTCCGGCGGACATGAAAAAGGACCCCTGAGGGGTCCTTTTTCGTTGCTCTCCCGACTGGACTCGAACCAGTAACCTGCCGGTTAACAGCCGGCTGCTCTGCCAATTGAGCTACAGGAGATCGAGCTCCCCCGACTGGACTCGAACCAGTAACCTGCCGGTTAACAGCCGGCTGCTCTGCCAATTGAGCTACAGGGGATCGCTTCGTTGCATCGAACCCAGCTACCTGGGTATTCGCCAGGGGGCGTGCGCTCGCTGCGACACATACATTAGCGCAAGCAGGGGGGTGCTCCGCCAATCGGTTCCGCCCCCGCACCGATGCCGACGCAAGGGAAGGGTGGTCGTCATGCGTTACCGGCTCACGTTCGTCGCCGGAGTGGCTCTGGGTTACGTGCTGGGCACACGTGCTGGGCGCGAACGCTACGAGCAGTTGAAGAAATCCGCCCGCCGGATCTCGCAGAACCCGGCGGTGCGCAACACCGCCGAGACCGCGGCCCAGCAGGGCCGCGAGTTCGCCGGCAAGGCGTACCACGCGGTGAGCGAGAAGGTGGGCGACCGTGTCCCCGTCTCGGTGGCCGGCCGGGTCCGCTCACTGCGCGAACGGAACACGAACGGGCGCGGCGAGGACGACTGGGGCACCACGAACACGTAGCTATCGGAGCCCTGCGTGTCCGGTCCGGCGCGGTTCCCTCCCGCAGTACGGCAGAATTTGCGCCATGGGGATAGTCGCCGGGTTGGACAGTTCACCCGATTTCACTCGTATCGTCGTGTGCGACGCGGACACGGGCACCGTGCTCAAACAGGGGTTCGCGCCGCATCCGGTCGAGCCCGCGGAGGGCGGCGGGCGTCCTTCCGACGTCGACCCGCAGGCCTGGCTGCTGTCCCTGGGAGAGGCGGCCGGCGGCGGGCTGCTCGAAGGCGTACAGGCCATCGGCGTGTCGGCGCAGCAGAACGGCCTCGTCCCGCTCGACGCGCAGGGCAACACGGTGCGGCCCGCGCTCGTCGGCAGTGACAAGCGGGCGCAGGTCGCCGCCGCCGATCTCGTCGACGCGCTCGGCGGGCGCGAGGCCTGGGCACAGGCCGTCGGCTGTGTGCCGCAGGCCGCCCACCCGGTGACCAAACTCCGCTATCTGAGCAGGACCGAGCCGGAGGCCGCCCGCCGGACCGCCTTCCTGATGCAGGCGCACGACTGGCTCGTGTGGCAGTTGCTGGGGCGGCCGGTGCGCAGAACCACCGACCGGGGCGGCGCCTCCGGGACCGGGTACTGGTCGGCGGCGACCGGCGGCTACCGGCCGGACCTCGTCGAGATGGCGCTCGGCCACCAGGCCGCGCTGCCCGAGGTGCTCGGCCCGTCCGACGCGGCGGGGACCACCCCTGAGGGGCTCCTCATATCCGCCGGCACCGGCGAGACCATGGCGGCGGCGTTCGGGCTCGGCATCGGGCGCGGGGACGCGGTCGTGTCGCTGGGAGCCTCCGGGTCCGTGATGGCCGTGCACCCCGAGGCGCTGATCGACTCCTCCGGCATGATCACCTCGCTGGCCGACGCGACCGGCATGCACCTGCCGGTCGTCAGCACGCTCAATGCCGTACGGGCCCTGCGCGGTGCCGTCGAGCTCCTCGGACTGCCCGATCTGGAGAGCCTGTCCGATCTGGCGATGAAGTCGACGCCGGGTTCCCACGGGCTCGTGATGCTGCCCTATCTGGAGGGCGAGCGGACGCCGAACCTGCCGCACACCGCCGGGCTGCTGGCCGGGCTGCGGCGGGAGTCGATGCGGCCCGAGCATCTGGCGCGGGCCGCGTTCGAGGGCATGCTGTGCGGGCTCGCGGACGCGCTCGACGTGCTGCGCGGCCGGGGTGTCGACGTACGCCGGATCTTCCTGCTGGGACAGGCCGCCGAGCTGCCCGCCGTACAGGCCGTGGCGCCCGCGCTGTTCGGCGCGCAGGTCGTGGTGCCGCAGCCCGCGGACTACGCGGCCTTCGGCGCGGCCCGGCAGGCGGCCTGGGCGCTCGGCGTCTCGCAGGGCACGCTCGACCCGCGGAATCCGCCCGCCTGGCAGGGCCCGGTCGCGCAGGTGCTGGAGCCCGGCGAGGAACTGGCCGTGGGGCAGGCCGTACGACAGCAGTACGTGTCGGTACGGGAGCAGACGCACCCGGGGGCCTTCCGCGGCTAGGCCAGGACGGGAGAGGGCCTGGCGGACCTCGGGAGTACGTCCGAGGTCTGAGGCCGGGTCGGTTCTTGGCCTGCACTTGGGTTAATCGGTTGAGGTAACACGGGTGGAGTGTCAGACGATAGGGAGTGGTGCACCCACCGCACCCATCGCGCCTACCGCACCTATCGCGCCCGCCCGCCCGCCGTCGACTCCGAGAGACCCCGCGTGCTCATACGACTGCTCAAGACGTATCTCCGTCCGTACAAGAAACCCATCGCCCTGCTGGTACTGCTCCAGTTCCTGCAGACCTGCGCGACGCTCTACCTGCCCACGCTCAACGCGCACATCATCGACAACGGTGTCGTGAAGGGCGACACGGGCTACATCCTGTCCTTCGGCGGGGTGATGATCGCGATCTCGCTGGCGCAGGTCGTCTGCAACATCGGGGCGGTCTACTTCGGAGCCCGTACGGCGTCGGCGCTCGGCCGGGACATCCGGGCCGCCGTGTTCGACCGTGTGCAGTCCTTCTCGGCGCGCGAGGTCGGCCACTTCGGGGCGCCCTCGCTGATCACCCGTACCACCAATGACGTCCAGCAGGTGCAGATGCTGGCCCTGATGACGTTCACCCTTCTGGTGTCGGCGCCGATCATGTGTGTGGGCGGCATCATCCTGGCCCTCGGCCTGGACGTGCCGCTGTCCGGGGTGCTGGTCGCCGTGGTGCCGGTCCTCGGTCTCGCCGTGACACTGATCATCCGGCGGCTGCGGCCGCTGTTCCGCACCATGCAGGTCCGCCTGGACACCGTGAACCGCGTGCTGCGCGAGCAGATCACCGGCAACCGCGTGATCCGCGCCTTCGTACGGGACGACTACGAGAAGGAGCGCTTCCGGAAGGCGAACACCGACCTGACCGAGGTGTCGCTGGGCACCGGACGGCTGCTCGCGCTGATGTTCCCGATCGTCATGACCGTCGTGAACCTGTCGTCGATCGCCGTGGTGTGGTTCGGCGCCCACCGCATCGACAGCGGGGGCATGCAGATCGGCGACCTGACCGCGTTCCTCGCCTACCTCATGCAGATCGTGATGTCCGTGATGATGGCCACCTTCATGTTCATGATGGTGCCGCGCGCGGAGGTCTGCGCCGAGCGCATCGAGGAGGTGCTGGACACCGCCAGCAGTGTGGTGCCGCCGACCGCGCCCGTCCTGGAGCTGCGGCGCCACGGCCACCTGGAGATCCGGGGCGGCGGGTTCCGGTACCCGGGCGCCGAGGAGCCGGTGCTGAGGGCCGTCGACCTGGTGGCGCGGCCCGGCGAGACGACCGCCGTGATCGGGTCGACGGGCAGCGGCAAGTCGACGCTCCTCGGGCTCGTGCCCCGGCTGTTCGACGCCACCGACGGCGAGGTGCTCGTGGACGGCGTGGACGTGGCGACCATCGAGCCGAGGCTGCTGGCCAAGACGGTCGGCCTGGTCCCGCAGAAGCCGTACCTCTTCGCGGGCACGGTGGCGACGAACCTGCGCTACGGCAATCCGGACGCCACCGACGAGGAGCTGTGGCACGCGCTGGAGGTGGCGCAGGCCAAGGGCTTTGTGGAGGAGCTGGAGAACGGGCTCGACTCCCCCATCGCGCAGGGCGGCACGAACGTGTCGGGCGGCCAGCGCCAGCGCCTCGCGATCGCCCGCACCCTCGTCCAGCGGCCGGAGATCTACCTCTTCGACGACTCGTTCTCGGCGCTCGACTACAAGACCGACGCCATGCTGCGCGCGGCGCTCGCCGCGGAGACCTCCGAGGCGACCGTGGTGATCGTCGCCCAGCGGGTGTCGACCATCCGGGACGCCGACCGGATCGTGGTCCTGGACGAGGGCCGGGTCGTCGGCACCGGACAGCACCACGAACTCATGGCGGGCAACGAGACCTACCGGGAGATCGTGCTCTCCCAGCTCACGGAAGCGGAGGCTGCCTGATGGCCGGGCCTATGGGGCGGATGATGGCCGGGGGCGGTCCCGATCAGCGCTCGATGGATTTCAAGGGGTCCGGCAAACGGCTCCTGGCGCAGTTCAAGCCCGAGCGCACCACGATGTACGTGATGCTCGTCGCCGTGGTGCTGAGCGTGGGCTTCACGGTGGTGGGCCCGAAGATCCTGGGCCGGGCCACCGACCTGGTCTTCTCCGGCATCATCGGGCGGGAGATGCCGGCCGGACAGACGAAGGCCGAGGTCCTCGCGTCCATGCGGGAGCGCGGCGACGGCGGCATGGCCGACATGCTCTCCGGGACGGACTTCACGCCGGGCGAGGGCATCGACTTCAACGCGGTCGGCGAGGTGCTGCTGCTCGCGCTCGTGGTGTTCGTACTGGCCGGCCTGCTGATGGCGGTGGCCACCCGGCTGGTCAACCGGTCGGTCAACATGACCGTGTTCCGGATGCGCGAGGACCTCCAGGCGAAACTGTCGCGGCTTCCGCTGTCGTACTTCGACAAGCGGCAGCGCGGTGAGGTGCTCAGCCGGGCGACCAACGACCTCGACAACATCGGGCAGACGCTCCAGCAGTCGATGGGGCAGCTCATCAACTCGATGCTGACCATCGTGGGTGTGCTGGCGATGATGTTCTGGGTCTCGCCGCTGCTGGCGCTGGTGGCGCTGGTCACCGTGCCGCTGTCCTTCTTCATCGCCACCCGGGTCGGCAAGCGTTCCCAGCCGCACTTCGTGCAGCAGTGGCGGACCACCGGCAAGCTCAACGCGCACGTCGAGGAGATGTACACCGGGCACAACCTGGTGAAGGTGTTCGGGCGCCAGGAGGAGTCGGCGGCGCAGTTCGCCGAGCAGAACGAGAAGCTGTACGAGGCCGGGTTCAAGGCGCAGTTCAACAGCGGGATCATGCAGCCGCTGATGATGTTCGTGTCGAACCTGAACTATGTGCTGGTCGCCGTGGTGGGCGGTCTGCGGGTCGCCTCGGGGTCGCTGTCCATCGGTGACGTGCAGGCCTTCATCCAGTACTCGCGGCAGTTCTCGATGCCGCTGACGCAGGTCGCCTCGATGGCCAACCTGGTGCAGTCCGGCGTCGCCTCCGCCGAGCGGATCTTCGAGCTGCTCGACGCGGAGGAGCAGGAGGCCGATCCGGTCCCGTCGCTCCGTCCCGACGAGCTGCGCGGGCTGGTGGCGCTGGAGAACGTGTCCTTCCGGTACGACCCCGAGAAGCCACTCATCGAGAACCTGTCGCTGAAGGTGGAACCCGGGCACACGGTCGCGATCGTGGGACCGACGGGCGCCGGCAAGACCACGCTGGTCAACCTGCTCATGCGGTTCTACGACGTCACCGGGGGGCGGATCACTCTCGACGGGGTCGACATCACCGCCATGTCCCGGGACGAACTCCGGGCCGGGATCGGGATGGTGCTCCAGGACACCTGGCTGTTCGGGGGGACGATCGCGGAGAACATCGCGTACGGGGCCTCGCGGGACATTACCCGGGGCGAGATCGAGGAGGCCGCGCGGGCCGCGCACGCCGACCGGTTCATCCGTACGCTGCCCGACGGGTACGACACCGTCATCGACGACGAGGGGACGGGGGTGAGCGCGGGTGAGAAGCAGCTCATCACCATCGCCCGGGCGTTCCTGTCGGATCCGGTGATACTCGTCCTGGACGAGGCGACCAGTTCGGTGGACACCCGCACGGAGGTCCTGATCCAGAAGGCGATGGCGAAGCTCGCGCACGGGCGTACGTCGTTCGTGATCGCGCACCGGCTGTCGACGATCCGGGACGCGGACACGATTCTGGTCATGGAGAACGGGGCCATCGTCGAGCAGGGCGCCCACGCGGAGCTGCTCTCCGCGGACGGGGCGTACGCGCGCCTCTACCAGGCCCAGTTCGCGGAGGCGGTCGCCGAGGTGGACTGACCTTTTCCGCCCCCTCCGCCCCTTCCCATTCCCGTCACTCGAGGGCTCCGCCCCCGAACCCCCGCTCCTCAAACGCCGGAGGGGCTGAATCCTGCGACAGGGGGTCTGGGGGCGCAGCCCCCAGGAACGGGACGGGAAGGGGCGGAGGGGGCGAGGAAACCCTCAGTCCAGGTAACCCCGCAGCTGGTCCGCGAAGGCATGGTCCCGCAGCTTGTTGAGGGTCTTGGACTCGATCTGGCGGATGCGCTCGCGCGTGACGCCGAAGATCCGGCCTATCTCCTCCAGGGTGCGGGGGCGCCCGTCGGCCAGCCCGTAGCGGAGCTGGACGACCTTCCGCTCCCGCTCCCCGAGCGTGGACAGCACCGCCTCCAGATGCTCCCGGAGCAGCAGGAACGCGGCGGACTCCACGGGGGACGCCGCGTCGCCGTCCTCGATGAGGTCGCCGAGCGCCACGTCGTCCTCCTCGCCCACGGGGGCGTGCAGGGACACCGGTTCCTGCGCCAGTCGCAGGACTTCGCTGACCCGCTCGCTCGGCAGGTCGAGGTGGGCGGCGACCTCCTCGGGCGTCGGCTCGTAGCCCCGCTCCTGGAGCATGCGCCGCTGCACCCGGACCACCCGGTTGATCAACTCGACGACGTGCACCGGGACCCGGATGGTCCGGGCCTGGTCGGCGAGGGCCCGGGACATGGCCTGGCGGATCCACCAGGTGGCGTACGTCGAGAACTTGTACCCGCGGGCGTAGTCGAACTTCTCAACTGCCCTGATCAGACCGAGGTTTCCCTCCTGGACCAGGTCGAGCATGGTCAGTCCGCGGCCCACGTACCGCTTGGCCACGGAGACGACGAGCCGCAGGTTCGCCTCGATGAGGCGGCGCTTGGCCATCCGGCCCATGACGACCAGCTTGTCCAGGTCGAGGGCGAGCTGACTGTCCAGATCGGACGCGAGCCGGAGCTTCTCCTCGGCGAAGAGGCCGGCCTCGACACGGCGGGCGAGGTCGACCTCATCGGCCGCGGTGAGCAGCGGGATCCGGCCGATCTCGCGCAGGTACTGGCGGAACAGGTCCGAGGAGGGGCCACCGGTGTCGGCGGCGCGGCCCCGGCGCGGTACGACGGGCTCGGGGGCCTCTGACTCGGCCTCCACCTCGGGGCTACCGACGGCGCCCGTGGGCGGCTCGTCCAGCTCGGGCGGGCTCTCCGGCTCCGCTTCGGGGTGGTGCGCGGCACGGCTCTGCGGGGGTACCGCCGCGATGACGCCGGTCTCGGCGTCCGCGTCCGTGTCGCTGGTGTTGTCGGTCTGTGTGAGGGTCTGGGTCTGGGTCTGCACGGGGGCGACCTCCAGGAATGTCGCTGCTGAGGCATGCGGCAGCGGTACGTCGGGGATGGGGTCGACGGCCTTGCCGCTGTCCATCCCGTAGTCGTTTAGCGGAACCGCGGGGATCGGGGACCCGTCGCGTTCGGGTCGGCCGCGCTCCGAGGACTCAGGCACCGCAACCCAGTGTGGAGTACGACACATCACCGCCACGAGGGGCGTGCGGTGACTTTTTGCGTCCGGTCCGTGACCGCGCGGTTACTTTCCTGCACGAGTGCGCGTTTTGAGGGCTTCGAAACAGGGTGGGAGCCCGGCGCGGAACTCCGACCGCGCGGCGCCGAGGCGTCAGAGCGCCTCCGCGCCCCGCTCCCGCAGCGCCTGCTCGTACTGCTGGAGCACCCACAACTCGTTCTGTACGGCGGCCAGCTGGGCCGGGTCTCCGTGGGCGCTCTGCCGCGCCAGGCTGCCCTGGACATCGCGGATACGGCGGTCGACGGCGCGCCGGCGGACCATCACGAGCTGGTCGCCCGCGTAGGTCTCGTCGACCGTCCTGCGCATGATCGCCTCGACGGCCAGCTCGGTGACCATGGCGCGGGCCGCGTCGTCGGGGGCGGCCTCACGGACCCGCACCAGATACTCCTGGGGGTCCTGGACGCCGTGCTCCGCGCCGCCCGCTTCCATGATCACCTGGCGTACGGCGGCGTAGGGCGGGGCGGTGAACTCGTCGATCCCGTAGGCGTCGAACGCCGGAGAGACCAGCTCGGGCCGCTGGAGGGCGAGTTTGAGCAGCTCGCGCTCGGTGGCGAAGACCGGGTTGCGGAGGTTCAGGGCGGGGCCGCCGGTGGGTCCCTGGGTGGCCGTGTACGTCTGCTGGGGGCGCTGCTGGGCCGGCGCGGGGCCCTTGCCGCCGCGGTCGCGGGACCAACGGGCGAGCTGGGCCACCCGCTTGACGACGAACTGGGTGTCGAGGATGCCGAGCATGCCCGCGAGCTGTACGGCGACCTCGTGCTGGGCGCCGCTGTTCTTGATACGGGCGACGATGGGCGCCGCCTCGTCGAGGGCGGCGGCGCGCCCCGCCGGGGTCTCCAGGTCGTAGCGCAGGACGATCTGGCGCAGCGCGAACTCGAAGAGCGGGGTACGGGGTTCGGCGAGGTCGGCGACGGCCGCGTCACCCTTGGCGAGGCGCAGCTCGCACGGGTCCATGCCGTCCGGGGCGATCGCGATGTACGTCTCGGCGGCGAACTTCTGGTCGTCCTCGAAGGCGCGCAGGGCGGCCTTCTGGCCGGCCGCGTCGCCGTCGAAGGTGAAGATCACGCGGGCCGAGCCGTTGTCCATGAGCAGCCGGCGGAGGATCTTGATGTGGTCGGTGCCGAACGCCGTGCCGCAGGTCGCGATGGCGGTGGTGACACCGGCCAGGTGGCAGGCCATGACGTCCGTGTAGCCCTCGACGACCACCGCGCGGCTGGCCTTCGCGATGTCCTTCTTGGCGAGGTCGATGCCGTACAGGACCTGGGATTTCCGGTAGATCGCCGTGTCGGGCGTGTTCAGGTACTTCGGGCCGTTGTCCGACTCGTAGAGCTTTCTCGCGCCGAAGCCGACGACCTCGCCGCCGATGTCCCGGATGGGCCACATCAGGCGGCCGCGGAAGCGGTCGATGGGGCCGCGGCGGCCCTCCTGGGCGAGGCCGGAGAGGAGGAGCTCCTTGTCGGTGAAGCCCTTGCCGCGGAGGTAGCGGGTGAGGTGGTCCCAGCCCTGGGGGCTGTAGCCGACGCCGAAGTGGGCGGCGGCGGCCTGGTCGAAGCCGCGCTCGGCGAGGAACTTGCGGCCCGTGTCGGCCTCGGAGCTGGTGTCGAGCTGCTCGATGTAGAACTGCGCGGCGGCCTTGTGGGCCTCGACCAGACGGATGCGCTCGCCGCGCTGGTGGGCGGGGTTGTAGCCGCCCTCCTCGTAGCGGAGGGTGATGCCCGCCTGGGCGGCGAGGCGCTCGACCGACTCGGAGAACGTGAGGTGGTCGACCTTCATCACGAACGTGATGGTGTCGCCGCCTTCCTGGCAGCCGAAGCAGTGGAAGAGCCCCTTGCTGGGGCTGACCTGGAAGGACGGTGACTTCTCGTCGTGGAAGGGGCAGAGGCCTTTCAGGTTTCCGCCGCCCGCGTTGCGCAGCTGGAGGTATTCGGACACCACGGCGTCGATCGGGACCGCGTCCCGAACCGCCTTCACGTCCTCGTCGTTGATCCTTCCGGCCACGGATGGATTCTACGGTGAGGGTGTGACAGTCGAGCGCCGCCGGAGGTCACGGGACCAGACTGTCCAGCGGAACGCGCGGGTCGCCGAGCGCCTCGGTGTCCACCCGGGCCCGGGATCGGATGAGCTGCTGGATGGGCTCCGTGACGTCCCACACATTCACGTTCATCCCGGCCAGCACCCGTCCCTCCTTCACCCAGAAGGCGATGAACTGCCGCTTGCCCGCGTCTCCACGGATCACCACTTGGTCGTACGTCCCCGGGGGCGCCCAGCCCGAGTACTCGAGCCCGATGTCGTACTGGTCGGAGAAGAAATAGGGCACCCGGTCGTACGTCAGCTCGCGGCCCAGCATCGCGTGGGCCGCCGCCGGGCCGCCGTTGAGGGCGTTGGCCCAGTGCTCGACGCGCAGCCGGGTGTCGAAGAGCGTGTGGTGGAAGGAGGCGACGTCACCGGCCGCGTGGATGTCGGGGTCGGAGGTGCGCAGCCGTTCGTCGACCGCGATGCCGCCGCCGTGCGCCCGGTCGGCGATCTCCAGGCCCGCGGCCTCGGCGAGGCCGGTGCGCGGGGCGGCGCCGATCGCGGCGAGGACGTCGTGCGCGGGGTGTTCCTCGCCGTCGTCGGTGCGGGCGGCGAGGACCAGGCCGTCCTGGCCGACGATCTCGGTGAGGCGGGCGCCGAAGTGGAAGCGGACGCCGTGCTCGCGGTGCAGCTCGGTGAAGAGCTGGCCGAGCTCGGGGCCGAGGACCGAGTGCAGTGGGGTCGCCTCGGGTTCCACGACGGTCACCTCGGCGCCGTACTCGCGCGCCGCCGCCGCGACCTCCAGGCCGATCCAGCCGGCGCCCGCGATCACGATGTGGCCGTTGTCGCGGCCCAGGGCGGCGAGGACGCCCTTGAGCCGCTCGGCGTGGGCCAGCCGGCGCAGGTGGTGGACGCCGGTCAGGTCCGTGCCCGGGACGTCCAGGCGGCGGGGTTCGGAGCCGGTCGCGATGAGGAGTTTGTCGTAGTGCACGAGGGTGCCGTCGTCGCCGAAGCGGACCGTCTTGGCGGTGCGGTCGATGGCGTCGACGGTCTGGCCGAGGTGCAGCTCGATGTCGTTGCGCGCGTACCAGGCGGGTTCGTGCACGAAGACGCTGTCGCGTTCCTCCTTGCCGAGGAGGTAGCCCTTGGAGAGCGGCGGCCGTTCGTAGGGGTGGTCGCGCTCGTCAGAGATCAGTATCACCCGCCCGGTGAACCCCTCCGCTCGGAGCGTCTCGGCCGCCTTCGCTCCGGCCAGTCCTCCTCCGACGATGACGAATGTCTGATCCGCGTCGACCACTTGATGCCTCCTCGTAAGGGTGTCGCCATATGCGAGAGTCCCGCACGCGGCGTGGTGCGGGAAGAGGGTGAGGCCCGATCAGGCCACGCAGGGTCACCCTCCGGGGACACCCGGGGGCCGCGTGGTGAGCCTGAGGTGCAGGGAACGCGCCGAGGCGTCGGTGAGTGAGGCGATGTGGTCGACGATCACGCGCTTGCGTGCCCTGTCGTCCGGGGCCTCGTCGAACAGGGCGCGGAACTGCGGGTCCAGGCCGTCCGGGGCGCGGACGGTGAGCGCCTGCGCCAGCTCGGCGACGACGATCCGCTGGTCGGCGCGGAGCCGCTCCTGCTCGGCGCGCTGCATGACGTACCGGTCGGCGACCGCCTTGAGGACGGCGCACTCGTGCCGTGCGGCGCGCGGGACGACCAGCTCCGCCGCGTACCGAGTGAGCCGGCCGGTGCCGTACGCCGCGCGCGTGGCGCTCTCCGCCGCCAGGCAGAAACGCCCGATGAGCTGGCTGGTGGCGTCCTTCAACCGGGCCTGCGCGACGGCCGATCCGTCGTACCCGTGCGGCCACCAGTCCTGGTCGAGGAGCCGGTCGAGGGCTTCGGAGAGCTCCTGGGGGTCGGTGTCGGCGGGCACGTAACGCCCTATGGCCACGGCGAAGATCTCCCGCCGTTCCGGCTCGGCGTGCAGGCAGTTGGGGTCGATGTGGCCCGCGTGCAGGCCGTCCTCGACGTCGTGCACCGAGTACGCCACGTCGTCCGACCAGTCCATGACCTGGGCCTCGAAGCAGGTACGGGTGCCGGGGGCGCCCTTGCGGATCCAGTCGAAGACGGGCCGGTCGTCCTCGTAGACGCCGAACTTCCGCGAGGTGGGGTCGGTGGGGTGACCGGCGCGCGGCCAGGGGTACTTGGTGGCGGCGTCGAGGGCGGCGCGGGTGAGGTTGAGGCCGACGCTGACGAGTTCGCCGGTCGTGCTGGAGCGGACGAAGTGCTTGGGCTCGATGCGGGTGAGCAGGCGCAGCGACTGCGCGTTGCCCTCGAAGCCTCCGCAGTCGGCGGCGAATTCGTTGAGCGCCTGCTCGCCGTTGTGCCCGAAGGGCGGGTGGCCCAGGTCGTGGGAGAGGCAGGCCGCCTCGACGAGGTCGGGGTCGCAGCCGAGGGCGGCGCCGAGCTCGCGGCCCACCTGGGCACATTCCAGGGAGTGGGTCAGGCGGGTGCGGGGGCTGGCATCCCAGATCTGGCTGCTGGTGCCGGGCGTGACGACCTGGGTCTTGCCCGCGAGGCGGCGCAGCGAGGCGGAGTGCAGTACGCGTGCGCGGTCGCGCTGGAAGGCGGTGCGGCCCGGGCGTTTGTCGGGCTCGAGGGCCCAGCGCTCGACGGCTGTCTCGTCGTACCCGTCCTCGTCGTACCCGTCCTGTCCCTCGGGCGTGGCGTGGTCCTCGTATGCCTGCGGTGCGGTGCCTTCCATGCCCCGACAGTAAACGCAGCCGGTGACAAACGAGGCACCGCTGCCCGAGGGGAGATCGCTTTCAGGCGGTGGCCAGCGCGCGCTCCGCGACGGGCTCGGGGAGCGCGCGGGCCTGGTCGTAGCGGTGCAGGACGAGGCGGGCCATCGCCGGGTGGTCGCCGAGTGGCTCGGCGGTGATCCAGGGAGCGGCCGCGGCGCACTCGGTGGCGAAGCGGCCGGGGGCGGTGAAGTAGGAGGCGACGGCGATCCGGTGGCGGCCCCGGGCGGCCATCGCGCGCACGGCGGCGGGGACGGTGGGCGTGGCGGCGGAGGCGTACGCCGCGAGGACCGGAACGCCCAGGCGCTCGGCGAGGAGGCGGGCGGTGCGGCGGGTGTCGACGGCGGCGTCGGGGGCGCGGGACCCGGCGGCGGCGAGGACGACGCCGCTCGCCCGGCGGTCCGGGTCACTCAGGTGGGTCCGCCAGCCGGCCTCGACGAGCCGCGCGTACAGGGTCTCCACGAGCAGCGGGTGCGGGCCGAGCGGGCCGGCGACGCGCAGGCGGAGCGGGGCGGGGGCGGCCGCCGCGGCCTCGGGGATGTCGCGCCCGACGTGGTGGCCGCGGCTGAGCAGCAGCGGCACGAGGACCGCCTCGCCGGTCCCCTCGGCGTGCAGCGCGGCGAGTGTGTCGGGCAGCAGCGGCTCGTTCAGCTCGATGTGCCCGAGGCGCACGGGCAGGTGAGGGCGCAGCTCCCGGATCCGTTCGATCAGGGTGCGTACGGTGCTCAGCGCGCGTGGGTCGCGGCTGCCGTGCGCCACGAGGACGAGGGCGGGCGGTGCGGGGCGGCGCGCGCCGTTCGGCGCGACGAGGCTGAGCTGACCGCCGAGCCTGCTGGTGATCGCGTTCATGAGTTGCGCCGTACTGTCGAGGTGGGCGCCGTCGAGTGGCCGTGGGCCACCGGGGCTGGACGAGGACTCGTCGCGTGCTGGGTTCGACGCCTTCATGGGCCGATCCTGACGGTACGAGGTTGCCTCGCCGTTGCGCGGGTATGACGGGTCTTTTCCGGGGGTTCACCGCGGGGTGCGGGCGGGTGTGAGCCGCTGTGACCTGCGTCCGCGTGGCGCCGAGTGAAGCTGGTCACGCCGCGGACGTGAACCGGATCACTGTTCGACGCGTCCTCCAGGTCGAGGCCACCTGGGGAGGGACCGCCCGATGCGTCACCTGAAGCTGCCGAAGCCGCGTCTGCCGCGTCTGCGGCTGCCTCGCTTGCGTCTGCCGCGCACGCGTGCCGGGCAACGGCGGGCCGTGCAGGGCGTCGTGCTCCTGTGTGTGCTCGCGCTGCTTCCGGCGACCTGGATGTACGTCGTGACGGGCGACCGGCTGCGGACGGCGGCGGACGCCCCGCGTACCGAGGTGGCCGTCGTCTTCGGCGCCGGTCTGTGGGAGGGCGAACCGTCCCCCTACCTCGCCAACCGCCTCGACGCGGCGGCCGAGCTGTACCGGGCGGGCCGCGTGAAGGTCGTCCTCGTCACCGGCGACAACAGCCGCGAGGACTACGACGAACCGGACGCGATGCGCACGTACCTGACCGAACACGGCGTGCCCGACGGTCACATCGTCAGCGACTACGCGGGCTTCGACACCTGGGACTCCTGCGTGCGCGCCAAGAAGATCTTCGGGGTCGACCGGGCCGTGCTGATCAGCCAGGGCTTCCACATCCGCCGCGCCGTCGCCCTGTGCGAGGCGGCAGGCGTCGAGTCGTACGGCGTGGGCGTCGCCGCCGAACACGACGTGACCTGGTACTACGGGGGCGCCCGGGAGATCCTCGCGGCGGGGAAGGCGGCACTGGACGCGGCGTTCAAGCCCGATCCCCGGTTCCTGGGACCCAAGGAACCGGGGATCGCGCGGGCGTTGGGGACGGAGGGGTAGGGGGACGGGGACCGGCGAGCGGGGGACCGCCTGGCGGCGGGTGCGGGGATACGCAGGTCGCGGGCACGGGGAGCCGACGGGCAGCGGGCGCGGGAGAC
Source organism: Streptomyces sp. NPDC050535 (assembly GCF_044457665.1). Lineage (NCBI taxonomy): Bacteria > Bacillati > Actinomycetota > Actinomycetes > Kitasatosporales > Streptomycetaceae > Streptomyces > Streptomyces sp. NPDC050535. The sequence continues at coordinate 79,549 of NZ_JBITHE010000002.1, forward strand.
GCGCAAGTCGCCGGTGCGGGGAGCGGGCAGACGCGGGAACAGACAGGCGGCGGGCGCGGGGGACGCTCGCAGGCAGGGCGGGGGGACCTGCGAGTCGCGGACGCGGGGACCCGGCGGGCACGGGGACCCGGCAGACGGCGGGGGCGGAGGGTGTTCGCGGTCGGCCTCACGGTGGCTGCCGCACCGACGGGAGGTGTTCGGCCCGGCGGTGTAACGCCTGTCGCCTCGCTCCGTAACACTCCCGACGCACGCTGACCGGTATGCAGACCACCGTGACGCCCACCCACTGCCCGTACTGCGCCCTGCAGTGCGGGATGAACCTGACGCCCACGCCCGACGGAGGCGTCGAGGTGACGGAGCGCGCGGACTTCCCGGTGAACCGGGGCGCGCTGTGCGGCAAGGGCCGCACCGCGCCCGCGCTGCTGTCGTCCCGGGTGCGGCTGACCTCGCCGCTGGTCCGGCGGGCGGGCACCCTCGAACCCGCGAGCTGGGACGAGGCGCTCGACCGGATCGCCGAGGGGCTGTCCCGCACGAGGACGGAACACGGCCCGGACGCGTGCGGGGTGTTCGGCGGGGGCGGGCTCACGAACGAGAAGGCGTACGCGCTCGGGAAGTTCGCCCGGGTCGTCCTGCGCACCTCGCAGATCGACTACAACGGGCGTTTCTGCATGTCGTCCGCGGCGGCGGCCGGCATCAAGGCCTTCGGACTCGACCGGGGGCTGCCCTTCCCCCTGGAGGACATCCCGAAGACCGGCTGTGTGATCCTCGTCGGCTCCAACCTCGCCGAGACGATGCCGCCCGCGCTGCGCTACCTCACCGAGCTGAGGGAGAACGGCGGCACGCTCATCGTCATCGACCCGCGCCGCACCCGCACGGCCGAGCAGGCGGATCTGCACCTGGCCCCGCGCCCCGGTACCGACCTGGCGCTCGCGCTGGGGATGCTCCACCTGATCGTGGCGGAGGGGCGCACGGACGAGGCGTACCTCCAGGAACGTACGAGCGGCTGGGAGGAGGCACGGGCGGCGGCGATGGCGCACTGGCCGGAGTACGTCGAACGGATCACGGGGGTGTCCGTGCCCGAACTCCGGGCAGCCGTACGGCTGTTCTGCGCGCCGGAGGCCGCCATGGTGCTGACCGCGCGCGGGCCGGAGCAGCAGTCCAAGGGCACCGACACCGTGGGCGCGTGGATCAACCTCTGTCTGGCGACCGGGCGTTCGGGGCGTCCACTGTCCGGGTACGGCTGCCTCACCGGGCAGGGCAACGGCCAGGGCGGGCGCGAACACGGCCAGAAGGCCGACCAGTTGCCCGGGTACCGCAAGCTGACCGATCCCGCGGCGCGCCGCCATGTGGCCGAGGTGTGGGGCGTCGACCCGGACTCGCTGCCGGGGCCCGGGCGCAGCGCGTACGAACTCCTCGACGCGATGGGTACGGACATCCGCTCGCTGCTGCTGATGGGCTCGAACCCGGTGGTGTCCGCGCCCCGGGCCGCCCACATCGAACAGCGCCTGAAGTCACTGGACTTCCTCGCCGTCGCCGACGTCGTCCTCTCCGAGACGGCCGCCCTCGCCGACGTCGTCCTCCCGGTCACCCAGTGGGCCGAGGAGACGGGCACCACGACCAGCCTGGAGGGCCGCGTCCTGCTGCGCCGCCGGGCCATCACTCCTCCCGACAACGTACGCAGCGACCTGGACGTCCTGCACGAACTGGCCGCCCGGCTGGGCGTGGAGAAGGGCTTCCCCAAGGATCCGGAGGAGGTCTTCGAGGAGTTGCGCAGGGCCAGCGCGGGCGGCCCTGCGGACTACTCCGGGATCACCTACCGGCGACTGGCGGAGGAGTCGGGGGTGTTCTGGCCCTGCCCGGGGGGTGAGGCGGTGGGCGCCGCGGGCGAACCGGCGGCGCACGGTCCAGTGGACCCGGCAGCGGACGAACCCGCGCACCCGGCGGCGGGTCTCGCCGGTGGCGAGGAGAGCCGGGCCGGGGTGCACCCCGGCACTCCGCGGCTCTTTCTCGACCGGTTCGCCACCGAGGACGGGCGGGCGCGGTTCGTGTCGGTGTCCCATCGGCCGGCGGCCGAGGAGCCGGACGAGGAGTACCCGGTGCTGCTGACCACCGGGCGGGTGGTCGCCCAGTACCAGTCGGGTGCCCAGACGCGTCGCGTCGACGAGCTGAACGCCGCGGCGCCCGGACCGTTCGTGGAGATGCACCCGCGGCTGGCCGCGCGGGTGGGGGCGGGCGAGGGCGATCCCGTCGCCGTGGTCTCCCGGCGCGGACGCGCCGTCGCACCGGCCCGGATCACCCGCGCCATCCGGCCCGACACCGTCTTCATGCCCTTCCACTGGCCGGGCGAGGGCCGCGCCAACAACCTGACCAACCCGGCCCTCGACCCGACCTCACGGATGCCGGAGTTCAAGACGTGCGCGGTGCGGGTGGAGTCGCTCGCACCCGGTGCCCCCGCTCCGGAATCACCGGCCTGAGCCGGGTCGGTCAGTTCCCGGGCGAACGTGCCACGCGGAACCCCACGTCGTCGACCTGGAAGGTCGGGTGGCTGCGGCGTCGTACGGAGGAGCGGCAGCTCCAGTGCTCGTCGAACCAACCGCCGCCGCGCAGGACGCGGTAGGTGCCGTAGACCTCGGGGTCGTAGATGTCCCAGCACCACTCCCAGACGTTGCCGAGCATGTCGTGCAGGCCCCAGGGGTTGGGGCGTTTGCCGCCCACGGCGTGGAGTCGGTCGTGGGAGTTGTCGCGGTACCAGGCGATCTCGTCGAGCGGTCCGTAGCGGGGGCCGGTCGTGCCGGCGCGGCAGGCGTGCTCCCACTCGGCCTCGGTCGGCAGTCGGTAGCCGTCGGCGGACTCGTTCCACGCGATGTCGGCGATGTCCTTGGCGATGCTCTCGGTGTTCTCCCCGCCCTTCCCGTCCCGCCCGTCCTCGCCCTCGGAGGGGAGTTCGTAGGCGGGTGCGAGGCCGTCGCGCCGGGACAGGGCGTTGCAGAACCGGACGGCGTCCCACCAGGAGACGCTCTCGACGGGGAGGCCGTCTTCGGGGAAGCGGTCCTCCGGGGCCCCGGCTGTCAGCCGGCCGGTGATCTCCGCGTACAACTCTCGCGTCACGGGGAACGCCGCGAGCCGGTAGGGCGCGAGTTCGACCGACCAGGTGCGCTGGGTGCGGCGGTCGGAGAGCCGGACCTGCCCCGGTGGGACGGCGATCATGTGGTCGTAACCTGCGCGCGTGTCCATGGACGGGCCATCCTATCGACGTGCCGGCGCCTCGCCCCTCTCGGGCAACGGGCCTGTGCCTTCCGGGCGTTGGCGGTCACCCCGCCTTCGCCGGGTCAATGCCGTACAGGGCGGCGGCTGTTACCGCCTGCCGAACATCGCAGGCCCGCTGTTCGTCCGCCGGAGCGGCCCACAGCGGTATCAGGCGGGACGCGGTGGACGAGGAGTCCATCCGCAGGTAGTGGCAGGCACCGTTGACGCGCAGGGCGAGGACGTACACGTCGGCGCCGACGGCCTGGCCGGACAGCTTGGTCACGGTGTCCGCGACGGCCACCAGCCCTCGGTCCCGCAGAAAGTCCGTGGCTCCCTGCGGGGTGTGCGGGTATCCGTCGGCCGCCATGGCCCGGTACGCGTGCGCGCCGGTGGACCGCTGTGCGAGCAGCACGCCCAGTTCTGCGGCGAGGCTGCCGGGCCTGCCGTCGGTCCGCGAGGCCGGGCAGGTCATCGCGGACCTCTTCACGCTGTACGCGCCGAGGCCGAACGTGTAGCGGTAGCAGCGGACGGGATAGGCGGCCGGGTCGACGGTCTCCGCGCCGGGCGGCACCAGTCCCAGCACCACCTGCGCGGTGTGCACGCTCGCGCCGGGCGACCCGCCCTTCGCCGTACCGGCGCTGAGCAGCGCCCCGCCGTGTTCCTGGACCTGGGCGACGATCGTGCCCTCGGTGAACTGGCCACCGTAGGTCTTTCCCCCCGAGTAGAAACCGGCGGTCAGGTCCTCGCGGAGGTCCTGGGCCAGCTCTGCGGCCTGGGCGTCGACGGCGGACGTGTCCGGAGCGGTGAACCTCTGGTAGAGCAGGGTGCAGGCCACGCCCGTCGCCCCGGCGACGAGCGCTGTAGCCGCGAACAGCAGGGCCCGCACCACGGGACCGCGCCCGAGCCCGCGCTCACGCGCCGGGCCGGCACCGGACCGCGGATCCCGCTGAGCTTCCGCGACGTGCGTCGTCATGGTTGTTCCCCCCTGCCAGTAAGCGGGCCACGGGCCCTCTCGGCTCACCTGCCGCTGCCGCCGCATACTGCCAGTTGGCCGTTACACACATGCGGGCGGGCACCCGAGCCGAACCGGTCGGCCAGGGCGCCCGCCCCACGCTCACCCCACATAAGGGCGCTTACTCCTCGCCTCCCGCAACGCCCTTGCCCACCAGGCGAGCTGACTGAGCATCACCTCGGCAGCCGCCGCCGGGCCCGCGGAGTCCCGGGGGTGCCCCTCCTCGTCGAACGCCGCACCCGCGCCGTGGAACGACACCGTGTCGCGCACCGTCACGGCGTGGAGTTCGGCGAAGACCTGGCGGAGGTGTTCGGCGGCACGGAGGCCACCGGCGAGGCCGCCGTAGGAGACGAGGGCGACGGGCTTGGCGCGCCACTCGGTGTAGTGCCAGTCGATCAAATTCTTCAGGCCCGCGGGGAAGGAGTGGTTGTACTCGGGCGTGAGGACGACGAACGCGTCGGCGGCGGCCAGGGCGGGGGTGACCTTGGCCAGTTCGGCCGCCGCCCCGGGGGTCCTCGACATCGTCGTCGGGAGAAGGACCGAGGCGACGTCGACGACCTCGGGCAGGAAGTCCTCGCGCTCGCGGATCCGGCCGAGCAGCCAGTCGGCCACGACGGGACCGAAGCGGCCCTCGCGGTTGCTGCCCAGGACGACGGCGACCCGTACGGGGGTCTCGGACTCCGCGAGGGAGACGGCTTCCGGATCGGGGGCGGGCGCCGAGGCGTCGCGGGCGGACGCGGGCACATCGGGGGCCGGCGCGGGGGCAGGGGAATCAGCTGTTGATGTCTTCATGACAGCCAGCCTCATACCTCAACCTTTGTCGAGGTCAAGCCCGGCTCGCGAAGCGAAACGGGACAGGGACAGGGACAGCGCCCGCGCCCCCTCGGCGCTCCCTCCTTGGACACTCCCCCCCCACCCCGCCCCCGGTCACCCGTTCACACCCCCGCCCCGCCGCCCTTCGGGTTCTTTTCCGGGACGCCCCGTCGCACCCCGGTGACCTGCCGGAATGCCGGCGAACCCACCCGTCCGGGTCCTCCGTCCGACACCCGTTCACATCATTTCTGACGTTCCATCAGGAAGCGGGCGCGGCCATGTGCCACTTACCTCGTAAGGGCAGGGGCACGACCGACGCAGCGGCACTTGGGGGTGTCGCCGGCCGCGCCCCCTCGGAGGAGCAAGCAACCATGCGACGCACAGCCCGTCTGGTGACCGGTACCGCGCTCGCCGTCGCCGCCGCGGGCCTCGCCGCCGCGCCCGCGTACGGCGGGGACACCGGCGGCCTCGAGGTGTACCCGTCCACCGTCGTACCCGGCGGTGACGTCACGGTGAACACGGCCGCGTGCGGCGCGGGCGGCACGGGCGACGCCAGCGCGGTGGGCGCGGGCACGTTCACGCTGGCGCCCAGCGCACACGAGGAGGACGTGATCGGACGGTTCCGGGTGCCGCCGAGCGCGCAGCCGGGGACGTACGAGATCGTCGCGAAGTGCCCGGGCGGCCGGCAGGTCAAGGGAGACCTGATGGTGACCCTGACGTCCACGCGCGAACCGGTCAGTCCGCGCGGACATGTGAAGACGGGGGTCGGCGGCGCACTCGGCCCCGACCCCGTGCAGACCGCGGCGGGAGTGGCGGCGCTGGCCGTCGCCGCCGCGGGCGGTACCTGGCTCCTGCATCGCCGGGCGAGAGGCGACGGGATCTGACGGACACCCTCCGCTGTCCGTCCGCCGGTACCGCAGTCCTCTCCCCCTCCGTGGCCCGACGCCCCTCGCGGCCCGGAGGGGGAAGGGGACCACTCCGACTCCGAGAGGACACCCGAGAGGAGGCCGCACGTGCGCAGCCGGGTCAGCAACATCGCCATAGCCTCCGTCACCGCCCTCGCCCTCTGCTCCGGCGCGTGGCTGCTGCGCAGCGGCGCCGAGACGCACCCGCCGCCCCAGCCGTCGGCCGCGCAGGCGGGCGCCGGGGAGCCGGCCGGGAGATCCGCGAGAGCACCCGCGGCACGGGCGCTGCCGCACTCCCCGCCCGACCGCGTCCGCATCCCCTCGATCCACGTGAACGCCCCGCTGATGGGCCTCGGCCTCACCCCGCAGGGCAGCCTGGACGTCCCGCCCGCCGCGAAGAAGAACCTCGCCGGCTGGTACGAGGCGGGCACCACCCCCGGGGAAACGGGCACCGCCATCGTCGCCGGGCACGTCGACAACGCCGAGGGCCCCGCCGTCTTCTACGACCTCGGCGCCCTGAAGAAGGGCAGCCGCATCGAGGTGGAGCGGCGCGACGGCGGTACGGCCGTCTTCACCGTCGACGCCATCGAGGTGTACGACGCCCACGACTTCCCCGACGAGAAGGTCTACGGCGCCGCGCACCGGCCCGAACTGCGCGTCATCACCTGCGGCGGCGGGTACTCGAAGGCGACGGGATACCAGGGGAACGTGGTCGTCTTCGCCCACCTCACCGGCAGCCACTGAGACGCCGCACGCGGACGCTCGGACGGTTCACACGGACCAACGGACGGCTCACGCGATCCACTCCTGGTACGCCAGATTCGCCACCAGCGCGAACACCACCGTCAGCAGCACGACCCGTACGAACCCGCTCCCCTTCTTGAGCGCCGTGTGCGCCCCGGCCATGCCGCCGACCAGGTTGAAGACCGCCATCAGGGCGGCCAGCTGCCAGAACACCGTGCCCTTCCAGGCGAAGGTCGCGAGGGCGCCCACGTTGGTGCAGCAGTTGACGATCTTGGCGGTGGCGGAGGCGGTCACCAGGTCGAGGTGGAGGAGCGCGGTGAGGGCGAGCACGAGGAACGTGCCCGTGCCGGGGCCGATCAGCCCGTCGTAGAAGCCGATGCCGAGGCCCGCGAGTCCGATCGCGGCGAGTACGCGGCGCGGCGGGACCGGGGTCGTCGAGGGTGCCGTGCCGAAGGCCGGTTTGAAGAGGACGAAGGCTCCGACGCCGAGCAGGACGACCATGACGACGGGCTTCAGCACGTCGGTGCTCATGCCCGCCGCGACGAACGCCCCCGCCGTGGAACCCGCGAGCGCCGCGAGCCCGATCCGTACGGCCGTGCCCACGTCCACCGGCGCCTTGCGCGCGTAGGTCACCGCCGCGCCGGTGGTTCCGACGATCGCGACCGCCTTGTTCGTGCCGAGCGCGTACGCGGCCGAGGTGCCGCCCGGCAGTCCGAGCAGCAGCGCGGGAAGCAGGAGCAGCCCGCCACCGCCCACCACCGCGTCGATCCAGCCGGCCGCGAGCGAGGCGACGCAGAGGACGACGACCATGGTCAGCGATATGTCGGGCATGATCACGACCCTATGGACGGGATGGATGTGCCGTCCATGGGTCTCGGGAAGCTTGAGGGTCTTCTGAGGTTGGGGTTCGGCCCGCCGGGAATCGATCGTGCCCGCACGGGGACCGGGGGTTCGGTCGGCCCCGCCCCGAAACCCTCACACCCGGCCTCGGCCGTCGCTGAGCGCAGCGTTCCCCCCGGGAAACAGCCGGGATGCGGCCGGGTAACACCGGCACCGCACGCTGCGGTCATGACCTCGAATACGCGTGTGGTGGTGATCGGCGCCGGGCTCGCGGGCGTACGGCTCGCCCGGCGGCTGGGTGAACTCGGTGCCGTGGGGCCCGAGGGCCCCGGCGTGTCCGTCACGCTCGTCGGCGACGAGGAGCACCGCCCGTACAACCGGGTCCTGCTCGCCGAGGTACTGGCGGGCCGGTACGCGCCCGAAGTGATCGCCCTGCCCGCGCCGGACGGGCTGACCCGGGCGAAGGTCACCGGCATCGACCGCGCCGCGCGCACGCTGAAGTGCGCCGACGGCTCGGAGATCGCCTACGACACGCTGGTCCTCGCGACCGGTTCGAACCCCGTACTCCCGCCCCTGCGCGGCCTGTTCGCGACCCTCGCGGAACCGGGCCGGCACGAACTCCCCGAGGGCGTGCACGCGTTCCGCACCATGGACGACTGCCTGAGCCTGTCGAAGGCGGTACGGCGGGGTGTCCGCGCGGTGGTGATCGGCGGCGGTCTCCTCGGTGTCTCCGCCGCCCGCGCGCTGGCGGCGCGCGGCGCCCAGGTGGTGCTGGCCCAGCAGGGCGAGCGGCTCATGGAGCGCCAGCTCGATCCGTCGGCGTCCCGGCTGGTCCGGCGGCATCTCACCGACCTGGGCGTCGAGGTGCACACCGAGTGCCGGGTGCGTGACGTGCGCTGCGTCGGCGGCGCGGTGCGCTCGGTCGAGATGGCCGACGGGTACGCGCTCGACGCCGACCTCGTCGTCCTCGCCTGCGGGGTGCACCCTCGCGTGGGTCTCGCGCGGGACGCCGGGCTCGCCGTCCACAAGGGCGTCCTCGTCGACGACGAACTGCGTACCTCCGACCCGCACATCCGGGCCGTCGGGGACTGCGCGCAGCACGCGGGCACGGTGTACGGGCTGGCGACTCCCGCACTCGAACAGGCCGACGTACTGGCGGAGTTGATCGCCGGTGACGCGGGCGTCCGGTACACGGGCACGCGCTCGGTCACCCGGCTCACGCTGGCCGGACCCGACTTCCTCGACCTCGCCGCCTTCGGCGAACCCGACGCCCGCCCCGGCGACGACGTGGTCCAGCTCGCCGACGCGACCCGCGGTACGTACCGCAAGGTCGTCGTCCGCGACGACCGCGTGGTCGGCGGCGTACTCGTAGGCGAACTCGGCACCGTCGGCGCGCTCGCCCGCGCCTGGGAGGGAGCCGAACCGCTCCCCGCGGACGGCGCACCGCTGCTCCACCTGCTCACCAACGACGGAGGCTCCTGATGCACACGGACACGACGAAGGCGGCGAACGCGATGACGGCGGCGCACGCGACCGACGGGATCGGGTCCGCGCACACCCTCGCGACCGACGGCAACGGGTCGGCGTCCGCGTCCGCGTCCGCGCACACCATCGTGCTGGTCGGCCACGGCATGGTGGGCCAGCGTTTCCTCGAAGCGCTGGCCGGGCGCGGGCTGACCGCCACGCACCGTGTGGTCGTGCTGTGCGAGGAGCCCCGCCCGGCCTACGACCGGGTCCAGCTCACCTCGTACTTCTCGGGCCGTACACCGGACGAACTCTCCCTCACCGACCGTGAGTTCATTGCCGAGCACGGTATCGAGCTGCACCTCGGCGACCCGGCCGAGACGGTCGACCGGGAGGCGCGGACGGTGACGGCCCGCTCCGGTCTCGTGGTCGCGTACGACACCCTCGTGCTGGCCACCGGCTCCTACCCCTTCGTCCCTCCCGTCCCGGGCAAGGACGCCGAGGGCTGCTTCGTGTACCGCACGATCGAGGACCTGCTCGCCATCGAGGAGTACGCGAAGGCGCGTGCCACCACGGGTGCCGTCGTGGGCGGCGGGCTGCTGGGGCTTGAGGCCGCCGGCGCGCTCAAGGGGCTCGGACTGACCACGCACATCGTGGAGTTCGCGCCGCGCCTGATGCCGGTGCAGGTCGACGACGGCGGCGGCACGGCGCTGCTGCGCACCATCGAGAACATGGGCCTGTCCGTGCACACGGGCACCGGCACACAGGAGATCGTCGTCGGCGACGACGGCGCCGTCTCCGGCATGAAGCTGTCCGACGGCTCCCAACTCGCCACGGATCTCGTGGTGTTCTCGGCGGGTGTGCGCCCGCGCGACCAACTGGCCCGCGAAACGGGCCTCACGGTCGGTGAGCGCGGCGGAATCTCGGTCGACGAGCAGTGCCGCACCTCGGACCCGCGGGTGTTCGCGATCGGCGAGTGCGCGCTGGCGGCGGACGGCCGGGTGTACGGACTGGTCGCGCCGGGCTACGAGATGGCGGAGACGGCCGCCGCCACGATCGCCGCGGACGACGCGAGCTTCACGGGCGCCGACCTCTCCACCAAGCTCAAGCTCCTCGGCGTCGACGTCGCGTCCTTCGGCGACGCGCACGGCGCCACCGCGGACTGCCTGGACGTCGTCTACTCCGACTCACGCTCCGGGACGTACAAGAAGCTGGTCATCGGCCGTGGCGGCGAACTGCTGGGCGGGATCCTGGTCGGCGACGCCGACGCGTACGGCACCCTGCGCGCCTTCACGGGGTCGGTCCCGCCGATCGCCCCCGAGCAACTGGTCCTCCCGGCGGGCGCGGGCGCCCCGGTCGCCCTCGGCCCCTCCGCGCTCCCCGACTCCGCCGTCATCTGCTCCTGCCACAACGTCACCAAGGGCACGATCCGCGGCGCGGTCACCGAGCACTCCTGCACCACCGTGCCCGAGGTAAAGAAGTGCACCAAGGCCGGGACGGGCTGCGGCAGTTGTGTGAAGGTCCTCGGGCAGCTCGTCAACGACGAGCTGGAGGCGAGCGGCGTCGAGGTCGACCACGGCCTGTGCGGCTGCTTCGGGCAGACCCGCGAGCAGCTCTACGAGATCGTCCTCGCCCTCCGCGTCACCTCGCACCAGATCCTCCTGGACCGCTACGGCCGCGAGGGCGCCCGGGGCGGCGACGGCTGCGAGATCTGCAAGCCCGCCGTCGGCTCCATCATCGCCTCGCTCGCCCCGACGATCGGCGCGAACGGCTATGTCCTGGAGGGCGAACAGGCCGCGCTCCAGGACACCAACGACCACTTCCTCGCCAACCTCCAGCGGAACGGCTCCTATTCGATCGTGCCGCGCATCCCCGGCGGCGAGATCAACCCCGAGAAACTGATCGTGATCGGCGAGGTGGCCCGGGACTTCGGCCTCTACACCAAGATCACCGGCGGTCAGCGCATCGACATGTTCGGCGCGCGGGTCGAGCAACTGCCGCTGATCTGGTCCCGGTTGGTGGACGCGGGCTTCGAGTCGGGGCACGCGTACGGGAAGTCGCTGCGCACGGTGAAGTCCTGTGTGGGCCAGACCTGGTGCCGTTACGGCGTCCAGGACTCGGTCCGCATGGCCATCGACCTGGAGTTGCGCTACCGAGGGCTCCGCTCCCCGCACAAGCTCAAGTCGGCCGTCTCCGGGTGTGCCCGCGAGTGCGCCGAGGCCCAGTCCAAGGACTTCGGCATCATCGCCACCTCGGGCGGCTGGAACCTCTACGTCGGCGGCAACGGCGGCGCGACCCCGCGCCACGCGGACCTCCTCGCACAGGACCTGTCCGACGCCGAACTCGTCCGCCTCATCGACCGGTTCCTGATGTTCTACATCCGCACCGCCGACCGGCTGGAGCGCACCTCCACCTGGCTGGAGCGGATCCCCGGCGGCCTGGACCACGTACGCGATGTGGTCGTGGACGACTCGCTGGGGATCTGCGAGGAGCTGGAGTCGCTGATGGCCGCGCATGTGGCGGGGTACCGCGACGAGTGGGCCGAGACCATCAACGACCCCGAGAAGCTGGCCCGGTTCGTGTCCTTCGTGAACGCCCCCGACACCCCCGACCCGGTCGTCGGCTTCGTCCCCGAGCGCGACCAGATCAAGCCCGACCTGCCGCTGCTGACCATCGGCACCCGCCCCCTGGAAGGAAGCGCCCAGCGATGACCCTGGCCCCCGAGACGACCGCGCTCAAGGTCCAACTCCTGCTGGATGACGGCTGGTTCACGATCTGTGACCTGACCCTGCTGATCCCGGGCCGCGGTGTCGCCGCGCTTCTCCCCGACGGTCGTCAGGTGGCGGTGTTCCGCGACCGCGCGGGCCGCACGTACGCCATCGACAACCGCGACCCGTTCACCGGCGCGGCCGTCCTCTCCCGCGGCCTCACCGGCAGCCACGGGGACCGGGTGTTCGTCGCCTCACCCCTGCTGAAGCAGCGGTTCGACCTGGAGTCGGGGCGCTGCCTGGACGATCCGGAGGTCTCGGTGGCGGTGTACGAGGTGCGCGCGGCCTGAGGCGTCGGGAGAGGTCCGGAGGGCCAGACCCCGGCAAGCCCCGGGGATCAGGCCTTCAAGACGTCGTACGACACCCCCGTCAGCTCCTCCGACGCCTCCCAGAGCCGCTCCCCCGCTACGTCGTCGAGCGTCCACCCGGTCCGCCGGGACCTCGCCGGCGAGCCGCGCCACATCGCGAACGAGGGCCCGGTGAAGGAGTCGGGTGCCACGCCGGGCGCGGTGGCGGCGTACAGCGTGGGCAGCGCCCCGGCCTCGGCGCTCTGGCTGAGGATCCGGGCGCCGAACGCCGTGATCCGCTCCGCGCCCTTGTGGCCCGTCATCCTGGGCCCGGCGGTGTGGAGGTTCGTGTCGGCGTACCCGGGGTGCGCGGCGGCCGCGACGACCTCGGAGCCGATGGCGGCGAGGCGGCGGGCGAGTTCGTGCGTGAAGAGCAGGTTGGCGGTCTTGGAGCGGCCGTAGGCGATCCAACGCCGGTACTGGCGCTTGCTGTTGAGGTCCCGGATGTCGATGTTGGCGAGCGCGTGCATGAAGCTGGAGACGGTCACGACGCGGGCGCCCGGCGTGCCGAGCAGGGCGGGCAGGAGCAGCCCCGTGAGCGCGAAGTGCCCGAGGTGGTTGACGCCGAACTGCGTCTCGAACCCGTCCGCCGTCAGGCCGTACGGCAGCGCCATCACACCGGCGTTGTTGATGAGCAGATCGAGCCGGTCGTATCCGCGCTCGTACGTCGCCGCGAACTCCCGTACGGATTCCAGGTCGCCGAGGTCGAGCCGTACGAACTCGACGTGCGCGCCCGGCACTTCGGCCCTCAGCCGGTCCGCCGCCTCGCTCCCCCGCGCCTCACTGCGGCAGGCGAGGACGACCCTGGCGCCCTTGCGGGCCAGCTCGCGTGCCGTGACGTACCCGATGCCGCTGTTGGCTCCGGTGACGACGGCGGTTCGGCCGCCCTGGTCGGGGATGTCGCCGGCGTTCCAGCCCGTCATGGCCGAACTCCCTCGATGTGTGTGCGGTACCGCGGACTCCGCAGCGTATGCCGCCGGGCGCTACCGGCACCGACCGTCCGCCCCGGCGGCCCGCCACCATCCGCCGCCCACCCGTCACGATTTGTCCATGACACGTCAACTCTGTGCGTCTAGGGTCCATCAGCGCGCGACCCCGCCGTCGACCGGCGGCGGGGCGGTCACGGCCCTCTGGAGCGAGAGTGGAACGTCGTACCCTTCTGCGTGCAGCTGTCCTGGGCGGTTCGTCCGCCGTCCTGGGCGGAACCCTGTGGCGCGGCGCCGCCTATGCCGCACCCGCCCAGCCCGGCACCGGCCCCTACGGCGCACTGGGCGCCGCCGACGCCAACGGCATCCAACTGCCGGCCGGATTCACCAGCCGGGTGATCGCCCGTTCCGGGCAGACGGTCACCGGCACCTCGTACACCTGGCACAGCGCCCCCGACGGCGGTGCCTGCTATGCCGACGGCACGGGCTGGATCTACGTGTCCAACTCGGAGATCAACCCCTCGGGCGGGGCGAGCGCGGTGAGGTTCTCCTCGACCGGCGCGATCACCTCCGCGTACCGGATCCTCTCCAACACCCGGACGAACTGCGCGGGCGGCAAGACCCCGTGGAACACCTGGCTGTCCTGCGAGGAGGTGTCCCTCGGCTACGTCTACGAGACCGACCCGTGGGGTGTGAACGCGGCGGTGCAGCGGCCCGCGATGGGCCGTTTCAAGCACGAGGCGGCCGCCGCCGACCCGGTGCGTCAGGTGATCTACCTGACCGAGGACGAGACCAACGGCCGTTTCTACCGCTTCGTGCCGGCCACCTGGGGCAACCTGTCCTCCGGCACCCTCCAGGTCCTCGTCGCCGGCTCCGCGACCTCCGGCTCCTTCACCTGGGCGAACGTGCCCGACCCGGACGGATCGCCGACGACCACCCGCACCCAGGTCTCCGGTTCGAAGTCCTTCAACGGCGGCGAGGGCTGCCACTACGCCGACAACACGGTCTGGTTCACCACCAAGGGCGACAACCGCGTCTGGCAGCTCAACCTGGCGAACAGCACGTACGAGTTGGCGTACGACGACTCCCTCGTGACGTCCGGCACGGCCCCGCTGACCGGCGTCGACAACATCACCGGCTCCGCCTCCGGCGACCTCTTCGTCGCGGAGGACGGCGGCAACCTGGAGATCTGCGTGATCACTCCGGCCGACGTGATCGCCCCCTTCCTCCGTGTCACGGGCCAGTCCGCCTCGGAGATCACCGGCCCGGCCTTCTCCCCGGACGGCAAACGCCTCTACTTCTCCAGCCAGCGCGGCACCAGCGGCAGCTCGTCGGGCGGCATCACGTACGAGGTGACGGGGCCGTTCCGCTCCTGACCTCCCCGACACAGCCGGAAGGGGCGGCACCCCCGCACAGGGTGCCGCCCCTTCTTCGTGCACCGGGACCGTTGCCGAATCGGTGAGGGTCGGGGTGACCCGGCCGCGGTCCCGGGGGTTTCGGGGGGTCAGCGGTGGTCGCTGCCCGCCGCCGAGGATGCCGCGCGGCCCGCTTCCAGGCGGGCCACCGGGATGCGGAACGGCGAGCAGGAGACGTAGTCGAGTCCTACCTCGTGGAAGAAGTGGACCGACTCCGGGTCGCCGCCGTGTTCGCCGCAGACGCCGAGTTTGAGGTCGGGGCGGGTTGCCCGGCCGGCGACGGAGGCGTCCCGGACGAGCTTGCCGACGCCGTCGCGGTCGATGGTCTCGAAGGGGGAGACGCCGAAGATGCCCTTCTCCAGGTAGGCGGTGAAGAAGGAGGCCTCGACGTCGTCGCGGGAGAAGCCCCAGACCGTCTGGGTGAGGTCGTTGGTGCCGAAGGAGAAGAACTCGGCGGCCTCGGCGATCTGCCCGGCGGTCAGCGCGGCACGCGGGAGTTCGATCATCGTGCCGATGGCGAGCTTGAGGTCGGTGCCCGTCGCGGCCTGGACCTCGGCGATGACCAGGTCGGCCTCGTCGCGGACGATCTCCAGCTCCTGCACGGTGCCGACGAGCGGGATCATGATCTCGGCGCGCGGGTCGGCCTTGGCGTTCTTGCGCTCGGCGGCGGCCTCGGCGATCGCCCTTACCTGCATGGTGAACAGGCCGGGGATGACCAGGCCGAGGCGTACGCCGCGCAGGCCCAGCATCGGGTTCTGCTCGTGCAGGCGGTGGACGGCCTGGAGGAGCCGCAGGTCGTTCTCGTTGGCGTCCTTGCGGGACTCCGCGAGGGCCACCCGGACCGACAGCTCGGTGATGTCCGGCAGGAACTCGTGCAGCGGCGGGTCGAGCAGCCGGACGGTCACGGGCAGGCCGTCCATCGCCTCGAACAGCTCGATGAAGTCCTGCTTCTGGAGCGGCAGCAGCTCCTTCAGCGACTCCTCGCGCTCCGTGTCCGTGTCGGCCAGGATCAGCCGTTCCACCAGCTCGCGGCGGTCGCCGAGGAACATGTGCTCGGTGCGGCACAGCCCGATGCCCTGGGCGCCGAAGCGCCGGGCGCGCAGCGCGTCCTCCGCGTTGTCGGCGTTGGCCCGCACGCGCAGCCGGCGGACCCGGTCCGCGTACGCCATGATCCGGTGCACGGCGGCGACCAGTTCGTCGGCGTCGTCGGCGCCCGCGTGCATCCGGCCCTCGAAGTACTCGACGACCGGGGACGGCACGACCGGAACCTCACCGACGTACACCTTGCCGGTGGAGCCGTCGATCGAGACGACGTCGCCCTCCTCGACCACGACTCCGCCCGGAGCCGTCAACCGCCGCCGCTTGGTGTCGACTTCGAGCTCCTCGGCGCCGCACACACACGTCTTGCCCATGCCCCGCGCGACGACCGCCGCGTGGGAGGTCTTGCCGCCCCGGCTGGTCAGGATGCCCTCGGCGGCGATCATGCCGTCCAGGTCGTCCGGGTTGGTCTCGCGGCGGATCAGGATGACCTTCTCGCCCGAACGCGACCACTTGATCGCGGTGTACGAGTCGAAGACCGCCTTGCCGACCGCGGCGCCAGGCGACGCGGCGATGCCCCGGCCGATCTGCGTGACCTTCCCGCCCACCGAGTCGTCGAAGCGCGGGAACATCAACTGGGCGAGCTGCGCGCCCGTCACCCGCTGGAGCGCCTCGGCCTCGTCGATCAGCCCCTGGTCGACGAGTTGCGTGGCGATCCGGAAGGCCGCGCCCGCCGTGCGCTTGCCCACGCGGGTCTGGAGCATCCACAACTGGCCGCGCTCGATGGTGAACTCGATGTCGCAGAGGTCCTTGTAGTGGTTCTCCAGGGTCTTCATGATCTGCATGAGCTGGTCGTACGACTTCTTGTCGATCTGCTCCAGTTCGGCGAGCGGGACCGTGTTGCGGATGCCCGCGACGACGTCCTCGCCCTGCGCGTTCTGGAGGTAGTCGCCGTACACGCCCTGGTGTCCTGAGGCCGGGTCACGGGTGAACGCGACGCCGGTGCCCGAGTCGGGGCCGAGGTTGCCGAAGACCATCGAACAGACGTTGACCGCCGTGCCGAGGTCGTGCGGGATGCGCTCCTGGCGGCGGTAGAGCTTGGCGCGGTCGGTGTTCCAGGAGTCGAAGACCGCGTGGATGGCGAGGTCCATCTGCTCGCGCGGTTCTTGCGGGAAGTCCCGCCCCGCCTCGGTCTTGACGATCTTCTTGAACTCGGTGACCAGCTTCTTCAGATCGGCCGCTTCGAGATCCGTGTCGACGGCGACCTTCTTGGCGTCCTTCGCCGCCTCCAGCGCGTCCTCGAAGAGGTCGCCGTCGACGCCGAGGACCGTCTTGCCGAACATCTGGATGAGACGGCGGTACGAGTCCCACGCGAAGCGCTCGTCACCGGCCTGCTTGGCGAGGCCCTGAACCGACTGGTCGGAGAGCCCGATGTTCAGAACGGTGTCCATCATGCCGGGCATGGAGAACTTCGCCCCGGAACGGACGGATACGAGCAGAGGGTTATCGGCCTGCCCCAGGGTCTTGCCCATCCGCTGCTCCAGCGCGTCGAGGTGCGCACTCACCTCGTCACGCAGTGCCGCCGGCTCGACGCCGCTGTCGAGGTAGGTCTTGCAGGCCTCGGTGGAGATGGTGAAGCCGGGAGGGACGGGAAGGCCCAGGTTGGTCATCTCGGCGAGGTTCGCACCCTTGCCGCCGAGCAGGTCCTTGAGGTCCCTGTTGCCCTCCGTGAAGTCATAAACGAACTTCACGCTCTCTACCGCGCCCTCGACCGCGCTCTCAGCTACGTGGGGATCTTTGTTTTCCGACACGAGTCTCGACTCCTCGACGTCGCGGTGGCTGCCCTGACGACGGGGAACATACCCAGATCGAAGGCGTCTGGGTACGTCCACTTGCGCGTCATGTGCCTGTAACCACTCGTCCGCCACCAGATCGAAAGTCAAGGCTTGGCAAGCGATGGGGTGGCGATGTTTTCACTTCTTGAACGGGCCCATACCCGTAGGCCCGTCATATCGCTCACATGAGCGGCTGTCAGCACGCCTGAGTTCAGCTGCTGAACGATCAAAGGGTGGCACTGAGTGCCACCCTTTGGAGAAGTGCAGCCGCTCATGATCCGCTCATCTGAGCTTACCCCTTATCAGGCGTGGCGAGAATCACGCCAGAAGGAGGGCCGGATTTCACCATCCGGACCGCGGTGTGGACACGTCACACACCACGTCACACGGATGTCACACAGCTCACCCGGCCGCGCGGTTCACACAGCCCAGCGGGCCGCCCCGGCCTCGCCGCGCCTCCCGAGCCGTACCGGTCACAGCACTCGCCGAGCCACGCCGGTGGCACGCTGGCCGGGCCAGGTCACACGCCCAGCGCCGCCAGCCGCTCCTCGGCCCGCTCGGGCGCGTACAGGTACTCCACGACCAGCGCCCCGGCCCCCACCAGGCCGGCCCGCTCGCCGAGCCGCGAGGTCACCACGTCCAGATGAGCGGTGGAGCGGGGCAGCGCCCGCTGGTACAACAGCTCCCGCACGCCGGTCAGGAAGGGGGTTCCGGCCAGATCTCCGGCGATCATCAGGACGCCGGGGTTGAGCAGCGTCACCACGGTCGCCAGTACGTCCCCGACCTGGCGCCCCGCCTCCCGCGCGAGCGCCATCGCCTCCGGATGCCCGGACGTCAGCAGCTCCCGCACATCCGACCCCGAGGCGGCCGCCACCCCGGACTCGGCGAGCCGCCGCGCCACCGCGCCGCCACTGGCCACGGCGGCCAGACAGCCGTACGAACCGCACCGGCACAGCGCGTCGGCGCCGACCCGGATGTGCCCGATGTCGCCCGCGCCGCCGTCGATCCCCCGGTAGATGGTGCCGCCGACGACCATGCCCGCGCCGATACCGGTGGAGACCTTCACCAGGGCGAACGCCGAGCAGTCCGGATAGCCGGTGCGCTGCTCCCCGTACGCCATGAGGTTGGCGTCGTTGTCGACGAGTACGGGGACGTCGGCCCTGGCACCAGCGTGCCGGGCGAACGCGCGGCTCAGGCGTCCTCTTATGTCGTAACCGTCCCAGCCCGGCATGATCGGCGGCTGGACGACCCGGCCGGTTTCGCTGTCGACCGGCCCCGGCACGGCGAGCCCGATGCCGCACACGGCGCCGGCGGGCTTCCCGGCCTTGACCAGCAGCTCGGCGAACCAGCGGCCGAGTTCGCCGAGGACCGGCTCCGGACCCTCGTCGACGACCAGGAGTCCCGACCGCTCGGCCAGGATCTCGCCGGTGAGGGTGAGGACGGCCGCCCGGCCGTGCCGGGTGTCGAGGTCGGCGGCGAGGACCACCGCGTGGGCGTCGTCGAACTCGAGGGTGATGGAGGGGCGCCCGCCAAGCGGGGAGTCGACCGGGCCACCGGCGCCCTCACGCAGCCAGCCGGCGCGGAAGAGGCGGTCCAGGCGCTGGCCGACGGTGGCCCGGGACAGACCGGTGGCCTGTTGCAGCGCGCCGCGCGTTCTGGCCCGTCCACTGCGCACCAGTTCGAGCAGCTCTCCGGCGCTTGCCTGATTGCCTGCCCTCACGGTCCTGTCCGCCTTTCCTGTCATGCCCACCCTCTTGCGTTCCTCAACTCTGCATTACATATTGAGTTTTGCGTGTTAAGTAGACGTAACCCTACGGTAGCTACAGCCGAACTGGTCGGCAGGATGTCTTCCGGGAGACCTGAGTGGATCGCACAACCCAGCTCACCGCCCCGCGCACGGGTATCACCACCTCCCTGCGCACCTCAGGCACACCCGCGCACTCCTCCGGCCCACCCTCGCCGCCCGGCCCCGACGGGGTGACCCGCACGGGAGCTCTTGTATACGATCCCGCCGGGACGGCGGGGTCGCTGCACCTCAGGGCGGCCCGGGTACTGAACGGCAACTGGACGGGAACGTCCACCGTGCCCTCCCGCGGTCTGTACCCGCACCAGTGGTCCTGGGACTCCGCGTTCATCTCGATCGGGCTGCGTCATCTGTCACCCCTGCGGGCGCAGACGGAGCTGGAGACGCTGCTCGGCGCGCAGTGGGGCGACGGCCGGATCCCGCACATCGTCTTCAACCCCTCCGTGCCGCTGGACGCGTATTTCCCGAGCCCCGACTTCTGGCGCTCCTCCACCGCGGGACGTGCCGCGGGCGCACCGCGCACCGTACAGACGTCCGGGATCGTGCAGCCACCGGTGCACGCGCTCGCCGCGTGGCTGGTGCACCAGGCCGACCCCGGCCTGTCGCGGGCCCGCGGATTCCTCACCCGCGCCTATCCCCGCCTCGCGGCCTGGCACCGCTATCTGCTGCACCGCCGGGACCTGGGCGGCGGGGGTCTCGCCTCCGTGGTCCACCCCTGGGAGCAGGGCATGGACAACAGCCCCTGCTGGGACGCCCCGCTGAGCCGGATCACCCCGGCCCCGGCCCGCTCCTTCCGCCGCGCCGATCTCGACCACGGGAGTGCCGAGGACCGGCCGACGGATCTGGACTACGGGCGGTACGTGCGGCTGGCCACCGACTACCGGGACGGCGGGTACGCCGACGGAGCGGGCGAGTTCGCGGTCGAGGACCCCGCGTTCAACGCGCTGCTGATCGCCTCCGAGCACGCCCTCGCCCACATCGCACAGGAGCTGGGCGCGGCGGGCACCGCCCGGCACGCGCGCGCGGAGCGCCTCACCGCGGCACTGGTGGACCGGCTGTGGGATCCGGCGGAGGGGATGTTCTTCTGCCGGGACGTGTACGGGGGCGAGGAGAGCGGCGCGCTCGAAGCGGTACGGGGTTCACGGAGCGGTGCTCTCGGGGCGGAGCGCTCGAAGCGGAGCGGTGCTCTCGAAACGGAGCATCGCTCACGGAGCGGCGCTCGCGGGTCGGAGCGGCGCTCGCAGACCGGCGCCCACGAAGCGGATCACCGCTCACAGAGCAGCGCTCTCGGGGCGGAGCGGCGCTCTCCCCGCGGTGCGCTCATCCCTGAGCGCGGTGTCGCCGGGCTGATCCCGCTGCTCCTCCCCGCACTGCCCCGCGACATCGCCGCCACACTCGTCCGCACCGCGAGCGGCCCGCACTTCGGGCTCGGTGACAGCACGCGGCTCGCGCCGAGCTACGACCTGACCGGGGACGCCTTCGACCCGCACCGCTACTGGCGCGGTCCCGCCTGGTTCAACACCAACTGGCTGCTGGAGCGCGGGCTGCGGCTGCACGGCGAGCAGACACGCGCGGACGGACTGAGGGCCGCGCTGCTCGACACGGCCGACGAGTCCGGGTTCGCGGAGTACGTGGACCCGTACGACGGCGAGGCCTGCGGAGCGCTCGGCTTCAGCTGGACGGCCGCGCTGACGCTGGACCTGCTGCACGCACCCGAGGGGGCGGACCAGTTCGCGCCCCACCCGGGACACGACACGTTCGACAGGGCACACAGCGCGAGCGCGTACGGGAACGCGCGCGCGTACATGTTCGAGACGGGCGCCAAGGGAGGGGACCGGGGATGACGGACAGGCATCATCTGCTCGTGCACGGTGGGACGTTCGCGGCTGTGGGCGACGGCGGGGACATCAGCGGGGTGCGGGGCGGCAGTTCGCCGGACGGACTGTTCGTGCGCGACGCACGGCACCTGAGCCGCTGGCAGCTGACCGTGGACGGCGCGGTGCCCGAGGCACTCACGCCGGTCGCGGACGGCGACACGGCACGCTGCGTGCTGGTACCGCGCGGCGGCCGCAACGAGCCGCCCTCCTGCACGATCTTCCGCGAACAGGCCGTCGCCGAGGGCGCGTTCGTGGAGTCGCTGCGCGTCACCAGCAACCGCCAGGCGCCCACGACGGTGCGCGTCGCGGTCACCGCGGACGCCGACTTCACAGACCAGTTCGAGCTGCGCTCCGACTACCGCACCTACGCCAAGGCGGGCGCCGTCCGCACCCGCCAGGTCCTCGACGACGGCGTGCGGTTCGGCTACCGGCGCGGTGACTGGCGGTCCTGTACGACGGTCACGGCCGAGCCCGCTCCGGACGGCGTGGAGGAGACGGGCACGGGCGCCCGTCGCCTCGTATGGACCCTGGAGCTCGAACCGCACGGCAGCGCGGAGCTGTCGCTGCGGGTCGCGGCGCGTCCGCACGGCGCCGCACACGATCCCGAAGTACCGCTCTCCCCCACCGCCGCGAACGAACAACTCCTCGCCATGGAGCGAGAGTTCGCGGAGGGCGTGCCCTTCCCGACCGGCTGGCCGGAGCTGGCCGCCGCCTGCGCGCGGGGCCTGTCCGATCTTGCGGCGCTCCAGGTCCCGGCGAAGGGCCCGGACGGCGAGGAGCTGCTGGTCCCGGCCGCCGGAGTGCCGTGGTTCCTGACCCTGCTTGGCCGGGACGCCCTCCTGACCTCGCTCTTCGCGCTCCCCTACCGCCCCCAGCTCGCCGCCGCCACGCTGCCCGCGCTCGCCGCGACACAGGCCACCGAGGTGGGCGCGCAGGCGGTGTGCCAGCCCGGCAAGATCGTGCACGAGGTGCGGCACGGGGAGCTGGCGCACTTCGGGCAGGTGCCGTACGGGCGTTACTACGGTTCGGTGGACGCGACGCCGCTGTTCCTGGTGCTGCTCGGCGCGTACACCGAGCAGACCGGCGATCTCTCGCTGGCCCGCCGCCTGGAGGCCAACGCCCGTGCCGCGATCGGCTGGATGCTGGATCACGGCGGGCTGACCTCGCGCGGCTATCTCGTCTACCGCTCGGACGGCGGCGGCCTCGCCAACCAGAACTGGAAGGACTCCCCGGGCGCCATGTGCTCGGCCGACGGCAGCCGCCCCTCGGGTCCGGTGATGGCGGCGGGCGCCCAGGGGTACGCGTACGACGCGCTGCGCCGCACCGCTCAGCTGTCCCGCACGGTCTGGGACGACGAGGTCTACGCGGCTCTCCTCGAACAGGCCGCGGGTGACCTCCGGGACCGCTTCCAGCGGGACTTCTGGATGCCCGAACATGCCTTCCCCGCACTGGCGTTGGACGGTGACGGGCACCATGTCGACGCGCTCGCCTCGGATGCGGGCCACCTGCTGTGGTCGGGCCTGCTCGACAAGGAGTACGGCGAGCTGGTCGGCCGGCGCCTCCTCGAACCCGACTTCTTCTCCGGCTGGGGTGTCCGCACCCTCGCCTCCGGCCAGGCGGCGTACCACCCGCTCTCGTACCACCGCGGCTCGGTCTGGCCGCACGACAACGCCCTGATCACGCTGGGCCTGGCGCGGTACGGCCTGCACGACGAGGCCCGCACCGTCGCCCACGCCCTGGTCGACGCGGCCACCGCAGCCGGCCACCGCCTCCCCGAGGTCCTCGCCGGCTACGGCCGCGACACCCACAGCGAGCCGGTGCCCTACCCGCACGCGTGCGTACGGGAGTCGAGGTCGGCGGCGGCACCGCTGGCGCTGCTCACGGCGGTGGGGGGAGCGTAGGCCTCGCCTTTCGGGCGGCGCGCAGGACCCCGGAGCTCGGGACACTGGGGCTCGGTACCTGGGACTCCGGGCTCGGGAACTCGGTACCAGGAACTCCCGGCTCGGGACTCCGCACCCGGGACCCGAGTCGACTACGAGTCGGCCATGGCCGTGCGGGCTTCGTCGATGAACCTCTCCAGCTTGTGCCGGAACACGGCGTGGGTCTCCTCGAAGAGTTCGCGGGCCCCGGGTTCGCCCTCCGAGATCCGCGCCAGTGCGCTGTTGGACTGCGCCGCCGCTGCCATGACGGCTTCGGCCGCTTCGGCGGCCGGGGCCGGCCCTTCCAGCACGAGGACCCGGACGCAGCGCATGAGGGGGTCGTAGGCGCCGCGCAGTTCGACGCGGAGTTCCTGAACGCGCGTCAACCGCTCCGGAGGGTCGGTGAGTTGGTAGAACGCGTCGCCGACCTGCCAGTAGAGCTGGCCGATGACGTGCGCGTGTTCCATGAGGTCCAGGTAGGCGGCCCGCCGGATCTCCCGGACCCGGTCGCGGTGCTGGGCCCGCACGGACGCCTCCGCCTGGACCTTCGCCGCCCGGGCGTTGCCCAGGGTGGTCACCCAGCTCGCGAGCACCGCGGTCGCACCGGTGAACACCCCGACCCACACCACGCTGTCCGCCACCCGCACAGTGTCGACGAGCCGGATTCCCCGTGTCGAGGCCGACACGGGGACGACTCCCCTCCGAACTACCCGCCGGACGCGGTCGGTTCGGGCAAATCCCCGGACGGGTCCGGTTCGGGCAATCCCCCCGGACTCGGCCGGTTCGAGCAATCCCCGGACGGGTCCGGTTCGGGCCATCCCCCGGACGTGACCGGTTCGGGCAACCCCTCCGGACTCGGCCGGTTCCGGCTGCCCCCGGACGCGCCCGAGTCCGGTCATCCCCCCGACGTGTCCAGTTCCGCGTCCTCGCCGAGGCCCGCGCAGTCGTACGGGTCCTTGAGCCAACCCTCCGGCAGGACAACCCTGTTGTTGCCCGACGTACGGCCGCGAGGGCCGTCCGCGCCGAGCGGCCAGGGCTGGTCGAGGTCCAACTCGGCGAGCCCCTCGGAGAGTTCGGCGATCGACGAGGTGATGGCGAGGCGCTTGCGCATGTCGGAGCCGACGGCGAAGCCCTTGAGGTACCAGGCGACGTGCTTGCGGAAGTCGATGACTCCGCGCGCCTCGTCGCCGATCCACTCGCCGAGCAGGGTGGCGTGGCGAACCATGACGGCCGCGACCTCCCGGAGCGCCGGGCGGGCGTACTCCGCACGGCCTTCGAACGCGGCCACCAGGTCGCCGAACAGCCACGGCCGGCCCAGACACCCGCGCCCGACCACCACGCCGTCGCACCCGGTCTCCCGCACCATCCGCAGCGCGTCGTCGGCGGACCAGATGTCGCCGTTGCCGAGGACGGGGATCTCCGGCACGTGCTCCTTGAGGCGGGCGATGGCGTCCCAGTCCGCGGTGCCGCCGTAGTGCTGGGCGGCGGTCCTGCCGTGCAGGGCGATCGCCGTGACGCCCTCCTGGACAGCGATCCGCCCGGCGTCCAGGTAGGTGATGTGGTCGTCGTCGATGCCCTTGCGCATCTTCATCGTGACGGGGAGGTCACCGGCCCCGCTCACGGCCTCCCGGAGGATCGCCCGCAGCAGGTTCCGCTTGTACGGGAGGGCGGAGCCGCCGCCCTTACGGGTCACCTTGGGGACCGGGCAGCCGAAGTTCAGGTCGATGTGGTCGGCGAGACCCTCCTCCGCGATCATGCGGACGGCCTTGCCGACGGTCGCCGGATCCACCCCGTAGAGCTGGATCGAACGCGGCTTCTCGGTCGCGTCGAAGTGGATCAGCTGCATGGTCTTCTCGTTGCGCTCCACCAGCGCCCGCGTGGTGATCATCTCGCTGACGAAGAGCCCCTTGCCGCCGCTGAACTCCCGGCACAGCGTGCGGAAGGGCGCGTTCGTGATCCCGGCCATGGGGGCCAGGACGACGGGCGGCTGGACGGTGTGGGGGCCGATCGACAGCGGGGACACGGGCGCGAGGGTGGGCGTGGGCATTCCCCCATTGTCACGCACGCCGACGAGTGCGGCGACAGTGATTAGTTAGCCACACTATCGAAATCGTCGTACCATGGATCAATGCCCGAGCTCAGCCCCCGCCACCGCATGCTGGTGCTCGCGATCTGTTGCATGAGTCTGCTGATCGTGAGCCTCGACAACACCGTTCTGAACGTCGCACTGCCCTCGATGCAGACCGAACTGCACGCGAGCCTGGCCGGCCTCCAGTGGACGATCGACGCGTACACCCTGGTCCTCGCCTCGCTGCTGATGCTCGCGGGCTCGACCGCCGACCGCATCGGCCGCCGCAAGGTCTTCATCACGGGCCTGGTCCTGTTCACACTCGGCTCGCTCCTGTGCTCGCTCGCGCCGAACCTCGAATCCCTCGTCGCGTTCCGCATGGTGCAGGCCGTCGGCGGTTCGATGCTGAACCCGGTCGCGATGTCGATCATCACCAACACCTTCACGGACCCCCGCGAGCGCGCCCGCGCGATCGGCGCGTGGGGCAGCGTGATCGGCATCTCCATGGCCGCGGGACCTCTGATCGGCGGCCTGCTCGTCGACTCGGTCAGCTGGCGCGCGATCTTCTGGATCAACCTCCCGGTGGGCCTGGCCGCGCTGCTGCTCACCCTGCGCTACGTCCCGGAGTCCCGCGCCCCCAAGGCCCGTCGCCCCGACCCGGTCGCCCAGCTCCTCGTCATCGCGCTGCTCGGCTCCCTCACCTACGCGATCATCGAGGCACCCACCTCGGGCACCGTCGAGGTGGCCGCCTTCGGCGCGGTCGCCGTCGCCTCGCTGATCGCCCTACTCCGCTACGAGCACCGGCGCAAGGAACCCCTCATCGACCTGCGCTTCTTCCGCTCGGCGCCGTTCAGCGGGGCCACCGTCATCGCGGTGTGCGGATTCGCGGCGCTCAGCGGTTTCCTGTTCCTGTCCACGCTCTATCTCCAGAACGTGCGCGGCCTCGACGCGCTGCACGCGGGCCTGTGGATGCTGCCGATGGCGGCCATGTGCTTCGTCTGCGCACCGCTGTCGGGCCGGCTGGTGGGCAGCCGCGGACCCCGCGTGCCGCTCCTGATCGCCGGAGCCGCGATGGCCGCGAGCGGTGTGCTGTTCGCCGCGTTCCAGGGCGAGACGTCGAACACCACGCTGATCATCGGCTACGTCCTCTTCGGCCTCGGCTTCGGCTTCGTGAACGCGCCCATCACCAACACAGCCGTCTCCGGCATGCCCCGCTCCCAGGCCGGCGTCGCCTCCGCCGTCGCGTCGACCAGCCGCCAGATCGGCGGCACCCTCGGCGTGGCCGTGATCGGCGCGGTACTGGCCTCCGGGGTGACCACATCGGCGTACAAGGACACCTTCGTGGCGGCCGCCGCCCCCGCCTGGTGGATCATCGCCGGCTGCGGCCTCGCGGTCCTGGCCCTGGGCGCCCTGACCACCGGGACCTGGGCGCGGGAAACGGCCAGGCGTACGGCGGAGACCCTGGTGCCGGAACAGACGCCGGTGCGGGACACGGCGAGCGCGCGGTCCTGAACGGCGAGGACCCCAGCGGCTCCCGGCCCCCTCAGTCCTGGCAGCTGAGGCCGGGTGCCCCGGCCGCGGCCCCGACGGCCCCGCGCTCCGCCGCGATCGCGTGCAGCTTCTCCAGCCGGTCGCGCGACTCCGCGTCCGCGGGCACGTACGTCACGATGCGCGGCCCGACATCCGGGCCGAGCCACAGGTCGGTGTGGTCGACGGTGATCCGGCCGACGTAGGCGTTGCGGAACTCCTTGCGCTTGGTGCCGGGGCCGACCACCTCGTGCCGGTCCCAGGCCGCGACGAAGTCCGGCGACTCCGCCCGCAGCCGCTTGAGCAGCGTCTTCCAGGCGGGCGAGGCGAGATGCCCGGCCATCGAGGCGCGGAACTTGGCGGCCATGATCCGGGTGCTCTCGTCCAGATGCACGAGCGAGGACCGCCACTCCTCGTTCGTGTAGGCGAGGACCATGCAGTTCAGGTCCTCGGGCGGTACGGCGTCCAGGTCGCAGAGCAGCAGGCTGTAGGTGCGGTTGTACGCGAGGATGTCGTACCGGCTGTTCTGGACGCAGGCCGGCATCGGCTCCAGCTGCTCCAGGACGGTCCGGATGGCCGGGGAGACCGTCGGGCAGGTGGTGGGAGGCGCCGGGTCAACGGCTCCGGCCAGCTGGAAGAGGTGGACGCGCTCGCTCTGGTCGAGCATCAGGGTGCGGGCGAGTGCGTCGAGCACCTGCACGGAGACCTGGATGTCGCGGGCCTGTTCCAGCCACGTGTACCAGGTGACACCGACGGCGGCGAGGTGCGCGACCTCCTCGCGGCGCAGGCCGGGGGTGCGCCGGCGGGGGCCGCGGGGCAGACCTACCTGCTCGGGGGTGACGTGCTCGCGGCGATGCCGCAGGAAGGCGGCCAGTTCGTGCCGCCGGATCTCGGACTCGCGCCCGCCCTGCCCCGCCGCCGTCCCCGTCTGCTCCTGTGCCATCGTCGTCATGCTCCCCAGCTTGCCGTACGCCTCAACCTGTTTCCAGGTACTTCTTCTACCAGGATAAGGAGACTCTGGTACCAGCCTGGGACCAGGAGCACGCTGAACCACGTGACCGAAACTGGAACCCTCACCACCACCCCCGTCCGCTCCCCGGCCGCCCCATCCGTGCTCGGCGGACTCGGACTCTTCACCGTGCTGCTGGGTGCGGCCCTGCCGCTCATCGACTTCTTCATCGTCAACGTCGCCCTGCCGACCATGGGCCAGGACCTGCACGCGAGCGAGTCCGTCCTCGAACTCGTCATCGCCGGGTACGGGGTGTCGTACGCCGTCCTCCTCGTCCTCGGCGGCCGGCTCGGTGACCTCTTCGGCCGGCGCCGGCTCTTCATCGGCGGCATGGCGGCCTTCGGCCTGACCTCGCTGGCGTGCGGGCTCGCGCCCGACGCCTGGACGCTGGTGGCCGCCCGCGTGGCACAGGGCGCGGCGTCCGCGGCGATGCTGCCGCAGGTGCTCGCCACCATCCAGTCGACGACCGCGGGGCCGCGCCGCGCCAAGGCGATGAGTCTGTACGGCGCGACGGCCGGGCTCTCCATGGTGGCCGGGCAGATCCTCGGCGGCGTACTCGTCGCCGCCGACATCGCGGGCACCGGCTGGCGCTCGGTGTTCCTCGTCAACGTGCCCGTGGTGATCCTCGGTCTGATCCTGGCCACCCGGGCCGTCCCCGAGACGCGCTCGCCGCACCCGGAGCCGATCGACGGCCCCGGCACGGTCCTGCTCGGCATCACTCTGCTGGCGCTGCTGGCTCCGCTGACCGAGGGCAGGGCGGCGGGCTGGCCGCTGTGGACCTGGCTGTCGCTCGCCCTGTTCCCGGTGGCCGCGGCGGCGTTCTACCTCGTGGAGCGCCGGGAGGACCGCAAGGGCCGGACGCCGCTGGTGCCGCCGAGCCTGTTCGCGGTGACGTCGTTGCGCCGGGGCCTGGTGATGGTCGTGCCGTTCTCCATCGGCTTCAGCGGGTTCATGTTCGTGATCGCGGTGGCGTTGCAGGAGGGCGCCGGGCTCGGTCCGGTCCTGGCGGGGCTGGCGCTCGCGCCGATGGCGGCGGTCTTCTTCGTCGTCTCGCTGTGCGGCCCGCGGCTGATCGCGCGTTACGGCACCCGGATCGTCACCGCCGGCGGGCTGATCCAGGGCGTGGGTGTGGCCCTGATGGCGCTGGCCGCGTGGCGGTCCTGGCCGGACCTGAGTGTCTGGGAACTGGCGCCGGGCGCGGCGGTGGCGGGCGCGGGCCAGGCCCTCCAGCTCCCCGTCCTCTTCCGGATCATCCTCTCCGAGGTCCCGGCCTCGCGAGCCGGCGTGGGCAGTGGCGTGATGATCACCACCCAGCAGTCCGCACTCGCCCTCGGCGTGGCCACCCTGGGCTCGCTCTTCCTGTCCCTCGTCCCGGGCCACGGGATGCAGTACGCGCTGGTGACGACCCTGCTGGCACAGCTGGCGGTCATCGTCCTGACGACGGCCCTGAGCCTGCGGCTGCCGCGCACGATCAGCTGACGGCTCGCTCCTCGGCCACCAGTTCCCGTACGGCGGGGGCGACTTCGGAAGCGAACCGTTCGAGGTCGGACGCGTTGTCGGAGGCGAGCAGATAGGCGCTCACTCCCTGGGTGAGGGTGAGTCCGGCCAACTGCTCGGCGAGCCGGTCCGACGGGGCGAGGCCGCCGCCTCCGGCCGAGGTGAGGGCGGGGAGGTTGTAGAGACGACGCACCGACCGCGGGTCACGCCCCGCGGCGGTCGCGGCCTCGTCCACGATCCGATGCCCGGCGGCGAGTTCGGCGGGCGGCACCCGGGTCGCGCTGGGCAGCCAACCGTCGGCGCATCGTCCGATCAGCCGCAGCATCCGCGGCCCCAGCGCGCCGACCCAGATGCTCATCGGGTGGACGGCCAAGGGCCCGGGCCCGGCCCCGTCGAGCCGGTAGTGCCTGCCGTCGACTCCCTTACTGCCGCCGTCTGTTGACCAGAGCGCCCGGATGACCTCGATCGCCTCGCCGAGGGCTTCGACGGCTTCCCCGGGTGTACGCCGGGGCTGCCCCTCACTGGCGATGGCGTCCCAGTACCCGCCGGCCCCGAGCCCCAACTCCGCCCGCCCGCCGCTGAGTACGTCGAGACTCGCCGCGGCCCGCGCCAGCCCCGCCGGCGGTCGCAGCGGCAGGTTGGCCACGTTCGGGAAGACCCGCACGCGCTCGGTGCGCGCCGCGATGACGGACAGCAGGGTCCAGGCGTCCAGGAAGTCCGGCCGGTACGGGTGGTCGGCGACGCTGACGAGATCCAGTCCCGCACGGTCGGCGAGCCGCGCCAACTCGATGACGGTGTCGGGGTGTTCGGCGTCCGGGGTGAGCACCGCGCCGAAGAGGAGGTCGTGGCCGTAGTCGGGCATTGCTGGTCCTTAGGGGTGCTCGGCAGGAGTGTTCGACCGTCGGAGGTCCATCGCGACGCGACGAGATACTTTCGCTACGTAATCATTACATGGGGACATCATTACGTCGAGAGTAGGGTTACGGCATGGCAGTGACCCGCGACGACACCCCCACGGACGAGCCGCCCGAGACCCCCCGCCCTCCGACCCTGCTGGCCCTCCCCTCCTACCTGGCCGGCCACGTCGCCCGGATCGGCCACCGGGTCCTGGTCGAGGCCCTCAGGGAACAGGGCCTGCGCCTCCCCCACTTCGCGGTCCTCGCGGGCCTGGGCGACTTCGGCCCCCTCGCCCAGCACGAACTCGCCGACCGACTCGGCCTCAACCGCAGCCACCTGGTGGGGTATCTCGACGAGGTCGGACAACAGGACCTCCTGCGCCGCGAACGCGACCCCCGGGACCGCCGCCGCCAGCGCGTGGCCCTCACGGCCGCGGGCGAGAAGCGGCTCGCGGAGCTGAAGAAGGTGGCCGACCGCTCACAGACCGAGTTCCTGGCCGGCCTCTCGGACACCGAGCGTGAGACTCTCGTCGCTCTGATGCGGCGGATCGTGACGACGGACGACCGCGCCGCCAACTCGGCTCCGAAGAATCCCCGTTGATCTTCGCCATGCTGCACACTCCTTGCTGCGCAGGGGAATGCGGAAACACGTGGCACCACGCGGGATCACCAGGAGGTGGCATGCCGCAGATCAACACGAGCAAGGTAAGCCGCTGGGACCAGCACGGCCGCGAGCACGTCGTCCAGGTCCAGCGGACGGGAGTTCAGCGCACGATCAAGTGCGACACCTGCGGGTGGCGCAAGGCCGCCCAGTTCCTGCCGTGGCTGAAGGCGGAGGAACACCTGGCGGAGGCGCACCAGGCGACGGTGGACCCGACGGACGGATAGTCCGCCGACGGGTCCACGCCGGCAGCCCCACTTGGTCCAGACCTATTGACTACTGGTCTGGACCGCGTGCACTGTCATGCCTACGACACCTCCCGCGTCCCCCACCCCTGGAGGCCCAGCATGATCCGCCGGAAGATACGCGTTCTGGCCGCCGCCCTCGCCACGGCCTGCCTCACCCAACTGTCCGTCGCCGCGGCCTCCGACGCGTCCGCGGCCGAGGTCTGCGCGGTGAAGTCCCGCCCGTCCGGCAAGGTCCTCCAGGGGTACTGGGAGAACTGGGACGGCTCGTCGAACGGCGTCCATCCGCCCTTCGGCTGGACCCCGATCACCGACTCCCGGATCGCGGCGCACGGCTACAACGTGATCAACGCGGCGTTCCCGGTGATCCGTTCGGACGGCACCGCGCTGTGGGCGGACGGGATGGACGCGGGCGTGAAGGTCGCGACCCCGGCCGAGATGTGCGCGGCCAAGGCCTCGGGACAGACCATCCTGCTGTCCATCGGCGGGGCGGCGGCCGGCATCGACCTCAGCTCCAGCACGGTCGCCGACAGGTTCGTGGCGACGATCGTCCCGATCCTCAAGCAGTACAACTTCGACGGTATCGACATCGACATCGAGACCGGCCTGGTCGGCAGCGGCAACATCAGCACGCTCTCCGCCTCCCAGGCCAACCTGATCCGCATCATCGACGGGGTGCTGTCGAGGATGCCGTCGAACTTCGGCCTCACCATGGCGCCCGAGACCGCCTACGTCACCGGCGGCAGCGTCGCGTACGGCTCGATCTGGGGCGCGTATCTGCCGATCGTGAAGAAGTACGCGGACAACGGGCGCCTGTGGTGGCTGAACATGCAGTACTACAACGGCAGCATGTACGGCTGCGCGGCCGACTCCTACTCCGCGGGCACCGTCCAGGGCTTCACCGCCCAGACCGACTGCCTGAACAAGGGACTCGTCGTCCAGGGCACCACCGTCAAGGTGCCCTACGACAAGCAGGTCCCCGGTCTCCCGGCCCAGCCGGGCGCGGGCGGCGGCTACATGGCCCCGAGCCTCGTCTCCCAGGCCTGGCGGCACTACGGCACCTCCCTCAAGGGCCTGATGACCTGGTCGATCAACTGGGACGGCTCGAAGAACTGGACCTTCGGCGACAACGTCAGGTCACTGCAAGGACGTTGAGCCCCGCCCGATCCGGCTCAGCCCTGCCAGGTCGGGATCGCCAGGTCCACCACCTGACGGTCCCGCGGGAACGCCCCGGTCGAAGTCGCCCTCCCCGTCAGCAGGTTGACCCGGAAGGCCTTGCCACCGGTCACCGCGAACCCGGTGTTCGTCCCGTTCCGGACCGAGCTGTGGATGTCGAACCCGGAGTCCGGCGGCACGTCCACCCCGAGCTTGCCCGTCGGGGCGAGGCTGCCGGCGTTGGCGGGTGACTGGACCGCCACCTGGTCGAGGTTGGTGTCGAGGTCGAAGAGGGTGGTGGCCGTCGCCCTGTCGAGGTCGTTGTTCGTGTACGCGGCTCCTGTCACGCCCAGTGCGGTGGCGCCGGGGTCCGGCGGCACCGGTGGGTTGGTGAGGGTGCCGTCGACGGCCGTGCTGCCCGCCGCGGGGGCGCCCGCCGGGTCGTCGAGGTTGTGGCGGAGGTTCTGGCCGGTGTCGCTGATGACGCGGAGCCGGTTGGCGGCGGGGTTGAAGTCGACGCCGAAGGCACTGCCCCGGAGCGCGACGGTGAGCTGCGAGACCTTGGTGGCGCGGGCGCCGGCCTCGCGGATGGTGTAGACGCCGCCGCGGTCGCCGACGCCGTACAGCGTGTTGTTCTGCACGCGGTAGTCGATGCCGACGAGCGCCCTGTCGCCCTTGAGCCCGCCGACCCTGCCGAGCGTGGTCACGGCGGCGGGCCGGTCGACCCGGAACGCGGTCAGCCGCTGGTCGGCGGTGAGCCCTACGGCCCGCGGCCCGCTCCGCGCGAACCCCTTGGCCGGGCCACCGGCGCCCCCCTTCGCCTCGGCGCCCCCCTTCGCCTCGACGGCCCCGGAGTCCGAGGCCCCAGGACCGCCTCCCAGTGCCCCGGCACCGACGGCACCGACGGTCCCGATCGCCACCGCCATCGTCAGTACGCCCATGACTGCCTGCTTGCGCATGTGAGCCCCCGTGGAAGATGCGCGGCCCACCCCCTGCGGGCCGTACGACATCTCCTTCGGAGCGGGAGTCGTCCCGGATTGCCCCTCGTGGCAGGGAAATTCCCCCGCGTCCCCGAAAGTTCCGGTGCCGTTCCCTTGGACACCGATGACCCGCTCTCGGACAATTCGAGCCGTCGTCGAGCAGTCACCTTCGGGAGGCGCCATGACCGTCCGTATCGCCACCTTCAACGCCGAGAACCTGTTCCGCAGGCCCGCGGTCTTCGGTATCGAGGACGAGGACCGGCGCAACGAAGTCCTCGCCGACTTCAACGAGTTGGTCGCCCTGGTGTCGAAGGACCCCTACACGGACGGCGACAAGGCACGGATCGCCGAACTGGTGCAGAAACACCGGGCCTTCGAGTCCGATCCGGGCCGGGGCGGGGCGATCTTCGTCAACCAGACCCGGGGAGCCGGCGCCAAGCTCTTCACGCGGGGCGGGACCGAGACCGATCCGGTGATCGACATCAAGGCCAAGGGCCGCTCGAAATGGGCGGGTTGGGTGGAGCTGGTCCGCACCGACATGAGCTGGGACGCCGTACGCAACACCGGCCGGGTGATCTCCGAGATCAACGCCGACATCGTGCTCACCGTCGAGGTCGAGGACCGGCTCACCCTGGCCCGCTTCAACAAGCAGGTCCTGGGCGACGCGCTGGGGAAGCCGCCGTACCCGTACAACATGCTGATCGACGGCAACGACACCCGCGGCATCGACATCGGCATCCTCAGCCGGTATCCCGTCACGTCCCTGCGGTCGCACATCTTCGACCCGGAGCCGTCCGACCCTCCCGTCTTCAGCCGGGACTGCCCCGAGTTCGAGATAGGGGTCGGCGGGACGCCGCTGTGGATTCTCGGCAACCACTTCAAGAGCCAGATACAGGGCGCCGGATCGGGCCGGCGGCTGGCGCAGGCGCGGCGGGTCAGGGAGATCTACGAGGAGGCCCTGCTGCGCTCCGCGCACGTCGTGGTCGCCGGAGACCTCAACGACCATCCGGACAGCCCGCCGATCAGGGAACTCACGGACGCCGGCCTCCGGGACGCGATGACCCACCCCAGTTACACGGGCGCTCCCGGCACCCACGGGACGGGCACCAGGGCGCACCAGAAGCTCGACTACCTGATGTTCGCGCCCGAGTTGTGGGACCGCGTACGGGCAACGGGCGTGGAGCGTCGCGGAATCTGGGCGCCGAACACCTTCAAGTCCTTCGACACCGTGACGTCGAGGCCGGCCCAGGCCTCCGACCACGCGGCCCTCTACGCGGACCTGGACCTCTGAGCACCGGACGGGCTCGTGAACACACCGGTGCCGGGCCCCCGACCGTTCCGGGACCCGGCACCAGCGACCTCTACGAGGGACTCAGCAGCCGATCAGCCGGCTGGCGAGGTATCCCTCGATCTGGTCGAGCGAAACCCGCTCCTGCTTCATCGTGTCGCGCTCGCGCACGGTCACCGCGTTGTCGTCGAGCGTGTCGAAGTCGACCGTGACGCAGAACGGCGTACCGATCTCGTCCTGGCGGCGGTAGCGGCGGCCGATGGCGCCGGCGTCGTCGAAGTCGATGTTCCAGTTCTGCCGGAGCGCCGTGGCGAGACCCTTGGCCTTCGGGGAGAGCTCCGGGTTCCGGGACAGCGGGAGGACCGCGACCTTGACCGGGGCCAGCCGCGGGTCGAGGCGCAGGACCGTGCGCTTCTCCATCTTGCCCTTGGCGTTCGGCGCCTCGTCCTCGATGTAGGCGTCGAGGAGGAAGGCGAGCATCGAGCGGCCGACACCGGCGGCGGGCTCGATGACGTACGGGGTCCAGCGCTCGCCGGCTTCCTGGTCGAAGTAGGAGAGGTCCTGGCCGGAGGCCTTGGAGTGCGCGTTGAGGTCGTAGTCGGTGCGGTTGGCGACGCCCTCCAGCTCACCCCACTCGTTGCCGCCGAACTGGAAGCGGTACTCGATGTCGGCGGTGCGCTTGGAGTAGTGCGAGAGCTTCTCGGCCGGGTGCTCGAACCAGCGCATGTTCTCCTCGCGCATACCGAGGCCGGTGTACCAGTTCCAGCGCTCCTGCATCCAGTACTCCTGCCACTTCTCGTCCTCGCCCGGCTTGACGAAGAACTCCATCTCCATCTGCTCGAACTCGCGGGTGCGGAAGATGAAGTTGCCGGGCGTGATCTCGTTGCGGAAGGACTTGCCCATCTGCGCGATGCCGAACGGCGGCTTGCGGCGCGAAGTCTGCTGGACCTGGGCGAAGTTGGTGAAGATGCCCTGCGCGGTCTCGGGGCGCAGGTAGGCGACGGAGCCGCTGTCCTGCGTCACGCCGAGGTGGGTGGAGAGCAGGCCGGAGAACTGCTTGGGCTCGGTGAACTGGCCCTTGTTGCCGCAGTTGGGGCAGTTGATGTCCGCGAGACCGTTCTCCGGGAGGCGCTTGTGCTTCGCCTCGTAGGCCTCCTCCAGGTGGTCGGCGCGGTAGCGCTTGTGACAGGAGGTGCACTCGGTGAGGGGGTCGCTGAACGTGGCGACGTGGCCCGAGGCGACCCAGACCTCGGTGGCCAGGATCACGGACGAGTCGATACCGACGACGTCCTCACGGGAGGTGACCATGTAACGCCACCACTGGCGCTTGAGGTTCTCCTTGAGCTCGACGCCGAGCGGGCCGTAGTCCCAGGCGGCCTTCTGCCCACCGTAGATCTCACTACAGGGGTAGACGAAGCCACGGCGCTTGCTCAGGCTGACGATGGTGTCGATCTTGTCGGCGGCCACGGTGCTCTCTTCATTACGAACGGACGGCAGCGAATGCTTCAGGTTACCGGCGCCTCCCACCCCGGTATCAAATCGGTTGGGTGACCCAACCCTTGTTGACAATCGTTTCCACATTTGTTGAAAATGACTGTCATGAACGTACGACGACGCCTCATATCCACGACTGCTGTGACCGCGGCCACAGTCCTCGGTCTCGGCACCCTCTCGGCCTGCTCCGACTCGTCCGCCGCCGACGGCAACAGCAGCGGGAAGCTCGACGTCGTGGCGTCGTTCTATCCCCTGCAGTATCTCGCCGAGGAGATCGGCGGGGACCATGTGAGCGTCACGAGTCTGACCGAACCCGGTCAGGAGCCGCACGACCTGGAGATCAGCGCGAAGCAGACCGCGCAGCTCCAGGAGGCGGACGCCGTCCTCTACCTCAAGGGCCTCCAGCCGGCCGTCGACGACGCCGTCGCGCAGTCCGAGGTCAGGACCAGGATCGACGCGGCCTCGCTGACCACCCTGGAGAAGCACGGCAACGAGGTCGGCGGCCACGCGGCCGAGCACGACGACTCCGAGGGCGAGGAGACCGGGGCCACCGACCCGCACATCTGGCTGGACCCGGTGAAGTACGCCGAGGTCGCCGAGGGCGTGGGCAAGGCCTTCGAGAAGGAGGACCCGGACAACGCCGGGGAATACAAGAGCAACACCGCGGCGCTGGTCAAGAAGCTCGACGCCCTCGACACCCAGTACGAGGACGGGCTCAGGAACACCACGAGCAAGGTCTTCATCACCACCCACGCCGCCTTCGGCTACCTCGCCGAGCGCTACGGCCTCACCGAGGAGGCCATCAACGGCCTGGACCCGGAGTCGGAGCCCAGCGCGAACCGCGTGAAGGACCTTGAGACCATGGCCAAGGCGGACGGCGTGACGACCGTGTTCTACGAGACGCTCGTCAGCGACGACACCGCCAAGACCATCGCCGGCGACGCGGGCCTGAAGACGGACGTCCTCGACCCCATCGAGGGCATCACCGACAAGTCCAGGGGCGACGACTACCTCCAGGTCATGGAGTCGAACCTGAAGGCGCTCCGGACGGCTCTGGGCGCCAAGTAGCCGGGAAAACACGCCCAGTGACAGAACGCACCACGAAGTGACGCAACGAACACGGAGGACGGCGGAATGAAGAGCGAGCCCGTCATATCCCTGCGCGGAGTGACCGCGGAGCTCGGCTCACGCCCCGTCCTGCGCGGCATCGACCTCACCGTGAACCGCGGGGAGGTCGTCGCCCTGCTCGGCGCCAACGGCTCCGGCAAGTCCACCGCCATCCGCGGCATCATCGGCCAAGTCCCGGTCAGCGGCGGGGAGATCGAGATCTTCGGCACCCCGCGCCGCCGCTTCGACGACTGGGCGCGGGTGGGATACGTACCGCAGCGCACCACGGCCGCGGGCGGCGTGCCCGCGACGGTGACCGAGATCGTCGCCTCCGGACGGCTGTCCCGCGCCCGCTTCGGCGTGCTGCGCAGGGCCGACCACGAGGCCGTACGGAAGGCCATCGGCCTGGTCGGTATGGCGGACCGCGCCAAGGACTCGGTGAACGCGCTGTCCGGCGGCCAGCACCAGCGGGTCCTGATAGCCCGGGCGCTGGCCTCCGAACCCGAACTGCTGATCATGGACGAGCCGATGGCGGGCGTCGACCTGGCCAGCCAGGAGGTGCTGGCGTCGACCCTGCGCGAACAGGTCGCCCAGGGCACCTCGGTCCTCCTGGTCCTGCACGAACTGGGGCCGCTGGAGCCGCTGATCGACCGGGCGGTCGTGCTGCGCGACGGCTGTGTCCTGCACGACGGCCCGCCCCCGGCCGCGCTGGGCCAGCACGCGCTGCCCGGCCACGACCACGTACACCCGCACGCGGCTCACGACGCCGAACCGATCCGGACGGGACTGCTGAGCTGATGGGACCGAAGAGCTGATGGAAATCCTCGACTACGCCTTCATGCAGCGGGCCCTGCTGGCCGCCGTCCTGGTCGGCATCACCGCGCCCGCCGTCGGCATCTACCTCGTGCAGCGCCGCCAGGCCCTGATGGGCGACGGAATCGGCCACGTGGCGATGACCGGCGTCGGCCTCGGCTTCCTGCTCTCCTGGTCCCCGGTGTGGATGGCGACCGCCGTCTCCGTCGTGGGCGCGGTCCTCATGGAGCTGATCCGCTGGTACGGCAGGACGCGCGGCGACATCGCCCTCGCCATGCTCTTCTACGGCGGTATGGCGGGCGGCGTGATGTTCATCAACCTCGCACCGGCCGGCTCGAACGCCAACCTGACCTCGTACCTCTTCGGCTCCCTCTCGACGGTCTCCGAGTCCGACGTGACGGCGATCTGCGTCCTCGCCGCCTTCGTGGTCCTGGTCACCGTGGGGTTGCGCCGGCAACTGTTCGCGGTCAGCCAGGACGAGGAGTTCGCACGGGTGACGGGCCTGCCGGTGCGCGCCCTGAACCTGCTCACGGCCGTCACGGCCGCGGTCACGGTCACGGTCGCGATGCGGGTCGTCGGCCTGCTCCTGGTGTCCGCCCTGATGGTCGTCCCGGTGGCCGCGGCGCAGCAGCTCAGCCGGAGCTTCGCCGCCACCTTCGCGATCGCGGTGGCGATCGGCGTGAGCGTGACGATCGGCGGCACCGTGACGTCGTACTACCAGGACGTGCCGCCGGGCGCGACGATCGTGCTGCTGACCATCGGCGCCTTCATCGCGCTGACCGCGCTGGCGACCCCGCTCGCCCGGCGTAGAGCCCGCGCGATGGCGGCCTCACAGGCTGCCGGGGACCCGGCGGAGTGCGCGATTCCGGCCACTCGCGGGACAGAGAGCCAGGTCGGCGTCTGACGACGTACAGTCCGGGCTGGCACAATGGCCGGGCAAGTGCAGACGTGGAGGAGGCAACGGTGACAACCGCTGGATCGCCCGTACGGGGCCGTTCGACCCGGCAACGTACCGCCGTGGCGGCGGCGCTGGACGAGGTGGACGAGTTCCGCAGCGCCCAGGAGCTCCACGACATGCTGAAGCACAAGGGCGACTCCGTCGGGCTGACCACCGTCTACCGCACGCTCCAGTCCCTCGCCGACGCCGGCGAGGTCGACGTCCTGCGCACCTCCGACGGCGAGTCCGTCTACCGCCGCTGCTCCACCGGCGAGCACCACCATCACCTCGTCTGCCGCGTCTGCGGCAAGGCCGTCGAGGTCGAGGGCCCGGCCGTCGAGAAGTGGGCGGAGGCCATCGCCGCGGAGCACGGGTACGTGAACGTGGCCCACACCGTGGAGATCTTCGGGACCTGCGCGGACTGCGCGGCCAAGCTCGTCTGACATACATCTGAGGCACGCCCGGCGCCCCCCGTATCCATGAGGGGGTCCATGAGCCATGCCCGGGGCGTGCCCGACACCGGTGAGACCGGCGGGGTAGGCCGGGCTCCGCGGCCGCCCTACCGTCATCGAAGAACCATCGAACAGCCATCGAATGGCCTGCTCAGCCGCGAGGCAGAGGGATAACCCTCGACCTCTACGGTCCCTGATGACATGGCCTCATCAAAGATGCCACTGTTCCTCCAGCCATCCCCCACGTCTCGCGCACCCCCTCCCTCTCAGGGAACCCGCACGGCCTGCTCAGCTCGCCCCGGGCTGCACACCCCCGTCTGCCCGGGTCTGTCTCCGGCCGCCAACAGCGGCTGTCGCAGTAGGAGTACGAGTGAGACGCACCAGCCCCCTCAGATCCCCCCGCACCGCGAACCGGCTCTCCTCCAGGGCGACCGCGGCCGGCGCACTGGTCGCCGCCGCCGCACTCCTGGTGGTCGGCGTCCAGACGGTTCCGGCCGCCGCGAAGCCCGCGCCCCCGAGCCCCAGCCCCCTGCGCACCAGCGCACTCGAGGCGGAGCTCACCCCCGCCCAGCGCACGGCGCTGATCAGGAGCGCGACTCAGAAGACCGGACAGACCGCCACCACCCTGGGCCTGGGCGCCAAGGAGAAGCTGGTCGTCAAGGACGTCGCCAAGGACAACGACGGCACGCTGCACACGCGGTACGAGCGCACCTGGGCCGGTCTGCCGGTCCTCGGCGGCGACGTCGTGGTGCACACCCCGCCCGCCTCACAGGCCTCGGGCACGGTGAGCAGCACCTTCAACACCAGGCAGACCATCAAGGTCGCGTCCACCACCCCGGCATTCAGCAAGTCGGCCGCCGAGACCAGGGCGCTCGGCGCCGCCAAGGCCCTGGACGCCGAAAAGGCCACCACCGACAGCGCCCGCAAGGTGATCTGGGCCGGCAGCGGCACCCCCAAGCTCGCCTGGGAGACGGTGATCGGCGGTCTCCAGGACGACGGCACGCCCAGCAGGCTGCACGTCATCACCGACGCCACCACCGGCGCGAAGCTCTACCAGTTCCAGGACATCAAGACCGGTACCGGCAACAGCCAGTACAGCGGAACCGTCACCATCGGCACCACGCTGTCCGGTTCGACGTACCAGCTCAACGACACCACACGCGGCACCCACAAGACGTACAGCCTGAACAACGGCACGTCCGGCACCGGCACCCTGATGACCGACGCCGACGACACCTGGGGCACCGGGGCCGGCTCCAACACCCAGACCGCCGGTGTCGACGCCCACTTCGGCGCCCAGGTCACCTGGGACTTCTACAAGAACACCTTCGGCCGCAGCGGCATCAAGAACGACGGTGTCGCGGCCTACTCGCGCGTCCACTACAGCACCGCGTACGTCAACGCGTTCTGGGACGACGACTGCTTCTGCATGACGTACGGCGACGGCACGAGCAGCACCCACGCGCTCACCTCGCTGGACGTGGCCGGCCACGAGATGTCGCACGGCGTCACCTCCAACACCGCGAACCTCAACTACACCGGTGAGTCTGGCGGGTTGAACGAGGCGACCTCCGACATCTTCGGCACCGGCGTGGAGTTCTACGCCAACAACAGCACCGACGTCGGCGACTACCTCATCGGCGAGAAGATCAACATCAACGGCGACGGCACGCCGCTGCGTTACATGGACGAGCCCGACAAGGACGGCGGCTCCGCCGACAGTTGGTACTCCGGCGTCGGCAACCTGGACGTCCACTACTCCTCGGGCCCGGCGAACCACATGTTCTACCTGCTCTCCGAGGGCAGCGGCTCCAAGACCATCAACGGCGTCACCTACAACAGCCCGACCTCCGACGGTGTCGCCGTCGCGGGCATCGGCCGGGCCGCCGCCCTGCAGATCTGGTACAAGGCGCTGACGACGTACATGACGTCAAGCACCACGTACGCCCAGGCCCGCACCGCCGCGCTGAACGCCGCCGGGGCGCTCTACGGCACCAGCTCCACCCAGTACGCCGGGGTCGGCAACGCCTTCGCCGGTATCAACGTCGGCAGCCACATCACCGTGCCGACGACGGGCGTCTCGGTCACCAACCCGGGCAGCCAGTCCTCCACCGTCGGCACCGCGGTCAGCCTCCAGGTCGCGGCCAGCAGCACCAACGGCGGCACGCTGACCTACGCGGCGACCGGTCTGCCGACCGGCCTGTCGATCAGCTCCACCGGCGCCATCTCCGGCACCCCGACCACGGCCGGCACCTACAGCACCACGGTCACGGCGACCGACAGCACGGGTGCCAGCGGTACGGCGTCCTTCACCTGGACGGTCAGTTCGACCGGCGGCGGCTCCTGCACCTCGGCGCAGCTGCTCGGCAACGCCGGCTTCGAGTCGGGTGCCACCACCTGGACCGCCACCAGCGGGGTCATCACCACCTCCAGCAGCCAGGCCGCCCGCACCGGCTCCTACAAGGCCTGGCTGGACGGCTACGGATCGACGCACACCGACACGCTGTCCCAGTCGGTGACGATCCCGAGCGGCTGCACGGGCACCACGTTCACGTTCTACCTGCACGTCGACACGGCCGAGACCTCCACCAGCTCTCAGTACGACAAGCTGACGGTCGCCGCCGGTTCGACGACTCTGGCCACCTACTCCAACCTGAACGCGGCCAGCGGGTACGTGGCGAAGTCGCTCAGCCTGTCGGCCTACGCGGGCACCACCGTCACGCTGAAGTTCACCGGTGTCGAGGACTCCTCGCTCCAGACGAGCTTCGTCATCGACGACACGGCGGTCACGACCAAGTGACCCCGTAGGACCGGCCCTTCGGGGCCGGTCCGGTAGGCCGTACGACAGACAGCGGCATCCGGCGTGGGGAGCGCCGGGTGCCGCTCCGTCGTCGTACGGCGGCGGCTCAGACCTCCGGGTTGCCCCGCATGTCCCGCTCCATCGCGAGCAGTTGGTCGTTGGGGACGGCGCCGCCGAAGCGGCGGTCGCGTGAGGCGAACTCGACGCACGCCCGCCACAGGTCCCGCCGGTCGAAGTCGGGCCACAGCACGTTCTGGAAGACCATCTCGGCGTAGGCGCTCTGCCAGAGAAGGTAGTTGGAGGTGCGCTGCTCGCCGCTCGGCCGCAGGAACAGGTCCACGTCCGGCATGTCCGGGTAGTAGAGGTACTGCGCGAAGGTCTTCTCACTGACCTTCGCGGGGTCGAGCCGGCCGGCCCTGATGTCCTCCGCCATGGCCTGCGCGGCGTCGGTGATCTCGGCACGCCCGCCGTAGTTCATGCAGAAGTACAGCGTCAGCCGGTCGTTGTCCTTGGTCTGCTCCTGAGAGATCTGGAGCTCCTTGGCCACCGATTTCCACAGCTTGGGCATCCGGCCCACCCAGCGGACCCGGATGCCGAGTTCGTCGAGCTGGTCGCGGGTCTTGCGGATGAAGTCGCGGTTGAAGTTCATCAGGAAGCGCACCTCGTCGGGCGACCGCTTCCAGTTCTCGGTGGAGAAGGCGTACAGCGAGATGGCACCGACCCCCACCTCGACCGCGCCCTGAAGCACGTCGAGGACGCGCTCGGCGCCGACCTTGTGCCCCTCGGTGCGCGGCAGCCCGCGCTCCTTGGCCCAGCGGCCGTTGCCGTCCATGACGATCGCCACATGGTTCGGCACCAGCTCGCCGGGGAGCTTCGGCGCACGGGCACCGGACGGGTGCGGTTCCGGCGTCTTGTACTCGCGGCGCTGGCGTCCCAGGATCCCGCGTACGGCCATGTGCTTCTCGTTTCCTTGATTCTTGCTATTTCTCTACGTAACGCAGTGAGCGAAGGCCCCGTTCCAGATGCCAGTGCAGGTAGGCCGACACCAGCCCGCTGCCCTCCCGGACATGCCTCGGCTCGGAAGCGTCCGCCGTCTCCCAGTCTCCCGTCAGCAGCGCGCCGAGCAGCTCGAGGGCCTCCGCCGAGGGTACGACGCTTCCGGGCACCCGGCAGTCGACGCAGACGGAACCTCCCGCAGCGACTGAGAAGAACCGATTCGGCCCCGGCATCCCACACTTCGCGCAGGCGCTGAAACTGGGCGCGTAGCCGTTCACCGCGAGGGAGCGCAGCAGGAAGGCGTCGAGCACGAGGTGCGGCTGGTGCTCACCCCGGGCGAGGGTGCGCAGCCCGCCGACCAGCAGCAGATACTGCTGCACCGCCGGCTCCCCCTCGTGGTCGGTGAACCGCTCGGCGGT
Source organism: Streptomyces sp. NPDC050535 (assembly GCF_044457665.1). NCBI lineage: Bacteria > Bacillati > Actinomycetota > Actinomycetes > Kitasatosporales > Streptomycetaceae > Streptomyces > Streptomyces sp. NPDC050535. Next base: position 122,846 of record NZ_JBITHE010000002.1, read on the forward strand.
CTCCAGCATGGCCGTCCCGGCGGTGTACCGCGGATAGTCGGTCACGATCCCGCCACCGTACGGAGCGATCGTCTCGCTCTGTGTGCACAGCGGCAGCCCCCGCCCGATCAGCTCGCTCCCCCGCGCGAAGAACTGCACGTCCACGTGCGAGAACGGCTCCAGCCGCGCCCCGAACTTCGACTTGGTCCGCCGCACCCCCCGCGCCACGGCGCGTACGCGACCGTGACCGCGGGTGAGCAGGGTGATGATGCGGTCCGCTTCACCCAGCTTCTGGGTGCGCAGCACGATGCCGTCGTCGCGGAACAGACTCATGGGGTCCATTCTCGCCTACGACACCCGCTCCCCGGGCCGACTGTCCCGAAGGCCCCGCGGCCCGCCCGCCTCCCGCCCGACTCAGGGGACCTCACCGCGGCTGCGTGCGTTGGCATACGCCGTCGCCGCGCTGAGCCGCTCCGCCGTGGTGGCTCCCCGGACGGCGTCCGGCTCGCAGTCCCACTCCCTGCCGCCGCCGTACGGTCTCAGCTGCACGTACGGCCCCTCGCACCCCATGACCATCCCGACCCTTCCGGTCCGTGTGTCCACCGCGTACGTGCCGATCACCGGATCCATCGGTGTCACCGCCTTCACCGCCTTCACCGCAGGGCTGCCGCGAGCCGGGCCGCGAGCTCGACGGAACAGCCGCCCAATTCGATCCGCGGACAGGGCGCCTCTCGCGCCAGACTCGCCGGGTCGATCCTCAGTGACGGCAGCGTAATTCCGGCACTCGCGAGCGCCTTTCGCAATTCCTTCACCATTTCCTCCGCTTCTTCGACACACCGCGCCGAGTGTTGTGCCTTCACCCTGCTCCCCTGTCTTTTCGACTTTCACTCATCGCATCTCCAGGATGAGGGTCCGTGCCTACACTCGGCAGGAGTCTCTCCTCTACAAGAGCGGCGCAGCGTAAGGGGGTTGGCCTGTGGCCAACGGTTCGCGGCAGGCAGCGTGGGAGTTCTTCGGCACGGAGCTGAAACGACGCCGGGAGGAAGCGGGTTTCTCCCAGGTGGAGTTGGGCCTCCGGGTATTCGTCTCCGGCGGCTACATCGGGCAGTTCGAACAGGCCATTCGGAAACCGCAGTTGGATGTCGCCCAGCGGATCGACGAGCTACTGCGAACCGGCGGTTTTTTCGAGCGGACCTGGCGAAAGCTGATTGACGACAAGCGGTACGCGGACTATTTCGCGGAGGTTGTGGAGCTGGAGCGGACGGCGACGAAGATTGCGGAGTTCGCGCCCACGCTGGTGCCGGGGTTGTTGCAGACGGCGGCGTACACCCGGGCGGTGACACTCGCGAGCAACCCGTTCGCCACCGACGCCCACATCGAGGAAAAGGTGCAGGCTCGCATCGAGCGAGCGCAGATTCTGGCGGACGCTGCACGCCCCGTGTATTGGGTGATCCTCCACGAACATGTCCTGCGCATTCCGGTCGGCAGCGGAGCCGAGATGGCTCAGCAGTTGGATCACATCGCGGGACTGGTGCGAGAGCGGAAGGTTCTGGTGCAGGTGCTGCCGACCTCGGTCGGGGCGTACCCCCTCATGGGCCGGATGGTCAGGCTCTTCGAGTTCGAGGACGCGCCGCCAACTTCCTATACAGAGGCCGTGTATTCGGGGAACCTGCTCGACGATCCGGCCCTGGTTAAGCGTGCGCAGGGAGCATACGATCTGCTCAGGGCCGCCGCGCTGCCGCCGGAGGCGTCCCTGACCCTGATCGAATCGGCGGCGGAGGACTTCAGACGATGCGCGAATACGACCTGAGCCTCGCCCGCTGGCGCAAGAGCACCTACAGCGACGACAACGGCGGCGACTGCGTCGAAGTAGCCGACGGAGTCCCCGGTGTCGTCCCCGTCCGGGACAGCAAGGTCGCGGACGGTCCCGTTCTGATGGTCGGTCCGGTCGCCTGGGCGGAGTTCATCGGGGCCGTGCGGGGCTGAAGGGGTGCGGGCAGAACGACGAACGTCCGGGTCGGCCCACGAGGGCCGGCCCGGACGTTTTACTCATTCAGTCGATGATCAGACCAGGTCGAACCGGTCCAGGTTCGAGACCTTGACCCACGCCGCGATGAAGTCGTTCACGAACTTCTCCTTCGCGTCGTCGCTCGCGTAGACCTCGGCGACCGCGCGCAGCTCGGAGTTGGAGCCGAAGACCAGGTCGGCACGGGTGCCGGTCCACTTGACCTGGCCCGAGGCGTCGCGGCCCTCGAAGGTGTTCTGGTCCTCGGACGTCGCCGACCACGTCGTGCCCAGTTCGAGCAGGTTGACGAAGAAGTCGTTGGTCAGGGACCCGGGGGTCGTGGTGAGGACGCCGAGCTTGGAGTCCCCGTAGTTGGCGCCCAGGACGCGCAGGCCGCCGACGAGGACCGTCAGCTCGGGCGCGCTCAGGTTCAGCAGGTTCGCCTTGTCGATCAGCAGGAACTCGGCGGGGAGGCGGTTGCCCTTGCCGAGGTAGTTGCGGAACCCGTCGGCGGTCGGCTCCAGGGCGGCGAAGGACTCGACGTCCGTCTGCTCCTGCGAGGCGTCCACGCGACCCGGCGTGAAGGGCACCTCGACGTCGTAGCCGGCGTCCTTGGCGGCCTTCTCGACGCCCGCCGCACCGGCGAGCACGATCAGGTCGGCGAGCGAGATCTGCTTGCCGCCCGCGTTGAAGGACTCCTGGATGCCCTCCAGGGTGCGCAGCACCGTGGCGAGCTGGTCGGGCTCGTTGACCTCCCAGCCGCTCTGCGGCTGGAGGCGGATGCGGGCGCCGTTGGCGCCGCCGCGCTTGTCGCTGCCGCGGAAGGACGAGGTCGCCGCCCACGTGGTGGACACGAGCTGGGAGACCGAGAGGCCCGAGGCGAGGATCTGCGCCTTGAGGGCGGCGATGTCCGCGGCGTCGACGAGCTCGTGGGTGACCGCGGGCAGCGGGTCCTGCCACAGCAGCGTCTCGCTCGGGACCTCGGAGCCGAGGTAGCGCACGATCGGGCCGAGGTCACGGTGGGTCAGCTTGAACCACGCGCGGGCGAAGGCGTCGGCGAACTCGGCGGGGTTCTCGTAGAAGCGCCGCGAGATCTCCTCGTAGGCCGGGTCGATCTTCAGCGCGAGGTCGGTGGTCAGCATCGTCGGAGCCTTGGACTTCGACGGGTCGTGGGCGTCCGGGATGGTGCCCGCGCCCGCGCCGTCCTTCGCCACCCACTGGTTGGCGCCGGCGGGGCTGGACGTCAGCTCCCACTCGTAGCCGAACAGGTTCTGGAAGAAGTAGTTGCTCCACTGGGTCGGCGTCTGCGTCCAGGTGACCTCCAGGCCACTGGTGATCGCGTCGCCGCCCTTGCCGGTGCCGTAGGTGCTCTTCCAGCCGAAGCCCTGCGCCTCGATCGGAGCGGCCTCGGGGTCGTCGCCGACGCTCTCCGCCGGGCCGGCGCCGTGGGTCTTGCCGAAGGTGTGACCGCCCGCGATCAGGGCGACCGTCTCCTCGTCGTTCATCGCCATCCGGCGGAACGTCTCACGGATGTCGCGGGCCGCGGCCAGCGGGTCCGGGTTGCCGTTCGGGCCCTCAGGGTTGACGTAGATGAGGCCCATCTGGACGGCGCCGAGCGGGTTCTCCAGCTCGCGGTCGCCGGTGTAGCGCTGGTCGTCGAGCCAGGTGGTCTCGGGACCCCAGTAGACGTCCTCGTCGGGCTCCCAGACGTCCGCACGGCCGCCGGCGAAGCCGAAGGTCTCGAAGCCCATCGACTCCAGGGCGACGTTGCCGGTGAGGATCATGAGGTCGGCCCACGAGATGTTCTGGCCGTACTTCTTCTTGACCGGCCACAGCAGACGGCGGGCCTTGTCGAGGTTGCCGTTGTCCGGCCAGCTGTTGAGGGGGGCGAAGCGCTGCTGACCGGCGCCGGCGCCGCCGCGGCCGTCGCTGATGCGGTAGGTGCCCGCGCTGTGCCAGGCCATCCGGATCATGAACGGGCCGTAGTGGCCGAAGTCGGCCGGCCACCAGTCCTGCGAGTCCGTGAGCACCGCGGCGATGTCGGCCTTCACGGCCGCCAGGTCGAGGGTCTTGAACGCGGCGGCGTAGTCGAAGTCCTCGCCGAGCGGGTTGGCCACCGCCGGGTTCTTGGCAAGGATCTTCAGGTTGAGCCGCTCCGGCCACCACTGGCGGTTTCCGCCGCCCTGGGTCGGGTGGGGGGCACGGTCGTGCGCGACCGGGCAGCCACCTCCACCCTCCGTTGTTTTGGCGTCGGTGACGATTGCGTCGTGGTTCTCAGTCATGAAAATCCTTCCGGACCTGGCGGATCACGGTGCTCAGGGGCTGCGGGCGGTGGAACGGTCTGGCGGGGGGTACGAAGTCTGTGGTGGCCGGCGGCGAAGTCGGGGGCCACGGCCTCACCGACCTGTGGCGGTTCTCACACACGACCTGAGGGGAGATATGGCTCGCGCGACCGCGCATCCCGGAGGGGATGGATCGCCTCGAAGCCGAGGTGGTCCCGTCACGTCTCTGTCTCATGCCGTACTGGAGTCTTCCTGTCCCTTGGCTATCGCCGGAACCGATCCTACGATGGACCGAGTCCAAGTCAAGAAGCGGGCCAAGCCCATATCCGGGGACCAGGGGGTCGACCGGTAAACTCCAGGCATCCCACTGAACCTGAATAGGTGAACCGATATGAGTGACCTGCTGGAGCGACTGCGAGGACGTGGCTGGCGGATGACTTCCCAGCGGCGTGTCGTTGCGGAGGTCCTCGACGGCGAACACGTACATCTCACGGCCGACGAGGTGCACGCCCGCGCGGCCCAGCGGCTGCCCGAGATCTCCCGGGCGACCGTCTACAACGCCCTGGGCGAGCTGGTCTCCCTCGGCGAGGTGCTCGAGGTCGCCACCGACGGCCGCGCCAAGCGGTACGACCCGAACGCGCACCACCCGCACCAGCACCTGGTGTGCTCGAACTGCGGCACCATCCGGGACGTCCACCCGGCCGGTAACCCCCTGGCCGACCTCCCGGCGGAGGAGCGATTCGGCTTCACGGTCTCCGAGGTCGAGGTCACCTACCGCGGGCTGTGTCCGGCCTGCGCCTGAGAAACGCTCTCGCGCCCGAGAAAGGGCTCCGGCGCCCGAGAAAGGTGTGAGGTCAGGCCGGGCGCCGGGACGATCCGCCCCGGCGCCCGGCCGTCGGCGTCACTCCGGATCCGCGGACGGTACCGGAGTCTGCACGGCGTCCCAGAGCTTGTTGAACCGCTGGATCCGCTCGTTGACGTGCTGTTCCCGCGAGTTGAGCGTGGTCCTGGCGTTCACGTGATACGGGTCCGGGTCGACCTCGTAGCACATCGTCCCGTCGAAGATGATGAAGTCGTTCGTCGTACCGCGCCGGATGTTCGGCGACAGGTCGGACAGCACCACCACCCTGACGTCGATGTCGAGTTCCTCCTGCTCGCGACGGAGCTGGGTCAGGTCGTCGATGTCCTCGCGCTTCTCCACGATGAACAGCCGCCTGACCTTGACCCCCCGCAGCTCGATCGCGTCACGCTGCGCCAGCAGATAGCGGCCCGCGGGCTCGCTGCTCCAGAAGTCCCGGTCGACGGAGGTGCTGATGGCGTCGATGGTCTGCTGCGCGCACTTGGTGAGGCCCAGCAGCCAGTCGTTGTTCTCCCCCGGGCAGTCGGCACTCCGGTCGGTGAGGTCGTCCATCAGTGCCGCGAGGCGGCTGATCTCCCCACGGGCGAAGGTGCGCATGATCTCGGGAGCCATCGCGACGACCTTCGTCGCGCTGCTGGCCAGCTGGGGCACGCCGTCCTTGCGTAACACCTCGACCTCGCTGAACAGTTCGGTGGCCTCGCTGATCCGGGCGAAGCTCTTGTCGATCACCTCCCTCATCTCGTTGTTGTGCCGGGCCAGGTCCGCCTTCAGGTCGGTCAGCTGCTGCGCGAAGGTGAACATGTACTGGACGATCAGCACCGCCCCGCTGACGAGGACGGACAGGACCAGTTTCCACACCTCGTTCTGTTCCGGCTTGAGCACGTTGGTGAGCACGTAGACGACGCCGCCCACCACGACCGTGATCATGAGCTTCTGGAACAACCGCGATGAGTCAGGGCTGCCTGTCGGCTGCGCGCCCTGGGTCTGGGTGACTTGTGATGCGCTGCTCATCTCTTCCCCCCGTTGGGATTCCGCTTCGGGACCTCGTCGAGGTCCGGTGGTCGTTCTGTTCTCAGCGTGGCGCCAGTGCCGCGCGCAGCAATGGGACGGCCTGCACGGCCAGTTGGTCCCGGATGCGCTGTACCAGCGTGTTCCACTGCCGGCTGAAACCCGGTTCCCGTTCCAGCACGTCCCACAGCGGAGCCAGCACGTGGTGCACCCGCGCCCCTGGCATCCACAGGTGCAGCAGATGCTCGACGGCGGGGCGCAGCGCCAGTGCGGCGTCCGCCCCGTCCGCCGATCCGGGCCGGCTGCCGTCGAGCAGCCGTACGACGGTCGTCAACAGCCAGTCGTGCAGGGCGAGGTCCTCGCACAGCCCCGCCACGGCGGCCGGTTCCACACCCTCCGGGACCCTCAGCCGTACGGTCCGCAGCTCGTCCTCGGCCAGCGTGAACCGTTCGATGGAGGCGCCCTCGGCGTCCGCGGCGGGCAGCGCCACCCAACGCAGGCGGGTGCGCTGGGACTTCATCGGCGTCCTGTGCACGAGCAGCTTGTGGCGCAGAAGTCGCGCGAGCAGACCCTCGGCGATCAGCCCGAGATCGAGCTCACCTCGACCACTCCCCGCCAACACCCCCTGGACCAAGGCCTCCTGGGGAAGCTTCCCCAAGGGCTCGACCACCCCGGGCCGCACGAGGTACTGGCCCCAGGGCCGCCGTTCGTCGGGTCCGGAAGCGGGGACGCGGAAATACGCGTCGGCCTGGAGGAGGCGGCCCTCGGTGAGCGCGGCACGCGCGGTCACCGTACCGACGGCGCGGACCTTGGCACCGTTGGAGGTGGGCAGCCGGCAGTCCACCCCGGTGAGTGTCTCCGGCGAGAGCGCGTACAGATTGGGCCGTTTGGAGACGAGGACCAGTTCGTCGGCCCGCAGTCTGAGGAGCTGTTCGGCGGCCCGGACGTCCAGCGGTTCGAACGTCGGCAGCAGTCCGGTGCGCACCTCTCCGCAGACGAGCACGGTGCGCGTCGCGTCCCCCGGGGTCCCCATGTCACAGCCCCGCGTAGAAGACGTACGAGACACGGTCCACTACCGACTCCGGCACCGCTGTTCCCTCCTGGGCGGACCGTGTGGCCACTTGGCGCAGTGCGCCCGGGTGTACGTCGGTCTGGTCGAGGATGACGCGCACGGCGTGCTCGACGGGCAGGAACCGGGACGGCAGGACGGAGCAGGTGCGGTAGGCGCTGAAGGCCGCGGCGGAGGCGTTGAGTTGGAGCAGGGGTGCCAACTCGTCCCATTCGCGCGGGAATTCACCCGACGGGCGGGCCCGGGGCTGGAACACGGCCTCGCCCTCGTTGCGGAGCAGGCCGAGCCGGGCCAGTTGCCAGACCGCCGCGAGGAAGGGGCAGGACCAGGTGCGGTGGCCGTCCTTGTCGTCGTCCCACAACTCGACGTCGGTGAAGACGGAGTGGCGGCGCGCCGCGGTCTCGCGGGGCGGCTGCCAGGCGGTGGCCGCCTTCATCGCCTGTGCGCCGCGCATCGCGGGGGTGCGGTCACCGTTGGCGAGCCAGCCGGTCTGGCCGACGGGCGGCCGCAGTCCGTAACTGCCGGGCGGCGGGGATTCGACCAGCCGGTTGGCCACGGATTCCGCCAGGGGGACCTTGTCCGCCACGGCGCAGCCGGACTCCCTCGCCAGGTAGTCGATGCTCAGCCCGGCCCGCTCCGCCTCGGCGAGCAGCATGGGCAGCACGTCCGCGGGTGTGGAGAAGCGGGTGAAGTAGTCGTCGATCAGGAAACAGGTGCTGATGCGGGGCCGCTTGCCGTTCGCGCGGGCGGTGGCGTCGGCGTGGACCGCGTCCACCCAGGGCCTGATCCTGTCGAAGTGCCGCCGCAGCCGCTCGGGTCCCGCCTCGAAGTCCTCCATGTACAAGTGGCCCAGCTCCAGGGAGAGATGGGACAGCGGGACGGACTCGGTGCGCGGCTCGGCGGTGGTCTCCCGGAACACGGACGCGGACGCGGAGGCTGAAGGGGAGGCGGGCGTGGAAGCGGGCTCTGTCATCGCTGCCCCCAGTACGAGTCGTCCGTCAGCCGTTGGGCGATCTCCTCCAGCTTTTCCAGGGTCTCCTTGTTGGCGATCTTGGTGGAGGTCACGTCCTCCTCGGTGATGAGCTGCTCACGCCACTGGAGAATGGGCTCCAGCGGCACGGTGCCCAGCACCACGCTGTCGCCGATCTTCCGGTCGGAGGCCAGCCTCTTGAGATTCTCGTTGCACGTCTCCATCCACGTGGCCTGGGCGGGCGACGCGTGCGACCACAGCGGCGAGTCGGGGTCGGGCACCGCGGCCCGTACGAAACGGATCGCGTCCCTGAGGAGCTCCGAGCTGTGTCCCCGGGCGGCCCCGCCCTCCAGGATGCCGTGCGCCCCGAAGGCCAGCCCGGAGGCGGCGATCACATGCTGTCGGGTCCAGCGGTGGAAGACGAGCCAGCGGGCCTCGACGCCCCGCAGCTCGGGCTGCGCCGTCGCTTCGAGCACCATGTCCATGGCGTAGCTGCGTCCGGCACTGAGGTCCACGATGATCAGGTCGAACTCGGTGTTGAGGCGCAGCATGAGGTCGACGCAGCGGCGCAGGGTGTCCTGGTCCGTGGCGAACTCGCCGCCGCTGAGATCACCCGGCATCAGCACCAGCCGGCCGGAGCCGTTGGGCCTGCTGCGCAGCACCGGGTGCTGGGTGCGGGCCCACACGTCCACCCTGACCGGCTCGCCGGTCGTTCCCTCCAGGTAGGAGTGCAGACCGTCGTGCTCGACGCCGCCCAGCGCCTCCGGGACGTCGAAGACCGCGGCGGCGGTGGGCGAGCCGAAGTCGAAGTCGACGTAGCAGACGTCGTCACCGGCGATCGCCCGCTGGTAGGCGAGGTTGGCGCTGGTGACGGAGCGGCCTGTGCCTCCCTTGTCGGAGGCGGCGAAGACGAGCACCGGTCACACCTCCTGCGCCGCGGCGTCCCTGGCCTGGGCCAGGGTGTCGAGTTCACCGAGCACGTCCAGCGTCAACGCGCAGGCGGTGCCGGGCTGTTCGTCGAGGATGCGGCGGGCGCGGCGGAGCCTGATCTCGATGCTCCTGAGCGACTTCCCCCGTTCGCTGTCGCCGGCCGTGCTGTGTTCCATCTGTTCGAAGCCGAAGAGGTGCGTCGACTCGCTCAGCAACGCCCTTGCCATGACGGTGAGTTCGGGGCTGCGGATGGGGCGCGTCTCGTAGAGCTTGCGCGCGGCGACCATGCACTCGGTGACGCGCTCGGTGATGCTCCAGGACGGCAGGGTCCCGTTCTGCGGCGCGACGGGATAGACCGCGTGCACGTTGTCCCAGAGTCCCGTGCCCTCGCCCTCCTGGATGCGTCGCTGCCAGAGGTGGTCGAGGATGTCCTCGGCGAGCTGTAACAGCCGGTCGTGCGAGGTGATGTTGCGGGACAACTCGCACAGCTGGATGGTCCGTTTGAGCAGTTGGGCGGAGAAGTCGGTCATCGTCCAGCACAGCGGCGGGCCCGCCTTGTCGCTGCCCTGGAGCGGCAGCGTGACGCCCGGGTTGTGGAGCTGGACGGCCGGGTCGTCGACGGCCAGGCGGCTGGTGATGCGGCCGCGCTCGGCCAGGCGCTCCATGACGGCGACGGTGCGGGTGAGGTCGTCGTCGGTGGCGCGGCGTCGTACCAGGTCATGGACCACGATGGCCGCGACGGACAGCGAGAAGTAGTCGGACTCCAGCCGCTGCCCCGTCGTACGCCAGGGGAGGTCCTCCAGTGGCCAGCGGTCCGCGTCGAAGCGGGCGATCCCCGACCAGTACTGCTGAGTGATCTCCCAGCGCAGCCTGAGCGCGCCGGCGAGTGTCTGCTGTTCGGGGGTGAGCAGGCCGAGGGTGAGGGAGCGGTCCGAGAACAGGTCCTGGATGCCGTCGAGGGCGACCACGGTGAAGTAGAGGTACGGCACGGAGTCGGCGATGCCGTCGGGCTGGGCGACCCGTTCGTCGGGCTCCCCGTCCGGTGTCGTGATCTGCACCCCGGGCGCGTCCTTCACCAGTCCCCAGGCCCAGCCGCACTCGAAGAGCTGGCTGTCGTCCCTGAGCCCGTCCTCGATGTCGACGCCCAGGGTGAGGCTCTCGGTGATCGTGGCGCGCAGCGGCTTGAAGCGGCGCTGGAACTGCTGGAGGACGGCCCGCTCGGACAGCCGCCCCTGGCCGACGAGCCGGCGCAGCCGCTGGCCCTGCGGGGAGTCCGGGTCGAAGACGTTGACGGCGAAGGAGCGCAGCAGGCTGACCATCGCGGCGGTCAGCCGGACGCTGGTGGCCTCCCGGAGTTCCGCGATGGACTTCTTCATGTCCGTTCGCGAGGTTTTCTCTTCGTAGATCTTAAGGAATCCGAGCGTGGCGAGACAGAGTGTGATCGACATGGAGAAGGCGTCGACAACGCCCAACTCCCCCTGCGCGTCGGTGACTTCCTCGTTCTCGTTCTGGCTGTTGAAGTAGTAGCCACCGGCGAATGTGGGCTTCCCGTCGGGTCCGGTGTGCATCTCCATGAACTGGCCGAGCACCGTGACGAGATTCCCGGGGATCTCCAGGCGTCCACCGGCCCGCTTCAGGACCTTTTCGATGTCCCGCTGGGTGGTGTCCGGCTCATCGAGTCGGAACGCGGGAATCTCGGTCGCGGGATACATGAGACACAACAGCCGCTCGGCGTCCGCGACACTGCTGCGACCTCCCCATTCCCCCCAGACCCACTTTCCGTCGTCGAATGAGTGCCTGGCAATCGCCTGCCAGATATCCAACAGGTGCTGACGTGGCTTGATCTGCATCCCCATGCCCCCTCACACAGGTAGTGCCGCCTCCGGCCAAATATGCGTGGCGAATTCAGAAGCGCTGCCGGAATACCCGATTCAGCCACCTGGAAAAAGTGGAGCGGGCGGGAGCGGTGGAATTCGACTTGCGGTGTCCGAGGGCCAGGATGATCCCTGTGTGCCCCGGGCGCACTTCGCCCAGCCGGTGGTACTTCACGTTCTCCGCGAACTCGTCGATAATTTCCGCAACCTGCAGGTCGTTGACATCACACGCCGGGAAGAAACGGTCGCCGACGTGATACCCCTTCGAGCCCTCCATGAAGGCGGCGGCGAAAGGAGCACCGGGGGCGAGAGCGCGCATGAAGCACTCGACCGCGCGCCGGAACTCCTCATGGGAACTGGACAGCGACTCGGCGACGAAGAACATCGTGCCGATCCGGTAACGCCCCTGATGCGGGCGCAGACCGAGCGGATTCCGGTCCTCCAGGCCGAACAGGTCGGCCTCCCGGACCCGAACCGCCTTGCGGAACCGCACTCTCCGGTCAGCGCCGATCCTGCCGTATGCCTCGTCCTCGTCGCACAGCAGCTTCCAGAACCTGTCCCACTCCAGATCGAAGTGGGGTTGCTGGCGCTTCAGATAGGCCACGTTCTTCGGCGACCGCTCAAGCAGGGTGATCTTGCTGCACCAAGGGAGCATGGACAGGGCCGGATACAGATTCGCCCCCGCGCCGACGTCAATACCCAGAACCGGACGATTGAAATTCACTCGAAAATGATCACAGAAGTGCCGGCCTACCAGCTCGACGATCTCCGCATCGGCGGCCAGCACATCACGGTAATTGTGATCGAAGTAAGCATCAGGATCGAAGGCATCCCAAGGCGCGTCGGCGTTGAGCATATGGAAGCCCTCGGGAGATCTCAAGTCCATCCTTCCACCGTACCGCGCCGCCGACATCCTGCACCTGCGTTCGCCATGTTGTAGCGGACCCACGACACGAAGGGAGGCAGCGGAACGAAAGGATTTTTGGTCCTGAACCGCACTTGATCGGCCGTGAGCCGCCACGGAATGCTGGTCGGGCCTCTGCTTAATCCGCCGATTGACAGGAAGCACGCCGTTCGACACGCATTCACCCATATGAGGTCAACCCACCTCGACTCTCACCAGGGGGCGGCATGACAGCTGTACCGGACGCACCGACGGGCGTTCCCGAGGACCTGCCGCTGATGAGAGGCGTGGAGCTCTCCGACCTGGAGGCCACCACCCTGCTCGACCAGGCGATCTTCGGCAGGGACTCGTACTCCTACACCGTGATGCGCCAGTTCTACGACCTCTACTCCCGGCACTTCCTCGTCGTCGACGACGGGAAGGACATCCAGGGATACGTCCTGGCCGGTACGGCGGTGGACGGCCGCAGTTGCGTGCTGGGCCTCGGCATCACCCAGGACCGGCGGAAACGCGGTCTCGGCCGGCGGCTCATGCTGGGAGTCCTGGACCTCCTGCGCGCCGACGGCGTGCACACCGTGCGGCTGTCGGTGGCCCCCGAGAACGACACCGCCATCGACCTCTACAAGTCCCTGGACTTCACCACCGAGGGAGGTCTCCAGAAGGACTACTTCGGGCCGGGCGGGGACCGCTACGTCATGCTCCGCCGGCTGTGACGGGACGCCGCGCGCAGCCCGACTGCGACCCCGGCGCGGCGCGCTCAGCCCGACTGCGACCCGGCGCGGCGCGCTCAGCCCGCGAAGCCCCGCACATACCCCCGCTGCCAAGGCGTCTCCACCGCGTGCCGGTCGTAGTTCCGCCGCACGAAGTCCACGGCCTCGTCCGCCGGGACACCGTCCAGGACCGCGAGACACGCGAGCGCGGTCCCGGTCCGCCCCCGGCCCCCGCCGCAGGCGATCTCCACCCGCTCGGCCTCCGCCCGCCGCCAGGCGTCGGCCAGCGTCGCGCGGGCATGCGCGCGATCCGTCGGCAGCCGGAAGTCCGGCCAGCGGATCCAGCACGACTCCCAGGGCACCGCGGGCGGCTGTCGGCCGAGCAGATGGACGGCGTACGAGGGGACCGGCGCCGCCGGGTCGAGCGGACGCCGCAGCGCGCGGCCCCGCACCGGGCGGCCGGAGGGGAGACACAGGACGCCCGCGCCGTCGGGGTCCCAGGGCTGGAGTTCGGCCACCGGATCAGCTCACCCCCCGCGACTCCTGCGCCGCCCGCGCCTCGACGCCCCGGAAGTGGACGGCCATCGCCCGCTGCGCGGCCTCGACGTCGTGGGCGCGCAGGGCGGTGACGATGTCGCGGTGGCGGCGGACGGTGACCTCGGGGGCCGGGTCGTCGGTCCAGCCGCGGATGCCGGAGACGCGGCGGAAGACGGTCCAGAAGGCGCCGAGGAGCTGCGGGACGAGCGCGTTGCCGAGCGAGACGTACAGCAACTCGTGGAATTCCCGGTCGAGTTCGGCGAGGGGGCCGCCCTCACGGCCCGCGCTCTCCATCCGGGCCACGACGGATTCGAGGCGGTCGAGCTCGGCTTCCGAGAGGGTGCCCGCGACCCGGCGGATCAGCCCCTCCTCCAGCACCTCGCGGACCTGGAGTATCTCGGCCAACGCGCTCGCGTCGCCGCTGGACCGGGCGAGCGTCCGGAAGGTCAGGCCGTCCACCAGCGGCGTCAGCGACGCCTCGCCGACGTACGTGCCGTAGCCGTGCCTTATGTCGACTATGTCGAGGGCCTGGAGTGCCTTGAGCGCCTCGCGGACGGAGTTGCGGCTGACGCCGAGGTCCTCCATCAGCTCCGTCTCGGTCGGCAGCGGCGCGCCGGCCCGGAGTTCACGGTCGAGGATCAGCTGCACGACCTCGTGCTGGACCTGGCCGCTCACCCGGCGCCCGGGTCTGCGCCGCTCACCGGGCTCCTCGGACATGCGCCGCATCGTACGCTCGCTGGACATCCGACGTCCCACCTCCGGGATGAAGAAACGTCAATCAGGCTTACTTCTCAGACGCTTTGGTCACACTTTTCGGTGCCATTGGTCGCACCTTTGGAACATACGCCATTCGTGTGTGTTCCCTTGACCCCCCTTACGCCCCCTCTTATGGTCGCGCTGCTCCCCTATGACGTAGGACGTCGTATCTCCCTCCGACCGGACCACTCACCGGACCGCTCACCGCATCACTCACTGGACCACTCCTCACTGGAGGAACCGTGCGCGACGTGACCCCCACTCCGGCGCCGCACCGCCGGTCGTTCCTGAAGCACACCGGCGCGCTGGGCGCGGCCGCCGTCGTCTCCTCGTCGCTGTCGGCGTGCGGGCCGGAGTCGACGAACGACACGGGTGGCGGATCGGGCGGGAACGGCACACTGACCGCCGTGATCGGCTACGGGAACGACGGCAGCTGGGATCCGACGCAGACGGCGTCCGCCTTCTCCATGGCCGCCAACAACCACATCTACGAGGGCCTGCTCGACACGGACCCGATCACCCGCGAGCCGTACCCCGCGCTCGCCACCCGGATCCCCGCCGACCTGACCGGCACCTCCTGGAAGTTCGAGCTGCGCCCGGGCGCCAGGTTCCACGACGGGAAGCCGGTCACCGCCGACGACGTGGTCTTCGTGTTCGACCGGATCCTCGACCCGAACACGCAGACCCTCGGCAAGGGATTCTTCGCGAGCTGGCTGCGCGAGGTCAGGAAGACCGACGCGATGAACGTCGAACTGGTCCTCAAGTTCCCCTTCCCCGAAGGGGTTTCGCGGCTCACCCTCGCGAAGGTCATGCCGAAGCACGTCTTCTCCCGGCCGGGCGCCTGGGACGACGCGATCCGGGGCAAGGCGATCGGCTCCGGCCCCTACCGGCAGACCGCCCACCACCCGAAGTCGAACACGACCTTCGCGGCCTTCGCCGACTACAACGGCCCGCGCAGGGCGGCCTTCAAGAAGATGAACTGGCTGACCATGGTCGACGCCGCGCCCCGCGTCGCGAAGATCTCCGGGGCGAGCGCGGGGGCGCCGATCGCGGACAACATCCCGTACGCCAACATCCAGCAGCTCAGAAAGGGCGGCATGACCGTCCAGGGCAGCGCCGGGATGAACAACCTCTTCCTGATGTTCAACACCCGGCACAAACCCTTCGACGACGTACGGGTACGGCAGGCGCTGCACTACGCCATCGACACCGACAAGATGATCGAGGTCGCCCTCAAGGGGCATGGCAGGGCGGCGAGTTCGTTCCTCAACGAGAGCAACCCGGGCTACCGGCCGGCGAAGACCGTCTACGCGTACGACCCGGTGAGGGCGAAGCGGCTGCTGGCCGAGGCCGGGGTCAGCGGGCTGAAGGTCGACATCATGGCGGTCAGCGTCAGTTGGATCGTGGACTGCCTGCCGACCATCAAGGCCTCCTGGGACGCGATCGGCGTCAGGACGACACTCGACCCGCAGGAGACCACGGCCGTCTTCACGAAGATGGACCAGAAGCAGGACTACCAGGTGGTCGCCGCGGCCTCGAACCCCAACCAGTTCGGCCTCGACGCCGACCTGATCATGCACTACAACTACGGCCCGCAGAACCTGTGGATGGGCTACGCCCGCTGGGCCGGCGACCCCGTGGCCAGGAAGCTCTTCAAGGACATGGACCAGGCGACGCGCGAGCCGGACGCCACCAGGAAGAAGACGATGATCCAGGACTACATCGACGTCGTCGCCGAACAGGCCGTGCTCTACCCGGTCGTGCACAACGAGCTGATGACGGCCTGGGACCCGAGGAAGCTGACGGGGATAAGGGCCCAGCCGTACCCCGGGATCAACCTCCTGCAAGCCAAGTGGACGTAGTGGACAGGAGGTAGTCAGCACATGGTCACCGTCGCCAGAATCCTGCTCCGCCGAGTCGCCCTGCTCGTACCGCTGATGCTCGGGATCGTCCTGTTCGTCTTCATCGTGATGCGGTTCTCGGACGTCGACCCGGCGTCCGCGTTCTTCCAGGGCGCCAATCCGACTCCGCAGCAACTGAACGAGTTCCGCGAGCGCAACGGACTCCTCGACCCCTTCCCGATCCGCTACTTCTCCTTCCTGGGCGACCTGTTGCACGGAGACCTGGGCACCAGCGCGCTGACCAGGGAGCCGGTGCTCCAGCAGATCACCACCGCGCTGCCGCTCACCCTCCAGCTCACCTTCCTGGGGCTCGGCATCGCGGTGGTCCTCTCGCTGCTCGGCGGGGTCACCGCCGCCATCTACCGCGACCGGCTGCCGGACCAGGTCATCCGGGTCGTCTCGCTGACCGGTGTCGCGGCACCCGGCTTCTGGCTGGCGCTGCTGATGATCCAGTACCTGGCCGTCGACCTGGGCTGGTTCCCGACCGGCGGCTACATCAACCCGGCCGACTCGCTGACCGGCTGGCTCAAGACCATGACGCTGCCCGCGCTCGCCCTCTCACTGCCGGTCGCCGCACAGCTCACCCGGATCGTACGGACCTCGGTGGTCGAGGAACTCGACAAGGACTACGTGCGGACGGCGATCGGCAGCGGTCTGCCCCCGCACGTGGTGGTCGGCCGCAACGTCCTGCGCAACGCCCTGATGAACCCGCTGACCGTGCTCGGGCTGCGCGTGGGCTATCTGCTCGGCGGGGCGGTCGTCATCGAGACGATCTTCTCGCTGCCCGGCATGGGCAAGCTGATGATCGACGCCGTGAAGAACGGTGACCCGGCGGTCGTGCAGGGCGTCGTCCTGACCACGGCCATCGGCTTCGTCGTCGTGAACCTCGCCATCGACATCCTGTACCTGCTGGTCAACCCGCGGCTGAGGGAGGCGACCTGATGTTCACGCCGTTCCATCGCAAACGTCTCACCGAGGTCCTGTCCCGCCCCGGCATCCGGCTGCGCGGCTGGCGCCGGCTGCCGCTGCTGTCCAGGATCGCCGTGTGCTTCCTGGTCCTGGTGGTCCTGGTCGCGGTGTTCGCGCCGCTGCTCGCCCCGGACGACCCGCTCGACCAGCAGACACTGGTCGGCGGCACCGGCGCCCCCTCCGCGAGCCACTGGATGGGGCAGGACAGCCTCGGCCGGGACATCATGAGCCGGCTGATGTACGGCGCCCGCTGGTCCCTCGCGATCGGCCTGGGCGCCACCTCCCTCGCCCTCGTCGTCGGAGCGCTCCTCGGCGCGGTCGCCGCGACCTCGCGCAAGGCGGTCGACGAGACGCTGATGCGCTGCCTGGACGTGGTCATGGCGTTCCCGGGCATCGCGCTGGCCGCCGTCCTGGTCGCCGTGTTCGGCGGCGGGATCACGGTGCTGATCTGCGCGATCGCCTTCCTGTTCACGCCGTCGGTGGCGAGGGTCGTACGGGCGAACGTCCTGGACCAGTACGGCGAGGACTACGTCACCGCCGAGCACGTCATCGGCGCCCGCACCCCGCACATCGTCATCAGGCACGTGGCCGTCAACTGCGCCGCGCCCATCCTGGTGTTCTGCACCGTGCAGGTCGCCGAGGCCATCGTCTTCGAGGCCTCGCTGTCCTTCATCGGCGCGGGCGTCCGGCCCCCGGACCCTTCCTGGGGCAGCGTCATCGCGGACGGCAAGAACATGGTGCTGACCGGCGGCTGGTGGGCCACGGTCTTCCCGGGCCTGCTGATGCTGGTCACCGTGCTGTCGCTGAACATCCTCTCCGAGGGCGTCTCGGACGCGTGGGCCGCGCCCGCCGCCCGGGACGTACCGGCACGCGACGCGAAGGACCGTCTTGAGGCCCCCGAGCCCGGCAGCGGGGAGGTCCTGGCCCTGCCGGGACTCACCGAGGCCGCGCGGCGGCTCCGCGACCGGGCCCGCCCCCTTCCCGAGGGTGCCCTGCCCGTCCTGGCCGTCGAGAACCTGGCCATCGGCTTCGACGCCCGCCACGGGGGTGTGGACATCGTCGACGGCATCTCCTTCGAGGTGCGGCCGGGTGAAGTGCTCGGGCTGGTGGGCGAGTCCGGCTGCGGCAAGTCGCTGACCGCGCTGACGCTGATGGGCCTGGAGCCGAAGGGCGCCCGGGTCCGGGGCCATGTCCGCTTCAACCAGCGGCAGTTGGTCGGCGAGCCGATGCGCGTACGGCGCCGGCTGCTCGGCCACGAGATGGCGATGATCTACCAGGACGCGCTGTCGTCCCTGAACCCGGCGATGACGATCAAGGCACAGCTCAAGCAGGTCGTACGACGGGGAGGCAGGCGCACTCCGGCGGAACTGCTGGAGCTGGTCGGCCTCGATCCCGAACGCACCCTGCGCAGCTACCCCCACGAGCTCTCCGGCGGCCAGCGCCAGCGCGTCCTGATCGCGATGGCGCTGTCCCGCGACCCCAAGCTGATCGTCGCCGACGAACCGACCACGGCTCTCGACGTGACGGTCCAGGCCCAGGTCATGGAGCTGCTGCTGCGACTGCGCGCCGAACTGGACTTCGCGCTGATCCTCGTCTCGCACGACCTGGCGCTGATCTCGGCGGTCACCGACCGGGTGGTCGTCATGTACGGCGGCCAGATCGTCGAGACGGGGGTCACCGCCGACCTCGTGGAGGAACCGGCCCACCACTACACGCGCGGCCTGCTCGGCAGCGTCCTGTCGCTGGAGACGGCGGCCGAACGGATGACGCAGATCAAGGGCGTCGTGCCCTCCCCCGCGGACTTCCCGGCGGGCTGCCGGTTCGCCGACCGCTGCCCGATGGCGAGCGAGCGGTGCCGTGAATCGCCGCCCGACCTGCTGGGCAACCGCTACCACCTCACCGCCTGCCACCATCCGGCGATCGACCTGACGCCGGAACCGACCGGAAGCGAGGTCGTGAATTGAACGCGCCGACAGGCGAAGGCGGGCCTCCATCGATGGACAAGCCGACCGGCCGAAGCGGGGCCCCGTCCGGGAACGGGAACGCCCTGCTGACGCTCGCCGACGCTCATGTCGTCCACAAGGCCCGCACCGGCGGCCTGTTCGCCCGCGACCGGGTGTACGCACTGACCGGCGCCGACCTTTCGATCGCGCCCGGCGAGACGGTCGGTGTCGTCGGCGAGTCCGGCTGTGGCAAGTCGACGCTCGCCAAGGTGCTGGTGGGGGTGCAACGGCCGACGTCCGGCACGGTGATGTTCGGCGGCCGGGACCTCTGGTCGCTGAGCCCCACCGAACGGCGCAGAGCCGTCGGCGGCAGCACTGGCATGATCTTCCAGGACCCGTCGACCGCCCTGAACCGGCGCCTGACGATCCGGCAGATCCTGCGGGACCCGCTGGACGTCCACAAGCGCGGTACGCCGGCACAGCGCGAGGAACGGGTCAGGGAGCTGATGGAACTGGTCGGCCTGCCCCGCGTACTGGCCGACGGCCTGCCGGGCCAGCTCTCCGGCGGCCAGCGCCAGCGCGTGGCCATCGCCCGCGCGCTGGCCCTGGACCCCGACCTGGTCGTGGCCGACGAGCCGACGAGCGCGCTGGACGTGTCGGTCCGCGCCCAGATCCTCAATCTCCTCCTCGACCTCAAGGAACGCCTGGGCCTGGCCCTCGTGTTCGTCTCGCACGACATCCAGACGGTACGCAGGATGAGCGACCGGGTGATCACGATGTACCTCGGCCGGATCGTGGAGGAGTCACCGGCCCGCGAGGTCACCGACAGTTCCCGGCACCCCTACACCCGCGCCCTCTTCTCGGCCACCCCCGGCCTCCTGGACCCCATCGACCCGATTCCCCTGGTGGGCCCCGTCCCCTCGGCCACCCGTCCGCCGTCCGGCTGCCCGTTCCGTACTCGCTGCTGGAAGGCGGACGAGGAGTGCGCCCGGGCCATGCCGGACTTCACGGCCGCGTCGCGCGCCGATCACCGCTACCGGTGCCACCATCCTGTGGAGGAGGGCCAGTCGACGCGTGACCTGGTCGCGCAGGCGCTGTCCGCCGCGCCGGCCGCCGCCACGGCCGACGTCCCGTTCCAGTAGCACCCAGGGAGCCTGCATGACCATCCCCGCCCTGCTGACCGGTGTCGTCCCGCCCGTCTGCACGCCCCTGACGCCGGACCGCGAGGTGGACGTCCGCTCGCTCATCAGGCTGGTGGACCACCTGGTGGAGGGCGGGGTGCACGGCCTGTTCGTGCTCGGTTCGTCGTCGGAGGCCGCGTATCTGACGGACGCTCACCGGCGGCTCGTGGTCTCCACGGTGGTCTCGCACGTCGGCGGTCAGCTCCCCGTCCTCGCCGGGGCGATCGACATGACGACGCCGCGCGTACTCGACCACATCGGGTACGTGACCGCGGCGGGCGCCGACGCGGTCGTGGTGACCGCCCCCTTCTACACCCGCACCCATCCCGCCGAGATCGCCCGCCACTTCCGGGTCCTCGGCGCCCGGTCGTCCGTGCCGGTCTTCGCCTACGACCTGCCGATGTCCGTCCACACCAAGCTCAGCCCGGAACTGATCCTCGAACTGGCCGCCGACGGCGCCCTCGCCGGCCTCAAGGACTCCAGCGGGGACCTCGCGTGCTTCCGCTCCGTCGTCATCGGCGCCCGCACCCACCCCTCCGTCACCGCCTTCAGCGTGCTGACCGGCTCCGAACTCGTCGTCGACTCCGCACTCGCCCTCGGGGCCGACGGGGTCGTGCCCGGGCTCGCCAACGTCGACCCCGAGGGGTACGTACGGCTCTACCAGCACTCCCGGAACGGCGACTGGGGGCGCGCTCGGGCCGAGCAGGAGCGGCTGTGCGCGTTGTTCGGGATGGTGGGGGTGGGTGATCCCGCCCGGATGGGGGGCAGCTCGGCCGGGCTCGGGGCGTTCAAGGCGGCCCTGTACCTCCGGGGGGTCATCGACTGCCCCGTCACGGCGGAGCCGCAGATCGCGCTGTCGGAGGCGGAGGTCGAGCGGGTGGGGAAGTACCTGGCGGCGGCGGGGCTGCTGTAGTGGTTCTTCGCCCCCGCCGCCCCTACCCGTCCCTTGTACCTGGGCCTCCGCCCCAGACCCCGCTCCTCAAACGCCGGAGGGGCTATTTCCAGCCCGTCCGGCGATTGAGGACGAGCGCGTCAGCGCGAAGCGGGGTCTGGGGGCGCAGCCCCCAGGAACGGGACGGGTAGGGGCGGAGGGGGCGAAAAACACCCCCTACCCCCGCAGGTCGGCGACCCGCACCCGCCGGAACTCGATCCGTTCGTACGTCCCCGAGACCCCCGTCTCGTACAGCACTCCCACCCGACTCGTCCCGAGCTGCACGAGATCGGAGTACGCGGCCGGCGCCGAGGAGAGCACGCTCGCCCTGGCGAACGTCACCCCCGCATCCACACTCCGCCAGACAGCCATCGCCCGCCGAGCGGTGGGAACGGACGGCCCGGAGAACAGCAGCGCCCCCGCGGATCCCCGCAGTTGAAGAACGCTGCCCTGCACGACCGGCACGTCGTCCAGCGTGTGCTGCACCGCGTACGGCCGGTCAAGGCTCTCGCCCCCGTCACCGGAGTAGGAGTCGAGCCGGTTCCCGGCACTCGTACCGTTCTGGTCACGCGAGCTGAAGTACAGCCGCCCGTCGGGAAGTTCGGCGGCGACACTCTCGTTCGCGTTGTCGACCCCGTCGTACGAGTCGTCGACGAACCCGAGCCGCCAGCTCAGCCCTCCGTCATCGCTGTAGATCGCGTGGGCGCCGTAGTACCTGGGCTCCTGCCCGGTGTCACCGGAGCCGGCCGGCGGCGCGGCGGAGTGGTTGGCGGCGACCACGAGCCGCCCGGCGTGCGGACCGCGCCGCAGGGCGATCGCGTGGCCGGGCCCGGTGGCGTACCAACGCCAGTTCGGCAGCTTCACCTCGGCCGTGATGTCGCGGGGGTCGGAGAAACTGAGCCCGTCGTCACCGCTCGTCTGTACGAAGACGCGGCGGCTCTGCGCCGCCGTGACCTCGCCCCGCATGATCTGCCCCTCGGTCACCGACCCGCTGTTGTACGAGGTGACCAGCACGATCCGCCCGGTCTCCGGGTCCACGACCGGCGCCGGGTTGCCCCGGGTGTCGCCGTCCCCGGACGCGACGACCCGCAGCGCGCCCCAGGTGCAGCCGTTGTCGTAGGAACGTCTGACGACGACGTCGATGCTGCCTGAGTCGCCCGCGCCGCCGAGTCGCCCCTCGGCGAAGGCGAGCAGCGTGCGGGCCGGCGTCGTGATCGTGGCCGGGATCCGGTAGGTGTCGTAGCCGCCCCGGCCCGCGGTGAACGGCACGGAGGAGGCGCAGTCCCGCGAGGGCAGCGGGTCGGCGGACGCACTGCCGGGACCGGCGACGGCCGCCAGGAGCACGGTGGCTGCCGCGAACGCGGCCCTACGACTCATGACGGTCATGGCACTCCCTGGACGGCGCCGAACGGCGGACGGCGAACACGGAACGACCAACGAGGGACGGCGGAGGAAGAGACGGCGAACGAGGGACGTGGCCGAGGGACATGGGACGTACGGTCACCGGTGCTTCCCGGGAAGTACCGGTGAGCACCGGGGCCTCAGGAAGGTGTGCGGGCCGCCGCCAGCAGTCGCGTCACGTCGTCCGCGCAGATCGTCAGCGCCGCGCCCACCGTCGCCAGGACATCCCGCTCGGCGGGCGTGTAGGGCCCGTCGGCCAGCGCGATCCGCGCCCCTTGGAGGAGGATCGCCTCCCGGCCGGTGGGCGCGAGGTGCGGGGCCAGCGGGTCCAGGGCCTCGTGGAGCTCTATGGCCAGACTCGCGCCGCACGGCTCCCCGAAGACCCGCCCGGTGTCCGCGGCGAGCGCCTCGACGAGGGCGCCGAGCTGATCCTCCGTGCAGTCGTCGAAGCCGGCCGAGCGGACGGCCGAGGCGGCGGTCTCCAGGGACGTACGGGCGCAGTTGCCGCTTGTGGCGAGCACGGCGAGGGCGACCGTGTGGACGGCGTCGCGGAGCATCGCGGAGAAGCGGGTGGTGGTGGGGTGGTCGAGGACGTCGGCGCCGTAGTGCTGACCGCAGGCGGCGCATTCGACGACGGGCCCGGTCTCGCCGCGCGGGAGAACGGGAACGCCGAGGCAGGTGAACCGGCGCCGGCCGACGAGCCGTTGGAAGTTGCGGTCGCCTCCGCAGCCCGGGCAGAAGAACTCACCGTCGCCGACGGTCGTCCACGCCGTACGGAAGCCCAGGATCCGGGAAACCGGAGCTGCCCGACCGTTTCGTCCCCATCCTGGCAGCACCGTCGCACACCTCCGTAACGCCCCGGCAACATCGCCGCGCTGGCGTGATGTTAGCCACATTGTTGAGGAAGAGTCAGTACCTCCGACGAGACCCACCCGTGACCCGCACACGGATTGGCCGGTAAACGACCCGGCCCCGTCCGCCTCATGAGGCGGACGGGGCCGGGAAAAAGCCAGGTGAACGGGGTCAGCGGTCCGCGCGGTTGACGGCGGAGACCACGGCCTTCAGCGAGGCACGTGTCGTATTCGAGTCGATCCCGATTCCCCACAGAACCTTGTCGCCGATAGCGCATTCGATGTAGGAGGCGGCCTGCGCGGAGGCACCCTCGCTCATCGTGTGCTCCTGGTAGTCCAGCAGCCGTACGTCGATGCCGATGGATTGCAGGGCGTCGAAGAACGCGGAGATCGGACCGTTGCCGGTACCGGTCAGGACGGCGTCCTCACCGTTCACCGAGGCTTCGACGGTCAGTGAGTCGACGCCGTCGCGGTCGGTCGTCGTCTGGCCCGTCTTGACCTGGACGCGGCCCCACGGGTTGCCGGAGTTCGGCAGGTACTCGTCCTGGAAGACCGACCAGATCTCCTGCGGGGTGACCTCGCCGCCCTCGGCGTCCGTCTTCGCCTGGATGAGCCTCGAGAACTCGATCTGCATCCGGCGCGGCAGGTCCAGCTTGTGCTCGTTCTTCAGGACGTACGCGATACCGCCCTTGCCCGACTGCGAGTTGACGCGGATGACCGCCTCGTAGGAGCGGCCGACGTCCTTCGGATCGATCGGCAGGTACGGGACCGCCCACTCGATGTCGTCGACGGTGACGCCCTTCGCGGCCGCGTCGGCCTCCATGGCGTCGAAGCCCTTCTTGATGGCGTCCTGGTGGGAGCCGGAGAAGGAGGTGTAGACGAGGTCGCCGACGTACGGGTGACGGGGGTGGACCTCCATCTGGTTGCAGTACTCGGCGGTGCGGCGGACGTCGTCGATGTTCGAGAAGTCGATCTGCGGGTCGACGCCCTGGGAGAACAGGTTCATGCCCAGGGTGACCAGGTCGACGTTGCCGGTGCGCTCACCCTGCCCGAACAGACAGCCCTCGATGCGGTCGGCGCCGGCCATCAGCGCCAGTTCGGCCGCCGCCACCGCCGTACCGCGGTCGTTGTGCGGGTGGACGGAGACGCAGACGTACTCGCGGCGGGAGAGGTTCCGCGACATCCACTCGAACCGGTCCGCGTGTGTGGAGGGGGTCGAACGCTCCACCGTGGCGGGCAGGTTGAGGATGATCTCGCGGTCCGGTCCGGGCTGCCAGACGTCCATGACGGCCTCGCAGACCTCCAGGGCGAAGTCCAGCTCGGTGTCGGTGAAGATCTCGGGGCTGTACTGGTAGCCGAACGTCGTCCGCTCGTCGAGCAGCTTCTCGGCGTACTCCATGACCAGCCGGGTGCCGTCGACGGCGATCTGCTTGATCTGGTCCTTGGAACCGCGGAAGACGACCCGGCGGAAGACCGGTGCGGTGGCGTTGTAGAGGTGGACGTTGGCGCGCCTGGCGCCGACCAGGGACTCCACGGTCCGCTCGATCAGGTCCTCGCGGGCCTGGGTCAGTACGGAGATCGTGACGTCGTCCGGGATCGCGCCCTCTTCCTCGATGATCGAGCGCACGAAGTCGAAGTCGGTCTGGCCGGAGGCCGGGAACCCGACCTCGATCTCCTTGTAGCCCATCTTCACCAGCAGGTCGAACATCTCGCGCTTGCGAGCGGGCGACATGGGGTCGATCAGGGCCTGGTTGCCGTCACGCAGGTCGGTGGAGAGCCAGCGGGGGGCGACGGTGATCCGGTTGTCCGGCCACGTACGGTCGGCGATGTCGACCTGGTCGTACGGGCGGTACTTGTGGACCGGCATGGAAGTGGACTGCTGGCGGTTCTGGCTGTTCGCCATGATGCGAGGGCTCCTCGTGGGTGTCCTGAAGGACGGCCGACGGCGCAACGCCAGACTCCGCGGGGAGGGGGTCGGCCTCGACTTACAGGCCCTCGCCGCGGCAGCTAAGGAGGAGCAGCCCGAAATGCATGATGCTCCGCATGCTAGTCGAGCCGCACCGGATGCGGGGGCCCGTATCACTATGCGGGACCGCCCGCACAAAAAGGGCAAAAAGTGTGCCATACCACTTCCCGACCGGTCCGGGAGGCCCTAATCATGGCATTTCACCAATCATGGTTGCCGGTAGTGACAGAGTCATGACTCAGTGCAAATGTGCCCGGCATGACCGCGAATCCGTCAGGCTTCGAGCCTGTCTTCTGCACCATCGTGCCGCCCCACGTCCTGGACACGCTGGCTCAGGCCGAGGACCCCGCGCTGGCCGGCCCCGCCCGCCGCACCCTGGAGCGCGACGCCCTGGAGCGCACCCACCGCCGGCTGACCACGGTCATCGGCGCGCCCGCGGTGGCCCCGGCCAGGGAGGCCGTCGAGGACCGGCCGCACCGCACGATCTACGACGCCCGCCACCGCACGGAACTGCCCGGCCGCAAGGTACGCCGCGAGGGCGACGAGCCCGGCAAGGACGCCACCGTCAACCGTGCCCACGCCGGTCTCGGCGCGACCTTCGAGCTGTACCTGAACGCCTACCGGCGCAACTCGATCAACGGCGAGGGCCTGCCGCTGGACGCGACCGTGCACTACGACGAGAGCTACAACAACGCCTTCTGGAACGGCGAGCAGATGGTGTTCGGCGACGGCGACGGCGAGATCTTCCTCGACTTCACCATCCCGGTCGACGTCATCGGCCACGAGCTGACCCACGGCGTCACCCAGTACACCGCGAACCTCACCTACTTCGGCCAGCCCGGCGCCCTCAACGAGTCCATGTCCGACGTCTTCGGCTCACTGATCAAGCAGTACACCCTCGGCCAGACCGCCGCCGAGGCCGACTGGCTGATCGGCGCGGGCCTGCTCGCCCCGCGCGTCACCGGCACCGCGCTGCGCTCCATGAAGGAGCCGGGCACGGCGTACGACGACGACGTCCTCGGCAAGGACCCGCAGCCCGCGACGATGGACGACTTCGTGAACACCGGCCGCGACAACGGCGGCGTGCACATCAACTCCGGCATCCCCAACCACGCCTTCTACCTGGCCGCCACCGCCCTCGGCGGCCACGCCTGGGAGCGGGCGGGCCAGATCTGGTACGACGTCCTCACCGGCGGCGAACTGGGCCAGCAGGCGCTGTTCACCGACTTCGCCGCGCTCACCATCGCCGCGGCCCGCGCCCGCTTCGGCGACGGCGCGGAACTCCAGGCCGTCCTGAAGGCGTGGGAACAGGTCGGGGTACCCGCCGCATAGCTCCGCGCCCCGACTCGTACTAGACAGGACCCATGCGTATTCAGGTAAGGCGCACGGGCGGATTCGCGGGCATCGAACGGCATGCCGAGGTGAACACCTCGGGACGCGCCGACGCCCACGAGTGGCACGCCCTGGCCGAGAAGGCGGTCACCGCCGGCCGGGGCGCGCCTCCCGTAGGCGTGCCCGACGGTTTCAGCTACCGGATCACGGTGGACGGAAGGACGGTGTACGCCGCGGATCCGAGACTGACTGAGGAACAACGGAGCCTTATTTCAAGGGTGTTGAAGGAGGGCGCGTAAAGGGCGGGGCGCAGCCCGAGGGCGTAGAGGGGCGCGCCCCGAGGAATCCGTAACTCGCGGTTCACGCGCCCCCGTTGACTTCGCTTACCGTGGGTAAGGATGATCGCGCGCATGGCGACGAGTCCTCTTCCGCAGTTCCCGCCCACCTTCCTCTGGGGCGTGTCCACTTCGGCCCACCAGATCGAGGGGGCCACCGACGAACGCGGCCCCTCGGTATGGGACACCTTCACCGCCGAACCGGGCCACGTGAAGGACGGCTCCACGGCCGAGGTGGCCTGCGACCACTACCACCGCTACCGCGAGGACGTCGCACTCCTGCGCGAGCTCGGCGTGGACGCGTACCGCTTCTCGATCTCCTGGCCCCGGGTGAACTCCCCCGGCGGCCTGGACTTCTACGACCGCCTGGTCGACGAACTCCGCGCGGCGGGCGTACGTCCGGTGCCGACCCTCTTCCACTGGGACCTGCCCGTCGGCCTCGACTGGCTGGACCGGTCGACGGCGGAGCGCTTCGCCGAGTACACGGCCCTCGTCGCCGCCCGCCTCGGTGACCGCGTCACGAAGTGGATCACCCTCAACGAACCCGCCGAACACACCCTGTTGGGCCACGCGCTGGGCGCGCACGCCCCCGGGAAGAAGCTGCTGTTCGACGCCCTGCCGGTGGCCCACCACCAGCTGTTGGCGCACGGTCTGGGCGTACAGGCCCTGCGCGCGGCCGGAGTCACCGACATCGGGATCGCCAACTCGCACGGGCCGACCTGGGCCGCGTCGGACAGCGCGGAGGACGTGGAGGCCGCCGACTTCTACGACCTGCTCCTCAACCGCCTGTTCGCGGACCCCCTCCTGCTGGGCCGGTACCCGGACGGCATCGCCGACCTGCTCCCCGGCGACATCGAGTCCGACCTGAAGATCATCGCGGAGCCGCTGGACTGGTACGGCGTCAACTACTACCAGCCGACCAGGGTGGGCGCCCCCCAGGGTTCGGAGATCGAGTTCAGCGGGCTGACGCTGCCCGCCGAACTCCCCTTCTCCGTAAGGGAACTGGAGGGCTACCCCGTCACGGACTTCGGCTGGCCGGTGGTTCCCGAGGCGCTGACCGAGCTGCTCACCGGCTTCCACGAGCGCTACGGCGACCGGCTGCCGCCCGTCGTCATCACCGAGAACGGCTGTAGTTACGAGGGGATAGACGACCAGGAGCGGATCGCGTTCCTGGACGGTCATGTGCGCGCGCTGCACCGGGCGTTGGAGGCAGGAGTCGACGTACGCGGCTACTTCGTGTGGTCGCTGCTCGACAACTTCGAGTGGGCGGAGGGGTACACGCGCCGCTTCGGCCTCGTGCACGTCGACTTCGGGACGCTGGAGCGGACCCCGAAGGCGTCGTACGGATGGCTGCGCGACGCGCTGCGGGGATCCCTGCGGGCCCGGAGATGAACCGCGGCCCCCGACCCCGGCCCCTCCCTGCCCCTGCCCCTGCTTCTGCCCCTGCCTCTGCCCCTGCCTCGACGGACGCGAGCGAGCCGCCGGCGGCACTGGCCGAGCCGGTCGAGAGGACCGGCCGGGACTGGTCCGCCTCGCTGTCGCCCGGCGACGGGGCCGTCGTCTCGCCGGCCCGCCGAAGGGCGCTCGTCCCGCCGGTCGCCGACCCGGTCTTCGGCGCGCCGTCCGAACGGGCCACCGCCCGCTGGGGCCGCGTACGCCGTGGACCGTCCCCAGCGGCGGGCGCTGTCCGGAACGCCGGCGGCCGGCTGAAGCCTGTTCCAGCCCAGGCCCTAGAGCGCTCCGGCGTCCCGGGCCGCCCAGACGGTCGGGAAGAGCGGTCGGAAGCCGAGGTCCCGGCGGATCTGCTCGGCGGACATGATCCCGAACCACGGGTCGGGGTCCGTTCGGGTGTGGGCCTCGGCGGGCATCTCGACCCCGTTGAGCCGGTGCAGCTCCCACGCCGTGACCGGGGCGTCGTCGGCGATGTTGTAGACGCGGCCGGCGACTCCCGGCGCGTGCAGGAGACGCAGCAGGCCCTGCGCGACATCCGCGTGGTGGGCCATCTGGAGCCGCTGGGACGCCGCCCATTTCCCGGCCCACATCAGGGACTGGGCCAGGTGCGGGTCGCCCTCGCCGTAGACGAAGGGGAGCCGGCCGATCCGTACGTCCATGCCCTCCAGCGCGAGCAGCTCCCGCTCGGCCTCGGCCTTCGACTCGGCGTAGGCGCCCCACATCTCGCCGCCGGGCCGGATCTCGTCGTCCTCGGTGAGCGGGCGGCCCCGCCCGACGCCGTACACGACCCCCGTGCTGACCTGCACGAACCGTCCCACCCCCGCGGCCAGCGCGGCGCGGCCGAGGTCCACGGCCGCGTCCCGGTTGATGGCCCACGCCTCCTCGTCCGGCACCCCGCGGAAGGACGCCGCGATGTTCACGACGGCGTCCACGCCGGCCACCGCCTTGCCGAGCGACTCCGCGTCCCGCAGATCCCCGACCACGACCTCGGCCCCCAGCTCGGCCGGCCGCTCGGCGCGCGCCGCGTCCCGCACCAGCACCCGCACCCGCTCCCCCGTCCGGGCCTGCGCCAGCAGCCTCGGCGCGAAGCGCCGGCCCACCTGTCCCGTCGTACCCGTCACCAGTGTCAACATGATCAGTTCCTCTCCGTCGGGTGCCACCAGACTCGGACGGGATCGCGCCGGCCGGGAGAGACGTGCCGATCAGGGGATCAGCACTCCCTGGATAAGACGGCCGTGTTCGGCGACGCTGGAAGGGTGAACCGACCCGAACTCGCCGACTTCCTGCGCCGTGGCCGTGCCCGCCTGGAGCCCTCCGACGTCGGGCTCACTGCGGGCGCGCGGCGCCGTACACCGGGCCTGCGGCGGGAGGAGGTGGCGGGGCTCGCCGGGATGTCCGTGGACTACTACACGCGGCTCGAGCAGTCGCGCGGCCCGCGCCCGTCACGGCAGATGCTGGGCGCGCTGGCGCGGGCGCTCCGGCTCAGCGGCGACGAGCGGGACCATCTCTTCCACCTGGTCGGCGAGGAGCCGCCGCGCTCCGACAGCGCGTCCGCCCACGTCCGGCCGGGGCTGCTGCTGATCCTGGACCGGCTGCACGACGCGCCCGCGCAGGTCATCACGGACTACGGCGACGTTCTCGCCCAGAACGCGATGGCGACGGCGCTGGCGGGCCCCGCGGGTACCGGCCGCAATATCGTGCGCCGCTTCTTCACCGACCCGCTGGCCCGCGACCTCTTCCCGCCCGAGGACCGCCGGGAGCTGGCCCGCTCCCATGTCGCCAACCTGCGGGCGGTCACCGCGGCCCGCCCCGACGATCCGGGCCCGGCCCGGCTGGTGGCCGAACTCCTCGCCACCAGCGAGGAGTTCGCCGAGCTGTGGGAGACACACGAGGTCGCGATACGGCGCGCCTCGGTCAAGCGTTTCCGGCATCCGACGGTCGGGCTGCTCGAACTCGACTGCGAGATCCTGCTCAGTTCGGGCCACGACCAGCAGCTCATCGTGCACACGGCCCGGCCGGGCACGGAGTCCCACCAACGGCTCCAACTGCTGCGTGTGGTGGGCGTGCAGGACCTGTCGCCGAGCCCGAGTGAGTCCTGAGGGCATTCCGAGGGTGCCGTGAGGGCGTTCCCCGGGTGCTCTGAGGGCGCCTTACGGACCGTGGAACCCGGCTTCCCGCAGCGGGTCCTAGAACCCCAGCTTCCGCAGCTGACGGGGGTCCCGCTGCCAGTCCTTGGCGACCTTCACATGGAGGTCGAGGAACACCGGCGTGCCGAGCAGTGCCTCGATCTGCTTGCGCGACTTGATGCCGACTTCCTTCAGCCGCTTGCCCTTGGGGCCGATGATGATGCCCTTCTGGCTGGGCCGCTCGATGTAGACGAAGGCGTGGATGTCGAGGAGCGGCTTGTCGGCGGGCCGGTCCTCGCGGGGCAGCATCTCCTCGACCACGACGGCGATGGAGTGCGGCAGTTCGTCCCGCACGCCTTCGAGCGCGGCCTCGCGGATCAGCTCCGCGACCATGACCTGCTCGGGCTCGTCGGTGAGGTCGCCCTCCGGGTACAGCGGGGGGCCCTCCGGCATCAGCGGGACGATCAGGTCCGCCAGCAGGTCCACCTGCTCGTCCCCGACCGCCGACACCGGCACGATCTCCGCCCACTCGAAGCCGAGCTCCCTGCCGAGCTGGTCGATGGCGATGAGCTGCTCGGCGAGCGTCTTGTTGTCGACGAGGTCGGTCTTCGTGACGATCGCGATCTTCGGCGTCTTCTTGATTGATGCCAGTTCCTTGGCGATGAACCGGTCACCGGGGCCGAGCTTCTCGTTCGCGGGCAGGCAGAAGCCGATGACGTCGACCTCGGCCCAGGTGGTCCGCACGATGTCGTTCAGCCGCTCGCCGAGCAGCGTGCGCGGCTTGTGGAGCCCGGGGGTGTCCACCAGGATCAGCTGCGCGTCGGGCCGGTGCACGATGCCGCGCACCGTGTGCCGCGTCGTCTGCGGCTGGTCCGCGGTGATCGCCACCTTCTGGCCGACCAGAGCGTTCGTCAGGGTGGACTTGCCCGCGTTGGGGCGGCCCACGAAGCAGGCGAAGCCGGCGCGGTGGGTGACCTCGGACGGCTCGGATGACTCGGTACGAACGCTCATGGCGCCCATTGTCCCTGATCATCGGAGCCCTGCCGTACGCCGAGGCCCCCTCTTTCGCCGTGAGGCCCCGCGCCGTGAACCGGAAGGGCGTCCTCACCTCCGTGCCGGAGGCCGACGTCCACCCGGTCGGCTCGGCTCCCGACGGACCGGCCCGGATCTTACGGCGCACCCCGGGACGGCCTACGATCACGGGGCCCGGGCCACGGCGGCCCCGGTCTCCTCTCCCCCCGCCCACCGCCCGGAAGGCCAAGGCCCAGGCATGAAGCTCATCACCGCGATCGTCAAGCCGTACCGCCTCGACGAGGTGAAGACCGCCCTCCAGGAACTCGGCGTGCACGGAATGACCGTCACGGAGGCCAGCGGGTACGGACGCCAGCGCGGCCACACCGAGGTGTACCGCGGCGCCGAGTACCAGGTCGACCTCGTCCCCAAGGTCCGTATCGAGGTCGTCGTCGACGACGCCGACGCCGACGCGGCCATCGACGCGGTCGTGGAGGCCGCGCGCACCGGCAAGATCGGCGACGGCAAGGTGTGGGCCGTGCCGGTGGAAACGGTGGTGCGGGTACGCACGGGCGAGCGCGGGCCCGACGCGCTCTGAGACAGCGGGACGCACGAGGACCGGCGCCGCTGCGCGCGGCGGCACCGGTCCTCGTGTCATGCGGTGTTACGCGTGCCGGTGCCTACTCGAACACGAACGGACCCGGGGACTGCGGAGCGTTCGCGTTGCAGGTGATGGGGATCCCGAAGACCACCAACTGCAGGGAGCCGCCGAAGGCCTCCAGACTGTCACCGGTGGCGACCGTGCCGTCCAGGGGTCCCACCTCGACCCCGCCGCCCGCCGGGATGGCCGGGTTCTTGGTGCCGCTGAAGACGGTGGTGCCGCCACTCGCCTTCACGAGGGTCAGGGTGGAGGTGACCGAGTCCTGGCCCAGCGCGATCGGGGTGGTGATCTCGGTGGAGGTGACCGTGATGGTCGCGGCCGTGCCGGTCTGCGTGGCCGTGAGGGTGGCCTCGCCGTCGCCGACGAGGCTGCACGTAGCGGTGATGGTGGCCGTCAGCGGGGTGACGGCCGCGGCGGTCGGCGCGAAGGCCAGACCGGTCGCGGCGAGGGTGCCTGCGGCCAGCGCCGCGGCGCTCCCGAGTCGCTTGCGAATCATCGTATTCCCTTCCCTTGTACGGGAATTGCCATGTGGGGATGGACGACGGTGCCGTCTCGCGCCAGGCACACGGACGCATCACCGGTACGCCGGTGAGGGTGCGGAGTCGATGTGTACGCGGGTCGGTCCACGAGCGGCGCGACGAATCTGACGGACCGTCGGAACTAGCGGTTCCATTGAGGCGCGAGCGGCTGGCGACCGCAAGGGACTCCCCCGGATTTCCTCCAGGGGTCAGCGAAAGTGGCCGAAGTTACCATGGGTAAGGCCAGTTCCCGCCGGTGCGGCGGGTGGGGACATCCGCGCGATACGGGGTCCCGGGGGCGCAGCCCCCGGATACCGGACGGCAGGGGGCGAAGAGCTCAGCCCGCCGCGATCCGGACGCGCACCGACCCGTCGGGCCCCGCCACCAACACCGGCGTGCCGGCCCCGCCGAGATCCCGGACGGCCGCCAGGTCCTCCGGCGTCGCGGTCTCCGCCTCGGTGACGACGGCCGCCGCCTCCAACGACTTCGCGCCCGACGCCACCGCCATCGCCACCGCGGTCCGCAGCGCGCTCAGCCGCAGCGAGGGCAGCTCCACACTCCCGGCGACGTACGTACGCCCCGTCTCGTCCCGCACGGCCGCACCCTCGGGCACGCCGTTACGGGCCCGGGCCGAACGGGCCAGGGTGACGATCTTGCGGTCCTCGGGATCGAGGGCGGAGTTCCCGGTCGCGGAGTTCTCGGTCATGGGCCGAGCTTATCGAGCCGTCCGGCCGGCGGTTTCGTACGCCCTCCGGCTGACCGGCGACCGGATACATCGACCCCCGCCGCCCTTCCGGCGAGGCCGGCCACTCCAGCTTCGCCGCGGTGTTCGCCTCGGGCAGCGGGGTGTGCACGACGACGGTGAGATCGGGCCGCGCGGGCACCTTCATCGTGGTGGACTCGACGGCGAGCAGCCCGACCACCGGATGGTCGAGCTCCTTGCGGATCTGCCCCGCGTCCTGGATGTCCACCGACCTGCTGTCCGGCGTCCACACGGTGGTGGCCCTGGGCTCCGCCATCGTGCTCGCGGCGGGGGTGCTGGTGGCGACGGGGCTGCGCGGGACGCGGGCCTCAGGGGCGGTCGAGGCGGAGGCGGTCGGCCTTCGGTAGGCCGGCGACGACCAGGTCGTACGAGTCCTCGACAAGCTCCCGGACCAGCCGGTCCGGGAGCTCGCCGTCCACCGTCACGGTGTTCCAGTGCCGCTTGTTCATGTGGTAGCCCGGGATGACCAGACCGGGATACTCCCCGCGCAGCCGCACCGCGTCGTCCGGGTCGCACTTCAGGTTGACCGTCAGGGGCCGCGCGCCCAGGTTCGTCAGCGCGAACAGCTTCCCCAGCACCTTGAAGACCGAGGTCTCCGGGTTGAACGGGAAGTCCTCGACGGTCGCGTTGAAGGACAGGCAGAGGGCGCGCAGCTCCTTCGGGGTCACTCCGGCTTCTCCTCCTCGGCGGGCTCCGCCGGGTCCACCGGCTCGACGAGCACCGTGACGATCTTGTTCCGGCGGCCGGCCGCGGCCTCCGCCGTCAGCCGCAGCTCCCGTCCGTCGGGCAGCTCGACCACCGACGACGCACCGGCGATCGGTACCCGCCCGAGCGCCTTCGCGAGCAGTCCGCCGACCGTCTCCACGTCCTCGTCGTCGTAGGCCTCGAAGCCGTACAGCTCGCCGAGGTCGCCGATGTCGAGCCGGGCGGTGACGCGGTAGCGGTCGTCGCCGAGCTTCTGGACCGGCGGCAGCTCACGGTCGTACTCGTCCGTGATCTCGCCGACGATCTCCTCGAGGATGTCCTCGATGGTGACGATGCCGGCCGTGCCGCCGTACTCGTCGATGACGACGGCGACGTGGTTGCGCTCCTGCTGCATCTCGCGCAGCAGGTCGCCGGCGTTCTTCGTGTCGGGTACGAAGGTGGCCGGCCGCATGGCCGTGGACACCAGCTCGCTCTCGGCCTCACGGCTGATGTGCGTCTTGCGGACGAGGTCCTTCAGGTACACGATCCCGACGATGTCGTCCTCGCTCTCCCCGGTGACGGGAATGCGCGAGAAACCGGAGCGCAGCGCCAGGGTGAGCGCCTGCCGGATGGTCTTGTACCGCTCGATGACGACCAGGTCCGTCCGCGGCACCATCACTTCCCGCACGAGGGTGTCGCCGAGCTCGAAGACGGAGTGCACCATGCGGCGCTCCTCGTCCTCGATGAGGGACTCCTTCTCGGCGAGGTCGACCAGTGCGCGCAGCTCGGCCTCGGAGGCGAACGGGCCGCGCCGGAAGCCCTTGCCGGGCGTGAGCGCGTTGCCGATGAGGATGAGGAGCGGCGGGATCGGGCCCATGATCCGCGCGAGCGGAAGCAGCACGTACGCCGCCGCCGTCGCCGTGTTCATCGGGTGCTGGCGGCCGATGGTGCGGGGCGACACGCCGACCGCGACGTAGGAGACGAGGACCATCACGCCGATGGCGACAGCGAGGGCCTCCCAGGTCTCCGCGAACTGCTGGAGGCAGGCGTAGGTGACGAGCGCGGCGGCGGCCATCTCGCAGGCGACGCGCACCAGCAGCGCCACGTTCAGATAGCGGGTGGGGTCGGCGGCGACCCGGGCGAGCTTCGCGCTGCCGCGCCGCCCGGACCGTACGGCCTCTTCCGCGCGGAAGCTGGAGACGCGCGCGAGACCGGCCTCCGCGCAGGCGGCGAGCCAGGCGACGACGACCAGCAGGACGGCGCCCGCGACGAGTTGAGGGCTCATGAGACGGTCGGGGCCGGCGAGGGACCCGTCATGCCCTTGTCCGCGCGCCAGCCGTCCACGATGGCAGCCTGAAGACCGAACATCTCGGCCTTCTCGTCGGCCTCCTCGTGGTCGTAGCCGAGCAGGTGCAGCACTCCGTGGACGGTCAGGAGCTGGAGCTCCTCGTCCATGGAGTGCTGCGTCTCGGCTTCCTTGCCCTGCCGCTCGGCGACCTCCGGGCAGAGCACGATGTCACCGAGCAGACCCTGCGGCGGCTCGTCGTCGTCCTTGGACGGGGGCCGCAGCTCGTCCATGGGGAACGACATGACATCCGTCGGACCCGGCAGGTCCATCCACTGGATGTGCAGCTGCTCCATGGCGTCGGCGTCCACGGCGATCACCGAGAGCTCGGAGAGCGGGTGGATGCGCATCCGCGCGAGTGCGTAGCGGGCGATGTCGAGGATCGCCTGCTCGTCGACCTCGGTTCCGGACTCGTTGTTGACGTCGATCGACATGGCGCTGTGGTTTCTACTTCCCTCTGTGAGCGCGGCCCTTGTGCGTGCCGTTCTCTGTGCCGTTCTCGCTGTCGTACTTCTCGTACGCGTCGACGATACGGCCGACCAGCTTGTGCCGTACGACGTCGCTCGACGTGAGCCGCGAGAAGTGCACGTCCGGGACACCCTCCAGGATGTCCTGGACCTGCCGCAGCCCCGACGTCGTCCCACTGGGCAGGTCGACCTGCGTCACGTCACCCGTGATCACGATCTTCGATTCGAAGCCGAGCCTGGTCAGGAACATCTTCATCTGCTCGGCGCTGGTGTTCTGGGCCTCGTCCAGGATGATGAAGGCATCATTGAGGGTTCTGCCGCGCATGTAGGCCAGCGGCGCCACCTCGATCGTCCCCGAAGCCATCAGCCGAGGAATCGAGTCCGGGTCGAGCATGTCGTGCAGCGCGTCGTACAGGGGCCGCAGATACGGGTCGATCTTGTCGTAGAGCGTGCCCGGGAGGAAGCCCAGCCGCTCGCCCGCCTCCACCGCCGGGCGGGTGAGGATGATCCGGCTGACCTGCTTGGCCTGGAGTGCCTGGACGGCCTTCGCCATGGCGAGGTACGTCTTGCCCGTACCGGCGGGGCCGATGCCGAAGACGATGGTGTGCTTGTCGATGGCGTCGACGTACCGCTTCTGGTTGAGCGTCTTGGGGCGGATGGTGCGGCCCCGCGAGGACAGGATGTTCTGCGTGAGGACCTCGGCCGGGGTCTCCTGGCCGTCACCCTCCCCGTTCTCGCTCGCTCTGAGCATCGCGATCGAGCGTTCCACGGCGTCCTCCGTCATCGGCTGCCCGGTGCGGAGCACGAGCATCATCTCGTCGAACAGGCGCTGGACGAGGGCGACTTCACCGGCGTCACCGACCGCGCTGATCTCATTGCCCCGGACATGGATGTCGGCCGCCGGGAAGGCCCTCTCGATCACGCGCAGGAGGACGTCGCCCGATCCCAGCACCGTGACCATGGGGTGGCTCGCGGGGACCGTGAAGTGCGCTCGTGCCTGCCCCTGCGCGGGGGTCTGTGCTGTGGGTGTCTGAGTCATGGGCCGGCTCTGAGGCCTGCTTTTCCTCCTCGATCGGCACGCTTGCCACACGGGCAGCCTTGCGATTCCAAGAGTACGACCCCGCACTGACAAGTCCGTAGGGCTTTTCACCATGCGGTGCCGTGTGTGCCGTGTGTGCCGTGCGCTGCCGGCGTCAGCGCCAGCGCGGGGCTCCCGCTCCCCCGGGCGTCGCCGCCTCGATCTTCGCCCGGATCTCGCGCATGACCGCGACGATCCGGTCCTCGTGTGCCGGGGTGAGCCGCACGACGGGGACCGAGCAGCTGACGGCGTCCTGGGCGGGCACGTCGTACCGCAGGGCGAAGCCGAAACCGACGATGCCGAGGACGCCCTCCTCCCGGTCGACGGAGTAGCCGCGGGCCCGGGTCCCGGCCAGGTCGGCGGCGAGGGCGTCACGGCGGGTGTGGGTGTGGGGGGTGGCGGGCGGGTACGGCCCCTCGGGCAGCTCGTCGTCGGGACGTTCGGCCAGCAGCGCCTTGCCCAGGGCGCCCACGTGAGCGGGCAGCCTGCGGCCCACCCGGCTGATCGTGCGCAGGTACTCGTGCGATTCGCGGGTGGCGAGGTAGGCCACGTCCGTGCCGTCCAGCCGCCCCAGGTGGATCGTCTCGCCGAGCGCCTGCGAGGCCTCGTCGAGGTAGGGCCGGGCCGCGCGCACCCGCGGGTCGGAGTCCAGGTAGCTGGTCCCCGTCAGCAGGGCGTGGATCCCGATCCCGTACAGCGAACCCGTGACGTCCGTGCGCACCCAGCCCCGGCCGACCAGGGTCTGGAGCAGCGCGTACATCGAGCTGCGGGGCACCCCGAGCGCGTCCGCGAGCTCCTGGAGACGCGCCGGGCGGTCGCCCCGCTCGGCGAGCAGCTCCAGCAGCTCGACCGTGCGCGCGGCGGACTTCACCTCGCGCACTCCGCGCTCGTCAGTGGGTTCCGGCATGTGCAGATCGTAGGCGCGACAGCCGACGCCATTGACGACTGCCGTTCGCGTACCTAATCTCCATCTTCATACGTAGACACTATCCATATGTGGAGACGAAGGCAGACATGACGGCGGAGACGACGGCGGGGACGACCGCGGACAAGCACGGAGAGGCCGTCGTGGAGCGGCTGCGGGACGGGATGGCACGCGGCGTGCTCTCCTTCCCGCTCACCAGCTTCCACCGCGACGGCTCCCTCGACCTCGACGGCTTCCGTGCGCATGTGGCGGCCCAGATCGCCACCGGCCCCGGCGCCGTCTTCCCGGCCTGCGGCACCGGCGAGTTCTTCTCGCTCGACGAGGACGAGTACCGGCGGGTCGTCACCGCGACGGTCGAGGTGGCGGCCGGGCGCCTGCCCGTCGTCGCCGGGATCGGGTACGGCTGGGCACAGGCCGCCCGCTTCGCCCGCATCGCCGAGGAGGCCGGAGCCGACGCGCTGCTCGTGCTGCCGCACTATCTCGTCGCGGGCCCGCAGGAAGGGCTCGTCGCGCAGGTGGAGCAGATCGCCGTACGCACCCGGCTGCCGCTCATCGTCTACCAGCGCGGCCAGGTCACCTTCAGCACCCGTTCGCTGGAGCGCCTCACCCGCATCCCCGGCGTCATCGGCCTCAAGGACGGCCACAGCGACCTCGACCGGTTGCAGCGGTTCACCCTCGCCGCACCCGAGGGGTTCCTGTTCTTCAACGGGGCGGCCACGGCGGAGATCCAGGCCCGCGCGTACGCCGCTGTCGGCGTCCCCGCGTACTCCTCGGCCGTGCACGCGTTCGCGCCCGAGATCGCCGACGCGTTCTTCGCGGCCCACCGGGATCACGACGACGCCGCCATGGACCGGCTGCTGCGCGACTTCTACATCCCCTTCGTCGAACTCCGCGACCGCCGGACCGGCTACGCCGTCTCGCTCGTGAAGGCCGCCGCCCGGCTGCGCGGCCGCCCCGTAGGCCCCGTCCGTGCCCCGCTGACCGACCCGTCACCCACGGACCTGGCCGACCTGGAAACCCTGCTCACCGCCGGACTGGCCCTCGTCCCCGCCCCAGTTGCCTCCGTAGGAGCCGCCCTGTGACCCGCGATCTGACCATCACCGACGTCCGGCTGACCCCGATCCTGGTGGCCGACCCGCCGCTCCTCAACACGCAGGGCGTGCACCAGCCGTACACCCCCCGGCTGATCGTGGAGGTCGTCACGGCGGACGGCGTGACGGGCGTCGGCGAGACCTACGGCGACGGCAAGTACCTGGAACTCGCGCGACCGTTCGCCGACAGACTCGTGGGGCGGCAGGTCACCGACCTCAACGGGCTGTTCACCGTCGCCGACGAGGTGGCCGTCGACCAGGGCCGGGTCGCCACCCGGATCGATGTCGGCGGGCTGCGCGGCGTCCAGACCGCCGACAAGCTGCGGCTGTCCGTGGTCTCCGGCTTCGAGGTGGCCTGTCTGGACGCGCTCGGCAAGGCACTCGGGCTGCCGGTGCACGCGCTGCTCGGCGGCAAGGTGCGGGACATGGTGGAGTACAGCGCGTACCTCTTCTACAAGTGGGCCGAGCACCCCGAGGAGGTACAGAGCGAGAAGGACGACTGGGGTGCGGCGCTGGACCCGGCCGGAGTCGTCGAGCAGGCGCGGAAGTTCACCGAGCGGTACGGGTTCACCTCGTTCAAGCTCAAGGGCGGCGTCTTCCCGCCCGCCGAGGAGATCGCCGCCGTACGGGCGCTCGCCGAGGCCTTTCCCGGGCACCCGCTCCGTCTCGACCCCAACGGTGCCTGGTCCGTGGAGACCTCGCTGAAGGTCGCCGGGGAACTGGGTGACGTACTCGAGTATCTGGAGGACCCGGCGCTCGGCACCCCCGCCATGGCGGAGATCGCGGCGCGCACCTCCGTCCCGCTCGCCACCAACATGTGCGTGACGACCTTCGCGGAGATCCAGGAGGCCTTCACCAAGGGTGCCGTGCAGGTCGTCCTGTCCGACCACCACTACTGGGGCGGGCTGCGCAACACGCGTGAACTGGCCGCCGTCTGCCGCACGTTCGGCGTCGGCGTGTCCATGCACTCCAACACCCACCTGGGGATCTCGCTCGCCGCGATGACCCACGTCGCCTCGACGGTCCCGAACCTCCACCACGCCTGCGACTCGCACTACCCCTGGCAGTCCGAGGACGTACTGACCCAGCGCCTCACCTTCGAGAACGGTTCGCTCGAGGTCTCCGACGCACCCGGCCTCGGCGTCGAGCTCGACCACGACAAGCTGCGGTTCCTGCACCAGCGCTGGCTCGATGACGACGGCACGCTGCACGACCGCGACGACGAGGCCGCGATGCGGATCGCCGACCCGGAGTGGGTGACGCCGGCCGTCCCCCGCTGGTGACCCGGCGTGCTCATCCGAGGCTGACGGGACAGCCGGTGCGGGCGTGCTCTCCGCCACCGGGCACACAGCGTGGTGCAGACTGGCGTGAATCCGCACCACGTCAGGGAGCACAACGTGACCGCATCCCACGGAGAGCGACCGTACTGCCACGCGCACGTCGACCCGCTCGCCGGGCTGCGCGCGCCCCAGGATCCGCCCTGGGACGTCTATCTCACGGGCACCGTGTTCCTCGACATCATCTTCACCGGGCTCGCCTCCGCACCGGTGCGCGGGACCGAGTCCTGGGCGCGCGGGATGGGGTCGAGCCCCGGCGGCGTGGCGAACATGGCGACGGCACTGGCGCGGCTGGGTCTGAAGACCTCGCTGGCGGCGGCCTTCGGGGACGACCACTACGGGGAGTACTGCTGGGACGCCCTGGAGCAGGGTGAGCACATCGACCTCTCCCCCTCCCGCACGGTGCCCGGCTGGCACTCGCCGGTCACCGTGTCGATGGCGTACGAGGGTGAGCGCACGATGGTCTCCCACGGTCACGAGCCGCCGCCGGAGGAACCCGCCCCCGACTGTCCTCCGGTCGCGCGGGCCGCCGTCGCCGCCCTCACGCCCGGCAAACCCGCGCCCTGGATCGCGCAGGCCGCGAGCAAGGGCGCCCGGATCTTCGCGGACGTCGGGTGGGACGACACGGGTGCGTGGGATCTGGCGGGGCTGTCCGATCTCGCGTACTGCGAGGCGTTCCTGCCCAACGCCGAGGAGGCGATGCGCTACACCGGCGCGTCCTGTCCTCGCGCGGCGGCCCACGCGCTCACCGAGCACGTGCCGCTTGCCGTGGTCACCCTCGGGGCGGAGGGGGCGTATGCCGTGGACGGGCGCACCGGGCAGAGTGCCGAGGTGCCCGCCATCGCCGTCGAAGCGCTGGATCCCACCGGTGCGGGGGACGTCTTCGTCGCCGGTTTCGTGATGGCCACCCTCGCCGACTGGCCCCT
Source organism: Streptomyces sp. NPDC050535 (assembly GCF_044457665.1). Taxonomy (NCBI): domain Bacteria; kingdom Bacillati; phylum Actinomycetota; class Actinomycetes; order Kitasatosporales; family Streptomycetaceae; genus Streptomyces; species Streptomyces sp. NPDC050535. The sequence goes on from NZ_JBITHE010000002.1 coordinate 163,923, forward strand.
CGCCGACCGCCTCGCCTTCGCCGGCCTCACCGCCGCGCTGTCCGTCCAGGAGTTCGGGGGTTCCCTCTCCGCGCCCGGCTGGTCCGAGATCGCCGCGTGGTGGCGCCGCGTGCAGTCCGTCCCCGCCCAGGACCCCACCGCCCTCCAGCGGTACGCCTTCCTCGAACCCCTCCTCCCAGAAGCGTCCCGCCCCTGGCCCCTACGCCGAGCAGTCCCCACCATCGGCTTCGGCCGCACCACCTAACCCACCCGGCCTTTCCTCGCCCCCTCCGCCCCTACCCATCCCTTGTCCCCGGGGGCTCCGCCCTCAGCCCCCCGAACGCCCGAAGGGCTCGTCCTCAAACGCCGGACGGGCTGAAGATTCCCGGCCCGGGCGTCGAAACGCGCCGCGTCCCCTCCACTAAATGGCGGGACGCCGAACGGCCCGGTTGCTGCCCACCGGCGGGAGGGGCCGGGGGCCGGTACATCACATGCCCGTCGCGTACGCCCGCGTCACCGGACCCGTCCCCACTCGACCGGCGTCTGATCCGGCGGCGACGGGCGGATGTACCGGCCCCCGGCCCCGACCCACCCACCGGCGTCAGCCAACCAGCCAGCTACGGAAACTCGTACGCCTCGACCTCGGCGATATACCGAGCCCGCCGCTCCTCGTCATGCTCCAGGAACGACGCCTCGAACGAGTTCCGGGCCAGTTCCCGCAGCCGCTCGTGATCAACCCCCAACGCCTTGCGCACAGCGTGGAAGGTGTCCCCGACGTACCCCCCGAAATAGGCGGGATCATCGGAGTTCACCGTGCACAGCAGCCCGGCGTCCATCATCGCGACCAGCGGATGCTCCTCCAGCACATCCACCGCCCGCAGCCGCACGTTCGACAGCGGACACAACGTCAACGGCACCCGCTCCCGCACCAGCCGCTCGACCAGCGCGTCGTCCTCCATACACCGCAACCCGTGATCGATCCGCTCGACACCGAGCACGTCCAGCGCCTCGGTGATGTACGACGGCGGCCCCTCCTCCCCCGCATGCGCGACCCGCCGCAGCCCGAGCGCGGCAGCGGCCTCGTACACCTCCCGGAACTTGGCCGGCGGATGACCGACCTCGGCGGAGTCGAGACCGACCCCGACGATCCGGTCGAGGTACGGCTCCGCGGCGGCGAGCGTCGCCATCGCCGACTCGGCGGACTCGTCCCGCAGAAAGCACATGATCAACTGCGTGGACACCCCATGCGTCCCCTCGCTGCGCGCGAGTGCACGGGACAGCCCCTCCACGACGGTCGGCATCCCGACCCCCCGCGCCATGTGCGCCTGCGGATCGAAGAAGATCTCCGCATGCCGCACCCCCTGCGCCGCGGCCCGCGCGAGGTAGGCGTCCGCGAGGTCCTCGAAGTCCCGCTCGGTACGGAGTACCGCCATGAGCTCGTAGTACAGGTTCAGGAACGTCTGGAGATCGTCGAAGAGATACGCCTCGCGCAGCTCTTCGGTGGACGCGTACGGCAGGCGCACATCGTTGCGCGCGGCCAGCGCAAAGGCCAGTTCGGGTTCGAGGGTGCCTTCGATATGAAGGTGCAGTTCCGCTTTGGGGAGGGACATCAAATCATCTTAAAGCCGATTCCCCACCACTTCGAAACGAGCACCAACGAACACCTACGAGCACCCTCACCACCGCTTGGGCACCGGCACCCGAACCAGATCGTGCGCCACAGTCAGCTCCCCCTCGAACCCGGCGGCCCGAGCCTGCGCTTCAAAGCCGTCCGGCTCGGAGTACCGCTGACTGAAGTGCGTGAGCACCAGATGCCGTACGCCCGCCCCCGCGGCGACAGCCCCCGCCTGCCCGGCGGTCAAATGCCCGTGGTCCTCGGCCAGTTGCCGGTCCTCGTCGAGGAACGTCGACTCGATGACGAGCATGTCGCACCCGTCGGCGAGCGCGTACACCCCGTCGCACAGCCGGGTGTCCATGACGAACGCGAACCGCTGCCCCCGCCGGACCTCGCTCACGTCGTCGAGGGTCACCCCGGAAAGGGTGCCCTCCCGCAGCAAGCGCCCGACATCGGGTCCGGTGACACCCCGCTCGGCGAGGAGCCCGGGCAGCATCCGCCGCCCGTCGGGCTCGACGAGCCGGTAGCCGTACGCCTCGACGGGGTGGGAGAGCAGCCGGGCCTCCAGCGTGTACGAGTCGCTGACGGCGAGCACGCCGTCGGAGTCGACCGGCGCCTCCGTCAGCGCGACGCTCTCGCGGTAGGCCGTCGCGTACCGCAGCCGGTCGAAGAACCGCTGCCCGGAGCGGGGATAGTGCGCGGTCACCTCGTGCGGCACCCGGTCGAGGTTGATGCGCTGGATGACCCCGGCGAGCCCGAGCGAGTGGTCGCCGTGGAAGTGGGTGACGCAGATCCGGTTCAGGTCGTGTGCGGCGACCCCGGCCCGCAGCATCTGCCGCTGGGTGCCCTCCCCGGGGTCGAACAGCAACCCCTGCCCGTCCCAGCGCAGCAGGTAGCCGTTGTGGTTGCGATGACGGGTGGGGACCTGGCTGGCGGTGCCGAGGACCACCAGTTCACGTACGGACAAGACCGGTTATCCCGGCGGCCACTGCATACCGCGGCCGCCCATCACATGGGCGTGCGCGTGGAAGACGGTCTGCCCGGCGCCGCTGCCCGTGTTGAACACGATGCGGTAGCTCTCGAGCTTCTCCTCGCCCGCGACCTGGCCGGCCTCGCGCAGGACGTCCGCGGCGATGCCGGGCTCGGCGGCCGCGAGCGACGCCGCGTCCGGGTGGTGCGCCTTGGGGATGACCAGGACGTGGGTGGGCGCCTGGGGGTTGATGTCGCGGAACGCGACGGTGGTCTCGGTCTCCCGGACCAGGTCCGCCGGGATCTGCCCCGCCACGATCTTGCAGAACAGGCAGTCGTCCTGCGGCTCTCCCGCCATGCGTGTGCCTCCTAGATTGAGTACATCGTAACGGCGCCACCCCGACCGAAGCCGAACCCGGAACCGAGCCCGAACCCGAACCCGAAGCCGAACCCGAAGCAAGCCCGGAGCCAAGCCCAAGCCACGACCAAAGCCGATGGCGAAGCCAAGTCCGATGGCGAGGCCGAGACCGAGGCCGAGGCCGATGGCGAAGCCGAGGCCGAATCACAACGGCGGCAAAGCGGGCGCAGCCTTCGCCGGACTCTCCTCCAACGCCGCCAACGCGATCCGAATCGCCTCGTCCAACTGCCTGTCCCGCCCGGCGACGTGGTCCTGCGGCGCCTGGACGACCTCGACGTCCGGGTCGACGCCGTGGTTCTCCACGCCCCACTCGTAACCCTCCAGCCAGAACGCGTACTTGGGCTGGGTGACGAGCGTGCCGTCGACGAGCCGGTAGCGGCTGTCGATGCCGATGACGCCGCCCCAGGTCCGCGTGCCGACCACCGGACCGATGCCCAGCGCCTTGATCGCCGCGTTCACGATGTCGCCGTCGGAGCCGGAGAACTCGTTGGCGACGGCGACGACGGGACCGCGCGGCGCGTCCTCGGGGTAGCTGTAGGGCCGCATGCCGCGCGGCAGGTCCCAGCCGACGATCCGGCGCGCGAGCTTCTCGATGACCAGCTGGGAGGTGTGGCCGCCGCGGTTCTCGCGGACGTCCACGACAAGTCCCTCGCGGGCCACTTCGACACGCAGGTCGCGGTGGAGCTGCGCCCACCCGGAGCCGACCATGTCGGGCACGTGCAGGTAGCCGAGCCGTCCGCCGGACCGCTGGTGGACGTAGGCCCGCCGGTCGGCGACCCACGCGTGGTAGCGCAGCGGCTCCTCGTCGGCCACCGGCACCACGACGGCGTGCCGCGGATCGCCGCCGCCGGACGGGGAGACGGTCAGCTCGACGGGCTTGCCGGCCGTGCCGACGAGCAGCGGTCCGGGCCCGGCGACCGGGTCCACCGGCTGCCCCGAGACGGCGACGATCGCGTCCCCGGCGCGCACGGCGACGCCGGGCGCGGCGAGCGGCGCCCGCGCGTCGGGGTCGGAGGTCTCCGAGGGGAGGATCCGGTCGATGCGCCAACTGCCGTCCTCGTGACGGGAGATGTCGGCCCCGAGCAGTCCCTGCGCACGGTCGGCGCCGCTCCATCCGCCGCCGCGCGGGGTGACGTAGGCGTGCGAGGTGCCGAGTTCGCCCTGTACCTCCCAGAGGAGGTCGACGAGGTCGTCGTGGGTGGCGACGCGTTCGAGAAGCGGCCGGTAACGGGCGAGGACGCCGTCCCAGTCGATGCCGCCCAGGTCCGGGCGCCAGAAGTTGTCGCGCATGAGGCGGCCGGTCTCGTCGTACATCTGCCGCCACTCGGCGGTCGGGTCGACGTTCTGCCGTACGCGGGAGAGGTCGACGGTGATGTTCGTGTCGCTCTCGTCGTCGTTCGAGGCGCGCCGGTCGCTGGGTACGACCTTGAGTTTCCCGTCGGTCCACAGCAGGACGCGTTTGCCGTCGCCGCTGACGGCGAAGTGGTCGGCGTCGGCGGCGAGATGGTCGATGCGCTGCTGGACGAGGTCGTACCGCTCCAGCTCGGTCTTGGGGTCCGGGTCGTCGGGGGTGGCGCGGGAGGAGCCGAGCACGCCGCGGACCGGGTGCCGCAGCCACAGCAGTCCGTCCTTGGCGGCGCGCAGGCCGGTGTAGCGGGCGGCCTCGACGGGGAACGGGACGATCCGGTCGGCGAGTCCGTCGAGGTCGATGCGGGTGTTGGGCGCGCCCTCGCTGTCGGGCGTCCCGTCCTTGTCGGGCGCTTCGAAGGGGCGGCCGTGGCGCTGCGGTCCGAAGGGGGACGGGGTGGTCGCGGCGAGCGTGATGAGGTGCGGCCGGGAGCCGCCCACGAAGGCGAGGTCGAAGACGTGCTCGTCGTAGACCGGGTCGAAGGACCGGGCCGACAGGAACGCCAGGTGCTTGCCGTCGAGGGTGAACGCGGGTGCGTAGTCGCGGAACCGGAGCGGGGTGGCCTCGGTCACCGACAGGTCGGTGGTGTTGGCGACCTTGAGCTGGCGCAGCGGGCGCGGGCCGGGGTGCGACCAGGCGAGCCACGAGGAGTCGGGCGAGAAGGTGAGGCCGCTGACGTCGCCGTCCTCGCCGCGGTCGACCTCGCGCACCTCGCCGGTCTCCCGCTCGACGAGCAGGACACGGCCGTCGTGCGAGGCGACGGCGGCGCGGCTGCCGTCGGGCGACATGGCGAGGCCGAGCACCCGTCCGAGCTGTCCGGCGGCGAGCCGCCGGGGGGTCGCTCCGGGTGCGACGCCGGTCGCGGGGGCGAACTCGAGGGCGTCGTCGCCCTCGGCGTCGGTCACCCACACCACGTGCTCCTCGCCCTCCGCCCGGAAGGTGCGGGGCAGCCGGGCGCGTACTCCGGGCGTGGCGGCCAGCGCGCGGGCCGGTCCCGAGCGGTGGGTGACCCAGTGGACGGAGCCGCGCACGGAGATCGCGCTGCCGCGTCCGGTGTGGTCGGGTGCGGCGGCGCCGAACCAGCGGGAGGCGCTGACGGGGTGCGGCTGGAGGTCGGCGCGCTGTCCGCCGAGCCGCAGGTCGAGCCGGCGCGGCTCGGCGCCGTCGAGGTCGTCGAGGAGCCACAGTTCACCGGCGGACGCGTACACGACGCGGCTGCCGTCGGTCGCGGCGTGCCGCGCGTAGAACCCTCCCGCGGTGTCCGTGTGCGGTCGCAGGTCGGAGCCGTCGGGGAGTGAGGAGTAGAGGGCGCCGACTCCTTCGTGGTCGGACAGGAACGCGATTCGCTCCCCCACCCACAGGGGGTACTCCAGGTTCCCGTCCAGCTCCTCGTGCAGCCGTACGAACTCGCCGTCGCCCTCGCGGTCGATCCACAGCTTGCCCGCCGTACCGCCCCGGTAGCGCTTCCACCAGGCGGCCTCGCGCCCCATGGGAGCGGACAGCAGCAGCACCCCGGGGTCGCCGTGCACGACGTCGCCGACGGGCCCGTACGGCAGGGTGGTCGCCGGACCGCCGTCGAGCGGGACGGCCCGCGCCCAGGTGCGCCGCAGGCTCGCCTGCCCCTGTGTGCTGAGCGCGACGACCTGTCCGTCGGGGGTCCAGCCGCGCACCTGTGTCTTCGAACTACCCCAGTACGTCAGCCGTTTGGACGGTCCGCCGGCCAGCGAGGCGGCATGCACCTCGGGGGCGCCGTCACGGGTGGACGTCCAGGCGACGGTGGTGCCGTCCGGGGAGATGCGCGGATGGTTCACCGGTACGCTGTCGGCGCTGACCCGCCAGGCGCGGCCTGCTCCGTCCAGCGGGGCGACCCAGATGTCGTCCTCGGCGGTGAAGGCGACCAGATCGCCGTGCAGATGCGGAAACCGGAGATACCCGGAGGGTGCGGACTCTGTCACCCGATCACCTTAGGCAGCGATCAGGGCCCCGGACAGGGGTTTCGATCACTTGCCTCGCCGCACGGCACAGGTCACCGGCGTCCCGTGCTCCCCGGAGTCGCGGCCGGGGCCGCCGACGGCCCGTACTCCCTTACGGCGCGGGTCACTTGCCCTCGGGCCAGCAGGTGGGGTTTCCCTGGCACCAGACGGTCCTGGTGACGGTCACCGTGACGGCGGGGTCGGGCTGGTTGTTGACGGGCGGGGTGTATCCGGGTGTGTCGGGCGCGTCGCAGTTGCCGAGACCGGTCACGTGGAACCACTGCTTGCCGTCGATTCTGGCGGTCAGGTCTCCGCGTACGCACCGGCCGCTGACGGCCCGGGTGACCTTGCCCGTGACGGTGATGTCCTGCCCGTCGGAGGTCTCCCCCGTGCAGTCGACCTCGGCCACGGTGTCCTCGGTCGGTGAGGGCGTCCTGCCGGGCGTGTAGATCTCGTTGTCGCCGTCGTACGACGCCGTGCAGCTGAGCCAGGCCACGTCCGCGTTCCGCCGCTCCAGCTCCTTCGTCACGGTCTGGTCGGTCGTGTACGCCACGGTGGCGGAGTTCAGCCCGCCGGGCTCGCACGCGACGACGCCGCCCACAGCGAAGACCGCGAGACCGGCCGCCGCCACTGTGCGCCGCTGTGCGATCCGTCGTCCTGTCCGTCTCAATGCCCCCATGGACGGCAGGGTGCCACTGACGCGGGTGGCGCGGAAGACCGCATGCGGCCACTCCGGTATTCCCACCCGTCACACTCGAACACGCGCGCAGGGACCGCACATCCGGACGGTTCGTCGTGGATTGGCGGACGCTGTCTCCCGGCCTGGTCAGCCGCGCAGCAGGAGCCATTCCTGGAGTTCCACCAGGTTCCCCTCGGGGTCCTTGAGATGGGCGACGCGCATGCGTTCGGTCATCGGAGCCGGATCGTGCAGGAGGGTCGCGCCGCGTGCGGTGATCTGCTCGCAGTACGCGTCCAGGTCGTCCACCCGCAGCACCACCAGCGAGCGGTGCCCCGTCGCCGGTTCGCCCAGTTCACCCAGGATCCGCGCCATCATCGCGCGGTCCTGGAGAGCGATGCCCGCCGAGCCGGTGACAGGGCTGAACTTCTCGTACGGCCCCTCGGTCGCGCCCGACTGGGGCTTGAGGCCGAGGACCTCGGCGTAGAACCGGTAACAGGCCGCGAAGTCCGAGACGAGCAGCCGTACTTGGGCGAGTTCCAAGGGAACCTCCAGTGGTCTAGGACCAGCGACCGGTGCGGCCGAGCAGCAGTGCTGCCGCCGCGGTCCCGGCGGTCGAGGTGCGTAGCACGCTGCGCCCCAGGCGGTACGCCCGTGCGCCCGCCTCGGCGAAGAGCGTCAACTCCTCGGGGGAGACGCCTCCTTCGGGGCCGATCACGAGCACGATCTCACCGCGTGCGGGGAGTTCGGCGGTGGCGAGGGGTTCGTCGCCGCTCTCGTGCAGGACGGCCGCGAGCTCGGCTTTGGCGAGAAGTGCGGCAACCTGTCCGGTCGTCATCGCGTCCGCGACCTCGGGGAAGCGGACCCGGCGGGACTGCTTGCCGGCCTCGCGGGCAGTGGCCCGCCACTTGGCGAGCGCCTTCAGGCCCCGTTCGCCCTTCCACTGTGTGACGCAGCGGGAGGCCGTCCAGGGGACGATCGCGTCCACTCCCGTCTCGGTCATCGTCTCGACGGCCAGCTCGCCCCGGTCGCCCTTGGGGAGGGCCTGGACGACGGTGATGCGGGGCTCTTCCGCCGGCTCCTCGGAGACGGAGTCCATCTGGACGACGAGCCGGTCCTTGCCCTCGCTGCCGGTCACCACGCAGTCCGCCCAGTTCCCGGCCCCGTCGGTGAGGACGACGTCCTCGCCGGCCCGCAGCCGCTTCACCGAGACCGCGTGCCGCCCCTCGGGCCCGTCGAGGACGTAACGCCCGCCGTCACCGGCTCGGAAGTGCTCGACCACGAACACCGGCGCCGTCATCGGCCCGTGCCCCCCGCCCCGGTCTCCGGGAACGTCTCCGGGAACGTGGACAACGCTGTCGTCGCCGCCGTGAGTTCGGCGCTCAGCACCTCCACGAGCTGCCCCGCGGGCATTTCACGGGCCATCCGGTGTCCCTGGCCGGCCCACAACGCCATGCCCTGCGCGTCGCCCGCCTTGGCCGCCGCCTTGCGTACCGGCGAGGTGAGGTGGTGGACCTCGGGGTAGGCGGCGGGCGCGTAGGGGCCGTGCTCACGCAGGAACCGGTTGACCAGTCCGCGCGCCGGGCGCCCGGAGAAGGCTCGTGTCAACTCCGTACGTACGAAGAGGGGGTTGGTCAGTGCCTGCTTGTGCACAGCGTGCGCGCCGGACTCGGGGGTGACGAGGAACGCCGTGCCGAGCTGGGCCGCGTTCGCGCCGGCCGCGAGCACCGCGGCGATCTGGCTGCCGCGCATGATGCCGCCCGCGGCGACGACCGGGATCCGCACGGTCTGGCGGACCTGCGCGATCAGCGAGAGCAGTCCGATGCCGGTGCCGTCCGTCTCCGGGTTGTCGCGGTGGGTGCCCTGGTGGCCGCCCGCCTCGACGCCCTGCACGATGACCGCGGCGGCGCCTGCCCGCTCCACGGCGAGCGCCTCCTCGGCCGTGGTCGCGGTGACCAGGGTGAGGGTGCCGGCGCGGGCGAGGGACTCCAGGACGTCGTCGGCGGGGATGCCGAAGTGGAAGGAGACCACCGGCACCGGGTTGTCGTGGAGGACCGCGAGCTTGGCGTCGTAGCCGTCGTCGCGGCCGCTGTCCGGCTCGCCGAGTTCGGTCTCGTACCAGGCGGCCTCACCGGCGAGCTGGCTGGCGTAGACCTCGACGGCGGCCTTGTCGGCGTACTCCGGCTGCGGCATGAAGAGGTTCACGCCGAAGGGGCGGCCGGTGATCCCGCGCAGCTGCTTGATCTCCTGGTACATGCCGTCGGCGGTCTTGTACCCGGCGGCGAGGAACCCCAGCCCGCCGGCCTCGGACACGGCGGCCGCGAGATGCGGGACGGACACTCCGCCCGCCATGGGGGCCTGCACGATCGGATGCGGGAAGAGATCGGTCAGCGCGGAGGACATGACGGCATGTTGTCACGTCCTCCGAACAAGTCCGAATCGAGCTTTCCGGGTGGCACGAGCCACCCGCGCACTCCCGCCCCGGCCCGTACGGCCCAGGGCGGGAAGGCCCGCATCGGCGATCCGTGCGAGGTCTCCTCAGCGACCGTCGAACGCGCTTTCGCTCGGGTTGGCGACCGTTGAACGCGTCCTTCGCCTCGCCACGGTCAGCGACCGTTGAACGCGTCCTTCAGCCGCGAGAACAGCCCCTGCTGCCCGGGCTGGAACTGCCCGATGGGCCGCTCCTCGCCGCGCAGCACGGCCAGCTCGCGCAGCACGCGCTCCTGCTCGGCGTCGAGCTTGGACGGCGTCATCACCTCGACGTGCACGATGAGGTCACCGCGCCCGCCGCCCCGCAGATGCGTGATGCCGCGCCCGTGCAGCGGGACCGACTGCCCGGACTGCGTGCCCGGCCGGATGTCGATCTCCTCCATGCCGTCGAGCGTCTCCAGCGGCACCTTGGTGCCGAGGGCCGCCGCGGTCATCGGGATGGTGACCGTGCAGTGCAGGTCGTCGCCGCGCCGCTGGAAGGTGCCGTGCGGGAGCTCGTGGATCTCGACGTACAGGTCGCCGGCGGGACCGCCGCCGGGGCCGACCTCGCCCTCGCCCGCGAGCTGGATCCGGGTGCCGTTGTCGACACCGGCCGGGATCTTGACGGTCAGCGTCCGACGCGACCGCACGCGGCCGTCGCCCGCGCACTCCGGGCAGGGGCTCGGTACGACGGTGCCGAAGCCCTGGCACTGCGGGCAGGGCCGCGAGGTCATGACCTGGCCGAGGAAGGACCGGGTGACCTGCGACACCTCACCGCGACCGCGGCACATGTCACAGGTCTGCGCCGAGGTGCCCGGCGCCGCGCCCTCGCCGTTGCAGGTGGTGCAGACGACGGCCGTGTCGACCTGGATGTCCTTCGTGGTGCCGAAGGCCGCCTCGTCCAGCTCGATCTCGAGCCGGATCATGGCGTCCTGGCCGCGGCGCGTGCGTGACCGGGGGCCACGCTGCGACGCCGTGCCGAAGAAGGCGTCCATGATGTCCGAGAAGTTCCCGAAGCCGCCGGCACCGAAGCCACCGGGGCCACCCGCGCCGCCCGCCTGGGACAGCGGGTCGCCGCCGAGGTCGTAGACCTGCTTCTTCTGCGGGTCCGACAACACCTCGTACGCGGCGTTGATCTCCTTGAAGCGCTCCTGCGTCTTCGGATCGGGATTGACGTCCGGGTGCAGCTCGCGTGCGAGCCTCCTGAACGCCTTCTTGATCTCGTCCTGGGACGCGTCGCGGCGCACGCCGAGTACGGCGTAGTAGTCCGTGGCCACTCAGGACTCCGCCAGGATCTGTCCGACGTACCGTGCCACCGCTCGTACCGCTCCCATCGTGCCGGGGTAATCCATGCGGGTCGGGCCGACCACGCCGAGTTTCGCTACTGCCTCGTCGCCCGAACCGTAGCCGACGGAGACGACGGACGTGGAGTTGAGTCCCTCATACGCGTTCTCGTGACCGATCCGTACGGTCATGCCCGAATCCCCGGCCTCACCAAGCAACTTGAGAAGCACGACCTGCTCCTCAAGTGCCTCGAGGACGGGCCGGATGGTGAGAGGGAAGTCATGTCCGAAGCGGGTGAGATTGGCGGTGCCGCCGATCATCAGCCGCTCCTCGGTCTGCTCGACGAGCGCCTCGAGGAGGGTGGAGAGCACCGTCGTGACCGCACCGCGGTCCTCCACCTCGAAGGCGTCCGGCAGGTCCTGCACCAGTTGCGGAACGTCCGAGAAGCGACGGCCCGCGACCCGGCTGTTGAGCCGCGCGCGTAGATCCGCCATGGACGTCTCCCCGAAGGGCGCCGGGCAGTCGATCAAGCGCTGCTCGACCCGGCCGGTGTCCGTGATCAGGACGAGCATCACGCGGGCCGGAGCCAGCGACAGCAGCTCCACGTGCCGCACGGTCGACCGCGTGAGGGACGGGTACTGCACGACGGCGACCTGCCGGGTGAGCTGCGCGAGCAGCCGCACGGTCCGCCCGACGACGTCGTCGAGGTCGACGGCACCGTCGAGGAAGTTCTGGATGGCCCGCCGCTCCGGCGCGGTCATCGCCTTGACGCCCGCGAGCTTGTCGACGAAGAGCCGGTAGCCCTTGTCGGTGGGGATGCGCCCGGCACTGGTGTGCGGCTGGGCGATGTACCCCTCGTCCTCGAGGGCGGCCATGTCGTTGCGGACCGTCGCCGGGGAGACCCCGAGCCGGTGCCGCTCGGTGAGGGCCTTGGAACCGACCGGCTCCTCCGTCCCCACGTAGTCCTGGACGATGGCGCGCAGCACTTCGAGCCTGCGTTCACTGAGCATCGCGCGCACCTCCAGATGTCGTCGCCGTGGTCTTTTACGGTCCTTCCCCCTGGCACTCAGCGCATACGAGTGCCAGCGGTCCCCGGCCAGTGTACGGCGGGGAGGTACACCCCCGGCAAGGGCGGCCCCGCCCGGTCGTGCCGAGGGCCTTCTCGCCGTTAGCGTCTGCCCATGAGCGTGACTTGGGAAGAGGCGGGGTGGGAGAGACTCGGGCCGCGGGTCGGCCGACGACGCCTTCCGGACTGGGACTGCACGGCCGGCCTCGTGGTCGGCGAGGGCGGCGCGCTGATGATCGACGCGGGTTCGAGCCTGCGGGAGGGCGCACGGTTGCGCGACGAGGCGCGGGGGCTGCTCGGTACGGGGGTCCGCCTCCTGGAGGGGGTACGGCCGGATCCGGGGCCCGGGGGCCCGCCGCCCGGAGAGGGAACGACCGGGTCCGGGGGCGGAGGGCTCGCCCGGCACGGGGCCGGCACGGGGGCGGAGCCGCGTGAGGACCCGCTGTCGGCTCCCGGGGGCCGGAGGCACGGCCCCGAGGCACGGAGGCCGCGCGGGAGCACACCGCTGGGCGCCGAGGCGTGGGGCCCGTCCGAGGGGGCGCCCCCGGCTCCCGGCCCGCGGCGTCTGCCCGCCGTCGACCGCCGGGTGACGCATCTCGCGCTCACCCATTCGCACTTCGACCACGTGTTCGGCGCGGCCGCGTTCGCGGGTGTGGAGGTGTTCGGGGCGGCCGGCCTGGACACGGTCCTCGCGCACGGCGGCGAGGAACTGCGCGCGGACGCCGTACGCAACGGCCTGGACCCGCGGGAGGCGGCCGAGGCGGCCGATCTGCTGGTCCGCCCCGGCCACCAGGTGTCCGGCGAGTGGACCCTGGACCTGGGCGGCGGCACGCGCGTCCTGCTCGCGAACGTGGGCCCCGGCCACACCGGCCACGACCTGGTGGTCCTGGTACCGGGATCGCCGTCGGAGCCCGGGATCGTCTTCTGCGGCGATCTGGTGGAGGAGTCGGGCGAACCCCAGGCCGGCCCCGACGCCGAACCCTCCCGGTGGCCGGCGGCGCTGGACCGGCTGCTCGGCCTGGGCGGCGAGGACGCGGTGTACGTACCCGGTCACGGAGCGGTGGTGGACGCGGCGTTCGTCCGGGCCCAACGGGACACACTGGCGGCCCGTTTCGGCGTGTCGTAGGAGGCCGTGCGCCATGAGGGCCCGGCTTCTCCTATCGTCATCCGAATGCGCCAGTACTCTCCGGACCTGACCCCGCCGTGGAAGAAGCCCAAGCCCGTGCCCGAGGTCCCGGCGGACCCCGGTCTGGTGGTCGAGGAACCCGGCACCGGCTTCTGCGGCGCGGTGATCCGCTGCGAGGCGGGCACGGTGACGCTGGAGGACCGCTTCGGCAAGCACCGGGTGTTCCCGCTGGAGCCGCGCGGCTTCCTCCTGGAGGGCAAGGTGGTGACGCTGGTCCGCCCGGCGGCCGGGGCGCCCGTACGTCCCTCCCGCACCGCTTCCGGTTCGGTCGCGGTGCCGGGCGCGCGGGCGCGGGTGGCGCGGGCCGGGCGGATCTATGTGGAGGGCCGGCACGACGCCGAGCTCGTCGAACGCGTCTGGGGCGACGACCTGCGCATCGAGGGCGTGGTCGTCGAGTACCTGGAGGGCATCGACGACCTGCCGGCGATCGTCGCCGACTTCGACCCGGGGCCGGACGCCCGCCTCGGTGTCCTCGTCGACCACCTGGTCCCCGGTTCGAAGGAGTCCCGCATCGCGGACGCGGTCACCAGCGACCACGCGCTGGTCGTCGGCCATCCCTACATCGACATCTGGGAGGCCGTGAAGCCGTCCTCCGTGGGCATCGCGGCCTGGCCCCGGGTCCCCCGCGGCCAGGACTGGAAAACGGGCGTCTGCCGCGCCCTGGGCTGGCCCGAGAACACCGGCGCGGCCTGGCAGCACATCCTCTCCCACGTCCGCTCCTACAAGGACCTGGAACCAGAACTCCTGGGCCGCGTGGAAGAGCTGATCGACTTCGTGACGGCCCCGGAGTAGACCTATCAGCCCGTCCGGCGTCTGAGGACGAGCGCGAAGCGCGACAGGGGGCCTGGGGGCGCAGCCCCCAGGAACGGGACGGGCAGGGGCGGAGGAGGCGAGAAAACCCTCAGTCCACCAGGTCCCGCACCACCGCGTCGGCGAGAAGCCGCCCCCGCAGCGTGAGAACGGCCCGCCCGTCGTCGTACGGCCCGACCTCCAACAGCCCCTCGGACAACGCCCGCCGCGAGGCGGAGAGCCCCTCCGGCCGGAGCAGCGACAGCGGACACCCCTCCCGCAGCCGCAGCTCGAGAAGAATCCGCTCCACCCGCCGGTCCTCCCCGGAAAGCAGCTCCCGCCCCGCCCCGGGAGACCGACCGGCCGCGATGGCCCCGGCATACGCCCCCGGATGCTTCACGTTCCACCACCGCACCCCGCCGACATGGCTGTGGGCGCCGGGACCGGCGCCCCACCAGTCGGCACCGCGCCAGTACAGCTCGTTGTGGAGACAGCGCCCCGCCTCGGAGGCCGCCCAGTTGGACACCTCGTACCAGTCGAAGCCCGCCCCCGAGAACACCTCGTCGGCGATCAGATACCGGTCCGCGTGGACGTCGTCGTCCGTCATGGGCACCTCCCCACGCCGGATCCGCCGCGCGAGCTGCGTGCCCTCCTCGACGATGAGCGCGTACGCGGAGACGTGATCGGGTCCGGCGCCGAGCGCCGCGTCCAGCGAGGCGCGCCAGTCGTCGTCGGACTCCCCCGGCGTGCCGTAGATCAGGTCGAGGTTCACATGCTCGAAGCCCGCCGCGCGGGCCTCGGCGACACAGGCCTCGGGCCGCCCGGGCGTGTGGGTGCGGTCGAGCACCTTCAGCACGTGCTGCCGGGCGCTCTGCATGCCGAAGGAGATCCGGTTGAAGCCGCCGGCCCGCAGGGTCGCCAGGTACGCCGGGTCCACGGACTCCGGGTTCGCCTCGGTGGTGATCTCCGCGTCGTCCGCGAGCCCGAACTCGTCACGGACCGAGGCGAGCATCCGTACGAGATCGGCGGCGGGCAGCAGGGTCGGCGTACCGCCGCCGACGAACACCGTACGGACCGGACGCGGGTCGTCGCCGAGCACCTTGCGGGCGAGGCGGACCTCGTCGATCAGGGTCTCCGCGTAGTTGTCGCGGGAGGCGAGCACACCTCCGGTACCCCGCAGCTCGGTGGCGGTGTAGGTGTTGAAATCGCAGTAGCCGCAGCGCGTCGCGCAGTACGGCACGTGGAGGTAGAACCCGAGCGGGCGGTCGGCGGCCCCGGCGAGGGCGTGCACGGGCAGCGCCCCGTCGTCGGGGACGGGCTCACCGTCGGGGAGTGCGGAAGGCATGCCTTCCATTGTCCCGTACGGCGGCCGGTACCTCGTCCGAGCGGCAGCCGTGCCTACTCCGCCTGCAGCACCAGCAGCGCCATGTCGTCCTCCGGCGGCTTGGCTCCGAACTCGTGGACGAGCCTGCGGATCCGTTCCGCGACGAGTTCGGCGCTCAGGCCGGTGCAGCCGGCCAGGGCGTCGGCGAGGCCGTCGTCGTCGTCGAACTGGCGGGGCCCGCTGCGGCGCTCGGTCACGCCGTCCGTGACGCACAGCAGGGTGTCGCCGGGGTACAGCTCGAAGGTCTCGGAGACGTACGTCGCGTCCTCGAAAACGCCGAGGAGGGTCTGCGGCCGGGCCACCTCGCGCACCCCGCCGTCGGGGCCGAGCAGCAACGGCAGCGGATGCCCGGCGGAGGCCAGGGTGCAGCGCACACCGCCGTCGAAGGGCACCAGTTCGCCGTACAGCATGGAAAGGAAGCGCGTCTGCGGTCCGGGGTCCGTGCCGAGTCCGGGCCCGCCGGCCGCGACGAGCGCGCGGGCGGCCGCGTCCGCCGCCTCCGTCGCGTCGTCGAGCAGAAGCCGGTTGAGACGGTCGAGGACGTCGGCGACCTCGTAACCCTCGCGGGCCAGCAGCCGCAGCCAGGGCCGGGCGAGACCGATCACGACGGCGGCCTCGGGCCCCTTGCCCTGTACGTCGCCCACGAGGAAACACCAGCGCCCGTCGGCGGCCTGGAACAGGTCGTAGAAGTCGCCGCTGGGACCGCCCTTGTCGAGCGGCTCGTAGACGAGGGCGCTGCGCACCCCGGGGATCTCGGCGACCGCGCCGGGCAGCAGGCCGCGCTGGAGGACTCTGCTGATGGTGGCCTGGCGCGCGTACTGGCGGGCCGCGCCGATGGCGAGGGCTATCCGACGGCTGAGGTCCTCGACGAGCCCCGTGATCTCGTCGGGAAAGCCGACCGGTCCGGCCCGGCCGATGACGAGCGTGCCCAGCGGTCGCCCGCCCGCGATCAGCCGGTACGCGAGGGCCGCCCCGCCCGCACCGGGCACCGGCAGGCCGCTCGGACCGCCCGGCCCGTCCCCGCCCGCGATCGGCTCCTCTCCCCGGCCCGGAGCCGTCGCCTCCCCCGGCCAGGGCACGGGTACGGCTCTGGAGCGCACCGAGTCGGGCAGCCGGGGCGGGTCCTCCTCCAGGGCGCGGCGCAGGTCCTCGATGCGGCTCTCGCTGCCGTGCCAGACGCGGGCCAGCCGCGGGCCCAGCGCGAGGCCCAGACCACCGGCCTCGTCCTCCAGCCACACCGCGCACCAGTCGGCGAGACGCGGCACGATCAGCTGCCCGGCGAGCGCGGCGACGAGGTCCTCGTCGAGCTGCCCGGCGAGCAGGTCGGAGGCCTCGGCGAGGAAGGAGAGGGCGCCGCGGTTGAGCCAGTCCTGGTCCTGCTGGGTGCAGCGTCCGGGCGCGGGGGCCGGCATCTCGGCCACCCTCAGCCCGCGTTCAAGGGCCGCTTCCCCGGCATACGCCGGTGCCCTCGCGCCGGTTTCGACAACCCGGTCGGCGCCCGAGAGTATTTCGTCGCCCACGCCGACGGGCAGCCGCGCCCAGACGGTCTTGACTCCGGTGCGGTACGTGATCCCCCAGGCGTCGGAGAGCGCGGAGACGAGCCGCAGGCCGCGCCCGTACTCCGGTGTGCCGTACGGCTGTTCGGCGCTGCCGTCGCGTATCGCGCGGGCGGGGTGGTGGTCGGACACCTCGATGACCATCGGGCCCGGCGAACCCTCGTCGGTGCTCTCGACCCTGCATTCCAGCTCGACGTCGGTGCCGGCGTGCACGACGGCGTTGGTGACGAGTTCGCTGACGACCACGACGGCGTCGTCGGTGAGCCGGTCGTCGATCATCTCGGCGCCGTACGAGCCGAGTTCGGCCCACTCGGCAAACGCGGACCGAAGAAAATCACGGGCGGCTCCGGGCGCGAGCGGAGTGCCGCGCAGCGAGGTGCGGGCGACCGTCCGGTGCCCGGCACGGTGGTGCGCGGGCGCATCGGGCGCACGCGCCTCGAACTCCCTCTGCGTCCCGATGGCCCCCACGGTGCGGCTCCCTGAGCAGTTCGTACGAATAGTCCTCAGCCGATGCGGACACAGTGACAGACTGACCCTGCCCATAAGCGCCGAGTTACCGAAGTGGGCCGCCATGGCTGGGAACAGTGGTATAGCTGTGCTCGAAGACGGCCTGGAAGACGGCCGGATAGACGGCCGGACAGACGGCCGGATTCGTGCCGCGGATCCACGCCCGCTGCTCGCCGTGATGACGGCCGCGCGGGACGGTGGCTCCAGCAAGGTGCCGGAGACGGGCCTCGGGGTGGTGGCACGCGGTGATCCGACCCAGCGGGTCGACCTGCGCGACGACAACCGCCGACCGCGGGGCGATCTCCGCCGTCTCGGGCGTGCGGTCGACAGGACGCTGGACCAGCTCTCGTTGTTCACCGGCGAGGTGACCCGGGTCGCGCGCGGGGTCGGCACGGAGGGGCGGCCCGCTGGCCGCGCCAAGGTGACCGGTCTGTCCGGCAGTTGGCGGGATGGGACCGAGGCTGTCGACACCATGGCGTCGCGGCTGACGGCTCAAGTCCGCACCGCTACCGCTACCGCCACCCCCGAGACCGCAGTACCTGTTGTACCGGGAGCGAGCACCTCAGGGGAGCCCGCGATCCCGCCGACGACTGAGTGAGGCACAGTCACCATGAGCGCTGAGGAAACGACCGACGAGCGCGCCAGCATCCTCCTCGTCGACGACATGGAGGACAATCTGATCGCCCTTGAGGCCGTTCTGAGATCCCTCAACGAGCCGCTGGTGCGCGCGCGTTCGGGCGAGGAGGCGATGCGGGCCCTGCTGCGGCAGCGGTTCGCCGTCGTGCTGCTCGACATCCGGATGCCCGGCATGGACGGCTTCGAGACCGCCGCCAACATCAAGCGGCTCGACCAGACCAAGGACGTCCCCATCATCTTCCTGACCGGCACGGACGCCGACGCGGGCTACGCCTTCCGCGGGTACGCGACCGGAGCCGCCGACTATCTGACGAAGCCCTTCGACCCCTGGGTACTGCGCGCCAAGGTCACCGTCTTCCTCGACCTCCACCGCAAGAACCGGCAGCTGGAACGGATGCTCGCCCGCGAACAGGAACAGTTCGACGAACTCGCGGACCGCCTCCGGAAGATCGAGACGTCCATGGCGGCCAGCAGTCTCCAGGACGTCTTCGAACTGCGCCGCCAGGTACGGCAGATGGAGGAACTGCTGCGCGAGATGCACAGGGGGCGGGGCCCGCGGTAGGCGGAGGGCGGCGTCTGTCGTTCTCCAAGGCGCCGCCCTCGCGGGGGACTTGCGGCTTACGCCTCGCGCGAACCGGCGTACATCTCGTCGATCAGGTGCTTGTACTCCCGCTCGACGACCGGTCGCTTCAGCTTCAGGCTCGGCGTGACCTCGCCGTGCTCGATGTCGAGGTCGCGGGGCAGCAGCCGGAACTTCTTGATGGTCTGCCAGCGCTGGAGACCCTCGTTCAGCTCCTTGACGTAACCCTCGACGAGGCTGACGGTGGCGGGCGCGGCGACAACCTCGGCGTACGACTTGCCCTCCAGGCCGTTCTCCTTGGCCCAGTCCAGAATTGACGGCTCGTCAAGCGCGATCAGCGCGGTGCAGAAGTTCCGGTCGGCGCCGTGGACCAGGATGTTGGAGACGTACGGGCACACGGCCTTGAACTGGCCCTCGACCTCGGCGGGCGAGATGTACTTGCCGCCCGAGGTCTTGATGAGGTCCTTCTTGCGGTCGGTGATGCGGAGGTAGCCGTCCGGGGACAGCTCCCCGATGTCACCGGTGTGGAACCAGCCGTCGGACTCCAGCACCTCGGCGGTCTTCTCGGGCAGCCCGTGGTAGCCCTCCATGATGCCGGGGCCGCGCAGCAGGATCTCGCCGTCGTCCGCGATACGCACCTCGGTGCCGGGCAGCGGCTTGCCCACGGTGCCGGTGCGGTAGGCCTCGCCGGGGTTCACGAAGGAGGCGGCGGAGGACTCGGTGAGGCCGTATCCCTCCAGGATGTGGATGCCGGCGCCGGCGAAGAAGTAGCCGATCTCGGGCGCGAGCGCCGCGCTGCCCGACACGCAGGCACGCATGTTGCCGCCGAACGCCTCGCGGATCTTGGCGAAGACCAGCGCGTCGGCGACCTTGTGCTTGGCGCCGAGCGCGAAGGGCACGGAGGCGGTTCCGGTGCGGCGGAAGTTGTCCTGGCTGGCCTTCGCGTACTCGCGCGAGACCTCGGCCGCCCACTGGAAGATCTTGTACTTGGCGCCGCCGCCGGCCCGCGCCTTGGCCGCGACGCCGTTGTAGACCTTCTCGAAGATGCGGGGCACGGCCGCCATGTACGTCGGCCGCACCACCGGAAGATTCACGATGATCTTGTCCACCCGGCCGTCGACGGCGGTGACGTGCCCGATCTCGATATGGCCGGAAGTCAGCACCTTGCCGAACACGTGCGCGAGCGGCAGCCACAGGTACTGCACGTCCTCGGGGCCGAGCAGTCCGGTCGCGGCGATGGCCTTCGCCATGTACGACCAGTTGTCGTGCGGAAGGCGGACGCCCTTGGGGCGGCCCGTGGTGCCGGAGGTGTAGATCAGCGTCGCGAGCTGGCCGGCGGTGATCGCGCCGACCTTCTCCTTGATCAGGTCGG
The DNA here is from genome assembly GCF_044457665.1 of Streptomyces sp. NPDC050535. Taxonomy (NCBI): domain Bacteria; kingdom Bacillati; phylum Actinomycetota; class Actinomycetes; order Kitasatosporales; family Streptomycetaceae; genus Streptomyces; species Streptomyces sp. NPDC050535. The sequence goes on from NZ_JBITHE010000002.1 coordinate 183,790, forward strand.
GGTTCTTCTCCAGGTGGGCGGCGCCGCGGGCCTCCAGCTCGGCGAGCGTGAGAACCCAGTCGCTGCTCTCGACGCCCGCGGAGTCGATCACCACGACATGCGTCAGCTCGGGAAGCTCGGCGCGCTTCTTCGCCACCTTGGCGAGCTGCGTCGCGTCCTCCGCGATCAGGACCTTGCTCCCGGAGTCCGAGAGGATGAAGGCCGACTCCTCGGCGTTGGTCTGCGGGTACACGGTCGTCGTGGCCGCGCCCGCGCACATGATCCCGAGGTCGGCGAGGATCCACTCGACCCGGGTGGAGGAGGCGAGCGCGACGCGCTGCTCGGGCTGCACGCCCAGTTCGATGAGACCGGCCGCGACGGCGAAGACCCGCTCGGCGGCCTGGGCCCAGTTCATCGACTTCCAGTCGTCCGGGTCCTCACCCGAGGCGGCGGGTACCGGGTAGCGGTAGGCCTCGGCGTCCGGCGTGGCCGCCACACGCTCCAGGAAGAGGGCCGCCACGGACGGCGGACGGTTCTCGATCAGGGTCTGTGTGTCGCTCACGACATCCTCCGGGGCCCGCGACAGTGGGCGCGGCTGCCTGGTTGTGGCTGACTGGTTGCGGCTGCGTGTCTCACTCATCCGTTCACTCGCGAGCCGTTGTTTAACTCACGAGTAACTATGGAGCAGTGATCAGAGTAGAGCCCGTCCGGCCACCGCGTAAGAGTCGGCGGCCTGTCACTTCCTACAGAGCGCGACCGGACGCATGCGCAAGGGTCCGCCACGCAGCAGCGCGACGGACCCTTGAAAACACCTGAGACAAACGGCATACCGCGTGTCTACTTCTTGCCCTTGCCCGAGCCGCTGTCCTCGTCACTGGACAGCACGGCGATGAAAGCCTCTTGCGGAACCTCCACAGAGCCCACCATCTTCATCCGCTTCTTGCCCTCCTTCTGCTTCTCCAGCAGCTTCCGCTTCCGGGAGATGTCACCGCCGTAGCACTTGGCGAGGACGTCCTTGCGGATGGCGCGGATGGTCTCGCGGGCGATGACCCGCGACCCGATGGCCGCCTGGATCGGCACCTCGAAGGCCTGCCGCGGGATCAGCTCGCGCAGCTTGGCGACGAGCCGCACCCCGTACGCGTACGCCGCGTCCTTGTGCGTGACCGCCGAGAAGGCGTCCACCTTGTCGCCGTGCAGCAGGATGTCGACCTTGACCAGGCTGGAGGCCTGCTCGCCGGTGGGCTCGTAGTCGAGAGACGCGTAACCCCTGGTCTTGGACTTCAGCTGATCGAAGAAGTCGAAGACGATCTCCGCGAGGGGCAGCGTGTAGCGGATCTCGACCCGGTCCTCGGAGAGGTAGTCCATGCCGAGCAGGGTGCCGCGCCGGGTCTGGCACAGCTCCATGATCGAGCCGATGAACTCGGAGGGCGCGAGGATCGTCGCCCGCACCATCGGCTCGAAGACCTTGTCGATCTTCCCCTCGGGGAACTCGCTCGGGTTGGTGACGACGTGCTCGGTGCCGTCCTCCATGTCGACCCGGTACACCACGTTCGGCGCGGTCGCGATGAGGTCGAGCCCGAACTCGCGCTCGAGCCGCTCACGGATCACGTCGAGGTGCAGCAGCCCCAGGAAGCCGACCCGGAAGCCGAAGCCGAGCGCGGCGGAGGTCTCCGGCTCGTAGACGAGCGCGGCGTCGTTGAGCTGGAGCTTGTCGAGGGCGTCACGCAGCTCGGGGTAGTCGGACCCGTCGAGCGGATACAGCCCGGAGAAGACCATGGGCTTGGGGTCCTTGTACCCGCCGAGCGCCTCGGTCGCCCCCTTGTGCAGGGTGGTGATGGTGTCACCGACCTTGGACTGACGGACGTCCTTCACCCCGGTGATGATGTAGCCCACCTCACCGACGCCCACCCCGTCGGCCGGCGTCATCTCGGGCGACGAGACACCGATCTCCAGCAGCTCGTGGGTCGCGCCGGTGGACATCATCCGGATCCGCTCACGCTTGTTGAGCTGCCCGTCGATGACTCGCACGTACGTCACGACACCGCGGTAGGAGTCATAGACAGAGTCGAAGATCATCGCGCGCGCGGGGGCGTCCTGGACACCCACCGGCGCGGGAACCTCGGCGACGACCTTGTCCAGCAGCGCCTCGACGCCCAGCCCGGTCTTGGCGGAGACCTTCAGCACGTCGTCGGGGTCGCAGCCGATGAGGTTGGCGAGCTCCTCGCCGAACTTCTCCGGCTGCGCGGCCGGCAGGTCGATCTTGTTGAGTACGGGGATGATCTTGAGGTCGTTCTCCATCGCCAGGTAGAGGTTGGCGAGAGTCTGCGCCTCGATGCCCTGGGCGGCGTCGACGAGGAGGACGGTCCCCTCGCAGGCGGCGAGTGACCGGGACACCTCGTACGTGAAGTCCACGTGCCCGGGGGTGTCGATCATGTTGAGGATGTGGGTCTTGCCCGGATCCCCGGACGGTGCCCAGGGCAGCCGGACCGCCTGGGACTTGATCGTGATGCCACGCTCGCGCTCGATGTCCATACGGTCGAGGTACTGAGCGCGCATCTGCCGCTGCTCGACCACCCCGGTCAGCTGGAGCATGCGGTCGGCGAGCGTGGACTTGCCGTGGTCGATGTGCGCGATGATGCAGAAATTGCGGATCAGAGCCGGGGCGGTACGGCTCGGCTCGGGCACATTGTTAGGGGTCGCGGGCACGCAGGGTCCTGTCTCTTGAGGCGCCTGTCGCCTCGGGTCGGATCGATACGTAGGCTCCATGGTCCCATGGGCGGCGAGCTGCGACCGGTTTGGGCCGGTCGGGGGAGCACTGGTAGCCTGGGTAGCTGTGTCTCATGCCCTCTCTGCACGAGGCACACCCAAGGAAATCAAACGGCGTGTGAGACGTGCTGTCTCGCGCGCCTGAACCTGTAGAGGCTCATTCGTGGCGAACATCAAGTCCCAGATCAAGCGGATCAAGACCAACGAGAAGGCTCGGCTGCGCAACAAGGCCGTCAAGTCCTCCCTGAAGACCGCGGTCCGCAAGGCCCGTGAGGCCGCTGCCGCCGGTGACGTCGAGAAGGCCACCGAGTACACGCGCGAGGCTTCGCGCAAGCTCGACAAGGCCGTCTCGAAGGGCGTCATCCACAAGAACCAGGCCGCCAACAAGAAGTCGGCGCTTGCTTCCAAGGTTGCTTCCCTCAAGGGCTGATCCAACCCGACTTAACCGCCGGAACGGACCCAGCGGGCCCTCTCTTCCGCTCCTGCCCGGCAACCCTGGACCCACGCACGACCTGCGTTCGCCACGCGGGCGTGGTTCCAACAGCTCGAACCGAGACCCCGCTTCCCCTCCCTTCCCCGGGAGGGGAAGCGGGGTCTTTGTCTTTCATGGGGCTGAGGGCTGGGGCTGGGGTCTTGCGTGCTGTGCGGTGGCTGGGGGTTTCAGCCCGTCCGGCGTTTGAGGACGAGGCCGTCCAGGCCGAAGCGGGGGTCTGGGGGCGGCAGCCCTCAGGAACAGGGGACGGGTAGGGGCGGAGGGGGCGAAAAAACCCAGCCCGGCACCAACACCGACACCGGCACTGGCACTGGCACCGGCACCGGAAGACCTATCCCCGCCCGGACCGCGCAGCCCGAGCAATCACCACAACAGCCTTCTCCAGGGCGTACTCAGGATCGTCCCCGCCCCCCTTGACGCCCGCGTCGGCGTCAGCAACAGCCCGCAGGGCGACGGCAACGCCGTCCGGGGTCCACCCCCGCATCTGCTGCCGAACCCGATCGATCTTCCACGGCGGCATACCGAGCTCCCGCGCGAGATCAGCCGGCCGCCCGCCCCTCGCGGAGGACAGCTTCCCAATGGCCCGCACCCCCTGCGCCAGCGCGCTGGTGATCAGCACCGGCGCCACCCCCGTCGACAGAGACCACCGCAACGCCTCCAGCGCCTCCGCGGCCCGCCCCTCCACAGCCCGGTCGGCCACGGTGAAGCTCGACGCCTCGGCCCGCCCGGTGTAGTACCGCCCGACAACGGCCTCGTCGATCGTCCCCTCGACGTCCGCGGTCAACTGCGACACCGCCGAAGCCAGCTCGCGCAGATCACTCCCGATGGAGTCCACCAGCGCCTGACAGGCCTCGGGCGTGGCCGACCTCCCCAGCGCCCGGAACTCGCTCCGCACGAACGCCAGCCGATCCGCCGGCTTCGTCATCTTGGGGCACGCCACCTCCCGCGCCCCCGTCTTGCGCGCGGCATCGAGCAGCCCCTTGCCCTTGGCCCCACCCGCGTGCAACAGCACCAGGGTGATCTCCTCGGCGGGCGCCCCCAGATACGCCTTCACGTCCTTCACCGTGTCGGCCGACAGATCATGCGCGTTGCGGACGACCACGACCTTCCGCTCGGCGAAAAGCGAGGGACTCGTCAACTCGGCCAGCGTCCCTGGCTGCAACTGATCCGGGCTGAGATCCCGCACATCCGTGTCCGCATCGGAGGCTTTCGCGGCGGCCACCACCTCCTGCACAGCACGGTCAAGCAACAGATCCTCCTGGCCCACGGCAAGCGTCACGGGGGCGAGAGGGTCATCATCAGCACTCTTCCTGGCCATCCCGACAAGCATCCCACGGGCCACTGACATCGAGGGCCGAGCGGATGGAGGGACCCGGGGGTCGGGCCGACGGGGGCCGGGTCGCCGGGTGGGGTTCCACGACAGGTGAGCGAGGGTTTCGTGACTCGGGGGCTTGTACCCCCGAGGTCTCACACCCCGGGAGGCTCGTAACCCGGCGACCAACGGACGAGGGACCGCCAGCCGACTGAGGACTCCCGACGCCCACGTGCCCACGTGACGCGCCCCCACCAGCCCCCTTGAGCGAACCGCCGCTGGCCACTGACGGCTGACGGTTAACGCCTGGCGGCTGGCGGCTGGCGGCTGGCGGCTGGCGGCTGGCGGCTGGCGGCTGGCGGCTGGCAACGATCCCCCGCAGCAACATCCCCGCACCCCCAGCGGAGCGTTACGGCTCCTCGCGCCAGCCGTCCCACTCCCCCACGAACTCGTCCAGCTCCTTCCGGTCGAGCCGCTCCTCGGGATCCCGCAGCACCACCAGCCACTGCGCGTCCTCGGCGTCGTCCTCACCGGCGAGCGCATCCCGCACCAGCTGCGGTTCCTCGTCGAGCCCGAACCTGTCACCGAGTGCCCGCGCGGCCTCTTCTGCGGCATCACGGTCGGGCAGTACCAGCACATGTCTCACATCGCTCACCCAGACATTTTCCGATACGCCCGACGCCGGGGTCGGCGCCGGGGTCGGCCACCGCTCCCGAATCAGCCGGTCCGCTCAGCCCGCCTCCCGCGTCTCCCTCGCCTCCGCCACCTTCCGCACCTCCGGCACCCGCTCCAACTCGATCCCGAATCGGTCGCGATAGGTCGCCAACACCTCCTCGTCCGTTGCCAGTTCCGACACCTCCTTCGTCCCGTCGGCCGCCGTCACCGTGAAGCTCCGGCCGCTCAGCGTGATCCTGCCGCCGTCATCGGTGACCCGCGAGCAGACCAGCGACCGCGCGAAGTGCGACGTCGGCGAGGTGCTGTGCCACCAGGCCCCGGTCACGAAGTCCCCGAGCACCCGCGGACGTACCTCCAAGCGGTACTGCGGCCTGCCGTCCCGGATGACCTCGAGATCCTCCCTTTCACGCGACCCTCCGGCACCACGGACCCCGGCAGCGTCCGGCCCCGCCTCGACAACCCGGAACGTGCCCCCGGGATCCTTCTGCTCCCCCCGCTCTCCGAAGACCAGCGGATAGAGCGTGAGCGCCCCGAACCCGACGTCGGCCAGCCAGTCACCCCCGTCCACCGTCCGCACACGCAGCGCGAGATGGTCGTACGGAATCCCGAGCCGCCCCTCACCGTCGTACGTCCTCCCCGCCAGCAGCGTCACGTCGAAGCCCAGCGCCCCCAGCAACGCCCCGAACGCCCCGTTCGCTTCGTAGCAGAAGCCACCCCTGCGCCCGCCCACCAGCTTGTCCAGCAGCCTCTTCTCCTCCAGCACGATCTCCTCACCGAGGTGAATCGAAAGGTTCTCAAACGGCACGGTCTCCAGATGGCGGCGGTGGAGCTCGCGCAACGCGTCGGACGTGGGCCACGCGGGGTACTGAGCCCCGATCCTGCGAAGGTAGGCGTCGGCCTGTGCGGAATTCATGAGTTCAGTGTCTCGCCACGCTCAGCCCTCCGCCCGCACCCACGACCGCCAACGCCCCGTCCTCATCGGTACGAAGGACCACGGCACCCCCTGCCCGCAACGCGGCGACCGTGCTGGGCGCGGGATGTCCGTACGGGTTGTCCTCGCCGCACGAGATCAGCGCGAGCCGCGGAGCCGCCCTGCGTATGAGGTCCGGATCCTGGTAGGCCGAGCCATGGTGGGCGACCTTGAGAACGTCCACGCCTCCCAATTCAGCGGCTGCCGGCGATCTCGACAGGGCCCGCTGAGCCGGTGGTTCGAGATCGCCGAGCAGCAGCATCCGCAGCCCCGCCGACTTGACGAGCAGGGTGACGCTGGCGTCGTTCGGCCCGTCCTCCATGGCTGTCGGGCTCGGCGGTGGCCACAGCACCTGCCAGTCGAGAGCGCCCGTGCGCCGCCGCTCCCCCGCCACGGCCCGCGTCACCGGGATGTGCCGCGCCGCGGCCTCCCGTCTCACGAACTCGGCCTGTTCCGGCGGTTCTTCCAGACCTGTCGTCTCGATCGCGCCCACCGAACGCCCGCGCAGCACGCCCGCCAGCCCCGCCACATGGTCGGCGTGAAAGTGCGTGAGCACGACGAGCGGGATCCGGGTGATGCCGAGCGCTCCCAGGCAGCGGTCCACCAGCACCGGGTCGGGTCCGGCGTCCACCACCACAGCGGTGCCGTCACCCGCCGCCAGCACCGTGGCGTCGCCTTGTCCCACGTCGCACATGGCCATTCGCCACCCGGGCGGCGGCCACCCCGTGATCACCCTGGTGATGGGCGGCGGCTGCACCACGACCAACAGGAACAGCACTCCGCAGGCACCGGTCAGCCACGGATGCCTCAGCAGCCGTCGCCCGACGAACACCACGGCCACAACCACCAGGGCGAGCAGCAGCGCACCCGCCCAACTGCCCGGCCAGTCCACTCCCCCGCCGGGCAGCGCCGCCCCGGCACGAGCGATGTCCGCGATCCACTGGACGGGCCAACTCGCGCACCACGCCATGGCCTTGGCGACGGGCAGCGCCACCGAGGCCGCCGCCAGCGTCGCGAAGCCCAGCACCGTGGCCGGCGCGACCGCGAACTCCGCGAGCAGATTGCACGGCACCGCCACCAGACTCACCCGGGCCGAAAGGACCGCGACGACCGGCGCGCACACGGCCTGCGCGGCACCGGCGGCAGCGAGCGCCTCGGCCAGTCGCGGCGGCACCCGACGCCTCCGGAGCGCGGCACTCCACCGTGGCGCCAGCGTGAGCAGCGCACCAGTCGCCAGGACAGAGAGCACGAAGCCGTAACTGCGGGACAACCAGGGGTCGTACAGCACCAGCAGAAGGACGGCCGTGGCCAGCGCGGGGATCAGCGATCTGCGGCGCCCGGTCGCGATGGCGAGCAGCGCGATCGATCCGCAGGCCGCGGCCCGCAGCACACTCGGGTCGGGTCGGCACACGATCACGAAGCCGAGCGTGATCGCGCCGCCGAAGAGTGCGGTGGCCCGAAGCGGGACACCGAGCCGCGGCGCGAGACCACGCCGCTCGGCACGCTGGGCGAGACCTGGCGGTCCGATGAAAAGGGCCAGCAGGATCGTGAAGTTGCCACCGGACACGGCGAGCAAGTGGGTGAGATCCGTCGCCTTGAACGCGTCGTCCAGCTCCGGTGTGACGCGTGACGTGTCCCCCACGACCAGCCCCGGAAGCAGCGCCCGCGCGTCCGCGTCCAGCCCGTCGGTCGCCTCCCGCAGGCCTTCCCGCAGCTCGCCCGCGAATCTCTGCGGCCCGGACGGCTCCTCAACGATCTCCGGTGGCGCACTCCCCCGTACTCGCAGCACCGCCGCGATCTCGTCCCCTCCCGACAGGGCGGGCGCGAGCCGCGCGGCCACCCGCAACCGCGTGGACGGCAGCACCGACAGCCAGGGTGAACGCTCAACGGACAGGTGGGGAGAGCCCCTTGCCGAGGTGGCGTCCACGATCATCAGCACCGGCGTGCGCGTCACCACACCGGTCCCGTCCGCCCGCCTCACCCGCCGGACCTCCGCGTCGAGCAGCACGGCGGTCGGAGCCGCGTGGTCTCCCTTGATCCGGGGCCGGGTGAGCCGTGGATCGGAGGTGACCTCGACCTCGGCGGTCACCTGTGCGTACTCCCGTGCCAGGGCGGGAACGGGACCCCGGCGCAGATCCGCCCCATGCAGCCCCGCGGAAGCGGCAGCGGCGCCGACACAGAGCAGCACGGCGGCAACAGACACCCGGGGCCACATACGCGACCCGTCTCTCCGGTATCCGCCGCCGAGCGGAAGCCCTCCTCGCCGTACACCAAGCGGACCTCTCTCCGGGCCTTCCTCCGGCTGCCCTTCACCGAACCGGCGCCCCACGCTCCCCTCCTGGGCGTGGACGCGCCTTCGCCCCGCCATCAGCAGCGCCCCGCCCACGACCAGGCAGACCACGGCCACACCCGCCACCCACCCGGGCGGTCCCCCAAGAGTCACCGCCGCCGTGACCCAGGCCGCCAGCGCGGGCGGCACCAGCCGTAGATCCGCCGGCCCTTCCTCCCGAGGATTCGAGGCTCCCAGCCGACGGCCCGAGGCAGCATGGACGGCCCGTCGGTTCACGGCACCCTCGTCGGCCCGTCCGGAGCCGTCCCCAGGCCCCGCGTCCACATCCACACGCGCACGCACAGCCCCATCTCGGCCCACCGCCCTTTCCCTGCTCACGGCCGCACCAGATTCCGCAGATCGGCGAACCGGCGGTCCCCGATTCCATTGACCTCGCGAAGCTCGTCGACCGAACGGAATCCGCCGTTCTGGGCGCGGTAGTCGACGATGTGCTGCGCCAGAACCGGGCCGACGCCCGGCAGGCCCTCGAGCTGCTCCGCGGTGGCCGTGTTGAGTGAAACGGGAGCGGCGGGAGCGGCACCGCCAACGGACGCGCCACCAGCGGACGCACCGCCGACGGACGCACCAGTGCCGACCCCAGCCGAGCCGGATCCCCCGGCGAGCGCGGGCAGACCGACCACGATCTGTTCGCCGTCCACGAGGAGGCGGGCGCGGTTGAGCCCGTCGGTATTCGTGCCGGCACGCACTCCGCCCGCGGCTTTCAGCGCGTCCTCCACCCGAGAGCCGGCCGGCAGGCGTTGGAGGCCGGGGCTGCGCACCTTGCCGCCGACATCCACCACGATCGGTGGCCCAGCCGCACCGACCGGGCCGGGTGACCCGACCAGGGCGTCCGGCGCGGATCCCTGCTGCTTCGCCTGTCCGGCCGGTTCGCCGAACGGTCCCGCCGCCCGCACCACCTCGGGAGCCCGCACCGACTGGGTCCGGCCGGTCCAGAAGTGCTGCATGGCGAAGGCCGAGGCGACGACGAGCAGCACCGTGAGTGCGACCACGCTCCTGCGCTCAAGACCGCATCTCGACTGCAACCACAGCGGCATCCGCTCCCGCAGGGCCGGCCCGACCCGGTCCCGCCACGCCCCAGCCACCCCGTCGGAAGCGGCCTCGCCACGCGCGCCGGTGCCAGCAGCCGCACCCTCGCCCGAACCATCACGGTCGACCGCCCAGCTCGAGCGGGAAGGCCCACTCTCCCTCGCCCGCCTCCGCCGGAGAGCATCGGGCTCGACCGTCCCGCTCTCCGGGAAATCATCGCGGTCCCCCACCCCGCTCCCCCGGAATACGTCGACGCCGACCGCAGCGCTCCCCCGAAGTGCCTCAGCGCCGACCGCCCCGCCCCTCTCGAGCCCCCACACATCGGCGACGCCCACCCCCACGGCAGTCCTGGCCCTCGGAGGACTGTCGCCTACATCCCGGTCCTCCGCCCGCGGAGGCCCGTCCCCTCTCCCGTTGCCCAACTCCCGCCGCTCTCCGGCCCTTTCGGCGAAGAGTGCCTCCGCGCGCAGGCGGAGTGCCTCGGCCGAGGCCTCACGGCGCCGGGCGCGGCTTCGGGGGTGGTCACGGCGGTGATGACGGCCATCGCGGGTGCGGCCGTCGGAGACGGGCCCGCGGCCCGGGCCGCTGGTCGGAGTAGCTGTGCGTGAACGTGATCGAAGTGCCATGCGGCGAGGATCCGACACTTCGCCACTTCGCGATGATCTTGCTCAGTTTCCGGGGACCACCGCCCATTTGTGGATAACTCCCTCACCCACACGAGCCCCACTCGCCACAGAAAACCACCGAAACCCGCAGGCCCGACAGACACCTCACCGGCCTCACCGGCCTCACCGGGGCGAGACAACAGCCCCCAACAACCCAGGCCCCGTATGCGCACCGATCACGGCGCCCACCTCGCTGACATGCAGATCCGCGAGGCCGGGCACCCGCGCCCGCAGCCGGTCCGAGAGGACCAGGGCCCGGTCGGGTGAGGCGAGGTGGTGGACGGCGATGTCGACCTGGGCACTGCCCGCACGGTCGGCGACGATCTCCTCCAGGCGGGCGATCGCCTTGGAAGCCGTCCGTACCTTCTCCAGGAGTTCGATACGGCCGCCGTCCAGCTGCAGCAGCGGTTTCACCGCGAGCGCGGAACCCAGCAGTGCCTGCGCGGCTCCGATCCGGCCGCCCCGGCGCAGATAGTCGAGGGTGTCGACGTAGAAGTACGCGGACGTGCCCGCGGCCCGTTTCTCGGCGGCCGTGACCGCCTCGTCGATCGTGCCCCCCGCCTCCGCGGACTCCGCGGCGGCCAGCGCGCAGAAACCGAGCGCCATCGCGACCATCCCGGTGTCCACCACGCGTACGGGCACCGGAGCCTCCCGCGCGGCGAGCACCGCGGCGTCGTACGTGCCCGAGAACTCGGACGACAGATGGAGGGAGACGATGCCGGTGGCGCCCGACTCGGCGACCTTGCGATAGGTCGCGGCGAAGACCTCCGGGCTGGGCCGTGACGTGGTGACGGAGCGCCGCTTCTGCAGTGCCTGGGCCAGGGAACGGGCCGAGATCTCGGTACCCTCCTCGAAGGCCCGGTCGCCCAGGACCACGGTCAGCGGTACCGCTGTGATGCCGTGGTCCTCCATCGTCCGCGTCGGCAGGTAGGCCGTTGAATCGGTGACGATCGCGACATGGCGGGACATGAGCTGGAGGTTACCTGCCAGGGCACCCGGTCGGCAGCCCGGCCCCTCCCACCTGCGGCTGCCGCGACCGGATCAAGTCGTGCTCTCGGGACGGGGCTTCTTCTGCCAGGGGTAGACGGGCCGCAGTCCCGGCGGGGTGATGGCGGGACGAGTCGGCTCCTCGGCCGTACGGGATTCCGGGCTCTCGGGCCAGGTCTGGCCGCCGGAGGAAGCCGCGTCCTGAGCCGGCGCCTCGGGCCAGGAAGCCGTGGACTCCGACTCCGTGGTCCAGTGCCGCAGCGCGCCGGCCTCGACGTCTATCTGGGCGCTCAGCGTGTCCAGATCGTCGTCCGCGAAGCGGCGGGCGCGGTCGCGTGCGGCCCAGCGCAGCGAGTCCGCCGACTGTGTGATCCGCTCGGTGTGCTCGCGCAGTCCTGGCAGCAACGTGATGAGTGTGCGCCGGTCGGGCTCGCTCTCCAGCCGCTTGAGCTCGGCGTCCAGTTCGTGCCCGTGCGCGCTGAGCCGCGCGAAGAGGCTCAGGGACTCCTTGAGGGACTCGTCGTCCGCCACGCCCGCGTGGAGCGCGTCCTGAGTGGCCCGCATCGACGTGCGCAGCTTCAGGCGGAGCTGGGCCAGCTCGCCGACCGGGCCCGGCTGGGCGAAGGTCTTGGCGCGCAGGGTGTGGTCCTCCACGGTGCGGCGGGCCTGGGAGATCGTGCGGTCCACACCTCTCTTGGTGGCACGGACCACCTTCACCGTGGCATAGACGCCCAGCACCACGAACAACAGGAAGAGCAGGGCGATTACTGTGATCACGGCTTCCACCACGCTCCTCCTCCAGGCCGGTCGCGGCAGCGGCCGCGGCACTCTTCAACGGTAAACGCTACGGGCAGGCCCGGAGTTCCAGAAGAACCCCGAACCTGCCCGTAGGGGACTACCCCGACAGTCGCACCCGACGACTTTCGGCCAATGGATTCCGGGCTACGCCGGAACGATGTTCACCAGCTTCGGCGCGCGCACGATCACCTTGCGGATCCCCGCTCCACCCAGCGCGGCGACGACCTTCTCGTCGGCCAGCGCCACCTTCTCCAGCTCCTCGTCGGAGATCGACGGCGATACCTCCAGGCGCGCCTTGACCTTGCCCTTGATCTGCACGACGCAGGTCACGGCCTCGTCCACGACGTACGCCGGGTCGGCCACCGGGAAGTCCTGGTGGACCACGGAGTCGGTGTGACCCAGCTTGCGCCACAGTTCCTCGGCGATGTGCGGAGCCAGCGGCGCGACCAGCAGCACCAGGGGCTCGGCGACCGTGCGCGGCACAGGACGGCCCGCCTTGGTCAGGTGGTTGTTCAGCTCGGTGACCTTGGCGATGGCGGTGTTGCAGCGCATGCCCTCCAGGTCCTGGCGTACCCCGTCGATGGCCTTGTGCAGCACACGCAGGGTGTCCTCGTCGGCCTCGGAGTCGACGACCGTGACCTCGCCGGAGACCTCGTCCACCACGTTGCGCCACAGCCGCTGGAGCAGTCGGTACTGGCCCACCACCGCGCGCGTGTCCCACGGCCGCGACACGTCCAGCGGGCCCATGGCCATCTCGTACAGGCGCAGGGTGTCCGCCCCGTACTCGGCGCAGATCTCGTCCGGAGTGACCGCGTTCTTCAGGGACTTGCCCATCTTGCCCAGCAGCCGGGAGACCTTCTCGCCCCGGTAGTAGTAGGCGTTGTCGCGCTCCTCCACCTCGGCGGCGGGCACCGCGATACCCCGGCCGTCGCGGTACACGTAGGCCTGGATCATGCCCTGGTTGAACAGCTTGTGGAACGGTTCGGCCGAGGAGATGTGGCCCAGGTCGAACAGCACCTTCGACCAGAAGCGCGCGTACAGCAGGTGCAGTACGGCGTGTTCGGCGCCGCCGACGTACAGGTCGACGCCGCCCAGCGGCTGGCCCTCGCGCGGGCCCATCCAGTACCGCTCGATCTCCGGGTCGACCAGCTTGTCGGAGTTGTGCGGGTCCAGGTAGCGCAGCTCGTACCAGCAGGAACCGGCCCAGTTGGGCATGGTGTTGGTCTCGCGGCGGTAGGGCTGCGGACCGCGGCCGTCACCCAGGTCCAGCGTGACATTGACCCAGTCCTGGTTGCGGGACAGCGGGGTCTCGGGAGACGTGTCGGCGTCGTCCGGGTCGAAGGTGCGCGGCGAGTAGTCCTCGACCTCGGGCAGCTCCAGCGGCAGCATCGACTCGGGCAGCGGGCGGGCGATGCCGTCCTCGTCGTAGACGATCGGGAAGGGCTCGCCCCAGTAGCGCTGACGGCTGAACAGCCAGTCGCGCAGCCGGAAGTTGACGGTGCCCTCGCCGATGCCCTTGCGTTCCAGCCACTCGGTGACGCGCGCCTTGGCCTCGACGACGCCCAGGCCGTCCAGGGAGATCTCGTCGTTGGCGGAGTCGACGATCTTCGCGTCGTGGGACCCGAAGGCGTCCTCCCACGTCGAGGTGTCGGTGCCACGGCCGTCGGTCGGTTCAACGACACAGCGGATCGGCAGTTCGAAGGCGCGCGCGAACTCGAAGTCGCGCTGGTCGCCCGCCGGCACGGCCATGATCGCGCCGGTGCCGTAGCCCATCAGGACGTAGTCGGCGATGAAGACCGGGACCTGCTCACCGTTGACCGGATTGGTCGCGTAGGACCCGATGAAGACGCCGGTCTTGTCCTTGGCCTCGGCCTGCCGCTCGACGTCCGACTTGGAGGCGGCCTGCGCGCGGTACGCGGCGACTGCCTCTGCCGGGGTCGCGTGGCCCCCGGTCCACACCTCGTGTGTGCCCTCGGGCCATGCCTCCGGGGTGAACTTCTCGACCAGGGCGTGCTCGGGCGCCAGCACCATGTAGGTCGCGCCGAACAGGGTGTCCGGGCGTGTGGTGAAGACGGTGATGCGCTCGCCGTCGATCGGGAAGTGGACGCGGGCGCCCTCGGAGCGGCCGATCCAGTTGCGCTGCTGGAGCTTGATGGCCTCGGGCCAGTCCAGCGCGTCCAGGTCGTCGATGAGCCGGTCGGCGTACGCGGTGATGCGCATGTTCCACTGGCGCAGCTTGGCCTTGAAGACGGGGAAGTTGCCGCGCTCGGAGCGACCGTCGGCGGTGACCTCCTCGTTGGCCAGGACGGTGCCCAGTCCGGGAGCCCAGTTGACGGGCGCGTCGGAGGCGTACGCCAGGCGGTACTCGCTCAGGACGTCGGCACGCTCGGCGGCGGTCAGTTCACTCCACGCGCGCGTGGAGCCGTCGATCGCGGGTACGGCGCGGTCGCCGCTCTCGAACCGGGCGACCAGTTCGGCGATCGGACGGGCCTTGTCCGCCTCGTCGTCGTACCAGGAGTTGAAGATCTGCAGGAAGATCCACTGGGTCCACTTGTAGTACTCCGGGTCGATCGTGGCGAACGACCGGCGCCTGTCGTGACCCAGGCCCAGCGCGCGCAGCTGGGACTTCATGTTGTTGATGGCCGCTTCGGTGGTGATCCGGGGGTGCTCACCCGTCGACACGGCGTGCTGCTCGGCGGGCAGTCCGAAGGCGTCGAAGCCCAGGGTGTGCAGGACGTTGTGACCCGTCATGCGCTGATACCGGGCGGATACATCGGTGGCGATGTATCCCAGGGGGTGGCCGACGTGCAGCCCCGCACCGGAGGGGTACGGGAACATGTCCATGATGAACTTCTTGGGCCGGGAGACCAGCTCGGGGTCGCCCGCCAGGTCACCGCTCGGGTTCGGAGCCTCGTACGTCCCCTCGGCGTCCCAGAAGTCCTGCCAGCGTGCCTCGATCTCAGCGGCCAGTGCGGCCGTGTAGCGGTGCGGCGCGGCCACCTCGGAGGCGGCAGCGGTATTCGTCTCGCTCATGATCCTCAAAGCTCCATCGATCGTCTCTGCCAGCGGCTCAGGAAATGAAAAAACCCCTCGCACAGGAGGGGACGCCGCGCCGATGCCGACCACGATTCGTCAGTGGCCGGGACTGGTCAGCGCGGCTCGCTAAGCAGAAGGCGTACGGCACGCATGGCGTCAGGGTACCGCAGGGCCCGCGTGGGCCGCGACGGGCTTCCGTCGACCGCTCGGCACTCCGTGCCACTCCACGGAATCGTCACAAAAAACTGAACAACGTTCAAATATTACTTCGCGTAACGGACTCTAAGGGACAACACAAGAGCCTCACGGCCCTTAGATAACAACGCAATAACTCAAACGTCGCACTCATAGGTATGGCTCGACTTAGAGTGCGGCTTCGGGACCGCTTCCCCGAACTGTTTGGGAGTAACCCCCATGACCCCTCGTAAGAACAGCTCGCTCCCCCAGCCGGGCCGATCGGCTTACGGCGCGCTGACGGCTGCGGCGCTGTTGCTCATACCCATGGTCGTGCTCGTCGGAGGTGACGACCTGCGCGACTTCCTCAACTTCGGCGCCGGCGTGCTGTCGCTGGTCGCCCTCACCTGCTCCGTCGTGTGGGGAATCGTCGCCACCGACCGGCTGTTCCTCAACGCCCGCCAGCGACTGGTCGCGCAGGCCGTGCACAGAACGACCGCCGTGTCCTCGGTCGCCTTCCTCCTGCTGCACGTTTCGGTCAAACTGGTACTGGACCACACCACGCTGGTCGCCGCCGTGATCCCCTTCGGGCTCGGCGTCACGGGTACCGACGGACTCATCGGCTTCGGCTCCCTGGCCGGCCTGCTCATGATCTTCACGGCCGTCACCGGCGCGCTGCGCGGCGCTTTCGCGTCCCCCGCCCCGGTGGCCGCACGCTGGCGGGCCGTGCACATGCTGGCGTACCCGGCCTGGTGCTCGGCCCTGGTGCACGGGCTCTACGCGGGTCGCCCCGCCGCGACGTACGTCACCGTGCTCTACAGCCTCTGCCTGATCTTCGTGGCGGCCGCCCTGGCGCTGCGCTCCTCCTCCGGCCCCTTCAAGCGCGCCATCGCCGAGCGGATCCTCGCGATCATCGGGGACAACAACACAGGTGGCCGCCTCGCCCGCGAGGACCTGGAGGCATCCCGTGCCACCGCCGCGGGCAACTCCCTGCCGGGCTTCGCACCGCGGCAGTCTCCGCGGGACACGTACGCGCCCCCACAGCGCACGGCGTCCCCCGCGCAGTCCTACGAGGCCGCGTACGACCCGAACACGGCCACTGGAACCCACGGCTTCGCGGCCGCCTACCGTGCCGTTTCGGGCAACGGCACGCCCGGCGAGGGCCCCCTGGGACCCGACCCGACCGAACGCTTCCAGACGCCGATGGACATGCAGCCCACGGAGGCGTTCCAGCGTTACGACAACGGGAGCACTTCGGGCAGTTGGCCCATTCCCTCCCCGCCGCCGGTCGGTGCGGCGCCGCCCTCCGCCTACGACCCGCTCAACGACACGGGTTACAACATCCCCGTCTATGACAATTCGGTGACCAACGGCTACGGCACAAGTGATGTGTACGACACCGGTGAGTCGAACCAGGCCTACGGCACGTACAACGCCAACGACACGTACGACAGCGGTCCCACGACTGAAGTACTGCCGGGCGCCTTCGACGCTCCCGGCTCCGGCGAATCATGGAACGCCCCTTCCGGAGGCTTTTAAGTGAACGAGGCCCTGCCCGACGTACCGGAAGTCCGCGTTGTCGGACTCCCGCAGCTCACGTCGGGTTTCGACCTGGTTGAACGACTCGATCTCCCGATGCACCTCAAGGTGCACGGACCGCTTGAACCCATGGGCGGCGAGCAACTCGCCGGCCTCGCCGAGGCGATCTCCCTGAAGGGCCGCGGCGGCGCGGGCTTCCCCTTCGCCAAGAAACTGCGTTCCGTCGCGGAATCGGCCATCAAGAAGGGCATCCGCCCGGTGGTGGTCGTCAACGGAAGTGAGGACGAACCCGCCTGCCGCAAGGACACGGTGCTCATCAACCGTGCCCCGCACCTCATCCTGGACGGCGCGCTGCTGGCCGCCGAGGCCATGGGCGCCCGCACACTCGTGATCGGCGTGACCCGGGAGTCGACCCAGCGGTCCATGGAGGCCGCGCTGGCCGAGCGCGGCCTGAGCAACCGGCGCGGATCACCTCTCCGCGCGCGCGTGCAGCGCAATCCGGTACGGATGGTGACCGGAGCGGCCGCCTCACTGATCCGCTCCATCGACGGCGGCCCGGCCATCCCGCCCGGCCGCAAGATCAGCGCGTCACAGACCGGCGTCGGCGGCGCGCCCACCCTGCTGTCCAACGCCGAGACATTCGCCCAACTGGCCATCGCCGCCCGCATCGGCCCCGACCGCTACCGCAACACCGGCCTGTACGACGAGCCCGGCACGGTCATGCTGACCGTCTCCGGCGCCGTCGCCCGCCCCATGGTGATCGAGGTCCCGACGGGCGTCCCGCTGCGGTACGTGCTCCAGTTGGCCGGTGCGCCGCCCATGCCGCAGGGCGTGCTGACCGGCGGATACCACGGCAAGTGGCTGGACGCGGCGACCGTCAACGAGGCGATCGTCTCGCGCAACAACCTGGACGCGGTGGGCGGTGCTCTCGGCGCCGGCGCGATCCTCCCGATCACCCAACAGACCTGCCCGCTCGGGGAGTCACTGCGAGTGGCCCAGTGGCTGGCCGAGGAGAGCGCGGGACAGTGCGGTCCCTGCTACCTCGGCCTGCCCGCCGCGGCCCGCGGCCTGGAGGACATCCTCAACGGCGGCGGCCCCGCCGCCCTGGAGGCCGTGAAGCAGGTCGCCAAGGCCGTGAAGCGGCGCGGTGCGTGCTCGCACCCGGACGGCTCCGCGATGTTCATCGAGTCGACGCTCAAGGCCTTCACCGACGACCTGGCCGCGCATGTCCTTGGCAACGGCTGCGGAAGGCCCGTGGAGGGCGTTCTGCCGCTCTTCGAGGGCGGCCAGACCCCGACGGGCATTCCGGGCGGCCAGAACCAGCTGGAGGCGGGTCCCCCCCGCCAGAAGATCTACGTCGACTGGACGCTCTGCCGCGGCCACGGCCTGTGCGCGGACATCCTTCCGGAGGTCTTCGAGCTGGGCGCCGACGGCTTCCCCACCGTCGCCCAGGCCTCGGTGCCCCGGTACGCGGAGGCGAAGGCCCTGCGCGCCGTACGCCGCTGCCCGGCGCTGGCACTGCGCCTCGAGGAGGACACCCGGTCCTCCGCTCCGGCGCGCAACAACCTGCCCGTGCTCTCCCAGGGCCGCGGCCGCCGGGCGCTCGGCAGCGGTCGCTGAGCACGAGGACACGAAGGGCTGAACACGAAGAAGCGGGCCACCCTGACCGGGTGGCCCGCTCTCAACGTCTGTGGAGCTAAGGAGAATTGAACTCCTGACCTCCTGCATGCCATGCAGGCGCTCTACCAACTGAGCTATAGCCCCTCGCAGCCGTGCGGCGAAGCCGCTTACTGACCGCGTTGCCCCGGTTTCCCGGGGGCGACGCCAACATTACACGGTCCTCCGGGTGCACCACCAAATCGATTCCACGCTGTGCGGACAATTCGGATATGCGGGATAGTGTCGGCCTTCGTGACCGTGATCGCCGTGCCCCGTGCCCGCCGGGTGCCCGTCGCCCTGGGGGCGTGCCTGCTGTCGTTCGCGGCCTTCTGGTGCGCGCAGCGGGCGGCGCACGTGTCGATGATCGACCTGATGGTGTACCGGGCGGAGGGCGAGACGGTCCGCGCGGGCGGCGACCTCTACGCCCTGCGCACGACCGAGGCCCATCTGCCCACCACCTACCCGCCGTTCGCGGCGCTGCTGTTCACACCCCTGACACTGCTGGACACGGCGAGCATGCG
The DNA here is from genome assembly GCF_044457665.1 of Streptomyces sp. NPDC050535. Taxonomy (NCBI): domain Bacteria; kingdom Bacillati; phylum Actinomycetota; class Actinomycetes; order Kitasatosporales; family Streptomycetaceae; genus Streptomyces; species Streptomyces sp. NPDC050535. The sequence continues at coordinate 202,740 of NZ_JBITHE010000002.1, forward strand.
GACCCTGGCAACGGCCGGAAACCTGGCCCTCCTTGTGGTGTTCGTCGCCCTCTCACTGCGGCTCGCCGGCCACGCGCGCGTGGAGAGCGTCTGGTGGGTCTCGGCGGCAGCCGTGTGGTGCGAGCCGGTGTGGACGACCCTGCGGTACGGGCAGATCAATCTGCTGCTCGCCGTACTGGTGCTGTGGGACCTCACCCGGCGGCCCGGCCACCGCTGGGCGGGGGTCGGTATCGGGATCGCGGCGGCGGTCAAACTGACTCCCGCGCTCTTCGCGGTGTTCCTGCTGCTCACCGGCCTGGTGGAGTACCTGCGGCGTGGCCCGGGAGGACCGTGGTTACGGCACGCCCGCACGGCGGCCGCCGCGTTCGCCGGGGCGACACTGCTCGCGGCGGCCGTCCTGCCGTACGACTCATGGCGCTTCTGGACCCGCATGGTCTTCGAGGCCGGTCGGGTGGGGCTCGTGGAGGACACCGCGAACCAGTCGCTGCGCGGCGTCCTGGCCAGGCTGCTGCACACCACGGAGCCCGGCGCCTGGTGGGCCGCCACAGCGGCTGTGGCGGGCACTGTGGGCCTCACCCTGGCGGTGGTCGCCGAACTGCGCGGGCGGCGCTCCTGGGCGGTGGTCACGTGTGCGGTGACGGCTCTGCTGGTCAGCCCGGTGTCGTGGTCGCACCACTGGGTGTGGTGCGTACCGATGATGCCGCTCCTCGCGACCACCTGCCGGACCGTCGCGCTCTGCACGGCGCCGGTCTTCTTCTCGTACGCGCTGTGGTGGGTGCCACATGGCCCGGGCAGGCTCGAACTTCACCAGAGTGGCTTCGAGTTGACGTTGTCCGCGCTCTACGTAGGAGCCGGTTTCGCCTTTCTGCTCGTCACCGGGCTCAGGCTGTCGCGAACGAATAGAACCGTTTGAGCGTGCAGTGCTCATCGAGGAGCCGGCCGTAGATGGGCTCCCCCTCCAGTTCGCGGTACGTCTCGATCGGATCGCCTTTTATGATCAGCGCCCGCGCGCACTCCTCGCACCAGTACTGGTAGTCGTGGTTGACCGGTTCCATGTCGCGGACGATCGGCGTACCACTGCCGCACCAATCGCATTTTCGCCTGTGCGCACCCATCGATCAGCTCCAGCTGTGGCCGCAGGCCGTGCACACGTAGGAGATTCCTCCGTTGTCGCCGAGAACCTGGGCGACGTGGACCGATCCACAGGAAGGGCAGTCAAGGAGAGTGACTTTTCTGCGTGTCTGTGCCGCTTCGGGAAGATCGTCGACCTCCTCGGAGATGCTCGCAGGCATCGCTACTCCCTCCCGTCGGGCCGCGCCCCCTTCCGGCCGTTTGATTCTGCCACGCCCGGAGCAATACGGTCAGCGACGCCTGCGTACCAGTCCGGACACAGCACCCAGCGTGGCAGTCCCGGCCAGCGCGTACATGCACGCGAGGAGCGCGTCCGCAGAGGTATACGCCCCGGGGGCCGCATGTGACTCAAGCCGGTTCAGGAAGAGTGTGCCGAACGCCGCGACCCCCATCAGCTGACCGACCTGGGTGACCGTCGCGAGCAGGCCACTGGCGTCCGCCGCGTCCTCGGCCCGCACGGTCGCCAGGGCCCTGGTGAGGGTGGGGCTGAAACCGAGCGCGAGGCCGACGCCCACGCCCGCGAACGCGACGTACAGCAGCGGGCCGCCGTCACCCCCGTCCTTCAGCACGCGACCGACGCCGACCACCGAGGCCGCGGCGAGGGCGAACCCGGCCGGAATCAGGGCACGTTGCCAGGACGCCGGCCAGTTGCGCCAGGTCAGACCGACCAGGCCGAAGACCACCGCGGTCGGCGCGAAGGTGAGTCCCGCCCGCAGCGCGCTGTAGCCGAGACCGCCCTGGATGTGCAGCGTGAGCGTGAACAGGAAGCCGGCGTTGACCGCCATCACGGCCAGCAGCCGGAAGACCGCGAGGCCTACGCCGGGGTGGCGCAACACCCTCGGCGCGATCAGCGGTGCCCCGCCGCGCCGGGCGAGCCGGGACTCGTACAGGCAGAACAGCACGAAGCACACGGCGGCCGCGCCCAGCGACAGCCAGGACCACAGCGGCCAGTCCTCCTCCTGCCCCAGCACGAGCGGCACGGTGAACAACGAGACGGCGGCGGCGAGGAGGACGAGCCCCGGCAGGTCGAGACCGCGGGAACGCTCAAGGGCCCGAGCGTTGTCCGGCGGCAGTACACGCCTGCCGACGGCCAGCAGGACGAGGCCCACGGGCACGTTGACGAGGAACACCGGCCGCCAGCCGGTGCCGAACAGGTCGGCGCTGACCAGGACGCCGCCCAGCACCTGCCCGGCCGCGGCGCCGGTCGCCAGGACTGCCGCGTACGCGCCGAGCGCCCGGGCACGTGCCTCGCCGGTGAAGTTGCGCTGGATGAGGCTGAGAACCTGCGGGATCATCACGGCCGACCCGGCGCCCTGTACCAGCCGGAAGGCGATCAACTCGCCGGTGCCCTGAGCCAGTCCGCAGGCCAGCGAGGCGGCGGTGAAGAGGGTGAGCCCGGCCAGATAGACACGGCGGTGGCCGAGCCGGTCACCCAGCCGCGCTCCGGTGATCAGCAGTACGGCGTACGAGATGGTGTACCCGGCGACCACCAGTTGCAGGGCGGCGCCGGACGCGTGGAGTTCGGAACCGATCGTGGGCACCGCGACGTTCACGATGAAGACGTCGAGCAGTGCCATGAACTGGGCCGCGAGGACGACCGCGAGCAGCCGTCCGGGGCGATTGTCAGTGCCAGGGGCTTTACTGGTCACAGGACTTGGACCTGCTGTGGGACCTGGTCCTGAAGGGGTTGTCGTCGTCATGCCATCGAGCCTGGCGGCAGCCGGATACGGGTAACGAGAGCCCGCCGATGCTGGTACTGCCAGCACCTGGCAGCGGACGGGCCGAGCACGGACGATGGGGGACGGGGGTGTGAGCCGATGGACAGAACACAGCGCCGCAGGCCGGAGCTGGCCGCCTTCCTGCGCGGCAGGCGGGCCCGGGTGACACCCGGCGACGTGGGGATGCCGCCAGGATTCCGGCGCCGCACACCGGGACTGCGCCGTGAAGAGGTCGCACAGCTCTCCGGCGTGGGTGTCACCTGGTACACCTGGCTGGAGCAGGGCCGCCCGATCAACGCGTCCGCGCAGGTCCTGGACGCGGTGGCGCGCACGCTGCGCCTCGACCAGCCCGAGCGCGAGCACCTGTACCACCTGGCCGAGGTGCCGTACGAGGCGGATCCGCAGACCGCCGCGCTGGCCGTGGGCCCGGAGGTGCGGGGCATTCTCGACGCCCTGGACCCGCACCCGGCGGTGGTCTACAACTCACGGTTCGACATCCTGGCCACCAACCCCGCCTACCGCGACGTGTTCTTCGTGCCGATGAACCGCGGACCGGGGATACGCAACGTGCTGTGGACGCTGTTCACGGTGCCCGAGCCGGACTGTCCGCTGGTGTTCCGGGAGAGCGAGCTCCCGGTGATGGTGGCGACGCTGCGTTCGTCGTACGGGCTGCATGCCGGCGAACCCGTATGGGAGGACTTCATACGCGAGCTGTCGGAGGCCAGCCCCCTCTTCGCCAGGCTGTGGCGCGACGGCGACGTGGCTCAGCCGGGCCCGCGGGTGAAGACGTTCCGGCACACGGCGGTCGGTGAGCTGCGGATGACGTCCGTCTCCCTGTCGATCCACGGCATGCCCGAGTGCCGGGTCGTGGTGTACCAGCCGGACGACGAGGAGACGCACCAGCGGACGGCGCGGCTCAGGGATCTACGGCGGCACCGACAGCTGTTCGGAAACGACGTCGAAGACGTCAGCGGTCAGCAACAGACGGCGGCAACAAAAAATCCCGCTCCCTGACGGGAACGGGATCCTTCATCACTGATCTTTGACAACTCGAAAGAGTCGATCTGTGGAGCTAAGGAGAATTGAACTCCTGACCTCCTGCATGCCATGCAGGCGCTCTACCAACTGAGCTATAGCCCCGTGTGTTCTTCCCGCCCGGCGGGGCGAACAAGAAGAACTTTAGCCTGCGACCAGCCGGAAAGTGAAATCCGGTCCCGACGGGTCCGCGGGACCGGACGCGGGCCCCTGGGGGCCGCTCAGTCGTCGTCGCCGAGGACCGGCTCCGGCAGTGTTCCCGCGTTGTGCTCCAGGAGACGCCAGCCTCGGGCGCCCTCCCCGAGGACTGACCAGCAGCAGTTGGAGAGACCGCCGAGGCTCTCCCAGTGCTGGGACTCCAGGCCGAGCAGGCGGCCGATGGTGGTGCGGATCGTGCCGCCGTGGCTGACGACCACGAGGGTGCCTTCGTCGGGGAGCTTCTCGGCGTGCCGCAGCACCACGGGGGCGGCGCGGTCGGCGACTTCGCTCTCCAGTTCGCCCCCGCCGCGGCGCACCGGCTCACCGCGCTTCCACGCGGAGTACTCGTCGCCGTGCCGGGTGATGATCTCGTCGTGCGTCAGCCCCTGCCAGACGCCCGCGTAGGTCTCGCGCAGGCCCTCGTCGTGGGTGACGTCGAGGCCGGTCAGCACGGAGAGCTCGGCGGCCGTGTCGGCGGCGCGCTTGAGGTCCGAGGCGACGATCACGTCGGGCTTCAGCGAGGCGAGCAGCCGGGCGGCGCGGCGGGCCTGACCGATGCCGGTCTCGGTCAGCTCGACGTCGGTGCTGCCCTGGAAGCGGCGCTCCACGTTCCAGGAGGTCTGGCCGTGCCGCCAGAGGATGACGCGGCGGCCCCGGCCGGGCTTCTTCCCGGCCTCGGCACCCGCGGCGCTCACCGGAGCTCTCCGAGCTCGGCGGCGCCCTCCGCATCCTGGAGCTTGGCGTGCTCGGCGCTCTTGCCTCGGGTCGCCTTGGCGTCGGCGGGCAGGTCGAGCTCCGGGCAGTCCTTCCAGAGCCGCTCGAGGGCGTAGAAGACCCGCTCCTCGCTGTGCTGCACGTGCACCACGATGTCCACGTAGTCGAGCAGTACCCAGCGGGCTTCGCGGTCGCCCTCGCGGCGCACCGGCTTGGTGCCCAGTTCCTTGCTCAGCCGCTCCTCGATCTCGTCGACGATCGACTTGACCTGGCGGTCGTTGGGCGCGGACGCCAGCAGGAAGGCGTCGGTGATCGAGAGTACGTCGCTGACGTCGTACGCGATGATGTCGTGCGCGAGCTTGTCGGCGGCCGCCTGTGCGGCGGTCTTGATGAGCTCGATGGAGCGGTCCGTGGCGGTCACTACGCGGCTTTCCGTCGGCGGTCAGTAATGACCCAAGGGTCTCACGGACCGCCGACGACACCCCACGCGTTTCGCGGACCCTGCTCAGGGCGCCTCGGGCGGACCTCCGCCCGTCCCCCGGACGGACCGCCGGCCGTCCCGGGGCGAGAGGCCGGCCGGGCGCCCCGGCACGAGGCGTAGGGCCGTCCCAGGGGCAGGCGCTCCGTCACGCCTGCCCCTGCCTTCTAGGGCGTACCGCCTGCCGCCTACGGCTCGTAGTCCTGGCCGAGGACCACGGACACGTCCGCGTTGGAGGTGACCGTGCCCTTCTTCACCGAGCTGGTGGGCAGGCCCAGGGTCTTGGCGACCTCGACGGCGTTGCCCTTCTGGGCCGCGTCCGCGTACGTGATCTGGGACACGCTCTGGGCGGCGGCTGCCGTACCGGAGTCCAGGAAGGTGTAGCCGCCGTTGACCAGGACGACGCGGGCCTGCTGGGTGGTGTCCTTGTCGCCGGTGGCGTTCTTGATGCCGACGCGGACGGCGGCGCCCGCCTCGGGGCTCTTCACGGTGCCTCCGAGCACGTCCTTGACGACACTGTCGGTGGCCTCCTCGCTGAGGGTGCCGTCCTGCTGCACGGGCAGCAGCGCCGACTTGTAGTCGCCGTTCTTGGCGTGATCGGCCAGCTTCGCGAGCAGGGTGCCCAGGTCCTTGTCGGTCAGTGACGGGTCGAGGATCTGCGCCAGGGTCTGCACGGTGGTCGTCGCGGCCTGCGGGTCGGAGGACAGCTTGCGCAGCACGCCCTGCATGACCTGCCCGAACCGCTCCACCTGGGCGGTCTGGGACTCGCCGGAGGCCTGGTAGGTGGCGTAGGCGACGGCCATCTTGCCGCTGAGGGACTGGTCCGTGCCCTTCTTCACGAGGGACGTTTCGCCCTTCTTCTTCGCATCGGGGTCCGGCACATCGGCGTTCGTGTCGAGGTCGATGCCGCCGACGAGTTCGACGAGGTTGTTGAGGTACGGGGTGTCGAGACGCCAGGTGCCCTCGATGTCGGTGCCGAGGACGGTGTCGATGGCGTCCAGGGTCCCGGCCGAACCGTCGTCGTCGACGGACTTGGCGAGCGTGGTCGTGTTGCCGTCGTCGTCCGTTACGGCAAGGGAGTTGGGCAGCATGACGGTGGTGCCCTGCTTGGTGGTGGTGTTGTCGACGAGCAGAACCGTGGAGGTGCCGCTTCCACTGGTGTTGTGCAGGTGGACGACGACCACGTCGCGCTTCTGGGCGGCCGGGGATGTGGCGGTGCCGGACTTCTCACTCGTCGACGACAGACCGGGGAGCTTGCCCGCGTACCAGAGGTAGCCGACGCCGCCGGTCGCGACCAGGGCGAGCACCACGACCAGGCCTATGATCCGGCCGCGGGTGCGGCGCTTGGCCTCCTCGCGGCGTTCGGTGCGGTTCTCGGTGAACTTCAGCCAGTCGATGACGTCTTCGGACTCGGCTTCCTGCTCCTCGACGAAGGCGAACTGCTCGGTGCGGTAGTCCCGGTCGGCCCGCGGCTCGCTCTGCTCCGCGGGACCCGTGGGACCCGCCTGTTGCGGGATGTACGCGGTCTGCTCGGCAACCCTGGGCTGCTGACCGGTACTTGAGGTCTGCCCCGCCGGGCCGAACTGCCCCGCCTGACCGACCTGCCCCGCCTGACCGACCTGCCCCGTCTGCCCGTACGGGTCGTACCCGGTCGAGGTCCCGGCAGCTCCGGGTGCGCCGGCGCCGTACGGGTCGTAGGAGTTGGGTGAGTCGTAGGCGGTAACGGGCGGCTGCCGGCCGGTGTCATGGGACGACACCGGCTGCTGACCGGTGTCGTACGGCGACACGGGTGGCTGCTGGTCCGTCGCGTACGGGTCGTAGCCGTAGCCCTGCGGCTGCTGCTGTCCGTAGGTGTCGTAGCCCTGCTGCTGAGGCTGCTGGGGCGACACCTGCCGGTACACAGGCTGCCCGAACTCGTCGTAGCCGACGATTTCGTACTGGTCGCCGCTCGCGTACCCGTCGTATCGGTCGTTCACCGGTGCCCCTCTCGGCTCACTAGCCGCGGTACAGCTCACGCTTGTCGATGTAGCGCACCACACCGTCCGGCACCAGATACCAGACAGGATCGCCCTTGGCGACCCTCGCTCGGCAGTCCGTGGACGAGATGGCGAGTGCGGGGACCTCGACGAGCGAGACACCGCCCTCGGGAAGCCCCGGGTCGGTCAGGGTGTGACCCGGCCGGGTGACCCCGATGAAGTGCGCGAGGGAGAACAGCTCTTCCGCGTACCGCCAGGTGAGGATCTGGCCGAGCGCGTCGGCGCCGGTGATGAAGAAGAGGTCCGTGTCGGGGTTGAGTTCGCGCAGGTCGCGCAGAGTGTCCGTGGTGTACGTCGGTCCGCCGCGGTCGATGTCGATGCGGCTCACCGAGAACGTGGGGTTCTCCGCGGTCGCGATGACCGTCATCAGATAGCGGTCCTCGGCCGGGGTGACCTTGCGGTCGGTCTTCTGCCACGGCTGCCCGGTCGGCACGAACACCACCTCGTCGAGGTGGAACTGCGCGGCGACCTCACTGGCCGCCACGAGGTGCCCGTGGTGGATCGGGTCAAACGTTCCGCCCATGACGCCGAGGCGGCGCTTGCCCGGATTCGAGGGGGCGTTCCCGGGGCCGATCGTCAGACGCTTGACCACGCCGGGACTCACCGCACCAGGACTCTGCGATCCAGAGCCCGCCGAATCACCGACCGCCGTACCGCCACCGGCAGTGCCACCGGCGACCGTGCCGCCGCCGGCCGCGCCTCCGGCGATCCCGCCGCTCGCGTTGCCGTCGGCCGCGCCGCTCTCCGTGTCACTCGCCGGACCGGTAGGCATGTCCTGCTCTCCCATGCGTGCAGACCCTACCGGCCCGGCCTACGGGCACTGATCGACAGGGGTCCCGAGCGGCCCGGTGGGTGTCAGCGGTCCCGGTTGAAGCGCGTGGTGATCCACAGCAGCAGCATCAGGACGAAGAAGGCGCCGCCGCCGGTGAGGTAGGGGCTGAGGCTCTCGTGGTTGCCGCCGTGCTCCTCGCCCTCGGCGGCGAGCGTGACCAACTGTGCGGCGGTGCTGTGGAAGCTCATCTCGGCAGAACCTATCCGGTGTGGGCGGGATAAAGAGGTCGGTCCATCGTAAGCGTGGGGCTCGGCCACGATCACGCCGACTCCGCCGTTGGTGACGCACGACGCTCAAGCGACCACCGGCCCACAACCGGCATCCGGAACGCGACCCGAAGCTCCCCCGACCCAGGCAACGCCAACGACGACGCCGACGTCAGTCAAGGAGAAGGAGAAGGAGAAGGAGAAGGAGAAGGAGTAGAAGTTGGCCGGCGGCACGCGCACGGGCCGACGGAAACCTCGTCGGCGGAAACCTCGGCGAGGGAAACCTCAGTGAACCTCAGTCGTCCCGCTTGTAGCCGCGCAGCAGGATCCACGCCAACAGGATGGAGCCCAGCACCATCACGACCAGCACGACACGGAGCAGATCGCCCGACCCCTGTCGGTCGGCGGCGTCCGCCGCCTCGGTCAGCCAGAGGGCCGCGGGAATGTGCTCCATGGGGATAGCTCCTTACGTGTGCTGCCCCATCACGGTATCTCCGCCTACGCTGGAGCCCGCTTCGGGGGCACGGCACTCAGAGCATGGGGGAACACATGTCCGATGACAGCCACGAGCAGAACGGGCACGAGAACGTGCCCAGCAGGCAGCGCAGGCGCTTCGAGGGGATCTCCTCGCGGGCGTACGAACACCCGGCGGACCGCTCGGCCCTGGTGGCCCTGCGCAAGCTCAGCGGCTTCGACACCGTCTTCAAGGCGCTCAGCGGCCTGCTTCCGGAACGCAGTCTGAGGCTGCTGTTCCTGTCCGACTCGGTGCGCGTCTCGGACGCCCAGTTCGCGCACCTCAACGACATGCTGCGGGACGCCTGTTACATCCTGGACCTGGAGAAGGTCCCGGCGATGTACGTCAACCAGGACCCACAGCCGAACGCGATGTGCATCGGCCTGGACGAGCCGATCATCGTCGTCACCACCGGCCTGGTGGAGCTGCTGGACGAGGAGGAGATGCGGGCGGTCGTCGGCCACGAAGTGGGCCACGCGCTGTCCGGGCACTCGGTCTACCGGACGATACTGCTGTTCCTGACCAGCCTGGCGCTCCGCGTCGCGTGGATCCCGCTGGGCAACCTCGCGATCATGGCGATCGTGACCGCGCTGCGCGAGTGGTTCCGCAAGTCGGAGCTGTCGGCGGACCGCGCCGGACTCCTGGTCGGCCAGGATCAGCAGGCCTCGATGCGCGGCCTGATGAAGATCGCGGGCGGCAACCACCTGCACGAGATGAACGTGGACGCGTTCCTCGCGCAGGCCGAGGAGTACGAGGCGGGGGGCGACCTGCGCGACTCGGTGCTCAAGATCCTCAACGTGCTGCCGCGCAGCCACCCCTTCACCACCGTGCGCGCCGCCGAGCTGAAGAAGTGGGCCGAGTCCCGCGACTACCAGCGGATCATGGACGGCCACTACCCGCGGCGGGACGAGGACAAGGACACCTCGGTCACTGACTCCTTCCGCCAGTCGGCGGCCAGTTACGCCTCCGACGTGAAGAGCTCCAAGGACCCGCTGATGAAGCTGGTCGGCGACATCGCGGGCGGCGCGGGCGACCTCGGCGGCCGGGTGCGGCGCGGCTTCGGCGGCTTCGCGGGCGGTGCGCCGAGGGACACGAGCGGCTCGCCCAAGGACACGCCGCCCCGGGACACCGACGAGCGCCCCGACGAGGAGCGTCCCAACGGCTGACCGGGAAACAGCCCGGACAGCAGGCCACTCGGGCAAGAGACCATTCGAGGGGGAGGGCCACTCGGGCAAGAAGCACACCCGAGCGAGAGGCCGTCCGAGCGAGAGGCCATCGGAACCCAGGGCCCGGAGGGCGGCGGCGGCGCTCAGATCTTCGGCTGCGCGCTCGTCGCCAGCGATCCGCACAGCGCGGTGGCGCTGCCGGTCGCGTACGGGTCCGTGCCGGCCGGACCGCCCGCCTTCGCCGTCTGCCCCGCGAGCAGCGGACGCAGCTGGTTGACCGAGTCCTCGGAGCAGGCGAGCGGTCCGGCCTGGACGTAGGAGACGACCAGTTCCGTCTGGTGCATGCGCAGGTCGTCGAGGTCGAAGCGGAAGTGCAGCTCGCGCCGGACGGTGAAGAGCGAGGCGTCCGCCTGCTCGTCCGCGCCCGTCGGCCTGAGCGCGTACACGAAGGTGTGGTCGGCGATGATCTCCAGGGTGTTCGAGTCGAACTCCGCGGCCTGGAGAGAGCCCTGCACCCGGATCTTGGGGTCGGCGAGCCGGACCCGGGTCGCGTCGAAGCGGACCAGCCAGCCGGTGGGGGCGTGCCGCCCGTCGGCGGTCGGGCGGGCGAAGCTCTGGTCGAACTGGTCGAGCTGCTGCGGGTCGAGCAGAATCCGTACGGGCCGGGTGGCGTCGCCCGTGAGTACCTGCGGGTCGAGGGAGGACTCGACGAGGTAGTCCTTGGCGGTGGTCAGGGCGGTGACGACCTGGCTGTCGGAGAAGTGCGCGGTGCGCCGCGAGGCGGGCAGCGTGATGCCGTCGGCACCGACGCGGAACTGTGCGGCCGGACTGTTCGCGTACAGGTCCTCCGCGCTCGCGGCCCCGGGCACGGCGGTCTGCGGCGCGAGCGGGATCACCGTCATCCGCAGCGGCTCGGGGGGCTGGGCGACGGGGGTCTGGTACGGGTGGCGTACGCCCATGTAGATCGCGGTGCCGAAGGCGACGGCGATCAGCAGGACCAGGATCAGTGCCTGCCGGGAGAGACCGCGGTGGATGGGCTGGCGGCGGCGTACGGCCGGGGCGTGGTCGGCGATGCGCTCCTGCGCGGAGAACTCCTGGAGGCGGGCAGCGCGGACGAACGACTCGTCGAAGACGACGGATCGGTACTCGTCATCTCCACCTGCGGGAGCACCCTCGGGGGTCCCCTCAGGTGGGTCTCCAGGCTCGCCCATACCTTCAGAGTAGGTCTCAGGAGCCTCAGGTAAACGCGCCACCGCACCACAGGTTCTGACAGGTTCTCACCGGAGTCGTCGCGGTGTTCGCCACGGGTTCGTCTCGGTGATCACGCCGCGTTGATCACGGTGTGCGGGGCACCGCCGAGACCGCCGGCTGAGAGTAGTCGGCCGAAGCGGAGGGGCTGCTGCCGATGATCTTCTCCAGGCCCTGTTCGAGGCCCGTGGAGGCGGGTTGCGGAACCTGCTCCTGACGGTTCGAGGACGCTCCCCGGTAGACCGCGGTGAAGGCCAGCGCGACCATGCCGATGCCCATCACGAGGGCGAGCATCCAGGCGACGGGGCGCTGCCAGCGGGTGTGCTTCCCGTACGCCCTGCCGTACGTGCCCGGCGCGCCGTACCGGCGCTCCAGGACCTCGGTGTCGTCCAGGTCGCCCAGATCCGGGTCATGGCCGAATTCGCCTTGGCCGTCGGGGCCGAACCCGTCCTCGTAGCGCTCGTCGTCGCCGCGTGGGCCCCGGGTGCGTGCCCGGCGCGCCTCGGCCTCGGAGGCCTCCGCGCGGGCCTGGGCGGCGGCCAGCAGCCGCTCCACGGCGGTCGGCTCATGGATCGCGGCAGCCCGTACGAAGTCCTCGTCGAAGACCACGGTGGCGAACTCTTCGTCCGCACCCCCGCGGTCGCGGTCGTCGTCGGGCTCCCAGCCGTCGGGAAACGGCGAGCCCCCCACGTCCTCCGGCACGGATCCAGAGTAGACCTGGGGGGTCATTTTGGGCAGACGGTATGGAAATTCATCCACCTGACGAGACGCGTCTCACGCGCCCCGTGTCAGCGCCGTACGTGTCCGTCCCCCGTGACGATGTACTTCGTGCTCGTCAGCTCCGGCAGCCCCATCGGCCCCCGCGCGTGCAGTTTCTGGGTGGAGATGCCGATCTCGGCGCCGAAGCCGAACTGACCGCCGTCCGTGAAGCGGGTCGAGGCGTTGACCGCGACCGTCGTGGAGTCGACCAACTGGGTGAACCGGCGGGCCGCCTGCTGCGAACCGGTGACGATCACCTCGGTGTGACCGGAACTCCACAGCCGGATGTGCGTCACCGCCCGGTCGAGCGAGTCCACGACGGCGGCGGCGATGTCGTACGACAGGTATTCGGTGTCCCAGTCCTCGGCCGTGGCCTCCACGACGGTGGCCCTGGAGCCCTTGGCGTACGCGAGGACGCGCTCGTCGGCGTGCACGGTGACCCCGGCGTCCGCGAGGGCGTCCAGGGCCCGCGGCAGGAACTCCGGGGCGATGTCCTGGTGGACCAGGAGCGTCTCCGCGGAGTTGCACACGCTGGGCCGCTGCGCCTTGGAGTTGATCAGGATGTCGATCGCCATGTCGAGGTCGGCGTGCGCGTCGACGTACACATGGCAGTTGCCGGTGCCGGTCTCGATGACCGGGACGGTCGATTCCTGGACGACCGTGCGGATCAGCGAGGCGCCGCCGCGCGGGATGAGGACGTCGACCAGGCCGCGGGCGCGCATCAGCTCACGTACCGACTCGCGGCCCTCGCCGGGCACGAGCTGGATGACGTCGGCGGGCAGCCCGGCGCCGCCGACGGCGTCGCGCAGGACCCGCACCAGGGCGGTGTTCGACTCGAACGCGGAGGACGAGCCGCGCAGCAGCACGGCGTTGCCGGACTTCAGGCAGAGGGCGGCCGCGTCGACCGTCACGTTCGGGCGGGCCTCGTAGATGATCCCGACGACGCCGAGCGGGACGCGGACCTGGCGCAGGTCGATGCCGTTCGGCAGGGTCGAGCCGCGGACGACCTCGCCGACCGGGTCGGGCAGCGCCACCACGTCCCGCACGTCCGAGGCGATCGCGCGCACGCGCTCCGGCGTGAGGGTGAGCCGGTCGATGACGGTCTCGCTGGTGCCGGCCTCGCGGGCGCGCGCGACGTCCTTGGCGTTGGCCGCGACGATCTCGCTCGTACGGACCTCGAGCGCGTCCGCGATCGCGAGCAGCGCGTCGTCCTTCTCGGCCCGCGGCAGGGGCGCGAGGTCGGCGGCGGCGGACTTCGCGCGGTAGGCGGCCTGGGTGACCGGGGACATCGAGTCGTACGGCGAAAGCGTGGTCATGTCGGCAGCGTAATGCTCCGAACGGATGCGTTCAGCCGTTGTCCCAAACCCCGAGACACACGGTGAAGATGACTCAAAAGGGGTGAACGCCGACAGGTGTGGCCGGCAGCGGACCGTAGCCCTCCGCGATCCGATGGTGATAGGTCTCGCGGTCGATGACCTCAAGGCCGACGATCTCCCAGGGCGGGAGCTTGGCGGTCTGCCGGTGCTCGCCCCACAGGCGCAGCGCGACGGCCGCCGCGTCGTGCAGGTCGCGGGCCTCTTCCCAGTAGCGGATCTCGGCGTGGTCGTTGGCGTACCGGCTGGTCAGCAGGAAGGGGTGGTCGTGGGCGAGCTGTTCGAGACCGCGCCTGACCTCCTTCAACGGTGCCTCGTCACCCGAGACGCTCAGCGTGACGTGCCACAGCCGGGGCTGGTCCGCCGGCTTCTCGCTCTCGTACGTGTCTCCGGCCGCGACGCTCGTCAGCGCCCTTTCCTCACCCACCGCACGGGAGGCGGCACCACCGCGGGACGCCGCCGCCCCAGGGCGCACTCGTCTCACGACGGCCTCCTTCACGCAATGGTGTACCGAATATCGGGGGTCTCCCTGCAACAAAGTTGAGCAGGTGGGAGGCCTTCGCGTGGCGGTTTTACGGAACGTCCCCCGGCGGAGGACGGGCTTTCGGACGTTTATGGGACAACTCCCCGGCAAACGCACGTGCCGGTGCACGGGGTGTCTGCACGTGCGGGGCCTCGTGCGGGTCCGGGAACGCCTAGCGGTGGAGAAGGACGAGCGCGTCCCTGTGGACGACTTCACGTTCGTACGCCGGTCCCAGTTCACGTGCCAGCTCCCGGGTCGAGCGTCCGATGAGCTGGGGGATCTCCTTGGCGTCGAAGTTGACGATCCCCCGCGCGACCGCCCGCCCGGTGCTGTCGCGCAGCTCCACGGGGTCACCGGCGGTGAACTCGCCCTCGACGGACGCGATCCCCGCGGGCAGCAGCGAGGTACGGCGCTCGACGACCGCGCGCACCGCCCCGTCGTCCAGGGTGAGCGCGCCCCGCGGTGTCGAGGCGTGCTGGAGCCAGAGCAGCCGGTCGGCGGAGCGGCGTCCGGTGGGGTGGAAGTAGGTGCCGGTGTCCCGGCCCGCGAGGGCGTCGGCGGCGTGGACCGCGCTGGTCAGGACGACGGGGATGCCCGCGCCTGTCGCGATCCGGGCCGCCTCGACCTTGGTGACCATGCCACCGGTGCCGACGCCGGCCTTGCCCGCGCCGCTCATGTCGATGCCGTCGAGATCCGCGGGCCCGCGTACTTCCGCGATCCGCGACGTACCGGGTTTGCCGGGGTCGCCGTCGTAGACGCCGTCCACGTCGGAGAGCAGGACGAGCAGGTCGGCCCGTACGAGGTGGGCGACGAGCGCGGCGAGCCGGTCGTTGTCGCCGAAGCGGATCTCGTCCGTGGCGACGGTGTCGTTCTCGTTGACGACGGGCAGGGCGCCCATCGCGAGGAGCTCGTCGAGGGTGCGGGAGGCGTTGCGGTGGTGGGCGCGGCGGCTGGTGTCGTCGGAGGTGAGGAGCACCTGCCCGACGCGGAGGCCGTGACGGGCGCAGGAGGCGGTGTAGCGGGCGACCAGGAGGCCCTGGCCGACGCTGGCGGCCGCCTGCTGCCTGGCGAGGTCCTTGGGGCGGCGGCGCAGCCCCAGCGGGGCGAGTCCGGCGGCGATGGCGCCGGAGGAGACGAGGACGACTTCCCGCTCGCCGCCGCCGCGCACCTTGGCGAGTACGTCGACGAGGGCGTCGACCCGGTCCGCGTCGAGGCCGCCCGCGGCGGTGGTCAGCGAGGAGGACCCCACCTTGACGACGATCCGGTGAGCCTGCGCCACGGCCTGCCTTGCCCCTGCCACCTGCGTGCGTCCCCTCGCGTTCGGTCCGGCTTCCCCGCCCGGCAATCTACGCGAAGGGGACCGGGCGTCGCGCCGCGGTCCACTTCCCGGACAGACACCTTGGGCGCTTTCGTCCAGTGGTCGGACCGCCCGCGGACTCCTGCCGGACAAGAGCGCCCGGCTCCCGGGACGAATCCTCGGGAGCCGGGCTCTCTGAAGCGGGCCTGTCCGGCGGATCAGGCAGAGATCGCGATCAGCCGTTGACCGGCGCCCCACCGGCCTCGTCGGTCGCCGTCCGGCCGGGAAGCGCACCGGCCAGGTCCGCGGCCGTGGCCGCCGCGTCCGGGGCGGCGGCGTCCGGAGCCGGAGCGCCCGGAGCCGGGGTCTCCGCGGCCGAAGCACCGGTCTCCTGGCCGAGGTTGCGCGTCTCGGCCTTCCGCGCCAGCTGCCGCACCGCGGAGTTGAACTGCTCGATGGAGGTCGGCTCGTCGGGGCCGAGCAGATACCGCTTGAGCTCCTGGCGTTCGGGAGCCTGCGCGTCGGCCGCCGGATCGCGCACCGCGGCGAGCAGCTCGGTCAGTTCGGCGGCGGAGTTGGTCAGGATCACGGCGGCACGCACCGCGGTGTTCTGCCGCTTGAACTCCTCGGCGCCGAGCTCCGCGGAGTCCGTGACGGCGTAGGGCTTGCCGCTCGCGATGAAGTCGGAGACCACGCTGGAGATGTCGGAGACCATCGCGTCGGAGACGTTGAAGCAGTCGTACAGGCGCGGCTCGGCGCCCATGATGACGCGGTGCTCCCAGGCTCCGGCCGAACGCCAGTACGCGTCGTTCCACTCGGTCCGCAGCCGGAGGACCTCGGCGTGCTTGGCCAGGTCGGCCATGCCGTCGCGGGTGGCCTCGGCCTCGTCGCCCGCCACCGTGCCGCCGGTCAGCTCGGCGATGCGGGCCTCCATGCCGGTCAGTTCGGCCCGGGCCGCGCTCCGGGCCGCGGCGTCGGCGGCGAAGCGGGGGTCGGCGCCGCGCTCGGCGGCCGCCTTGACGATCAGTGCGACGATCCGCTCGTGCGCGGCCTTGGCCTGCGCGCTGACGGTGCCGGTGAAGGGGTGCGGCTTGTAGAGGACGCGGACCGGCGGGTCGGCGGCGAGCAGTTTCCGCACGATGTTCCCGCCCGCGAGCAGCAGGGAGGTGTTGCCGGGGTTGCCGTCCCAGCCCTCCCAGGTGGGCGCGTACAGGACCGTCGGGATGCCGTCGGCGGCGGATCCCCCACCGGCCCCCTCGGAACCGCCCTGCCGGGTCTGGATGGGCGCGAGCTGCGGCCGGCCGACCTCGACGATGTCCTCGTCGCGGACGCCGACGTCGGCGATGGCGTAGCGGTCGCGACCCGCGCGTCCGGCGGTCCACACCTCGTCGTACGCCTTGCTGAAGGGGTTGACGCTGGCGAGCTTGTCGCTGTCGCCGTGGCCGATGAAGACGTGCTTCATGGTCGGGACCCGCAGCAGGTGGATGTTCTTGCCGACGTTCGCCGCGTACAGCGCGACCCGCACCGTGGACAGGTCCATGTTCATCAGGTGCACCCCTCCGGGCACACAGATGACCGGCACCGTGGTGGGGGCCATCAGCTCCAGTATGGCGCGCTCGCGGAGGATGATCAGCGGCCGGGTGTCCAGCTGCTCCATCGTCTCCAGCCACATGTTGACCTGGTAGGCCGAGTCCTTGGAGCCGGAGAAGTAGAGCACCGTCTCAGGGCGGTGGTCGCGCAGCCAGCCGTCGACCGCCGCCAGCACCTTGTCCGCGTTCGGCGGAACCTTCTTCCCGCGGAGGTACGGGACGAGCACGGCGACGTAGCCGAAGGCCAGCGTGAGCGTGATGCCGATGCCGGCGAACCCGTACACGGTGGAGTCGGTCGCCGCGGTGACGAGCACGCCGACGACCGCGGCCAGGTCGAGGTGGAGCATCTTCTCGGCGGACCGGTTCAGCAGGCCGTTCGGAGGCGCGTCGGGGATGCGGATGCGGGAGCCGAGGTCGATGTTACGGGTGGCGACGGGCATCTTGCGACGCGACCGGATCAGCGTGACCAGCGCGCTGTGCGGGGCCTGGAAGCCGAAGAAGGTCAGGAAACACGCGATCGCCGCGTAGAAGACCATGCTCTCGGACAGGTCCAGGCGCGCCAGGAGCAGCACCAGGAGCAGTTCCCGGATCAGGAACCTGATGGACAGGCCGGCCCGCACCTTGCCGAGGCGGTTGATCAGATAGCTGCCGCGTCGGTGCAGATAGTGGTCCGCCAGATACGTCACGGCGGCCGCGGCCGCGAAGGCGGGGACGCTCGGCACGAGCGCGGCGAGCATGAGGCAGGGGAAGCCCAGCATCATGAGGGCCGCCGCGGCCAGCTCGGCCGCGCTGCCCACCCGGGCAACGCGAATAGCGGTCGTTATCACGGAGAAACCTGCTCTTGGTGGTGAGTGCGGGTTTGGTGAGTGCGGGTTTATTGCCAGAAAGAAGAATAATGAGAGTAACGAGGCGTCTGGAGTTTTACGGATTCAGGCCTCTGCGAATGCGCGGAAAATACGCAACCACAGAGGCCTGAATTCCAGAAGAGCCGCTAATTAATTATGCCACGCCGTCCTGGCGGTCGAGAACGCCGGCCAGCGCCGCCTCGAAGCCGGAGGCCTTTCCGGCCTCGGCCGTCGGGTCCTGCTGGCGGACGTCGATGACGTGCCCGGTGAGCTCGGAGAGCAGCACGTCGAGCGAGGTGCGCGCGACGGCCTCGGAGGAGAGCAGCGAGCCGGTGGGCTCCTGGCCGAAGGCCTTGGTCCGCATGGGGGTCGCGGTGCGCTCGGGGTTGATGCAATTGACGCGGATGCCGTCACCGGCCCACTCGTCGGACAGCGCCTGGGTGAGGTTGACCATGGCGGCCTTGGTCGAGGAGTAGAGGCTGTACTCGGCGCGCCCGCGGGTGTAGCTGCTGGACGTGTAGAGAAGGAGCTGGCCCTTGGTCTCGGCGAGGTACTTGTAGGAGGAGCGGGCGATCTGCACCGGCGCGAGGTAGTTGACCTTCAGCGCTTCCTCGATGGTCGCGTTGTCCGTCTCGGCGAGCTTGCCGATGCGCAGGACGCCCGCGGTGTTGATGACGTAGTCGATGCGCCCGGTCTCCGCGTACGCCGTGGACAGCGCGTCGTCGACCTCCTCGGGGTTCTCGACGTGCGTGCCGGTGGTCGAGCGGCCCAGCGCGTACGTCCTGGCGCCGTAGCCCGCGGCGATCTCGGCGACGTCCTTGCCGATGCCGTACGAGCCGCCGAAGACCACGACGGTCTTGCCGGTGAGCAGCTCGCGGTAGGCGGCCTCGTCGGCCTGCTCGGGCGCGGCCGTGGAGGCGAGCTGGAAGAGCTTGTCGGCGATGAATACGTCGACGGGCTGGGTGACCTTCATGTTGTACTCGTCGCCCGCGACCACGTGGATCGGCACGTCCGGCAGGTACTTGAGTACGACGCTGCAGTCGTCGGTGGCCTGGAAATTGGGGTCGTTCGCGGCGACCTCGTAGGCGCGGCGGATGGTCGACAGCTTGAACGCCTGGGGCGTCTGGCCGCGGCGCAGCCGGGAGCGGTCCGGGATCTCCGTGATGAACTCGCCGTCCTCGCCGTGCGTGCGGGTCACGATGATCGTGTCCGCGGACGGGATGGCGACGTCGACGGCCTGGTAGCGATCCAGGGCGGCGACGCAGTCGTCTATGACGCGCTCGGACAGCAGCGGGCGCACGGCGTCGTGGAAGAGGACGTTGGCGTCCTCACCCTCGGCCAGGCCCTCGCCGAGGGCCGCGATGGCACGCTCGGTGGTGTCGTTCCGCGTCGAACCGCCCTCGATGATCCTCGTCACCTTGGCGAAGCCCGCCTTCGCGACGATCTTCTCGACGTCCGGCACATAGCCCGGGGCCATCAGCACGATGATGTCGTCGATCGAGCCGGCCTTCTCGAAGGTGGCCAGCGTGTGCTCGATGACCGCCTTGCCGGCGATCTTCAGCAGCTGCTTCGGAATCGACAGACCCACGCGCTGACCCGTCCCACCAGCCAGGATCACTGCGGTGGTACGGGGCTTGGCAAAGTGCTCAGACACAGGCGACCTACCTTGGGGCAACAGGGAACGTTTGAATGGTCCCACTTTCGGTTACCGACGTGCAAGGTGAGCGATGTCTGCCGCATATGTGCACGCCACCGGTTATTCACCTTGCACGCAGGTGCCTTCCGGGAATCCGAACCGGATTGTCCGGATTTGCTGTGAGTAACTGCACAGGGTTTACGTGCGTCCTTCACATCGGTGCCGGACGCGCGCGCTTCGGTTTCAGGACCGCTTGAGCCGCTTGAGGACCCGGTGGCCCAGCACCCGGACGAGTTCCCTGGACGAGGTCTGGTGAACCGACCGCACCGCGGCCCGGCGCGCGGGCGCGGCGGCCGCGACGGCGAGCACGCCGTACAGCGCCTGGGCCGCCACCTGGGGGTCGATCCGCACGGGCGCCGGCTCGGCGCTCCGCCCGGCCGGTACGTCGCTTTCCGAATCCGGTACGGGATTTCCCGCGGCCGGTACGAGGCCTTTCGCGGCCGGTACGACGGAAAGCAGCGCCGGGTCTCCGAGCACCCGTACGCCCATGGCCCCTATCCGTTCGGCCATTTCCGCGCCGATGTCCGCGGCCGCGTCCAGTGCCCATGCCGGAGTGGTGATCCGCGCGTCTCCCGGGGCGGGACGGCAGGTGTTCTTCATACGCATGACCGCGCCGCCGCGCACCAGCTTGGAATACAGCTCGTCGGGCAGGCCGTTTCCGCGGAATTCCTTGTTCAGTTCCCGCAGCATTTCCGTCTCGGCGAGTGTGAGCGAACGGTTCGCCGTGTCCGGTTCCGGGACCAGGAGACCGTCGGGCAGACCGAGGAGGGACTCGAACGTGCGCATGAGGCCGCCCCGGTCGCTGTCGTCGACCACCACGACGGTGAGGTTCTCGGCGCCCACGACCCGCACCCAGCGTTCGACGAGCCGGTCGTGGCGGTGCCGGCGCCAGAAGCTCGGGTTGGGCTTCTCGTACGGGGCCTTGCGCAGCATGTGGGTGAGCCAGTCCTCGTATCCCATGCGGAGCCCGTTCTGCACGTACTGCTGCCACTGCGAGGGCATGATCCTCGCCAGCGGGCGCAGGGTGATCAGGACGTGCACGCGGTCGCGGCCGAGGTCGTCGACGACTCGTGCGACGGCCTCGTCGTCCGGGGCGTCGGCGAAGAACTCGCTGCTGACGACCGAGGTGCGCTTCCCGGTGGCGTGCACCTGCTCCACGAGCCGCTGCCAGTGCTTCTCGGTGGGCCGGGTGTCGCCGATCATCCCGGGCCGGGCGCAGGCCGCGAGCGCCGCCTCCATGGGGTGTCTGCTGTGTGCCGGGAAGTCGACACCGTGCCCGGCCATCGCGTCCTTCGCGGCGAACAGCGCGCCCTGGATCGAGGTCGTCCCGGTCTTGTGCGGACCTATGTGCAGCAGCCGGGTGCCCACGGGGAGCGGGGCCGGCGCGGCCGTTGCCGGGGCCCTCATGTCAGATGTCGAACAATCGATCTCCATGGTAAGAGGACGTTAAGAGGAGATGCTGAGGAGACGCTGAGAATGCCCTGGGACTCAGGTGAGTCCCAGGGCATCGGGTGGTTCGTACGGGTGAGGACCCGGCTGGAACCGCATCAGGTGGTGCGAACGAGTGAGGACCCAGCCTAGAAGGGCTCGAAGTCGTCGTACTCCTTCTCCGACTCGTCCCGCTCCGCCTGCTTGTCACGGCGGCGCTGTTCGGCGGGCCGCGGCGCTTCGAGACGGTGGTCCTCGCCGCGGCGGCCGAGCATCTCCGCGCCGGCCATGACCGTGGGCTCCCAGTCGAAGACGACCGCGTTCTCCTCGGGGCCGATGGCGACGCCGTCGCCGGAGCGGGCGCCCGCCTTCATCAGCTCCGTCTCGACACCGAGCCGACTGAGCCGGTCGGCGAGGTAGCCGACGGCCTCGTCGTTGCTGAAGTCGGTCTGGCGGACCCAGCGTTCGGGCTTCTCGCCGCGGACGCGGTAGAGGCCGTCCTCCTCGCGGACCACGGTGAAGCCGGCGTCGTCGACCGCCTTCGGGCGGATGACGATGCGGGTCGCCTCCTCCGTGGGCTTGGCGGCGCGCGCCTGGCCGACGGTCTCGGCGAGGGCGAAGGACAGCTCCTTGAGGCCCGTGTGCGCGACCGCGGACACCTCGAAGACGCGGTAGCCGCGCGACTCCAGCTCGGGCCGCACCATCTCGGCGAGGTCCTTGCCGTCCGGTACGTCGATCTTGTTGAGGACGACCATGCGCGGCCGGTCGCCGAGGCCGCCGTACTGCTTCAGCTCCTCCTCGATGATGTCGAGGTCGGAGACGGGGTCGCGCTCGGACTCCAGGGTCGCCGTGTCCAGCACGTGCACCAGCACGCTGCACCGCTCGACGTGCCGCAGGAACTCCAGGCCGAGGCCCTTGCCCTGGCTGGCGCCGGGGATGAGCCCGGGCACGTCGGCGATCGTGTAGACGGTCGAACCGGCCGTCACCACACCGAGGTTGGGGACGAGGGTCGTGAAGGGGTAGTCCGCGATCTTCGGCTTGGCCGCGCTCAGCACCGAGATCAGCGAGGACTTGCCCGCGCTCGGGTAGCCGACGAGAGCCACGTCCGCGACGGTCTTCAGCTCCAGGACGATGTCCTGGAGGCCACCGGGCACACCGAGCAGCGCGAAGCCGGGCGCCTTGCGGCGGGCCGAGGACAGTGCCGCGTTGCCGAGGCCACCGCGGCCGCCCTCCGCGGCGACGTACGTCGTGCCGTGCCCGACCAGGTCGGCGAGCACGTTGCCCGCCTTGTCCTGGATCACCGTGCCGTCCGGCACCGGCAGGATCAGGTCCTGCCCGTCCTTGCCGGACCGGTTGCCGCCCTCGCCGGGCTTGCCGCTGGTCGCCTTGCGGTGCGGGGAGTGGTGGTAGTCGAGCAGCGTGGTCACGGACTGGTCGACCACCAGGATCACGTCACCGCCCCGGCCGCCGTTGCCGCCGTCCGGGCCGCCGAGCGGCTTGAACTTCTCCCGGTGCACGGAGGCACAGCCGTGGCCTCCGCTACCCGCGGCGACATGCAGCTCGACGCGGTCCACGAAGGTGGTCATGGGATGTGCCTCCAGTTACGTACGGAAAGTCTTTCGGATGCCGTGCCCTTCACAGGGCCTCATCCATTGAAAACACGCGAAAGGCGGACCCGCTTCCCGTGGGGGAAGTGAGGTCCGCCTCGCGAAAAGTACCGGTCAGGCGACCGGAACGATGTTCACGACCTTGCGGCCGCGGTGGGTACCGAACTCCACCGCACCGGCGGCAAGCGCGAACAACGTGTCGTCCTTGCCACGGCCGACGCTGTTGCCCGGGTGGAAGTGGGTGCCACGCTGGCGGACCAGGATCTCACCGGCGTTGACGGTCTGACCGCCGAAGCGCTTCACGCCGAGCCGCTGAGCATTGGAGTCGCGCCCGTTCCGAGTGGACGATGCGCCCTTCTTGTGTGCCATGTCTCCTCAGTCCCTTACTTCGCAGCCGCGGGGATCTCAGTGACCTTGATCGCCGTGTACTGCTGGCGGTGGCCCTGACGACGGCGGTAACCGGTCTTGTTCTTGTAGCGAAGGATGTCGATCTTGACGCCCTTGTGGTGGTCCACGATCTCGGCCTGGACCTTGATGCCGGCAAGGACCCAGGGGTCGCTGGTCACGGCTTCGCCGTCGACAACGAGCAGCGTAGAGAGCTCTACGGTGTCGCCAACCTTGGCAGTGGAAATCTTGTCAACCTCAACGATGTCGCCGACAGCAACCTTGTGCTGGCGACCACCGCTGCGCACGATGGCGTACACGCGGATCTCTCTTTCACTCGGGACCGGACCCCTGACGCCAGCCGCTCACACGGACCCGAGGGCCCGATGATCCGGATTCGGACGAGCGGCCTCCCCTGTCCTCAGAAACGCTTCGGAGAACAGGAGGTGGGGTGCTCAGGGATGGGTGTGCACAGAGACACACCGAGGGTCAAGGTTACGGGGCGCTCCAGGCCCGGTCAAACCGGGCCGGTCCGCCCCCGCGGGGCACCGAGCGCGCGACACCACAACTCGTCTTTGTACCCGAAACCCCTGCGGATACGCTGTGACTCCAGCCATACACGTGACGGCCACCCGCCATACACAAGATGGCCACCCCCTCAGGGCGTCCGACAGGAGACAGGTACAAGTACATGCCGACCAAGGTGAGCGTCATCATCCCGGTCTACAACCCCGGGAAGTACATCAAGCCGTGCATCGACTCACTGTTGCGGCAGAGCCTGCCCGCCGAGGAGTTCGAGGTTCTCTTCGTCGATGACGGCTCGACCGACGAAACACCTGCCGAACTGGACGCCCTCGCCGAGGAACACCCGCATTTCCGGGTCATCCACATACCGAATTCGGGCTGGCCCGGCAAACCCCGGAACATCGGCGTGAGCGAGGCCGCGGGAGAGTACGTCCAGTTCCTCGACCAGGACGACTACCTCGCCTCCGACGCCCTGCGCCGGATGTACGACATGGGGCACCGCAACGGCTCCGACATCGTCATCGGCAAGGTGGCCAGCAACTTCCGCGGTGTCCCGCACGGCGTCTTCCGCCTGGACCGCGAGAAGTGCACCCTCCAGGACGCCCCGCTGTACGACAGCCTCACGCCGCACAAGATGTTCCGCACCGAGTTCCTCCGCGAGAACAAGATCGCCTATCCCGAGGGAAAGCGGCGCCTGGAGGACCAGCTGTACATGATGGAGGCGTATTTCCCCGCCGAGGTCGTCTCCATTCTGGGCAGTTACACCTGCTACTACTACTCGAAGCGCGACGACGGGAACAACGCGGGATCCGCGAAGATCGTCCCGTCCGGCTACTACGGGAACCTCCGCGAGGTCCTCGACGTCGTGGTCGCCAACACCGAGCCCGGGGACTTCCGGGACCTGCTGCTCCGGCGCTTCTACCGGGTCGAGATGCTCGGCAGGCTCAGCGAGCCCTCCGTACTGAAGTACGACGCGGCCTACCTCGACGAGATGTGCGACGCCATCCAGCCGCTGGCCAAGGACTTCATGGGCGACGGAGTGCACGACGGGCTCGGCGCGCTCACCCGCGTCCGGTCCACGCTGCTGCGCCGTGACGACCGCCAGGGCCTGCTGCGGATCGCCCGCTTCGCCGCCTCCATCAAGGGCGCCGCCCGGCTGGAGAACGTCGGCTGGCAGCCCGACGGCAGGATGTCCGTGAGCGTCACCGTCCGGCTGGTGCACGGCGAGGACGGCGAACCGCTCAAGCTGCTGCGCCGCGACGGCCGGATCTTCCTGCATCCGGAGTTCACCCAGGACCTGCTGGGTGACGGCGAACTGGTCGACGTCACGGACGAGATGGACGGCTTCAAGGCCGAGATGTCCATGCGCAACCGCGAGACGGCCGTCGAGTGGTCCTGCCCCGCCGAGTTCACCGCCACCGTCGAGGACCTGGGCGACGACGCCTGCGAGGTCGTCCTGCGCGGCTCCGGCAAGGTCAACCCCCAGGGCGGCAAGGGCCGCGGCCCGGTCTCCCGCGGCTTCTGGGACATCTGGGTGCCGGTCCGCGGTCTCGGTGTGGTCCGCAAGGCCCGGCTGGGCGCCGACCGCGCGGCACACGTCGACGCCGACTGCCTGCCCGCGCTGCTCGGCTCCACCGTCCGCCCGGTCATCCCGTACTTCACCGACCCGCACGGCAACCTCACCTTCGACGTCGAGCGCCGCGCCAAGAAGATGGCGACGTACCTCGAGGGCCGCCCCGTGCTGCGGATGCCCGGCAGCAAGCCGGAACTCCGGCTCGACATCTTCACCCGCGCCGCGGCCGGCCCGCTGAACGTCGAGCTGGTCCTGAGTTCCGAGGAAGGCGGCGCGAAGCACACGCTGCCCGCGCGGACCCGTCATGTCGCCGGCCGGGTCCACCTCCCGCTCCCGGAGCGCGCCCCGGCCGCGACGACCGGCGTCTGGAACCTCTCGGTGAGGCTGGACGGCGCCAAGGGCGAGGCCCTGCCGCTCTGCCGGGTCACGGTCACCGGCACCGGACGGCTGCGGCTCGGCGACGATCTCGCGGTCGTGGACCCCGAGGTCGTGACGGCGGAGGTGCGCAAGCACCGCAGGTCGGTCGTCCGGCGCGGACTGCGCGCCGTCGGCGGTCCGGTCGTGCGCAGGCTCCCCGCCCCTGCCCGCAAGAAGCTCCGCAAGCTCGCGGCCAAGCTGGTCGGCTGACCGGCCGCGCACCACGTACACGCGGGACAAGCAATACACGCACCACAGTTGAGGATGTGATCACCATGCGGGAGCTCAGCATCGCGGGCGCCTGGGTGCACGAACCGAAGATCTTCCCAGACGATCGCGGGAGCTTCCACGAGTGGTTCAAGGGGGCGGACTTCGCCGAGTCCACCGGCCACGGTCTGAACCTGGCGCAGGCCAACTGTTCGGTCTCCAGCCGCGGCACGCTGCGCGGCATCCACTTCGCGGACGTGCCGCCGAGCCAGGCCAAGTACGTGAAGTGCGTACGCGGCGCGGTACTTGACGTCATCGTCGACATCCGCACCGGCTCCCCCACGTACAAGCAGTGGGAGGCCGTGCGGCTGGACGACGCCGACCACCACTCCGTGTACCTCTCCGAGGGCCTCGGGCACGCCTTCATGGCGCTGACCGACGACGCGACCGTGGTCTACCTCTGCTCCGAGGGATACGCCCCGCAGCGCGAGCACGGCATCCACCCGCTCGACCCCGAGCTGGGCATCGCCTGGCCGACGGGCCTGACGCCCGTGCTGTCCGAGAAGGACTCCGCGGCGCCGACCCTGGCCGAGGCCGAGGCACAGGGCCTGCTGCCCTCCTACGCGGCCTGCCAGGCGTATGCCGAGCGGCTGCGCGGCTGACAGCGGGGAACGCGTCCGAGAACACCAGGAGGGGGGGGGGGGGGGGGGGGGGGCGCGGGGGGGGCCCCCCCGGGGGGGGGGGGGGGCGCCCCCCCCCCCCCCCCCCCCCCCGCACGGCGCCCGCGGCGCCGGCCCGCCCC
>NZ_JBITHE010000002.1:229050-233547 GCF_044457665.1 Streptomyces sp. NPDC050535
CCCGGCGCCGGCGGGGGGGGGTCTGTCCCCCGGGGGGGGCTGCGGGGGGGGGGGGGGGGGGGGCCCGGCCCGCCCCCCCCCCCCGGGGGGGCCCCCCGGCCCCCGGGGCCCCGGGGCCCCCCCTCCTGGTGTCTGCCGCTGTCCGCTCAGCCGCCCAGCGCCGCGATCTTCTGACGCAGCGGAGCGAAGCCCGAGCGCGAGCGGCGCAGGTTGCGGGCCCGGGTCAGCGCCGGCCAGAAGTCGGCCCGCAGCAACGCCTCGGGCTGTACGGCGTGCTTGCGCACGAGCACCTCTTCGGGGACCGCCTGCGGGTCCGGAACGACGTACTCCTTGATGATCTCGTCGTACGAGTCCTTGAGCACGGTGTTGTCCGGGTCGGCCCCGAAGACCACCGCGACACCGGTCGGCGCGGTGTCGACCTCCAGCACCGTCAGGTCGGGGCGGTACTTCCGCAGGACGGCCACCAGCTTGTAGACGTCGCCCGTCCAGAACTTGGTGTGCCGGTCGCGGGCCGCCTCGTCGACGTCGCGCGGCAGCATGTCGTCGAGCACGATCACGCTCGACCAGCGCGAGTGGCGCTCCACGTTCATGAAGTCGCGCAGCGCGTACTCGAAGAGGTGCATGCCGTCGATGAAGGCCAGCTCCAGCTTGGGATCGCCGCCGAGCATCCCCATCGGGTCCTTGCGGGCGAGGGCGCGGAAGGGGTTGCGGCCGCGGCGCAGGTGGACCAGCGGGTCCTTGCGGGCGAAGAAGTCGTCACTGGTCGACTGGACCAGGTGGACGTCGCAGCTGATCGACGTCACCACCTTGAAGGCGGGGTCGATCGCGACCGACGCGACGCGCGAAAGTGCCAGGCTGCGGCCGTCGTTGACGCCGATCTCCAGGTAGTTTCGCGGACGGTAGACGCGGTGCAGTCCACGCAGGAGTTCATGACGGTCCACTGAAGCGGCCTTTCGACGGATTCTGGCTGTTGTCCTTGTTCTCGGCGAAGTTACTCATCCGAAGGCTCGGGCGTAACCTTTCTTGGAAGTTCACCACAAATTTACCTGCCCGCCGACCGGAAAATCCGTGCCTCATCCGGCCGGACCATAGCCGTTCCGCTCCCCGGATATGCCGGGTCCGAGGTCGAGGTCGTCCTCCTGGGTCGCACGGAAAGCGGCCGGGTCCCGCCCGAAGGCTGGACCCGGCCGGGACGTGCGTCCGGTCAGCCCCGCTCCGCCGCGAGCAGCGCGGGAAACGCCTCGGTCAGGGCCTCGCGCCAGTCGCGGATCGGCTCGATGCCCGCCGCCGTCCACCGGTCGTGGCCCAGCACGCTGTACGCGGGCCGGGGCGCCGGGCGTACGAACGCCGCGCTGGTGGTCGGACGGACCCTCGCGGGGTCCGTGCCCAGCAGCCGGAAGATCTCCCGGGTGAGCCCGAACCAGGTCGTCTCGCCGCCACTGGTGCCGTGGTAGACGCCGGCCGGTGCGGTACCCGCGAGGGCGGCCCGGCCGAGGCGGACGAGGCGGTCGGCGAGGTCGACGGTCCAGGTGGGCTGGCCGCGCTGGTCGTCGACGACGTCCAGGCTGTCCTTGACGCCCTCCAGCTTGATCATCGTACGGACGAAGTTGCCGCCGCCCGCCCCGTACAGCCAGGCCGTACGGACCACGAAACCGCTGCCGGGAAGCGTCGAGAGGACCGCCTGTTCGCCGGCCAGCTTGGTGCGGCCGTACGCGCCGCGCGGGCCGGTCGGGGCGTCCTCGGCGTACGGCTTGTCGGCGTCGCCGGGGAAGACGTAGTCCGTGGAGACGTGCAGGAGTACGGCGTCCGACTCGCGGCACGCCTCGGCGAGGTGGCGCGCGCCGTCGCCGTTGATCCGCAGCGCGTCGTCCTCGCGGGTCTCCGCGTCGTCCACGGCCGTCCAGGCGGCGCAGTTGACCACGACGGCCGGGCGGTGCTCGGCGAGGACGGCCCGCACGGCGGCGGGGTCGGTGATGTCCAGGTCGGTGCGGGCGACCGCGACCGCCGGGATCCCGGCGTCGGCGAGCCGGGCCAGGACGTCCTGCGCGAGCATCCCGCCCGCGCCGGTCACCAGCCAGTTCCGGGTGTCGCTCACAGGGCGGCCCGCTCCTTCAGCGGCTCCCACCACGCGCGGTTGTCGCGGTACCACTGAACCGTTTCCGCCAGCCCCTGTTCGAAGCTCTTGCGCGGCACGTATCCCAGCTCCTCGCGGATCTTCGTGCAGTCCACCGAGTACCGCCGGTCGTGGCCCTTGCGGTCCTCGACGTACTCGACGCTGGTCTCCCAGTCGGCGCCGCACGCCGCCAGGAGCAGCCCGGTGAGCTCCTTGTTGGAGAGCTCGGTGCCGCCGCCGATGTTGTAGACCTCGCCCGCGCGGCCCTTGGTGCGGACCAGGTCGATGCCCTGGACGTGGTCGTCGATGTGCAGCCAGTCGCGGACGTTGCCGCCGTCGCCGTACAGCGGGACCTTCTTGCCGTCGAGGAGGTTGGTCACGAAGAGCGGGATGACCTTCTCGGGGAAGTGGTGGTGCCCGTAGTTGTTGGAGCAGCGGGTCACGCGCACGTCGAGGCCGTGGGTGCGGTGGTAGGACAGCGCGATCAGGTCGCTGGAGGCCTTCGCCGAGGAGTAGGGCGAGTTGGGCTCCAGCGGGTGGGTCTCGGGCCAGGAGCCCTCGTCGATCGAGCCGTAGACCTCGTCGGTGGAGATGTGCACGAAGGTCCTGATGCCGGCCCGGTGCGCGGCGTCGATGAGCGTGTGGGTGCCGACCACGTTCGTACGGACGAACTCGGCGCCGCCGTCGATGGAACGGTCGACGTGCGACTCGGCGGCGAAGTGCACCACCTCGTCGTGCTCGGCCATCAGCTTGCCGACCAGCTCGGGGTCGCAGATGTCGCCCTGCACGAAGGCGAATCCGGGGTGCTCGCGCACCTCGTCGAGGTTGGCCGGGTTGCCCGCGTACGTCAGCTTGTCCAGGACGGTGATCGAGACGTCACCGGGTCCCTGCGGGCCGAGCAGCGTACGGACGTAGTGGGAGCCGATGAAACCGGCGCCGCCGGTCACCAGGATCCGGGTCGGGCGAGCGGGGGAAGCAGCGGTCGTCATGAGGAGATCTGCACCTTGCTGTGATCACCGAGCACGAGCCGGTGGGCCGAGGGGTTGCGGGGAGCGGGAGTGACTTCGACATCGCGGCCGATCAGCGAGGCCTCCACCCGGCGCACGCCGGTCACGGAGGAGCCGCGCAGCACGATGGAGTACTCGATCTCGCTGTCCTCGATCCGGCAGTCCTCGGAGACGGAGGTGAACGGACCGATGTACGCGTCGCTGATCACCGTGCCGGCGCCGATGATCGCGGGTCCCACGATCCGGCTGCCGCTGACGCGGGCCCCGGCCTCGATGCGCACCCGGCCGATGATCTCGCTGTCCTCGTCCACCGTGCCGGCGTTCACCGGGTCCACGGTCTCCAGGACGGACCGGTTGACCTCCAGCATGTCGGTGACGTTGCCGGTGTCCTTCCAGTAGCCGGAGATCGTGGTGGAGCGGACGTCGCGCTTCTCGTCGATCAGCCACTGGATGGCGTGCGTGATCTCCAGCTCGCCGCGCCAGGAGGGCTCGATGGAGCGGACGGCCTCGTGGATCGCGGCGGTGAACAGATACACGCCCACCAGCGCCAGATCGCTCTTCGGCTCCTTCGGCTTCTCCTCCAGGCCCACCACCAGGCCGTCGGCGTCGAGCTCCGCGACACCGAAGGAGGTGGGGTTGGGGACCCGGGTCAGCAGGATCTGCGCGTCGGGCCGCTCGGCACGGAACTCCTCCACCAGAGGGGCGATGCCCCCGACGATGAAGTTGTCCCCGAGGTACATGACGAAGTCGTCGTCGCCGAGGAAGTCCTGGGCGATGAGCACGGCGTGCGCGAGCCCCAGCGGCGCGTCCTGCGGGATGTAGGTGACCTCGATCCCGAATCGGGAGCCGTCTCCCACCGCCTCGCGGATCTCGTCCGCGGTGTCGCCGACAACGATGCCGACCTCGGTGACGCCCGCTTCGGCGATCGCCTCCAGGCCGTAGAACAGCACCGGCTTGTTGGCGACCGGCACCAGCTGCTTGGCCGAGGTGTGGGTTATCGGGCGGAGGCGGGTGCCCGCTCCCCCGGAGAGAACGAGTGCCTTCACGTATTGCCCCCAGCTACTTTGTTCGTACGGGAAGATAATCCCGCTATGTCTTAGTTTGATGACAATGTCATCCCTCATCCTAGCCGTGCGGTGCATCACTGATTCACATGGCGTTCACCTATGCGATCGCCGAATGACGGTTGGCGGCCGGAAAAGACGTGGTCGGCACACCCGCCCAATCCCCTGCCAGGCCCCGCGGGCACCACGCGAAACGCGGGACCCCGCGCACGACGCCGAACGGCGGTGGGGGGCCCCCGGGGGGCCCGGGGGGGGCCCCCCCCCGGGGGGGGGGGGGCGGGCCGCGGGGGGGGGGGGGGGGGGGGGGGGGGAG
>NZ_JBITHE010000002.1:233557-672886 GCF_044457665.1 Streptomyces sp. NPDC050535
AACCCCCGCCCCCCCCCCGGGGCCCCCCCGCCACCGGGGGCCCCCCGCCCCCCCCCCCCCCGGGGGGGGCCCCGCCGGGGCCCCCGGGGGGGGCCCACCGCCGTTCGGGTGCCCCTTGACTCGGGGCGCGCGGGAGGGAGTCGGTCAGTCCTCCGTGACCGCGGACACCGTCGACTGCTCCTGCTGCTCGGCCGCCGCCGTCTTCTTCGACGCCGCCTTCTTCGCGGTCGTCTTCTTCGCCGTGGTCTTCTTGGCGACCGTCTTCTTGGCCGCCGCGGTCTTCTTGACGGCGGCCTTCTTCGCGGTCGCCTTCTTGGCGGTCTTGCGCGCGGCCGCCTTCTTGGCCGGAGCCTCGGCGTCGGCCTCCGCCACCTCGGTCACCGTCTCCGCCGCGACCGACGGGACGACCGTGACGGCCGCGTCCTCGGACGCGGTGGGCGCGGTGGCCTTGCGGACGGCGCGACGGCGCGGGCGGGCCGGGGCCGCGCTCTCGACGGACACCTCGGCCGCCCGCTCCACGACGGGCTCGGCCTTCGGCTCCTCCACGACAGGCGCCGCGACCGGCTCGGTGACCGTCACAGCGGCCTCTTCCGCGGCCCTGGGCGAACCGGCCGGTGCGGACACCTTCCGGGTCGCACGACGGCGCGTACGGCCCTTGGGAGCGGCCTCGTCCTCCTGCTGTACGGCGACGACGGGGGCCTCGGGCGCCTGAGCGGCCGGCACCTCGGCGACGGGGGCCTCGACGACCGGGTCCTCGACCGCGACCGGCTCGGCCTCGGCGGCCTCGCGGGACTTGGACGCCCGCTCCTCACGCCGGCCCCGGGGGGCCCTCTCCTCGCCCTTGGGCGCACCGGCCGGAGCCGACGCGCGCCGGGTCGCCCGGCGGCGCGGACGCCCACGGGAGGCCGCGGCCTCCGCCTCGGCGGCACTGCTGTAGAGGTCCTCGTCGGGCACAAACTCCGATAGGGCAGCCTGGGCGAACGGGACCGGCGCGGCGACCTCGGCAGCGAGCTCGGCCTCGCTCTCGACCTCGTCCAGGGCCTCGGCCTCGGCGGTCTCCGTGGTCAGGATCTCGTGGTCGTGGTCGTGCGTGTGCTCCTGCTCGGAACCGCCCCGGCCGCGCTTCTTGCGCTTGCCGCCGCCTCCGGCGGAGGTCGGCTGCTCCATGTGCACGATGACACCGCGGCCGTTGCAGTGCACACAGGTCTCGGAGAAGGACTCCAGCAGACCCTGTCCGACCCGCTTGCGCGTCATCTGGACCAGGCCCAGCGAGGTCACCTCCGCCACCTGGTGCTTCGTACGGTCGCGTCCCAGGCACTCCAGGAGACGGCGCAGCACCAGGTCCCGGTTGGACTCCAGGACCATGTCGATGAAGTCGATGACGACGATGCCGCCCAGGTCGCGCAGCCGCAGCTGGCGCACGATCTCCTCGGCCGCCTCCAGGTTGTTCCTGGTGACGGTCTCTTCGAGGTTGCCGCCCTGACCGGTGAACTTGCCGGTGTTGACGTCGACGACGATCATCGCCTCGGTCTTGTCGATCACCAGCGAACCGCCGCTGGGCAGCCAGACCTTGCGGTCCAGCGCCTTCATCAGCTGCTCGTCGATCCGGTACGTCGCGAAGACGTCGACCTCGGAGGTCCACTTCGACAGCCGGTCGGTCAGGTCGGGCGCGACATGGGCGACGTATCCGTGGATGGTCTCCCACGCCTCCTCACCGCTGACGATGACCTTGGTGAAGTCCTCGTTGAAGATGTCGCGGACGACGCGGACGGTCATGTCCGGCTCGCCGTACAGCAGAGTCGGCGCGTTCGAGCTGCCGCCGCTCTTCGACTTCTTCTGGATGTCCTCCCACTGCCCATGGAGCCGCTCGACGTCACGGCGCAGCTCGTCCTCGCTCGCGCCCTCGGCGGCGGTGCGCACGATGACGCCCGCGTCCTCGGGGACGATCTTCTTGAGGATGGTCTTCAGGCGGGCGCGCTCGGTGTCGGGCAGCTTGCGGCTGATGCCGGTCATCGAGCCCTCGGGCACATAGACCAGGTAGCGGCCGGGGAGGGACACCTGGCTGGTGAGGCGGGCGCCCTTGTGGCCGATCGGGTCCTTCGTGACCTGTACGAGCACCGACTGACCGGACTTCAGCGCGCTCTCGATACGGCGCGGCCCGTGGGCCATGCCCAGCGCCTCGAAGTTGACCTCACCGGCGTACAGCACGGCGTTGCGGCCCTTGCCGATGTCGATGAAGGCGGCCTCCATCGACGGCAGGACGTTCTGCACCTTGCCGAGGTAGACATTGCCGACGTACGAGGTCGACTGCTCCTTGTTGACGTAGTGCTCGACGAGCACGTTGTCCTCGAGGACGCCGATCTGGGTGCGCTCGCCGCTCTGGCGGACGACCATCACCCGCTCGACGGCCTCACGGCGGGCCAGGAACTCGGCCTCGGTGATGATCGGAACGCGGCGGCGGCCCTGCTCGCGGCCTTCACGGCGGCGCTGCTTCTTGGCCTCGAGGCGGGTCGAGCCCTTGATGGACTGCACCTCGTCGGACGGGTGCTCGTCCCGCTTGCTGCTGCGCGGCTCGCGGACCTTGACCACGGTGCGCTCGGGGTCGCTCTCGGTCGTCTCGGCCTCGGTGCCCGAGTCCCCGGCGCGACGGCGACGGCGACGGCGGCGCCGGCTGCTGCTCGAGCCGCCCGGCTCCTCGCGCTCGTCGCCCTCCTCGGAGTCGTCCTCCGCCTGCTCGGCGCTGTCCTCGGTGTCGTGCTGCGCCTGGTCGGCGGCGTAGTCGTCGTCGCCGGACTCGCCGTCCGACTCGGCGGACTCACCACGACGACGGCGACGGCCACCACGGCGGCGCCGGCGCCGGGAGCCCGCGGACTCCTCGTCACCGTCATCACCGTCGACGGCGTCCTCGGCGGAATCGGCGTCCTCGGGCTCCTCCACCTCGTCGATGACGGGCTCGGGTGCGACGGGCTCCTCGACGGCCCGGCGGCGACGGCGCCGACGCGGCCCCGTCTCCTCCTCGACGGCCTCGACGGTCTCGGGGATCACGACGACCTCACGAGCCCGCGGAGCCTCGGGGGCCACCGGCGTCTCGACGACTTCCTCGGGCTCGTCCGCCGCCTCTGCGGCAGCCGCGGCGGCGGCCCGCTCCGGCGTCTGGAACATCGGCTCGGCGAACACCGGCGCCCGGAACACGGCGACGGCCGGGCGCACGGGCTTCCGCGCCGACTCGGCTTCCTTGGGGGCGGGCGCGGAGAAACCGACGGCGGCCTTGCGGGTGGCGCGACGGCGGCCGCGGCGCGGCGTCTCGTCCTCGGTCTGGGTGAACTCGGCCTGCGCGGGCCCGGCCTGCACGGACTCGGTCCGCGCGGGCTCCTCGGGCTGGGTCTCGCTGGTCACGGGCGCCTCCACACGCTCGTCGACGGTGTCGCCCTCGGGCTCACCGGCGGGTGCGGAGACGCGCCGGGTGGCGCGACGGCGGGTGCTGCGACGGGGGGCGGCTTCCTCGGCGGCGGGAGCGGCGTCCGTGTCCTGGGGCTCGACGACGGCGGCGGTCTCGGCCGGGGCGGCCTCCACGACGGCGGCGGTCACCGGCTCCTCGACGGCCTCGGCGGCCTGCGCTGCCTCGGCCGCCCTGGGCGCGCCGCTGGGCGCGGAGGCGCGGCGGGTCGCACGACGGCGCGGGCGACCGGCGGAAGCGGACTCGTCGGTTTCCACGGCACCGGCGGGGGCGGGAGCGAGGGTCTCGGCGGGCACGGCCTCAGCCGTCACCGCGGGCACCGCGCTCTCCGCGGCCTCGGCCGCGTCTGCCGTCCCGGGCGCACCGGCGGGCGCGGACACCCGACGGGTGGCACGCCGACGGGCACGACGCGGAGCGGCGTCCTCGGTGGCTTCGGCCACCGTCCCGGTCTCCTCGACGGCAGCCGTCTCCTCGACCGCTGCTGTCTCGTCCGCCTCCTCGGGGAGCTCGGCGGACGCCACGGCCGGTTCGGCCGGCGCGGCGGTCTCGGCCCCGGCTTCGGCGGCGCCCGTGGGCGGGCCGGCGGGGCGCGACGCCGCACGGCGGCGGCGCCGCGGCGGCAGAGTGTCGCTGGGGGTGTTGTTGTTGTCGGAACCCTCGGTGGGTTCGGTCGGTTCGAGCATGCGGGTGGATCTCCCGTCAGGCTCCCGGGGCGCCGCGCCTGGTCCGGCAGTGCCGGTGACGTCCGCGGCTCGCGCGATGCGCGGTGCCGCCGTCCGGGGCGCGGGCGCCGCACGGGAGCTCTCTGTGTCCTGTCTCGCCGGTTCCGTACGCCATTTGTGCGTACGGCCTGGCGAAAGTCTTGTGGTCGGTGCACTGCCCGACCCAGGTGGCTCCCGAGTACGAGGGCGGTGCTACGACATCTGTCCTTACGCGGGACCTTCCGGCACCAGCACCTTCGCGACGGCAGCTGGGGCGACCCCGGAGCGATCGGCTGGGGCGGCCGTGACTGCCTCGCGGTCGGGCGCGAGCGGGTCGGTCACCGTGCCGGTCTCTTCATCGAACAGCCCCTGCGCCAGCCTGGTCACCGAAGCGGCGACCGGCGGCGCCAGGTCGGCCACGGCGCGAAGACCGGACAGGACGTCGTCGGGTCGAACGGCAGGCGTCACGTGCCGAACAACCAGCCGCAGTATCGCACAAGCCTGGTCGCTGGACCTATCAGCCTGTGGACTGTTCGTCTCACCGGTCGTCTCTGCGGTCGTCTCACCGTGTGCTTCAGGGCTCGGTTCACGGCTTGCCGCACCGCTCGCCACCTCGAGGCCGGCCACGGCGGCGCGGGCGTCGAACGTCCGCCAGCCGTTCTTGGCCTTGCGCCGCACCTCGACGGCATCCGCCGCGTTGAAGGCCTCGACCGCGCGCTCCGCCTCTGCCGGGTCCACGCCGTCGAGGCGCAGCTCCCAGACGGAAGCGGTGAGGCGGTCTGCGAGCCCGGACGTCCGCGCCTCGACCGCCTCGGTGATGTCGAGCCCGGTGGGCAGCGACTCGTCGAGGAGATCCCGCAGCTTGTCCGGGTCACGCGCCTCGGTGAGCGCGATCTCGAGATACTCCGCCTCACTGCCCGTGCCGGTGGGTGCGGCATTGGCGTACGACACCTTCGGATGCGGCGTGAACCCCGCCGAGTACGCCATCGGTACCTCGGCACGGCGCAACGCACGCTCGAAGGCGCGCTGGAAATCGCGGTGGCTGGTGAACCGGAGGCGGCCGCGCTTGGTGTAGCGCAGTCGGATGCGCTGCACCGCGAGTGCGGGCGGCGGGCCTTCGGGCTGTCGCTTGCCCAGTGTCGTTCAGTCCTTCGTGAGTGCGGTTCTACTGCTGTCTAGAGTACGTGTCTCGTCCGCTCCCGGTTCCCGACGGGACGATGCGAGAACGGCGGGTGCGGGCTCTCGCGGGACCGGCAGCGGCTCTCTGGGCGATCCGAAGACCATCCGCCGGAAGTCGGCGCGGGCCTGCCGGGCGGAGTCCCGGGCGGCCGCGAGAGCCTGCCGGGTCACCCGTCGCACGCCGCGCGCGGCCTCGGCCGCGGGGCGCAGGACCGCGTCGCGGACGACATGCCCGACGGGCGTCAGCACGGTCCGGTAGGCCCAGCGCACCGGCTCGACGAAGATCCACCGGAAGAGTCGCCCGAGGAACCGCCCGACCGCGAGCGAGAGGTACCCGGCGACCCGCCAGGCGTGCCCGAGCGCCGCACCGACCTCCCGCCCGACGACGGCCAGCAGGCGCCCGACCGGCACGAGCACCCACCGCCACACGGCGAGCGCGGGCAGCACCAGCAGTACCCGCAGGATCCAGTAGCCCGCGACCCCGATCCCGGCGAAGATCATCCGTACGATCCACGCCAGCCCCTGTACGACCCAGGCGACCCCCCTCCCGACGGGCGCGAGGACCCGCTCGTACAGCCACTTCCCCGGCACGACGAGCAGATACCGCACCAGCCAGGCGACAGTGGCGTACGCCCCGATCCCGACGGCCGCGAGCACCGCGCCGATCCCCCGGCCCAGCCGGGCGATCACGTGCCCGACGGGTGTGAGCACCCGCACGTACACCCATCCGAGGCCGGCTCCGATCCCCCGGAACACCCAGCCGAGGCCGGCCCCAGTCGCCAGGAGGGCCATGGCGACCGCGTGCCCGACCGGCGTCAGCACGGTCCGGTACAGCCACATCAGCGGCGCCACGACCAGCACGTGTCCGAGTACGTACCCGAGCCGTCCGAGGCCCTTCCCGACCGGCACGACGGCATACCGCCACGCCGTCACGAACGGCCAGACGCACACCGCCCACGCCACCCAGGCCAGCGCCCACCCCACCGGCCGCAGCGCGTGGTCGCGCAGGAACCGGCCCCCGACGACCAGCGCGTCCCACACCATCCGTACCGGCACCACCAGCACGAGCACCACGATCCGCACCGGGATCCGGATCGCGACCACGAGACACCCCTCGGCCCCCGCCTGAGGCGCGGGCCCCTCACCGGGCGTTTTCTCCAGGTTCATATCGAGGTAGACGCGTCAGCACGGCATCTGGATGCGGTGCCGCCCTCCCCCTCTTGAAAGGGTGGAGCCGCTCTCAGTAGCTGGCAGTGCGGTCGAAGCTGGTGATGTTGAGCTTGACGCCCTTCACGCTCTTGAGCGTGGTGGGGTACTCACCCTGGGCGGTCTGGCCGGGTTGCACGTCGGTGTCCAACTGAGACCCGTTCGTCAGCCGGACACCGTCGGCGCCGACCGCCTCCCAGTCCCATGAGTAGTCCGACTTCTCGCCGCTGCTGTTCTTGATCGTCCAAACGGCCCAGATATTGGTGATACCGGCTGCTGAGCGATCGTCCAGCCGGAAGGTGACGAGGTCCGCTCGCTCGCCCCCGGATTCCCGCGTCTTCTCTCGCGGCGTCGCGTCGGCGGTGGTCCTACCGGGCGCAGGTGTGGTGTTCTCATCGCTGTCCCCCATCGCGATCACCAGCACAACCACCACGATGACGATCACCGCGGCCAGGGCGCCGGCGCACCCCCAGAGACAGGCACGACCCCGCCGTTTCTTCTGCGGCGGGGTCGTGCCTGCGGGAGACGCCCACTCTCCGGAGGCGGCTCGCTTGCTGGCATGGCTGCCTCCTCCGTAGCGGATATCGCCACGTTAGGAAGCCAGGGAGCACCCCGCGAACCGAGCGCAGCCACTCAGGCGACAGCCATCGCGAACGAGCCCCTCGTGGGATGTCGGCGGCCCCTCAGGGCCCACTCCGCCTCGGAGTCGGAGTGGGCAGGGGAAAAGCCTTCAGGAGGTGGTGGAGGCGTTACTCACGTCAGTGCGTGTGCCCGCTCACCGCGGGCTTGTTCACCGTGAGCGGCAGCAGCTTCCTGCCGGTGGGGCCGATTTGGATGGTCGTGTCCATGGCAGGGCAGACACCGCAGTCGAAGCAAGGTGTCCACCGGCAGTCCTCCACCTCGGTTTCGTCGAGGGAGTCCTGCCAGTCCTCCCAGAGCCAGTCCTTGTCGAGGCCGGAGTCGAGGTGGTCCCAGGGGAGGACCTCCTCGTAGGTGCGCTCGCGGGTGGTGTACCAGTCGACGTCGACGCCGAAGGCGGGGAGGGTCTTCTCGGCGCAGGCCATCCAGCGGTCGTAGGAGAAGTGCTCGCGCCAGCCGTCGAAGCGGCCGCCGTCCTCGTAGACCGCGCGGATCACGGCGCCGATGCGGCGGTCGCCGCGGGAGAGCAGGCCCTCGACGATGCCGGGCTTGCCGTCGTGGTAGCGGAAGCCGATGGAGCGGCCGTACTTCTTGTCCGCGCGGATCTTGTCGCGGAGCTTGGTCAGCCGGGCGTCTGTGTCCTCGGCGGAGAGCTGGGGCGCCCACTGGAAGGGGGTGTGCGGCTTGGGGACGAACCCGCCGATGGACACCGTGCAGCGGATGTCGTTCTGGCCGGAGACCCTGCGGCCCTCGGCGATGACGTTCATCGCCATGTCGGCGATCTGCATGACGTCCTCGTCGGTCTCGGTCGGCAGGCCGCACATGAAGTACAGCTTCACCTGGCGCCAGCCGTTGCCGTAGGCCGTCGAGACCGTCCGGATCAGGTCCTCCTCGGAGACCATCTTGTTGATGACCTTGCGCAGGCGCTCGCTGCCGCCCTCGGGGGCGAAGGTCAGGCCCGAGCGGCGGCCGTTGCGCGTCAGCTCGTTCGCCAGGTCCACGTTGAAGGCGTCGACGCGGGTGGAGGGGAGCGAGAGGCCGATCTTGTCCTCCGTGTACCGGTCCGCGAGGCCCTTGGCGATGTCGCCGATCTCGCTGTGGTCCGCGGACGACAGCGACAGCAGGCCGACCTCCTCGAAGCCGGTCGCCTTCAGGCCCTTCTCCACCATGTCGCCGATGCCCGTGATCGAGCGCTCGCGCACCGGGCGGGTGATCATGCCCGCCTGGCAGAACCGGCAGCCACGGGTGCAGCCGCGGAAGATCTCCACCGACATGCGCTCGTGGACCGTCTCCGCGAGCGGGACGAGGGGCTGCTTGGGGTAGGGCCACTCGTCGAGGTCCATCACCGTGTGCTTGCTGATCCGCCACGGGACGCCCGACCTGTTCGGTACGACGCGTGCGATGCGGCCGTCGGCGAGGTACTCGACGTCGTAGAACGCCGGGATGTAGACCGAGCCCGTCTTCGCGAGGCGGAACAGCACCTCCTCGCGGCCGCCGGGCCGGCCCTCCGCCTTCCAGGCGCGGATGATGTCCGTCATGTCGAGCACGGCCTGCTCGCCGTCGCCGATGACCACCGCGTCGATGAAGTCGGCGATCGGCTCCGGGTTGAAGGCGGCGTGACCGCCGGCCAGGACGATCGGATCGTCGAGGCCGCGGTCCTTCGACTCCAGCGGGATGCCCGCCAGGTCGAGGGCCGTGAGCATGTTCGTGTAGCCCAGCTCGGTGGAGAAGGACAGGCCGAAGACGTCGAAGGCCTTCACCGGCCGGTGGCTGTCCACGGTGAACTGCGGGACCCGGTGCTCGCGCATCAGCTCCTCCAGGTCCGGCCACACGCTGTAGGTGCGCTCGGCGAGCACGCCCTCGCGCTCGTTCAGTACCTCGTAGAGGATCATGACGCCCTGGTTGGGCAGCCCGACCTCGTAGGCGTCGGGGTACATGAGCGCCCAGCGGACGTCGCAGGCGTCCCAGGACTTGACCGTGGAGTTGAGTTCTCCGCCGACGTACTGGATCGGCTTCTGCACATGCGGGAGCAGGGCTTCGAGCTGCGGGAAGACCGATTCGGCTGGCATCTGGCGAACCTTCGTGAGCTGGATGGGCTTACCGGGGTGACCATCCAGCCTAACGCGGCCCGCGACGCCCGCCGCACCGCCGATCCACCGCCCGCACCGCGCCGCGCCCGGAGGGCGCGATCGGACCCCGGCGCCGGGCGGGGCGTGATCAGACCGAGGCCTGCCGCTCGACCGCCTGCCAGGTCTCCGGCAGCGCCGTCTCGGCAGCCGTCGCCCGCTGTTCCTCCCTGCCGTACAGCACCCCGTACGTGAAGGCGCTCTCCCCCGCCGCGTGCGCCCGGGCCCCGAGGTCGAGCACGGCCTCGCGGGCCATCACGCTGTCCTGGTGGTCGCCGAGCAGGGTCTGCAGGGACTTCA
Source organism: Streptomyces sp. NPDC050535 (assembly GCF_044457665.1). NCBI lineage: Bacteria > Bacillati > Actinomycetota > Actinomycetes > Kitasatosporales > Streptomycetaceae > Streptomyces > Streptomyces sp. NPDC050535. Next base: position 243,166 of record NZ_JBITHE010000002.1, read on the forward strand.
TCGACCTGATCAGGTCCTTGGCGGGCTTGCCCAGGGCGGGGCCGGCGGCCTCGGCCGCGTAACGGGTGCGCTTGGCCTTCTTTCGGGCCTCGTGCATCGCGAGGTCGCGGTCGGCGCCGGTGGGACGGTCCAGAGCCTCACCGATCAGGTCGGAGACCTTCTCGAAGTCCTTGCGCACGGCCTTGGCGATCACCTGCGACGGATCGCCCGCCGCCCCCTTGAGGAACGGCGGATCCGTGACCACCGCGTCGAGCGCGGCCAGCAGGTCGAGGTAGCGCGGCCCGTCGAGTACGGCGATCAGGTCGCGCCGTGAGCCGCCGCGGCGGGCATCCGACCAGGTGCCCAGCCGGGCGCGGACCGGCCCCACGAGCAGGTCGCCCGGCAGGTTGTCGACGGCCCGCGTCAGCCGCTCGGTGAGTACCTCCTGGTCGCGGTCGACGCCCAGCTCGCCCGCCAGCCACTTCAGCTCGACGGCGATCGGGTCGGTGACCGTGCGGTCGAGGACCTTGCCGAACGAGCGGAACGTGCTGCGCATCCGGCGGGTGGCGACCCGCATGCTGTGCACGGAGTCGTGGAGGTCTCGCCGGACGGCGGGATCCAGCTCGACGATCGCGTCGCGCTGGGCCAGGACGTACGCCAGGACGTGGTCACCGGCGGTCTCGGGGGACTTCGGCGGCTGCGGGGAGGAAGCGCGCTTCTCACCGGTCTCCCCCAGCGCCTTCGCCAGCTTGGACGCCGACGTCGAGCGGGCCAGACCCGCCTTGCGGAGCTTCTTCTCGACCTTGTCGAGGAAGGCGGGGTCGCCGTCGTCCGCGAGTTCGACCTCGATCTCGGTCCACTCGGCGGTGCCCTCGCCGCCGCTGAGCCGCTCGGCGCGCACGCGGTCGAGGCTGACCTCGGCGAGCAGGGCTCCGGAGTCGTCCCGGAGATGGCGGACGTCGCGGGCCGTGCGCAGACGTACGAGGGGGACGAGTTCGGTGTCGCGCACCCGGGAGCGCAGGAGGCCGGTCAGTGAGCCGGGCAGGTCGTCGGAGAGAGGGGCCCGGATCTCGTCGCGTACGCCCTCGGAGACGGGGATTTTGAGGTGCCAGCCCGCGTCTTCGCCGCCGGTGCGCCGCCGCAGGGTGAGGGAGGCGGCGGCCAGTCTCTGGTCGGCGGTGTCGTAGTAGGTGGCGTCGAGTTCGGCGACGCCCTTGTCGACCACGGAGGCGACCCCCGCTACGCCCATCAGTTCCGGCAGGCCCGCGTCACCCTCGGCCGCGGGACCCTCGTACTTCCGCTCGATCTCGCGCTTTGTGTCCGCCATGCACCGAATCTAGACGCGATCGTGGGCCGGGGGCAGTCCTCAATGTGTGCGAACTTGTTATCTGAGGCACATTTGCCGTTGTTCTGTGTGTCGCCTCACGTTTCGTAGGGCGACACACGGAATCCACCTATGCGGACATCGGCCGCTGCACCCTGATCGACTGCAACAGCCCGACGGCGACCCACACCGCGAACATCGACGAGCCGCCGTACGACACAAAGGGCAGCGGCAGCCCCGCCACCGGCATGATGCCGAGCGTCATGCCGATGTTCTCGAAGGACTGGAAGGCGAACCAGGCGATGATGCCGGCGGCCACGATCGTGCCGTACAGCTCGGTCGTCTCGCGGGCGATGCGGCAGGCGCGCCACAGGATGACGCCGATGAGCAGCAGGATCAGTCCGGCTCCGGCGAAGCCCAGTTCCTCGCCGGCGACGGTGAAGACGAAGTCCGTCTGCTGTTCGGGCACGAACTGGCCGGTGGTCTGCGAACCCTTGCCGAGCCCGGTGCCGAAGAGGCCGCCTGAACCGATCGCGATCCGTGCCTGGTTGGTGTTGTAGCCGACGCCCGCCGGGTCGAGCTCGGGGTTGGCGAAGGCGGCGAAGCGGTTGATCTGGTACTCGTCGAGGATCTTGAGCTGCCAGACCGCGATCGCGCCGAGCGCGCCCGTGCCGAGCAGTCCGAACACCCAGCGGTTGGAGGCCCCGGAGGCGAGCAGTACGCCCAGCACGATGATGACCATGACCATGACGGAGCCGAGGTCGGGCATCAGCATGACGATCATCATCGGGACGGCGGCCAGGCCGAGGGCCTGGAGGACCGTGCGGTGGTCGGGGTAGGGCTTGTCGCCCGCGTCGACCCGGGCCGCGAGGAGCATCGCCATGCCCAGGATGATCGTGATCTTCACGAACTCGGAGGGCTGGAGGGAGAAGCCGCCGCCGAGCACGATCCACGCGTGGGCGCCGTTGACCGTGGCGCCGAGCGGGGTCAGCACCGCGAGGATCAGGGCGACCGAGAGGCCGTACAGGATCGGGACCGCGGTGCGCAGGGTGCGGTGGCCGAGCCAGACCGTGCCGACCATCAGGCCGAAGCCGATGCCGGTGTTCATGAGGTGCCGGATCAGGAAGTAGTACGGGTCGCCCTGGTTGATCTCGGTGCGGTTGCGGGTCGCCGAGTAGACGAGGGCCGAGCCGATGACCGACAGCGCGAGGGCCGAGAGCAGTATCGGCCAGTCGAGCCGCCGGGCCAGCGAGTCGCGGGCGAACAGCCGTGACAGGCTGCCGCGTTCGGGTCCGTACCCGGAGACGGAGAAGTTGTTCGCGCCGGTCATGCGAGTCTCCGCGTCTTGTTCGGGGCGAGGGTCATGTCAGCGACCTCCGGGTCCCGGTCGTCCTGCGCCCGCCGCACCTTCGGCCCCGGGCCCTGCGCCTTCGCGTGTCACGGTTCTCGGCCGACGGCGAGGAGGTCGTCGCTCCCGGGAGCTGTCCGTCCGTCCCGCCGAGCGCCTCGGTCTCGCTGGCCTGCTCCTTCTTCGGGTCGTACTTCTCGATCTTCGGGGCGTCGATCGAACCGTCGGACTGGACCTTCGGCAGGCTCTTCTGCGGGGTGGGCAGCAGCGCCTTCTTGTTGTCGATCTTGCCGTCCTCGGAGACGCCGTAGAGGGCGTTGTAGATGTTGCGCACGGCGGGGCCCGAGGCGCCGGAACCCGTACCACCCTGGGAGATGGTCATGACGACCGTGTAGTCCTTGGTGTAGGTGGCGAACCACGAGGTCGTCTGCTTGCCGTAGACCTCGGCCGTACCCGTCTTGGCGTGCATCGGGATCTCGTCCTGCGGCCAGCCGCCGAATCGCCAGGCGGCCGTACCGCGGGTCGCGACTCCCGCGAGGGCTTCGTCTATCTCGTCGCGCGTCTTCGACGTCATCGGCAGCTTGCCGTTCGCCTTCGGCTTGATCGCCTCGACGGTCTTGCCGTCGGCGCTGACGACGGCCTTGCCGACGGTGGGCTCGTAGAGGGTGCCGCCGTTGGAGATCGCTCCGTAGATCGCGGCCATCTGGATCGGGGTGACGAGGGTGTCGCCCTGGCCGATGGAGTAGTTGACGGAGTCACCGGCGCGCATCTTGTTGCCTTCGAGGCAGTTCTCGTACGCGATCTGCTCGGCGTACGTGCCGCCCTTCTTGCCGTACTTGCACCAGGCGTCCTTGTTGGCCTTCCAGTAGCTCGCCTTCCACTGGCGGTCGGGGATGCGCCCGGTGACCTCGTTCGGGAGGTCGATGCCGGTCTCGGCGCCGAGGCCGAACTGGTGGGCCGTCTTGTAGAACCAGTCGTTCGGCTTGCCCTTCGGGTCGATGCCGCCGTCCTTCTTCCACTCCTCGTGCGAGAGGCGGTAGAAGACGGTGTCGCAGGAGACCTCCAGTGCCTGGCCGAGGCTGATCGGTCCGTAGCCCTTGGACTCGAAGTTCTTGAAGGTCTGGCCGCCGATGGAGTACGAGCTGGAGCACTCGTAGGGGCCGTTGAAGGAGTAGCCCGCGTTTATGGCGGCGGCCGTGGGGACGACCTTGAAGATCGAGCCGGGGGCCGACTGACCCTGGATCGCGCGGTTGAGCAGCGGATAGTTGGAACTCTTGCCGGTGAGCTGGGCGTAGTCCTTGCCGGAGATGCCGCCGACCCAGGCGTTCGGGTCGTACGACGGGTTGGACGCCATGGCGACGACACGGCCGGTCTTGGCCTCCATCACCACGACGGCCCCGGAGTCCGCCTTGTAGTTCTCGCCGGTGTTCTTGTCGAACGCGGTACGGGCGACCTTCATCGCCTCGTTGAGCTCGTACTCGGCGACGCTCTGCACGCGGGCGTCGATGCTGGTGACGACGTTCGAGCCGGGCTGTGCGGCGTCGCTCTCGGCCTGGCCGATGACGCGGCCGAGGTTGTCGACCTCGTAGCGGGTGACGCCGGCCTTGCCGCGCAGCGCCTGGTCGTACTGGCGCTCGAGGCCCGAGCGGCCCACCTGGTCGGAGCGCAGATACGGCGAGTCGCTGTCCTCGGCCTTGGTGATCTCGGCGTCGGTGACGGGCGAGAGGTAGCCGAGCACCTGCGCGGTGTTGGCGCCGCCGGGTGCGGCGTAGCGGCGTACGGCCTCGGGTTCGGCGGTGATGCCGGGGAAGTCCTCGGAGCGCTCGCGGATCTGGAGGGCCTGCTTGGGGGTGGCCTCGTCGGTGATGGGGATCGGCTGGTAGGGCGAGCCGTTCCAGCAGGGCTGCGGCGTCTTCGCGTCGCAGAGGCGGACCTTCTCCATGACGTCCTGGGCCTTCAGGCCGAGGACGGCGGCGAGTTTGGTGAGGACGGCCTCGCCGTCGTCCTTCATCTTCAGCAGGTCGGTGCGCGAGGCGGAGACCACGAGCCGGGTCTCGTTGTCGGCGATCGGCACGCCGCGGGCGTCGAGGATCGAGCCGCGTACGGCAGGACTGACGACCTGCTGGACGTGGTTGCCCGAGGCTTCCTTGGCGTACTCGTCGCCGTTGCGGATCTGGAGGTACCAGAGGCGTCCGCCGAGGGTGCCGAGGAGGGACAGTACGAGAATCTGGATGACGACGAGTCGGATCTGGACCCGTGGGGTCCGACCGGTCTCGGGGATGTTGGTCACTGCTGCTGCCTCCCCCTCTCAGTGTGCGTACGAGTCATACGAGTACACGGTGAACCTGTGTGACCAGGTCGCCAACCGGTGCGCCTTCAAAGCCGCTTGACCCCCTTGATGCGTCCCGCCCGGGCGACCCGCGCCTTGGCGGCCTTCACTCTCAGTCCGCCGCGCTGGCTGCCGATGCGCAGGCCCGTGCCGGACGACAGCCAGCCCGCGGAGACGTCGCCCGTCTTGGCACCGGAGTTGGTGTCGGCGAGCGGATCGTTCTCGGCGCGCCGGGCCAGCGCCATCAGTCCCGGGACCACGAACGGCGCGAGCAGCAGGTCGTAGAGGGCGGCGGAGAACAGCAGGCCGCCGAGGCCCACATGGCGGGCGGCGGTGTCGCCGACGAGGGCGCCGACACCGGCGTACAGCAGGGTGGATCCGATCGCGGCGGCGACGACCACGGCCATCGGCCCGGTCGCGGACTTGAGCTGGCCGTTCTCCGGTTTGACCAGCCCGGCGAGGTAGCCGATGACGCACAGCACGAGGGCGTAGCGCCCGGCGGCGTGGTCGGCGGGCGGGGCGAGGTCGGCGAGGAGACCGGCGCCGAAGCCGATGAGGGCGCCGCTGACATGGCCGTAGACCATGGCGAGGGCCAGCACGGTGAGCAGCAGCAGGTCGGGGACCGCACCGGGGAGGTGGAGCCGGGCGAGGACGCTCACCTGGATCACGAGGGCGACGACCACCAGGGTGGTGGAGAGCAGCATCCGGTTGAAACGCATGGGGAGTGGGCTCCTACTGCAGCTGGCCGTCGACGGGCACGTTCGCCGAGGGGGTGACCGTCACGGTCACCGTCGGCGTGGGCGTTGGCTTGGGTTTCGGCGGCAGTACGGCGTCGCGCGGGTCCTTGCGGGGTGCCTCGACGACGACCCCGACGATGTCGAGCTTCGTGAACGAGACGAACGGCTTGACGTAGATGGTGCGGGTCAGGTCGCCGCCGGACGGGTCGACACGGGAGACGACACCGACGGGGACGCCGGGCACGAACGGCTTGTCGGCCTGCGAGCCGAAGGTGACCAGCCGGTCGCCCTTGTTGATCTTCGCCTTGCCGTTGAGCAGCTCCACGCGGAACGGCCGGTCGCCCTGTCCGGAGGCGAAGCCGAGTTCGTCCGTGGCCTCCATGCGGGTGCCGACGGTGAAGTCGGGGTCGTTGGCGAGCAGCACGGTGGCGGTGTTCGGGCCGACCGTGGTGACGCGCCCGACCAGTCCGTCTCCGTTGAGGACGGTCATGTCGCGGGTGATGCCGTCGCTGGAGCCGACGTCGATGGTCACGGTCCAGGAGAAGCCCTGGGCCGCTCCTATGGCGATGACCTCGGCGCCCTTGATGCCGTACTGGCCGGCGCCTGCCGTCTTCAGCATCTTGTCGAGCTGCTTGAGGCGGCTGCTGTTGCGGTCGCCGCTGCCGAGCTTCGCCTTCAGCGCGGCGTTGTCGTGCTCGAGCCGGGCGATGCGGTCGTGCCGGTCGTCGGAGTCGCGGACCGCCGCGATCGCGTTGCCGACGGGGTCGACCGCGGACGCCACCCCGTTCTCGATCGGGCCGAAGACCGTGGCGGCGCCCTGCCGGGCACCGTCGACCGGCGAATCCTCGCCACCGCGGATGTCCACCGTGATCAAGGCGAACGCGATGGCGATCAGCAGCACCAGGAGCAGCCGGCTCTCTCGTGTGTCCCTCACGTGCGGCGGCCGTGCCTTCCTTCGTCGGAATGTTCAGGAATGGGTTCCGGATGGGCCGGGGCGCGTCAACAGGGACGCACCCCGAGCAGAAATGCCAGGGGTGTTGAGGCTGTTATGGGGGAGCTTATGCCTGAATATCAACGATCCGCCGTACGAGAGGGGTTCATCTCGTACGGCGGAATCGAAGAGTTACCTCATCTGCGCGGCTGGGCGTCCAGCACCTGCTGGAGCGCCTCGAACTCCTCTACACACTTGCCGGCGCCGAGCGCGACGCTGTCCAGCGGGTCCTCCGCGATGTGGATCGGCATGCCGGTCTCGCGGCGCAGCCGCTCGTCCAGGCCGCGCAGCAGGGCTCCGCCGCCGGTCAGAACGATTCCGCGGTCCATCACGTCGCCGGAGAGCTCCGGCGGGCACTTGTCGAGGGTCGTCTTCACCGCGTCGATGATCGAGTTGACCGGTTCTTCGATGGCCTTGCGCACCTCGGCCGCGGAGATGACGACGGTCTTGGGCAGCCCGGACACCAGGTCCCGGCCGCGGATTTCGGTGTGTTCGTCGTTGTCGAGGTCGTACGCCGAGCCGATCGTGATCTTGATCTGTTCGGCGGTCCGCTCACCGAGAAGGAGCGAGTACTCCTTCTTGATGTGCTGGATGATCGCGTTGTCCAGCTCGTCGCCCGCGACGCGGATGGACTGGGCGGTGACGATGCCGCCGAGCGAGATGACCGCGACCTCCGTGGTGCCGCCGCCGATGTCCACCACCATGTTGCCCGTGGCCTCGTGGACCGGCAGGCCGGAACCGATGGCCGCGGCCATGGGCTCCTCGATGATGTGCACCTGGCGCGCCCCGGCCTGGGACGACGCCTCGATGACGGCACGGCGCTCGACGCCCGTGATGCCCGAGGGCACACAGACGACAACACGGGGGCGGGCGAGGTAGCGCCGCTTGTGGATCTTCAGGATGAAGTAGCGGAGCATGCGCTCGGTGATCTCGAAGTCGGCGATGACGCCGTCGCGCAGCGGACGCACGGCAACGATGTTGCCGGGGGTCCGCCCGATCATCTTCTTCGCTTCCGCGCCGACCGCGAGGATTCCACCGGTGTTGGTGTTGATCGCGACGACGGACGGCTCGTTGAGTACGATCCCGCGACCCCTGACGTACACCAGCGTGTTGGCGGTCCCGAGGTCGACAGCCATGTCACGGCCGATGAACGACATTGAGTTCCCCATCAGGATTCGTCTGGCCTTCCCAAGTGGAGCTTTGACGGCTTTTTAGGACGGCGAGTTTGGGTGCAGTGACGTGAAGGCTTCCATCGTAGACGCGCCTGCACGAACACTGCGCGAGGGTCTTCGCCATTGTCAGCAGATGAGACACCGCCCCGCTCCTGGAGACGGGCCATCGGGGGTACGCGTTCCCCCGATCGGCACGCATATGCCACGGGACGGCCGTAAATCCACGGCCGCCCCTGGTCAGACACCCGAGCGGAGCTGACGCCCCCTCAGAAAGATTCTCAGAATACTTACGCCCGACGCCCGACGCCCGCGCCGCCGCGGTCACGTCCCGGCGGTCATGCCCTGGCGGTCACGTCCTGGCGCTCGCTCAGCCGCGGCCGGGGAAGAAGATCTTCAGCTCGCGCTCGGCGGACTCCTCGGAGTCGGAGGCGTGGATCAGGTTCTCCCGGACGATCACACCGAAGTCACCGCGAATGGAGCCGGGCGCGGCGGCGATCGGGTCGGTGGGTCCGGCGAGCGCGCGCACACCCTCGATGACCCGCTCACCCTCGACGACGAGCGCCACGACAGGACCCGACGCCATGAACTCCACCAGCGGCTCGTAGAAGGGCTTGCCCTTGTGCTCGCCGTAGTGCTGCTCCAGCGTGTCCTGGTCCAGCGTCCGCAACTCAAGCGCGGTGATCTGCCAGCCCGCCTTGCGCTCGATACGGCTGAGGATCTCGCCGGTCAGGCCGCGACGGACGGTGTCGGGCTTGAGAAGGACGAGGGTGCGCTGGCTCACTTGAGGGCTCCTTCGATCACATGGTGTGCGGGGAACCGAGGTTACAGGGCGTGTCTGGGCAGGTGTTACGCAGCGTCAGGTGATACGGGGGCACGTGGCCGCCGCTACGCCGGGTCACCCTCCGCCCGCACCCCCGCCGGGGCGGCCCCGTCCTGGTCCCGCTCCTGTGGCTCCGCCTCCGCCTGCGCGGCGAACCGGGCCTTGGCCTCGTCGATCTTCCGTCCGTAGTGGATCGACGCCCACCACAGGGCGGCGAAGATCACTCCCAGGATGAACATCGACGGCACGAAGAAACCACTGGCGATCAGCGCGACCTGGAGGACCCAGCCGAGCTGGAGACCTCCCGGCCGGGTGATCACGCCGCAGAGCAGGATGCTCACGGCCATCAGGATCCCGCAGACCGTCCACACCGTGGAGGCCGCCAGATCGGGTTCCTTCATCGCGACCAGACCGGCGAACCCGATGACGAAGAACTCACCGATCAGAGTCGAAGCACAGAGTGTGCGCACAGCGTTCAGCCCCTCCCCAGCAGCAGTCGGGCCTCGCCGACGGTAATCACGGACCCGGTGACCAGCACGCCGGCACCGGCGTACTCGCCCTCTTCCTCGGCCAGCGTGATCGCGGCCTCGATCGCGTCGTCGAGCCGCGGCTCCACCTGCACCCGTTCGCCGCCGAAGACCTCGACAGCGATCCCGGCCAGCTCGTCCGCGTCCATCGCGCGATGACTGGAGTTCTGCGTGACCACCACCTCGGCGAGGATCGGCTCGAAGGCCTCGAGAACCCCCCGTACGTCCTTCTCCGCGCTCGCGCCGACCACACCGATCAGTCGGCTGAAGTCGAACGCCTCACTGACGGCGTCGGCGGTCGCGCGGGCGCCCGCCGGGTTGTGCGCGGCGTCCAGTACGACGGTGGGCGAGCGGCGTACGACCTCCATGCGGCCCGGCGAGGTGACCGCGGCGAAGGCCTTGCGGACGTTGTCGATGTCGAGCCGCTGGGTGTGCCCGGCGCCGACGCCGAAGAACGCCTCGACGGCCGCGAGCGCCACAGCGGCGTTGTGCGCCTGGTAGGCGCCGTGCAGCGGCAGGAAGATCTCCTCGTACTCACCGCCGAGCCCGCGCAACGTGACCATCTGCCCGCCGACGGCGACCTGCCGCGCGACCACCCCGAACTCCAGCCCTTCCCGGGCCACCGTCGCGTCCACCTCGACGGCCTTCTTCAGCAGCACCTGGGCCGCGTCCACCGGCTGCTGCGCCATGATGACGGTCGCGTCCTGCTTGACGATGCCGGCCTTCTCCGTGGCGATCTCGCCGGGCGTCCCACCGAGCCGGTCGGTGTGGTCGAGGTCGATGGGGGTGATGACGGCCACGTCGCCGTCGATCACGTTGGTGGCGTCCCAGCTCCCGCCCATGCCGACCTCGACGACGGCGACGTCGACCGGCGCGTCGGCGAAGGCCGCGTACGCCATGCCGGTCAGCACCTCGAAGAACGACAGCCGGAACTCCTGCTGCCCGTCGATCATCTCGACGTAGGGCTTGATGTCGTTGTACGTCTCGATGAACCGCTCGGCGGAGATCGGCGCCCCGTCGAGGCTGATCCGCTCGGTGACCGACTGCACGTGCGGGCTGGTGTAGCGCCCGGTGCGCAGGTCGAAGGCGCCGAGCAGGGCCTCGATCATGCGGGCCGTGGACGTCTTGCCGTTCGTGCCCGTGATGTGGATCGAGGGGTACGCCCGCTGCGGCTCGCCCAGCACGTCCACCAGGGCGGCGATCCGGTCGACGGACGGCTCCAGCTTCGTCTCGCCCCAGCGCGTGGCGAGGTCCGCCTCCACCTCGCGCAGCGCCTTGTCGGTCTCGGGATCGGCCGGCCGGCCCGGTACGTCGGCCTCCGGACCGCCGACGCCCTGCGTACGGAGGGTCCGGCTGCCGGCCTCGATCACCGCGAGATCGGGATCGCGGCCGGTCTCGGCCTCGACGATCTCGTCGAAGAGCCCGAAGGGATCCTGCGGTTCGGACTCGCTGCTGTCGTGCGGGGGGAGCTCGCTCACGGGGTCAGTCTACGGAGGGGTTTTCGCCCCCGCCGCCCCTACCCTTCCCGTGCCTGGGGGCTGCGTCCCCAGACCCCCCTGTCGCGCTTCGCGCTCGTCCTCAAACGCCGGACGGGCCGAAAATCAGCCCGCCCGGCATCTACGACCGCCTAGGCCTGCGGCAGTCGCTCCAGCTGCTCCTTGATCCGGGCGATGTCCTCGTCCGCCTTGGTGAGCCGCGCGCGGATCTTGTCGACCACCTGGTCGGGCGCCTTGGCGAGGAACGCCTCGTTGCCGAGCTTGCCGTTCGCCTGGACCTTCTCCTTCTCGGCGGCGGCGAGATCCTTGGCGAGCCGCTTGCGCTCGGCGGCGACGTCGATCGTGCCGGAGAGGTCCAGCGCGACCACCGCGCCGCCCACCGGCAGGGTCGCCGTGGCCGCGAAGGCCTCGCCCTCCGGCTGGAGACGCAGCAACTGCCGGATGGCCGCCTCGTGCGGGGCCAGCGCGGTCCCGTCCAGGGTCAGCCGCGCCGGGACCCGCTGACCGGGCTGGAGCCCCTGGTCGGCACGGAAGCGCCGGACCTCGGTGATGACCTGCTGGAGCGTCTCGATCTCCCGCTCGGCCGCGTCGTCACGGAAGCCGCCCGGGGTGTCGGCCCCGGGAACCAGCACGGCCTTCGGCCACTCGGCGATCACGACGGACTCACCGCCCGTGAGCGTGGTCCAGAGCGTCTCCGTGACGAACGGGACGACCGGGTGGAGGAGGCGAAGCGTCACGTCGAGGACCTCGCCGAGGACCCGGCCCGACACCTTCGCGGCTTCCCCGCCCGCCATGAACGTCGTCTTCGACAGCTCGACGTACCAGTCGAAGACCTCGTCCCACGCGAAGTGGTAGAGCGAGTCGGAGAGCTTCGCGAACTGGAAGTCGTCGTAGTACGCGTCGACTTCGGCGACGGTCTTGTTCAGCCGGGACAGGATCCAGCGGTCGGTCGCCGACAGCTTCGACGCCTCCGGCAGCGGGCCCTGCACCGTCGCGCCGTTCATCAGCGCGAAGCGCGTGGCGTTCCAGATCTTGTTGGCGAAGTTCCGGGACGCCTGGACCCAGTCCTCGCCGATCGGCACGTCGGTACCGGGGTTGGCGCCGCGGGCGAGGGTGAACCGGACGGCGTCGGAGCCGTACTTGTCCATCCAGTCGAGCGGGTCGACGACGTTGCCGAAGGACTTCGACATCTTCTTGCCGCGCTCGTCGCGGACCAGGCCGGTGAGGGCGATGGTCCTGAAGGGGACCTCGCCGTCCATCGCGTACAGGCCGAACATCATCATCCGGGCGACCCAGAAGAAGATGATGTCGTGGCCGGTGAGGAGGACGTCCGTCGGGTAGAACTTCCGCAGTTCCGGGGTCTGTTCGGGCCAGCCGAGGGTGGAGAACGGCCACAGGCCGGACGAGAACCAAGTGTCGAGGACGTCGGTGTCCTGGGTCCAGCCCTCGCCGCTCGGCGGCTCCTCGTCGGGGCCGACGCAGACGACCTCGCCGTCCGGGCCGTACCAGATCGGGACGCGGTGGCCCCACCACAGCTGACGCGAGATGTTCCAGTCGTTGAGGTTGTCGACCCAGTCGAAGTACCGCTTCGACATGTCCTCGGGGTGGATCTTCACCCGGCCGTCGCGGACGGCGTCACCGGCTGCCTTCGCGAGCGGGCCGACCTTGACCCACCACTGAAGGGACAGCCGTGGCTCGATCGTGGTCCGGCAGCGCGAGCAGTGCCCGACGCTGTGGACGTACGGACGCTTTTCCGCGACGATCCGGCCCTGCGAGCGCAGCGCGCCGACGATCGCGGAGCGGGCCTCGAAGCGGTCGAGTCCCTGGAAGGGGCCGTGGACCGTGATGACCGCCCGCTCGTCCATGACCGTGATCGACTCCAGGCCGTGGCGCTGGCCGATGGCGAAGTCGTTCGGGTCGTGGGCCGGGGTGACCTTGACGGCGCCGGTGCCGAACTCGGGGTCGACGTGGGTGTCGGCGACGACGGGGATGGTGCGGTCGGTCAGCGGCAGCTTGATTCGCCTGCCGACGAGGTGCTTGTAGCGCTCGTCGTCGGGGTGGACGGCGACGGCGGTGTCACCGAGCATGGTCTCGGCACGGGTGGTCGCGACCACCAGCGTCTCCTCGCCCTCCCCGTACTTGATGGAGACGAGCTCGCCGTCGTCCTCCTGGTACTCGACCTCGATGTCGGAGATCGCGGTCAGACAGCGGGGACACCAGTTGATGATGCGCTCGGCGCGGTAGATCAGCTCGTCGTCGTACAGCTTCTTGAAGATGGTCTGGACGGCCTGCGACAGGCCCTCGTCCATGGTGAACCGCTCGCGCGACCAGTCCACCCCGTCCCCGAGGCGCCGCATCTGCCCGAGGATCTTGCCGCCGTACTCTTCCTTCCACTGCCAGACGCGCTCGACGAACGCCTCGCGCCCGAGGTCCTGCCGGGACTTGCCCTCCTCGGCGAGCTGCTGCTCGACCTTGTTCTGCGTGGCGATACCGGCGTGGTCCATGCCAGGCAGCCACAGCGCCTCGAAGCCCTGCATGCGCTTACGGCGCGTCAGCGCGTCCATGAGCGTGTGCTGGAAGGCGTGGCCGAGGTGCAGCGATCCCGTGACGTTCGGCGGCGGGATGACGATGGTGTACGCGGGCTTGTCGCTCTTCGCGTCGGCGGCGAAGTAACCCCGCTCGACCCAGCGCTCGTACAGCTTCCCCTCTACCTCGGCCGGCGCGTACTGGGTCGGCAGTTCGGAGGTGGGCGCTGATGGCTGCTGCTGAGCGTTGTCGGTCACCCGGCCAGTTTAGAGGCGTCACGGGGGTGTCCCGAAACGCGTTTCTTTCGTAACGGTGCGGCCCCCAGGGACCTGGCTGTCCGACCCGTGCGCCAGGATGTCAGGAACACATAAGCATCCGAGGGGGAACCCAGTAATGAGCTTCAACCAGCCGGGCCCGTATGGCGGGCAGCCCCAGCAGCCCGGACCGTACGGTCAGCCGGGTCCCTACGGCCAGCAGCCGCAGCAGCCCCAGGGCGCTCCCCAGCCCGGCTACGGCTACCCCCAGCAGGCTCCCCCCGCGCAGCCCGGCTACGGCTACCCCCAGCAGGGCGGCCAGGGTGTCCCGCCGCAGACGCCGCCCTACGGTCAGCAGCCGTACGGCGCCCCGCAGCCGCCCCCGCCGGGTGGCGGCGGGAAGAAGACCGGCCTCATCATCGGCGCGGTGGCCGTCGTGGCCGCGATCGCCGTGGGCGCGTACCTGGTCCTGGGCGGCAGCGGCGGCGGCTCGGACGTCGCGGACGACGGCCCGCACAAGCTGACGACTCCGGCGACGGTGCTCACGGAGTACAAGAAGGCCGAGGGTGACAGCGGCGACGGCATGACGGCCGCGGAGCTCAAGGACGCCGAGGACAACTGGGGAATCAAGAACCCCAAGGACGTCAGCGCCAACTACCAGTCGGGAGAGGACGCGTCCAACCCGCTGGCCGGGAAGCTGCTCTCGTTCGGCGGGGTCTACGGGGAGATCGACGACCCGGAGAAGGCTGTCGACGGGTTCTTCGCCTACATGAAGAAGGACTCCAAGGACGAAGACGTCACCATGGTCGGCAGCCCGAAGGAGTACACGCCCAGCTCGCTGGACGGCGCCATCCTGAAGTGCCAGGAGGCCAAGCTGGACAACTCCGGGGCCGACGCGGGCGAGCCGACGGAGATGAACGTCACGTACTGCGTCTGGGGTGACCACAGCACGCTCGGCTTCGTGATGCCGATGGAGTTCTCGGACATCGCCGCCGGCAAGGGCGCCGACCCCTCGGAGGTGGCCGACACAGCCGCCAAGCTCCGCAAGGAAGTTCGCGTCAAGGCCTGACGCCCGCGGATCAACCACGAAGGGGCCCCGGTCGGTCGACCGGGGCCCCTTCGTCGTGTGTGTGCGGGCGTTACGCCGTCTTCTGCTCGCCCGGGCCGCGGCCGCGGGCGTCCCTCGGGATCAGGGTCGGGTTCACGTTCGAGCGGACGACCTCGGACGTGATGACGACGCGGGCGACGTCCTTGCGGGAGGGGACCTCGTACATCACGGACATGAGGACTTCCTCCATGATGGCGCGCAGGCCGCGCGCGCCGGTCTTGCGGAGGATGGCCTGGTCGGCGATGGCTTCGAGGGCCTCACCCTCGAAGTCCAGCTCCACACCGTCGAGTTCGAAGAGGCGCTGGTACTGCTTCACCAGTGCGTTGCGGGGCTCGACGAGGATCTGGAGGAGGGCCTCGCGGTCCAGGTTGTGGACCGAGGTGATGACCGGGAGACGGCCGATGAACTCGGGGATCATGCCGAACTTGACCAGGTCCTCGGGCATGACGTCCTCGAACTGGTCCTTGGCCTCGAGCTCACGCTTGGAGCGGATCGTGGCGCCGAAGCCGATGCCCTTCGCTCCCGCCCGCGACTCGATGAGCTTCTCCAGGCCCGAGAAGGCGCCGCCCACGATGAACAGCACGTTCGTCGTGTCGATCTGGATGAACTCCTGGTGCGGGTGCTTGCGTCCGCCCTGCGGCGGGACGGAGGCCGTGGTGCCCTCGAGGATCTTCAGCAGGGCCTGCTGGACGCCCTCGCCGGACACGTCACGGGTGATCGAGGGGTTCTCGCTCTTCCGCGCGACCTTGTCGATCTCGTCGATGTAGATGATGCCGGTCTCGGCCTTCTTGACGTCGTAGTCCGCTGCCTGGATGAGCTTCAGCAGGATGTTCTCGACGTCCTCGCCGACATACCCGGCCTCCGTCAGCGCCGTCGCGTCCGCGATGGCGAACGGGACGTTGAGCATGCGGGCCAGGGTCTGGGCGAGCAGGGTCTTGCCGGACCCGGTCGGACCGAGGAGCAGGATGTTCGACTTCGCCAACTCGATGGCGTCCTCGCGGTTCTGGCCCGCGCTGTGCTCGCCGGCCTGGACCCGCTTGTAGTGGTTGTACACCGCGACCGAGAGCGCCTTCTTGGCCGGCTCCTGGCCTACGACGTACCCCTCGAGGAACTCGTAGATCTCACGAGGCTTGGGAAGTTCCTCCCAGCGCACCTCGCTCGTCTCCGCGAGCTCTTCCTCGATGATCTCGTTGCAGAGATCGATGCACTCGTCGCAGATGTACACACCAGGGCCTGCGATGAGCTTCTTGACCTGCTTCTGGCTCTTGCCACAGAACGAGCACTTGAGCAGATCGCCGCCGTCACCGATGCGTGCCACGGTGTGCTTCCCCTTCGCCTGGGAGACGCCTGGGTACAGCGGCTCCTGGTGCTGCCTTATGTCCGACGGTACCTTGCCGAGCCCCCCGTTCGGGCCCCCCTTGGCGCGGTTCGCTTTGTCGTGAACCGCACCAAGGAGCGGCAGATGCTACAGGGATACGTCAGACGACCGCGTTGTTGTTCATCTTCCGGGTGGAGATGATCTGGTCGATCAGGCCGTACGCCAGCGCGTCCTCAGCGGTGAGGATCTTGTCGCGCTCGATGTCCTCGCGGATCTTCTCGATCGGCGTGGTCGAGTGCTTGGCCAGCATGTCTTCGAGCTGCGCACGCATCCTGAGGATCTCGTTCGCGGCGATTTCGAGGTCGGAGACCTGCCCCCGCCCGGTCTCACTGTACGGCTGGTGAATCAGAATGCGCGCATTCGGAAGAGCCATGCGCTTGCCCGGTGTACCGGCGGCCAGCAGGATCGCGGCGGCCGAGGCGGCCTGGCCCATGCAGACCGTCTGGACGTCCGGCTTCACGAACTGCATCGTGTCGTAGATGGCCGTGAGGGCCGTGAACGAGCCACCGGGGCTGTTGATGTAGACCGAGATGTCACGGTCGGGGTCCATCGACTCCAGGCACAGCAGCTGCGCCATGACGTCGTTGGCGGAGGCGTCGTCGACCTGCACCCCGAGGAAGATCACGCGCTCCTCGAACAGCTTCGCGTACGGGTCGTACTCACGCACGCCCTGCGAGGTGCGCTCGACGAAGCGCGGGATGACGTAGCGGGACTCCGCGCGAGGACCGGTGTACTCGGCCTGCGTGCGGGCGTAGAGGCCGCTGCCGGGGAAGTCGTTCACTGTGTCTCCTGAAGAGCCTGGAAAGGGCTGAGGCGGTCGGCTGGAGGCGCTGGGGCGCCTATGCCGCCCCTGAGGGCGATGAGAGGCCCGCGCCGCCCTGAGGGGGCGCTGAGAGGCTTACGCCGCCCCGGTACCGCCGCCGCCCGGCATGGCGGACGCGGTGGGCATGATGTCGTCGATGAGGCCGTACTCCTTGGCCTCGACCGGGTCGAACCAGCGGTCGCGGTCCGAGTCGCGGGTGACCTGATCCACGGTCTGGCCGGTGTGGAAGGCGGTCAGCTCCGCCATCCGCTTCTTGGTGTGCAGCAGCCGCTCGGCGTGGATCTTGATGTCCGACGCGGAACCGGCGAGGCCGGCCGAGGGCTGGTGGATCAGGATCTCGGCGTTCGGCAGCGCGAAGCGCTTGCCGGGGGTGCCGGCGCTGAGCAGGAACTGGCCCATCGAGGCCGCCATGCCCATGGCGATCGTCACCACGTCGTTCTTGATGTACTGCATGGTGTCGTAGATCGCCATGCCGGCCGTGATCGAGCCGCCGGGGCTGTTGATGTAGAGAAAGATGTCCTTCTCCGGGTCGGAGGCAAGGAGGAGCAGCTGCGCCGTGATCTTGTTGGCGATGTCATCGTCGACCGCCTGGCCGAGGAAGATGATCCGCTCGCCGAGCAGTCGGTTGTAGACCTGGTCGCCGAGGCCACCACCGATGGGGTCGCCGGCAGCTGTGGGCATCAGATTCGTCACGTATCCACCTGCTCGTCTTACGACGGCGCCGGGCCGTCTCACGTCTTCTGCTGGGGCGTGGGACCCCGGTACACACCGCCATGGGAGCGGTTGCACTCCGCCTCTGGGCGGTTTCGGGGACTCCCCTGCCCTCGTCTTCATGGACCCTAACGCGCGGGTCCCTCCGGGGAATCCCGCAGAAGGAACTGTTCGCTGTGAGCGCATGCGCTGTGCTGACTTGAGCGGGGGTTCAGTGGACCCCGGCGAGGGGCGCGAGGAACTGCGCGGGCGACCCACGACGAGCCGCACCCGCCGCCGGGCCGCCCGTGGCAGACGCGTCTGCGGCCTGTGAGGGCTGAGCGCGCAGTTCCCCGCACCCCTGAAAGCGGCGGGCCCCCGGGGACTGGAAGTCCCCGGGGGCCCGTCGTGGCGTACAGAGCGGGGCGGTCAGGCCTCGGTCTTCTCCTCGGCGGCGGCCTCGACGGCGTCGCCGTCAGTGGCCGCGTCGGCGGTCTCGTCCTCGTCCTCGTCGTCCAGGTCGACGACCTCGCCGTTGGTGTCCTTGACGACGGCGGCCTCGACGACGACCGCGAGGGCCTTGCCGCGGGCGACCTCGCCGACCAGCATCGGGACCTGGCCGCCTTCGACGACGGCCTGGGCGAACTGGTCGGGGGACATGCCGGAGGAGGCCGCGCGCCGCATGAGGTGCTCGGTGAGCTCCTCCTGGCTGACGTTCAGCTTCTCCTTGTTGACGAGCTCGTCGAGGACGAACTGCGTCTTGATGCCCTTGACCGCGGCTTCCTCGGTCTCGGTGTCGAACTCCTCGGCCGTCTTGCCCTGGATCTCGAGGTACTTCTCGAGGTCGATGCCCATCTGGCCGAGCTGGTGGTGCTCGAGGTTGTGCTTACGGGTGTTGATCTCGTCCGCGAGCAGCTTCTCGGGGACCGGGACCTCGACCAGCTCGAGCAGCTTCTCCAGGACGCGCTCCTGGGCCTGCGTGGCCTGGTCGTACTGCTTCATGTTCTCCAGGCGCTTGCGGCTGTCCGCCTTGAGCTCGTCGAGGGTGTCGAACTCGGAGGCGAGCTGCGCGAAGTCGTCGTCCAGCTCGGGCAGTTCGCGCGCGGAGACCTGGGAGACCTTGACGGTGACCTCGGCCTCCTTGCCGGCTGCCGAGCCGCCCTTGAGCTCGGAGGCGAAGGTGGCCTCGCCACCGGCCTCCAGGCCCTTGACGGCCTCGTCGATGCCGTCCAGCAGCTCGCCGGAGCCGATGGTGTAGGAGACGTCGGAGGCGATGCCGTCCTCCAGCACCTCGCCGTCGACCTTGGCCTCCAGGTCGAGGGTGACGACGTCGCCGTCCTGGGCGGCGCGCTCGACCGGGGAGGTCGAGGCGAAGCGCTCACGCAGTTCGGTGACGGCCTTCTCGACGTCCTCGTCGCTGACCTCGACGGCGTCGACCTCGACCTCGATGCCGGAGTAGTCCGGGATCTCGATGCTGGGGCGGACGTCGACCTCGGCGGTGAAGTTCAGCGTCTCGCCGTCCTTCAGGTCGGTGATGTCGACCTCGGGCTGGCCGAGGACGTTCAGCTCAGCCTCGTTGACCGCTTCGGTGTAGAACTTCGGGAGCGCGTCGTTGACGGCCTCCTCCAGCACGGCGCCGCGACCGAACCGCTGGTCGATGACGCGGGCCGGGATCTTGCCCTTCCGGAACCCCTTCACCGTGACCTGCTGGTTGATCTTCTTGTACGCCGCGTCGAGGCTGTCCTTGAGCTCCTCGAAGGGCACCTCGATGCTGAGCCGAACCCGAGTCGGGTTCAGGGTCTCCACGGCGCTCTTCACGGTTCGGTCTCCTTGTGGCTGACTTCTTGGGGGTTCTGCTGCGTGCCGCTGCCATGTCGGGCAGAGCCTGGGCGGATTCGCGGCCCTTGAGAGACGTCGTACCAATGCAGACACACGGGCGCGCAGCTTGCATAGTAGCCGCAGGCGGTACGCGCCCCAAAAGGTGATGTCGGCGATCGTCCGGCTCACTGGTCCGGCACGGTGGTCGGGGTGGCGGGATTTGAACCCACGGCCTTCCGCTCCCAAAGCGGACGCGCTACCAAGCTGCGCCACACCCCGTCGGTGCGACACGTAGGGTACATGCCCCCGGCGGGTACGGCTGCCGCGTTCCGGAGCGTGCAGGGGGCACGTAACGGGGTGTGCGACGAAGGGGTGCGACCCGCTACGATGCTGTCTGTACCGCGGTCCGTGACCTGCGGTGCGTCCTGTGCGGGCGTAGCTCAATGGTAGAGCCCTAGTCTTCCAAACTAGCTACGCGGGTTCGATTCCCGTCGCCCGCTCCAAATGACGTAGGGCCAGGCCGGAGATTTGATTCTCCGCCTGGCCCTTGTCGGTTCCGGGGGCCGTGTTCGGTCCGTCGTGCCCCGCGTACACCGAGAGCATCGACACTGCGGGGCGTCAGCGCAGTGCGGCCTCGCCCGCGTGAACGGCGCGCAGGGCGCGTGCGACGGTCTCCTGGTTCTCGCCTACCGGAGCCACGTAGTCCATGACGTCGCGGGCGGCGTCCTCCCCGAGCGTCCGGGTGATCACCCAGGTGGCGAGGTACTGGGACGCCAGGCAGCCGCCCGCCGTGGCGATGTTCCCCTCGGCGTGGAACGGCGCGTCCAGCACCGTGACGCCGCAGGCCTCGACGAAGGGCCGGCTCTTCATGTCCGTGCTGACCGGCATGCCGTCCAGCAGCCCCAGCCGGGCGAGCACCAGCGCGCCGGAGCACTGCGCACCGATCAACTGGCGCGAGGGGTCGAGCCGCAGCCGGGAGATCAGCCGGTCGTCGGCGACCACCTCGCGCGCCTTCACCCCGCTGCCGATCAGCACGACGTCGGCCTCGGTCACGAACTCCATGGGGCGCTGGCCCGTCACCTCGACGCCGTTCATCGACGTGACCACCGGCGTCGGTGTCGTGATGAAGGCTTCCAGGCCGTCCTTGCGGCACCGGTTGATCAGCGCGGAGGCGATGAAACTGTCGAGTTCGTTGAACCCGTCGAAGGTGACCACGGCTACCTGCATCACAGCTCCTCCAAGTACGGCATCAGGTCCCGGCAGTCTTGCCGGGCGTGCCGTTCCGGAAGGAGGGCCAATCAGCGGCCGGTGGCATGCCTTCAGCGGCACGCCTCAGCGGTGTCCCCGAGCGGGCATGGCGAAGCCCCGGTGGCCCGGCGTGCGCCGCCGGGCGGGCCGGGCGCTCAGAACTGGATCGAGTTGATGGTCTCCGCAAGGGAGTTGAGGAACCGCTGGATGTCGTCCGCCATACCTGTCGAGGCGAGGAAGAAGCCGAACAGCACCGCCACCACGGCTGGCCCCGCCTTGAGCGATCCCCCTCGGATCAACACCACGAGGACGATCGCCAACAGGAGCACCACTGACAGCGAAATGGCCACAACTGATCACACCCTACGGTCGGTCCGCTCTCCCGGCCCGGAGGTGCAGCCCCGCACACCCCCGCCAGAACCATCGTGCCACCAACCCGGCCCCCGTATGCCGCGGGTGACACATCATCGGCTGCGGACTGGCGGCCCTCGCACCGCCGTTACCCCCACCGGGGCGTGAACAGCGGTGCCGCGCAACGCAATTCGGACGTACGGCCCCTACGGAATTCAGGGCGATCGTTTCCATGTCCACACATCCCGTTCGCAGGTAATTCGAATTGCCGCCACAGGCCCGTCGAAGACGTTCCGAACAAGTCGATAAAGACTAATGAACCAGACATATCGCCAAGGTCTCCCGCAGGACTTATGCACCATTTAGTCGGGATTAATCCGGACGGAACGGCCTTATGCGGTAGGCGGATAGGTGTCCGGAGCCATTGGCGAATCAAGTGGTGAGCATCCGCGATTCCCGGGTACGCGCAGGCAATGGACAGGAATGACGTCGACAGTTTTACGAGCACGCACAGACAACGCTAGGGTGCCTCAGATGTTCCACGCCGCCACGTCCCCCGTATGCGCAGCGAGGTCAGGAATCGTCTCCCCGACTTTTCGGCCGGAGAAACTGTGACGAACTCGCTACGACCGCAAGGCCGCCTCGGCACCCCGCTTCCACCGGCGCGGCAGCCGACGCGGGGAGTGCCCGGTCCGCGGTCCTCCCCGACATCACCGGGGGCGGCCGCCGGTGCCGCCGCTCCGGGCACCGCGCCCACTCGGCCCGCGAAGCAACGCGACGCGTTCTTCGACAACGCCAAGTACCTGGCGATCGTGCTCGTGGCCATGGGGCACGCGTGGGAGCCGGTGAAGAGCCAGAGCCGCGCGCTGGAAGCGTTGTACACGGTCGTGTACTCCTTCCACATGCCGGCCTTCATCCTCATCTCCGGCTACTTCTCGCGCGGTTTCGACATGCGCGCCGACCGGCTCAAGCGGCTGGTGACCGGTGTCGCCGTGCCGTACGTCGTCTTCGAGGTGGCCTACTCTCTCTTCACGCGCTGGGCCAACGACGACCCCGGCCAGTCGATCAGCCTGCTCGACCCCCTGTACCTCACCTGGTTCCTGGTCGCGCTCTTCGTCTGGCGGCTGACGACACCGCTGTGGAAGCTGGTGCGGTGGCCGCTCCCGGTCGCCCTCCTCATCGCCATGCTCGCGAGCGTCTCACCGGACATCGGCGACGATCTTGACCTCCAACGCGTACTGCAGTTCCTGCCGTTCTTCGTGCTGGGGCTGTACATGAAGCCGGAGCACTTCCAGTTGGTGCGCCGGCGTGAGATCCGGATCCTGTCGGTGCCGGTCTTCGTCATCGCGCTGGCCGTGGGCTACTGGGCGGTGCCGCGGATGGACACCGGCTGGTTCTACCACCGCGACAGCGCGCAGCAGTTCGGGGTGCCGTGGTGGACCGGCCCCGTCATGATCCTCGTGCTGTTCACCTGCTCGCTGCTGCTCACCGCGTGCTTCTTCTCCTGGGTACCGCGCCGCAAGCTCTGGTTCACTGCGCTCGGCGCGGGCACGCTGTACGGCTATCTGCTGCACGGTTTCCTGATCAAGGGCGGCGTCTACTGGGGCTGGTTCGATCACGGCCGGCTGCACGAGCCGCTCGGCCAGGCCTTCGTGACGCTCGCCGCGGGCACGGCCGTGACCCTGCTGTGCACCCCGCCCGTCCAGCGCGTCTTCCGCTTCGCGATGGAGCCCAGGATGGCGTGGGCCTTCAAACGGGACGCGACGGAACTCGCCCGCGAACGGGCCGGAGCGGGCAAGTCCTAGCCCCTGGAAGGGATTTGCCCTGGTGCCGGGCCTCAGGGAGCGAGGCCAAGGAGCGCGCGCATCGAGGCGTACTTCTTCGTGAGCCGCGCCCTGGTGTGTTCGTCGAGAAGCGCGAGGCGGGCCGGATCGGCGTTGTGCGCCAGGTCCGAGGCCTTCACCAGGAGGGCGCCCGGGGTCGTGCGGATACGTTTCGCGTACGACTCCGGGGGCTCGCCATCCCGTTTGGTGAGCGCCAGCACGATGGCCTTCGTGCGGTTCGTCAGGGCGGCCTCGCTCAGCCACTCCTGCGACAGCGCGTCGTCCTCGACCGCGTCGTGCAGCCAGGCCGCCGCTATCTGTTCGTCGTCACCGCCGCGCTCGCGCACGCCCTCCGCCACGGCCTGGAGGTGCTCGGCGTAGGGCCGCCCGGCCTTGTCGGTCTGGGCGGCGTGCGCCTTGCGGGCGAGGGCCTCGACTTCGGCCAGGGTCAGGAGAGTTCGCGTCACGGGAACAGTGTCGCTCCCTGTGGGCGCTGTGCGGGTCCGGACGGGGTCGCCGCCACAGGGGTTTCACCCCCTCCGCACCTTCCCGTCCCGTTTCCGGGGGTTGTGTCCCCAGACCCCCGCCTCGCGCCGACGCGCTCGTCCTCGAACGCCGGACGGGCTGGAAGGTCGAGCTCCGGACGGGCCGGAGAACTTCAGATGGCCGCCGCGGGCGCCGTCGTCCCGCCCTCGCGGCAGATCAGCAGCAGCGCCCTGTCGTCGTTCACGTCCTTGGCCACCGCCTCGATCAGGTGCCAGGCGGCGCCGTGGAAACCGCCGGCGACATAACGGTCGGCCTCGCCGGTGAGGCGGTCGATGCCTTCCACGATGTCGCGCTCGGAGGTCTCGACGAGCCCGTCGGTGAAGAGCATGAGGACGTCACCCGGGCGCAGGGAGCCCTTCACGGGGTCGAACTGCGCACCGTCGTACACCCCGAGCAGCGGGCCCTCCGCGGCCTTCTCCTCCCAGCGGCCGTTGCCGGCGCTGAGCTGGAGGCCGGGCGGGTGTCCGGCGGAGAAGAGTTCGTAGTCGCCGGAGTCCAGGTCGAGGACCAGGTGGATCGAGGTGGCGAAGCCCTCGTCCCAGTCCTGGCGCAGGAGGTAGCCGTTCGCGGCGGGGAGGAAGGCGTGCGGGGGCAGCGAGCCCAGCAGGCCGCCGAAGGCGCCGGACAGGAGCAGGGCCCGCGAACCCGCGTCCATGCCCTTGCCCGAGACGTCGGTCAGCACGACCTCCATGGTCCGGCCGCCGTTCGTCCGCGCCGCCACCACGAAGTCGCCCGAGAACGACTGCCCGCCGGCCGGCCGCAGCGCCATCTCCCGGTGCCAGCCCAGCGGCAGCTGCGGCAGCTTGCTCTGCACCCGGATGCGTTCGCGCAGGTCGAAGAGCATGGTGCCGCCGCGTCGCCACGGCACTCCCACCCGGCTGCGGAACTGGGCGATCAGCAGGCCGAAGAAGCCGCAGGCGGCGACGACAAGGACGTCACCCGGAGTCACTCTTGCGGGACCGTCCGTGTACGGGCCGAGCTTCACGGACTCCACTATCAGTGCGGTGGCCGCCGCCGCGTACAGGCTCAACAGGCTGGCGGGGCGCAGCAGCAGACCGCCCGCCACGATCGGCAGGACCAGCACCGCCGGCGAGATCCACACCGAGTTGACCAGCGTCGTGGCCGCGATCACCGGAATCGTGATCAGCAGACCGGCCAGCGCGATCCAGTCCGAACCGTCGCCGCGGAAGTAGTCCACGGCGGATCTGCGCATGCCGGTGCGTGCCCGGTGAACCTGCTTCTTCAACCGGGCCGTGAACGTATCGGCTTCAGCGCGCCGCTCTCGTCCTGCTGCCATTAGTTCGGGACCCTATCCATCGGACCAGGTGCTTGGCACGGGAGGTCCCACTTGTCCCCCGTCCGAGCGCTCAACTTCACAGTGAAATCCACCGAAGACGTCCAGTGAACGTCCTGGAAGCCGTCACACAGGTCCTCTTACGGAACGTCCGCGGTGACGCGAAGAAATTCCCTGGCTCGTACCGCATTGCCCTGGTAGGCATGGCCCATGACGACTGACGTGCGGGTACTTCAGCAGACCGAGTGGAACGCGTGGTACGACAACCTCATCCGTGCCTTCGGCGGGGTGCCGGAGTCGTCCGAGGAGCGCGAGCTCTACAACGCGCTAACAGAATACGACCGTTTCATCGGAGTTTGGGACAGCGACCAGGTGGTGGGCACCGCGGGTGCCTTCGGTTTCCGCGTCACGGTGCCGGGCGGCGCCTCCGTACCGGCCGCGGGCATCACGATGGTGAGTGTCGCGGCGACGCACCGGCGGCGCGGGGTGCTGCGGTCCATGATGCGGCGCCAGCTGGACGACATCCGCTCGTGGGGCGAGTCGCTGGCGGTCCTGACCGCGTCGGAGCCGGAGATCTACGGCCGGTTCGGCTACGGCATCGGTACGTACGGACTGCACGCCGAGATCGACACCAGCCGCGTACGGCTGTCCGTGCCGCCCGGCACCGACGACGTACGGCTGCGGTACACGCCGCCGGCCGAGGTGCTCGAGGCGTGCGAGGCGGTGTACGCGCGGGTGGTGCCCGGGCGTCCGGGCATGCTGGCGCGACAGCCCGGCTGGGAGCGGGAGCGGCTGCTCGACCCGGAGAACGACCGGGACGGCGCGTCGCCGATGCAGTGCGTGGTCGCCGAGCGGGGCGACGAGGTCGTGGGCTACACCCGGTTCCGCGTCAAGCCGGAGTGGGATCCGTCCGGGCCCAGGGGCGCTGTCGTCATGGATGACCTGGAGGGTCTAGACCCGGCGGCGCGGGCCGCGCTGTGGCGGTTCCTCTTCGACATCGACCTGACGTCCACGCTCCGCACCCGGGGCCGGCCCGTCGACGAGGACTGGCAGCACATGGTGTCCGACATCCGGCGCTGCAATCTGCGGCTGAAGGACGCGCTGCATGTGCGGCTCGTCGATGTCGGCGCCGCGCTGGAGGCCCGGACGTATCAGGCGCCGGTGGACCTGGTGTTCGAGGTCGAGGACGCGTTCTGCCCCTGGAACGAAGGGCGTTGGCGGCTCTCGGGTGACGCGAAGGGCGCGTCCTGCGTGCGAACCGAGGAACCGGCCGATCTCGCCCTGTCCGTAAGGGAGTTGGGGGCGGCCTATCTCGGGGGGATGTCCCTGGCCTCGCTCGGGGCGGCCGGGCGGGTGCGGGAGTTGCGGCAAGGGGCGCTGGCCGAGGCCTCGGTGGGCTTCTCCTCGGCGGTCGCGCCCTGGCTGCCGCACGGGTTCTAGGCCTGCTGGCAGCGCGGGCACCAGAAGAGGTTGCGAGCGGCGAGACCGGCGGTGCGGATCTCGCCGCCACAGATGTGGCAGGGCAGTTGGGCCCTGCGGTACACGTAGACCTCGCCGCCGTGGTCGTCGACGCGCGGCGGACGGCCCATCGCCTCGGGCAGGTGTTCCGGGCGGACCGTGTCGATGCGGTTGTTGCGGACGCCCTCGTGCATGAGGTCCACGAGGTCGGCCCAGAGCGCGTCCCACTCGGCGGGCGTGATGTCCTTGCCCGTCCGGTACGGGTCGATGCCGTGCCGGAAGAGGACTTCGGCGCGGTAGACGTTGCCCACGCCCGCGATGATCTTCTGGTCCATGAGGAGGGCGGCGATCGTCGTACGGCTGCGGGTGATTCGCTCGTACGCCGTTGACGGGTCGGCGTCCGGGCGGAGCGGGTCCGGGCCGAGGCGCTCGTGTATCGCCCGTTTCTCGTCGTCCGTGATCAGGGCGCAGGTGGTGGGGCCGCGGAGGTCGACGTACGCGGTGGGGTTCGCGAGGCGGAGCCGGACGGTGTCCGTGGGCGGGGGCGCGGGGGCGCCGCCGAGGGTGACCTTGCCGAAGAGGCCGAGGTGGATGTGGATCCAGTCCTCGGCTCCGAAGTGCAGGAAGAGGTGTTTGCCGTGGGCGTCGGCGTCCGCGAACTCGGTGCCGTCCAGGAGGGCCGCGGCGTCCGCGAACTTGCCCTGCGGGCTGGTCACCCGGGTGATGCCGCCGGCGAACCGGGCCGTGCAGTCCTGGGCCAAGCGGTGAATCGTGTGCCCCTCGGGCACGGGGTCCTCCTGCTGGTGTGCTTCGGCGGGGCGGGGGGTTTTCGCCCCCTCCGCCCCTTCCCGTCCCGTTCCTGGGGGCTGCGCCCCCAGACCCCCTGTCGCGCTGACGCACTCGTCCTCAAACGCCGGACGGGCTAGTGGGGATGGTGGGCCGGGATCGGCGGGAGGTCGCCCGTCGTCTCGTATGCCGTGAGCATGTTGATGCGGCGGATGTGGCGTTCCTCGCCGGAGAAAGGGGTGTTGAGGAAGGTCTCGACGAACTTCGTCGCCTCTTCCTGGGAGTGCATGCGGGCGCCCACGGCCACGACGTTGGCGTTGTTGTGCTCGCGGCCCAGGGTGGCGGTCTCCTCGCTCCAGGCGAGGGACGCACGCACGCCGGCCACCTTGTTCGCGGCGATCTGCTCACCGTTGCCGGAGCCGCCGATCACGATGCCGAGGGAGCCGGGGTCCGCCGCGGTCCGCTCCGCGGCGCGGAGGCAGAAGGGCGGGTAGTCGTCCTGGGCGTCATAGATGTGGGGCCCGCAGTCGACGGGCTCGTGGCCGGCGGCCTTGAGCCACTCGACGAGGTGGGTCTTGAGTTCGAGACCGGCATGATCGGAGCCGAGATACACGCGCATGCTCCGAGTGTGACACGACTGTTTCGCATCGGCCTCGCCGGGTGCCCAGGACGAAAAGTGGGGGCAACACTACAGAACCTCAAGGAAACCTCAGGTAACGATCTGGAATCAAAGGTTCACGAATTCCTTTACCTCCGATTCACTGGACCGGCTCGTACGCCCCACTGCTACCGCTCGTACGGGCGATCTGTTCGACCGGTGAAAAGGAATCCCCCTCATGACCTCGCAGCCGACCCCCACGAAGGCCGCAAGCGGCCCCGGAGAACCCGGAGGCGCCGGAGGACCCGATGGCGGCCTCCACGCCGGACTCAAGAACCGTCATCTGTCGATGATCGCCATCGGCGGTGTCATCGGAGCCGGACTCTTCGTGGGCTCCAGCTCCGGCATCGCGACCGCCGGGCCCGGCATCCTCCTCTCCTACGCCCTGGTGGGGACGCTCGTCGTCCTCGTCATGCGGATGCTCGGTGAGATGTCCGCCGCGAATCCCACGTCCGGTTCGTTCTCCGCACACGCCGACCGCGCGCTCGGCCGCTGGGCAGGCTTCTCGATCGGCTGGCTGTACTGGTTCTTCTGGGTGGTCGTGCTGGCCGTCGAGGCCACCGCCGGGGCCAAGATCCTCGAAGGGTGGATCCCCGCCGTTCCCCAGTGGGGGTGGGCGCTCATCGTGATGGTCGTCCTCACCGCGACCAACCTGGTGTCCGTGGGGTCCTACGGCGAGTTCGAGTTCTGGTTCGCCGGGATCAAGGTCGTGGCGATCGGCGGGTTCATCGTGATCGGCGCACTCGCCATCTTCGGTGTGCTGCCGGGTGTCGACGCCGACAAGGCCGGGATCGGGAATCTGACCGACCACGGCGGCTTCCTGCCCAACGGGCCGGGCGCGATCCTCACCGGTGTGCTCCTGGTCGTCTTCTCCTTCATGGGCAGCGAGATCGCGACCCTCGCCGCCGGTGAGTCCGAGGACCCGCAGCGCGCCGTCACCAAGTCCACCAACAGCATCATCTGGCGCGTCGGCGTCTTCTACCTCGGCTCGATCTTCGTGGTCGTGGCCCTGCTGCCGTGGAACGACCCGTCGATCAAGGAGCGGGGCTCGTACGTCGCCGCCCTGGACTCCCTCGGCATCGCGCACGCCGGTCAGATCATGAACTTCATCGTGCTGACCTCCGTACTGTCCTGCCTCAACTCCGGGCTCTACACGGCCTCCCGGATGGCGTTCTCGCTCGGCCGGCGCAAGGACGCGCCGAAGGCGTTCGCCAGGACCACCTCGCGCGGTGTGCCGCTGACCGCCATCGTCGTCTCCGTCGCCTTCGGCTTCGTGGCCGTCTTCTTCAACTACAAGTTCCCCGACTCGGTCTTCCTCTTCCTCGTCAACTCCTCCGGTGCGGTCGCCCTGTTCGTCTGGCTCGTGATCTGTTTCTCGCAGCTGCGGATGCGGAAGATCATCCAGCGGGAGTCGCCGGAGAAGCTGGTCGTGAAGATGTGGCTCTACCCGTATCTGACCTGGGCGACGGCCGCGTTGATCGTCTTCGTGCTCGGCTACATGCTGACCGACACCGAACACGACGGCCGCGAGACGGTCCTGCTGTCCCTGCTCGTCGCGGCGGTGGTGCTCGTGATCGCCGTCATCCGGCAGAAGACGGGGGCAGGCGGGTCGTCCGTGCGCCGGGCCGCGGACGAGCCTCGCGACGAGGCAGAGGTGAAGGTCGGCTGATCCGGCCGGTCTCCCGGCCCATCAGGAAGGAGGGGTTTCGCGGCGCGTACGAACGCCGCGAAGCCCCTCCCCCCTTGCCTGGAGCAGCGTTGCCCGGACCGCGGTTGCCCGGAGTGCGGCTCTCTAGATCACGGTGAAGTCCTTCTTGACCTGTTCGTAGACCTTCAGTGCCTGGTCCTCGATGTCCGGCTGGTACCAGGTGTTGATCTGGTACGACTTCCCGTCGGCGTCGAAGCCGAGCAACTGGGCGTGCCAGCGCGTCCCTTGGAGCAGGAAGAGGTACTCCCAGACGATCGCGGGGCGGCCCCGGAAGGTCGTCTCCTCCAGGCGGATCTTCTGGTAGCCCTGCCCCTGGCGGGCGTTCCGTTCCGAGGTCTGCCAGGTCTCCATCAGTTCGCCCTTGGCGAGGGAGGACTTGGCCGCGAGCTCCTGTCTGCCGTCGGGCGAGGTGTAGTGCACCTCGGAACCCGTCTTCAGGTCCCGCCGCCAGCCCTTCGGCGTCACCCACGCGTATCCCCCGGCCTCGCGGTGCGCGCCCGGGGGCAGGCTGGGCGGACGTGAAGTGCCCTCGACGGTGGGCGAGGAACTGGCCGTCGAGCCGGTGGGCGCCGACGAGTTCGAGGAGCTCGCCCTGTCGTCGTCGGGCGGTCCTCCGGTCGCCGCGACGACCAGCCAGACGGCCACTCCCGCCGCGACCACACCACTGCCGGTGAGCAGCCCCAGGCGGCGCCTGCTCGAGCGCGGGCGGGCGGGTACGGCGGGGCCGGGGAGCTCGCTGGGGAGTTCACCGGGGGGCGTGGTCGTGCGGGCGGAGACCGCCGGGAACTCGGCCTCCGTCACGGCCTCCGCCGTGCGGGTGGGAGAAGCGGAGGCCGAGGGGGTCGGGGTCGGTGAGCCGACCTCGGCGCGTAGTTCGGAGGGGACTTCGGTGGAGGCGTTGGACGCGTTCGAGACGTTGGACGCGTTGCGGGTTTCGGGGGTGCCGGGGGTGCCGGGGGTCTCTGGTGGGGCTTGGGCTTCCGCGACGGCGGCCGGGGGCTGCTCCGGTCGGGGCTTCTTGAAGTCGAGTGAGCTCTTCCGCTTCGGGGCGTGACCGGGCGGTATCGCGTCCTCCACGAGCTCGGGATCGAGCTCGACTGCCTTGGGCTCGGGTTCGGACTCGGACTCGGTGCCGGGTTCGGCCCCGGTCTCAGCGGCGACCTCCGGTTCCGGCTCGCGCGTGAGGTCGGGCTCGGGATCAGGCTCCGGATCCCGCTGACGTATCTCCCCTTCCTCCCCTATGAGCTGCGCGTCCAGGAGCGTGAACGTGCGCGACTCGATCCGGACCGGACGGTTGGGGTCGGGGTCGGGGCCTGCCGCCTCCGGAAGGGCCCCGCCGTCCCCCGTCTCACCTGTCGTCGGTCCCGGGAACACCAACCGCCCCAGCCCGGCCTCGAGTTCCTCCAGGCCGGGGCGGGCCGACGGCTCCTTCTCCAGGAGGGCCGCCAGGATGTCCCGCAGGTCGCCCGCGGAGGAGGGGAGTTCGGGTTCCTCGTACAGGACGGCGTGCAGGGTGGCCAGGGTGGTGGCGCGGGAGAAGGGGGAACGGCCGCCGAGTGCCGCGCAGAGGGTCGCTCCCAGGGACCACACGTCGGACGGCGGGCCCTGCGGGCGCCCGGAGATGCGCTCGGGCGCCATGTAGTCGGGGGAGCCGACCAGCATCCCCGCCATGGTCAGCGCCTTCGCGTCCTGCATCGCGGCGATGCCGAAGTCGGTGAGGACGACTCGGCGGCCGCCGCGCTCGACCAGGACGTTGCCCGGCTTGATGTCACGGTGCAGCACTCCCCCGGCGTGCACCTGGCGCAGCGCCACGACCAGTTCGAGCCCGACGCGGGCCGCCTCGCGTGGGCTGAGCGGTCCGTCCTGCACGACGAGCTGCTCCAGGGAGCGGCCGGCGACCAGTTCCATGACGATCCAGAGCCGCTCGCCCTCGTCCACGACGTCGTAAATGCGTACGACATTGGGATGGTCGATCCGGGCCGTGGCCCTGGCCTCACGCAGTGTGCGTTCCCGGCGGGTCCGGGTGTCCTCCGGGTCGAGTCCGTCTATCCGCATTTCCTTGACAGCGACCTGCCGGTCGAGCATGTCGTCGGCGGCGCGCCACACCCGCCCCATTCCCCCCTGCCCAATACTTTCGACCAGCCGATATCGTCCCGTCACCAATAGTCCCGGAACACCGCCCTGCACATTCCCCGACAATCCCCGCACCCCCTCGACACTCGTCACAACCGCCTGTCACACCAGACCCATTCAGAAACACAATGGTCACGCTTCAGGCCGTACCAGCATAGTGCGGAGAAATCTTGTGGTACCTCTTCAAGTACTGCGAATTCAGGCGCAGCCAAGGGGGACGAACATGAGTTCTCGTCGTACGACGATCATCGCTGGATCGCTGCTCACGGCCTCGTTCTCGGCCGTGATGATCCTTTCCAACACAGCCGTCGCGGACGACCAAGGACCGGGGAGCAGCAAGGGGGGAAAGGCTGTTGACGAGGCACCGGCGGATGTAAAGCTGACCACGCTGCTGCCGGAGAAGATCTCCGTGGACAACAGCTCTCAGAATACGGCGCTCACCGCCACCGTGAAGAACGAAGGAACCAAGGAAAGCGGCGAAATCAGGCTTTTGGTGGTCGGTTTCGACGGCCTGACGGTCAAAGACGTAAAGGGCTGTTCAGCAATCGCCGAAGGGGATCTTCCCGAGGGATCGAACAGCGGTTTCAGCTGCGCCGTCGGAAATCTCGCGGCGGGCAAGTCGAAGTCGTACGACGTCGACGCCACCTTCGATCTGAGCAAGACCGGAAAGATCTGCCTGCCGGTGCAGACGAGCGACGGGGCGAAGACGTTCTGGCAGCAGGGCCCGGTGCCGTTCGGTACGACGAACCCGTCGCCGAACGCCCCGGCCACCCCGCTGCTGCTCGGCACCGACAACACGCCGGTGGCACCCGGCGGGGACACGCTGCCCAGGACCGGCGGCGTGAACGAGGTCCTGCCGCTCGGCGCGGCGGGCGCGGCGCTGCTCTCCGCGGGGGCGGCGGGCCTCTGGTGGGTCCAACGGCGGCCGCAGCAGCGCTGAGTCGAAAGCGGTCGCGTGAGAGGCAGTGCGCGACAGGAGCGCAGAGAGAGGTGAGGGGGCGGGGAGCCGGATGCGGCTCCCCGCCCCCTCTTCTCACGGGAACCGCGGCGTGACGGACCGGCTGGACGTCAGCGGTCGAGGAACTTCCAGGCGGTGGGCAGCACGCCCATCGCCAGGGCGGCCTTCAGGGCGTCGCCGATCAGGAACGGGGTCAGGCCCGCCGCGACCGCCGCGCCGAGCGACATGCCGGTGGCGACGGCGAGGTAGGGGACGCCGATCGCGTAGATGATCGCCTCGCCGAGCAGCATCGTGCCCGCCATGCGCAGCACCGAACGGTCGGCGCCGCGGCGGGCGAGGGCGCCCACGACGGTGGCGGCCAGGAGCATGCCGAGGATGTAGCCGAAGGAGGGGGCCGCGGTGCCGGAGCCGCCGCCGGCGAACCACGGCACGCCCGCCATGCCGACGAGCGCGTACACCGCGAGCGACAGCAGGCCGCGGCTCGCGCCGAGCGCGGTGCCCACGAGGAGTGCCGCGAAGGTCTGGCCCGTCACCGGCACCGGGGAGCCCGGGACGGGCAGCGCGATCTGGGCGGCGAGGCCGGTGAGGGCGGCGCCGCCGACGACCAGGGCGGTGTCCCTGACGCGGGAGGCGGGGAGCAGGTCGGCGAGGACCTCGCCGGGGCGGATGCCCTGGCGGGTGGTGGCGGCAGCGGTGCTCATGGGGACTCCGGCGGGTGGCGGCGGTTTCGGGACACGGTGACGCTATCCCAGGGGTGTGCGGGCGATCACCGTCAGCGGTCGACAAAGGGGGCGGGCGGGGGTTGGTCGGCTTCTGACAAAGGGGGCCGGGTATGCCCCTGGGGGCGTGATGCTGGTCACTGAGGTGGGATCGGTTCGGCCACGGAGCGGGGTGCGCCGGGGCTGTGGGGTTCCGCCAAAGGCTCTTCGCCTCCTCCTGAAAGGACGGCCGCACCCGGCCACCGCGCACCCGACGGTGCCCGCGGTCGACGGCGCCCCGAACGTACTCCCCGACGACGGGCAGCCCCGCCGTCAGTTTGTGCGTCCGGACCCACACCCCGCCCTTCCTGCTGCTAGCGTGCACCTGCAAGAAGGTTGCAATAGAGGTCGGAGAGGACCTGGCATGGCCGTCTACACACTTCCCGAGCTGCCCTACGACTACTCCGCGCTCGCCCCCGTCATCAGCCCCGAGATCGTCGAGCTGCACCACGACAAGCACCACGCGGCGTACGTGAAGGGTGCGAACGACACGCTCGAGCAGCTCGCGGAGGCACGGGACAAGGAGTCGTGGGGCTCGGTCAACGGCTTGGAGAAGAGCCTGGCCTTCCATCTCTCCGGCCACATCCTGCACAGCGTCTACTGGCACAACATGACCGGCGAGGGCGGCGGCGAGCCGCTGGCCGCGGACGGTGTGGGCGAGCTTGCGGACGCGATCACCGAGTCCTTCGGTTCCTTCGCCGGGTTCAAGGCGCAGCTCACCAAGGCCGCCGCGACCACGCAGGGGTCCGGGTGGGGCGTGCTGGCGTACGAACCGCTGAGCGGCCACCTGATCGTGGAGCAGGTCTACGACCACCAGGGCAACGTGGGCCAGGGCTCGACGCCGATCCTGGTCTTCGACGCCTGGGAGCACGCCTTCTACCTCCAGTACAAGAACCAGAAGGTCGACTTCATCGAGGCCATGTGGGCCGTCGTCAACTGGCAGGACGTGGCCCGGCGTTACACGGCCGCGAAGTCCCGCGCCGACGTCTTGCTGCTGGCTCCCTGAGGCCCGTACAGCCTGAGGCCCCAAGACCTGGGGCCCGGATGGAACGTCCTGCTCGTGATCGTCTTCTCAACCTTCACGTGGCAGGCGGACAGGGGGAAGCCCCCGCGAGGACGTGACTCGCGGGGGCTTCGCCTCGCTCACCGCGCGCACGGCACATTGAGTGAGAGCAGGGCGACGGCCCCGTCCTCGACGCGGAGTTCGGTGACCGCCGCGTTGCGGAGCTGCGGGAACACGCGCCGGTACTCGCCCAGCGGGATGGACAGGAGCGAGCAGAGGACCAGGCGGAACAGGGTGTTGTGCGCGACCACCAGGACCCGTTCTCCGGTGTGCGCGGCCGCGATGCCGTGCAGGGCCCGCACGCCGCGGGCGGCCGCGGTGCGGGGGTCCTCCGCCTCCGGGAAGGGGTATGCCACCGGGTCCGTCCGGAACGCCTTCGCGCGCCGCGGGTTCTCGGCCTCGAACTCGGCGAGGGTGCGGCCCTCCAGGATCCCGAAGTCGCATTCCCGCAGGGCGGGTTCGCGGTGCGGGGTGACGCCCAGGGCCCGGCAGGCGGGCTCCGCCGTGGCGGCGGCGCGCGACATCGTCGACGTCCAGACCGCGTCGACCCGGTGCGCGGCGCACCAGCGGCCCAGGGCCTCCGCCTGGGCCCGGCCCTCGTCGGTGAGAGCGACGTCGCTCACCCCTGCGTAACGCCTCTCGGCGTGCCAGACGGTCTGCCCGTGCCGGGCGAGGAGAAGGGTCGTCGTTGACCCGAGGGGCGTACTCATGACCAAGGAGTATCCAGGGCGCGCCCACCTGGCGTGGGGTTTTCCCGCTCCCGCCTCACCTGAGGGTGTGCTTCCGGACACCTCTTGTCACCGACTCCGCCGACAGGACGCGTTCCACCGGCGCGGCGGCCCGCGGGCGTTTAGGCTCGCGGATCCCGGGCGTCCTAACAGGAGGCGTGCATGCCGAACAAGTGGTGCAGGAACTGCCGCAGAATGCGTGCCTTCAGGCATCTGGCGAACGACGCGGAGCGTGCCGGGGCCAGGGAAGCCACCAAGCAGGGCAACGTGGACGCCTACATCCGCTGCGCCCACGAGGGCTGCGTGCGGGTCCAGCGCTCGTTCAAGCACAGCGACGGCGGGGACCTCCCCGAGGAGTTCCGGATCCCCGCCGCCGAGAATGCCTAGAGGTTGCTGAAGTCCGGCCCGGCCGTACGCGACCGCTTGATCTCGTAGAAGCCGGGCGTGGAGGCGACCAGCAGGGTGCCGTCCCAGAGCCTGGCGGCGGCCTCGCCCTTGGGTGCCGGGGTGACGACCGGGCCGAAGAAGGCGACCTGCTCGCCGTCGGCGCCGGGGACGGCGATGACGGGGGTGCCGACGTCCTGGCCGACCTTGTCGATGCCCTCCTTGTGGGAGGCGCGCAGCTCGGCGTCGAACTCGAAGTTCTCCTGGTCGGCGTAGTCGAGCAGGGACGCCGGGAGGCCGACCTCGTCGAGCGCGGCGGCGATCGCCTCGATGGTCGGGCCTTGGCCCTCGTTGTGGATGCGGGTGCCCAGCGCGGTGTAGAGCGGGCCCAGGATGTCGTCGCCGTGCTTCTGCCAGGCGGCGGTCACCACGCGGATCGGCTTCCAGGCCTTGGTGCTGAGCATCTCGCGGTAGTGGTCGTCCAGCTCGTCCAGCTTCGGCTCGTTCAGCACGGCCAGGCTCATGATGTGCCAGCGGACCTCGATGTCACGGACCTTCTCCACTTCGAGCACCCAGCGCGAGGTCATCCAGGCCCAGGGGCACAGCGGGTCGAACCAGAAGTCGACGGGGGTCTTGCCGGAACCGGAACTCGTCGTTGCGCTCTGCTCAGGCATGGATCTCCTCGGAAAGTCGTCTTTGTCGGTGCAACGCCAACGGCCACCCGGCCAATTCCCGGGTGCCCGGTGTCAGGAGCACATGGCAGGATCGGCCCTGTTCCGACATGTCCGTCCAGCCCAGAGGGAGTGCCCCCGTGCCCGGTGAGAATCTGTCCCGCGACGAGGCCCGGGAGCGGGCCGCGCTGCTGTCCGTCGACGGGTACGAGGTGTCCCTCGACCTGCGCTCGGCCGTCGGGGACCAAACCGCCCACGGCACGCCGCGCACCTTCCGCTCGGTGACCACCATCCGCTTCCGCTCCGCCGAGCCGGGCGCCACGAGCTTCGCCGACCTGATCGCGCCGAGCGTGACGGCCCTCTCGCTCAACGGCAGGGATCTCGACCCCGGCGAGGTCTTCGACGGGACCCGGATCGTGCTGGAGGACCTGGCCGCCGACAACGAACTCGTCGTCGACGCCCAGTGCGCCTACTCCCGCACCGGCGAGGGCATGCACCGCTTCGTCGACCCCGAGGACGGCGAGGTCTATCTCTACACGCAGTACGAGCCCGCCGACTCCCGGCGCGTCTTCGCCAACTTCGAGCAGCCGGACCTCAAGGCCCCGTTCCGCTTCGAGGTGCGGGCCCCGGAGGGCTGGACCGTCTGGAGCAACGGCGCCGGGGTGCTCACCGACGGCGTCTGGCAGTTCGCCGAGACAAAGCCGATCTCGACGTACATCACCGCCTTCGCCGCCGGCCCCTATCACTACGTGACCGACAGCTACACCCGCACCTTCGACGACGGTACGACGCTGGAGATCCCGCTCGGCGCGATGTGCCGCAAGGGCCTGGCGCCGTACTTCGACTCCGACGACGTCTTCCTCGTCACCAAGCAGGGCCTGGACTTCTTCCACGAGCACTTCGACTACCCGTACCCCTTCGGGAAGTACGACCAGGCGTTCGTGCCCGAGTACAACCTCGGCGCGATGGAGAACCCCGGACTGGTCACGTTCCGCGAGGAGTACATCTTCCGCGGCAAGGTGACGCAGGCGTCATACGAGGGCCGGGCGAACGTCATCCTGCACGAGATGGCGCACATGTGGTTCGGCGACCTCGTCACCATGGAGTGGTGGGACGACCTGTGGCTCAAGGAGTCCTTCGCCGACTTCATGGGCGCGTTCTCGCTGGTCGGGGCGACCCGCTTCGAGGACGGCTGGATCACCTTCGCCAACCGCCGCAAGGCGTGGGCCTACCGCGCGGACCAGCTCCCCTCCACGCACCCGATCACCGCCGACATCCGCGACCTCCAGGACGCCAAGCTCAACTTCGACGGCATCACGTACGCCAAGGGCGCCTCCGTACTGAAACAGCTCGTCGCCTACGTCGGCCAGGACGCGTTCCTGGAGGGCGCGCGCCGCTACTTCAAGCGGAACGCGTACGGCAACACGCGCCTCGGCGATCTGCTGTCGGTGCTCGAGGAGACCAGCGGGCGTGACCTGGCTTCCTGGGCGCGGTCCTGGCTCCAGACGGCCGGTGTCAACTCCCTCACCCCGCAGGTGATCCTGAGCTCGGAGGGCCGGATCGCCGAGCTGGCGATCGTGCAGGAGGCCGCGGAGTCGCATCCCGAACTGCGCCCGCACCGCGTGGCGGTGGGCCTGTACCGGCGTACGCCGAGCGGCGCCGTGGAGCGGTACGCACGAGCCGAGACGGACGTCGACGGACCCCGTACGGTCATCGCCGAGCTGGTCGGCGCCGAGGCCCCCGACCTGGTCCTCGTGAACGACGACGACCTGACGTACTGCAAGATCCGCTTCGACGAGGGCTCGTTGGAGACACTGCGGGAGCGGCTCGGTGACCTCACGGACCCGCTGGCGCGCGCCCTGTGCTGGTCGGCTCTGTGGAACCTCACGCGTGACGCGCTGATGCCCGCCCGCGACTTCCTCGACCTGGTGCTGCGGTTCGCGGGGCGCGAGTCGGACATCGGCGTCCTGCAGATGCTGCACGCCTGGGCCGACTCGGCGCTCGCCTTCTACGCGGCGCCCGACTGGCGCGCGACGGGCGAACGTCTGCTCGCCGAGGGCGCGTTGAAGGAGCTGCGGCTCGCGGAGCCGGGCAGCCAGCACCAGTTGACCTGGGCCCGTTTCTTCGCGCGGGTCGCGTCCGGCGCGGCCGATCTCCAGCTTCTCGGGGGCCTGTTGGAGGGCACGGCGAAGATCGACGGCCTCGATGTCGACCAGGAGCTGCGCTGGGCGTTCCTGGAACCGCTGGCCGCGCACGGAGCCGCCGACGAGACCGCGCTGGCCGCCGAACTCGCCCGCGACGACACCGCGTCCGGCAAGCGTCACCAGGTCCGCTGTCTCGCCGCCCGGCCCTCCGCGGCGGTCAAGGCGCAGGCCTGGGCGTCGGTGGTCGAGTCCGACGCCCTGTCCAACGCCCTGGTCGAGGCGACCATCGCGGGCTTCGACCAGTCGTCCCAGCGCGAGCTGCTCGCCCCGTACGCCACGAAGTACTTCGACGCGATCGAGCGGGTCTGGGCGGACCGCTCGATCCAGATCGGGATGGACGTCGTGCGGGGTCTCTTCCCCGCCTTCCAGGACTCCCAGGAGACCCTGGACGCGACGGACGCGTGGCTCGCGGCCCACGAGGACGCGGCGCCCGCGCTGCGCCGGCTGGTGCTGGAGGCGCGGGACGATCTGGCGCGCGCGCTGCGGGGGCAGGCGGTCGACGTGGCCGCGGCCGGCTGACGGACGGGACCGTCCGGAGGGGGCGTGGGCCGCGGCCCACGCCCTCCTCGGCGTCCGCGCATCGGCGGTCATGAAATACCAGCGCGCGGTAGTTACGAAGTACAGATACGCAAAGCCGTAACCCGTACTACTCCCCATCCGGAGCAGCGCCTTTCGGCAGTCGAACGCCCGTACTTTAGGACGAGCTTGTCCTGATTTGTCGACGAGCGTGTAACAGCGGTTAGAGGGCGGCCCCGGCGCGGGAAACCCCGGTTCATGAACCACAACACCCCGCTCTCGCACTCCCCCCGCCCCCTGCGTCACCTGTCCCACGTTCAGCGGCGCGTGCTGACCACCGCGCAGCTCAAGGCGCGCGGCGTGAGCGCCGCCGAGACGAACGAGCAGTGCCGGCCGGGCGGTTCCTGGCAGCAGTTCCTGCCGGGCGTCTTCCTGCTGCACCCCGGCCCGCCCACCTCCGAGGAGCGGCTGCACGCGGTTCTGATGTTCGCCGCCCGCTCCGCCGCGCAGCCGGCGCCGGCGATTCCCGTCCAGCCGGGAGCGGAGGCCCCGCACGCGCCCCAGCCGTACGCGGACGCGCTCATCACCGGCCTGGCGGCGCTCACCCTGCACGGGTTCACCTCGGCTCCCCCGCTGCTCTCCCTCGACACGATCGACGTCCTGGTCCCCCGCCTGCGCCGGCTGCGCTCCACCGGCTGCGCCCGCATCGTCCGTACGGCGTCCCTGCCCACCGCCTCGTACGTCACCGGTGTCCCGGTGGCTCCCGTGCCGCGTGCCCTCGCCGACGCCGTCGCGGAGTTGACGGACGCGAACGCGGTGCGCCGGCTGCTGACGGAGGCGGTGCGCGCCGGTCACTGCGAACCGGCCGCGGTCGTAAGGGAGTTGACGCAGGCCCGGCTGCTCTCGCGGCCCCATGTGGTGGACGCGGTGGACTCGCTCCTCGCCGAGGGCCGGTCGATCGCGGAGGACCGCCTGTACCGGATGGTGCGGGAGTTCGGCCTTCCCGACCCGGTGTGGAACGTGGACCTCCGGCTCCCCGGCGGCCCTCACCTCGGCGGCCTCGACGCCTACTGGCCGGAGCAGGCCGTGGCCCTCGAACTCGACACCCGCGCCCCCCGCCAGGACGAGGACGCGCTCTGGTCGGAGTACGCCCGCAAGCGCGAGCACCTGGAGCGGCTGGGCATCACCGTCGTCCACATCACGCCCAGGAAGCTGCGCGACGCGATGGAACAGCAGGCCACCGTCGTACGCACCGCCCTGATGGCGTCGAACGACCGCGAGCCGGCGGCGCTGGTCGTGGTGCTGCCCCGGTAGTGACGGACCGGGGCCGTGCCAGGAGGGGAGAGGAGGGGCCGCCGGGACACCGGCGGCCCCTCCTCGTGCGGGTCCCCGGGGAGGGCTACTTACCGCAGAACTCCGCCTCGATCACCGCCCCGCTGTCCCCCGACCAGTCCCCGTTGAAGTTGAAGGACAGGGAGTGGCGGCCGTCTGCGGTGGTCACCGCCTCCGATGCGGAGCCGTGGATGCCGCCGCCGTGGCCCCAGACATGGACCCCGCAGCTCAGCTCCATCTCGATGAGACCGAGGCCGTACCCGGCGTTGGTGATCTCGTCGACCGGGATGGTGGTCTTCATCTCCTTGAGCTGCTGGGGCGGGAGCAGCCTGCCGCGGAGCAGGGCCGTGTAGAAGCGGTTCAGGTCGGAGGCGCTGGAGATCATCTCGCCCGCGGCGGAGGCGAGGGAGGGGTTGAGTTCCGTGACGTCGTACGTCGGTCCTGTCGTCGTCTCCGCCAGCTTGCCGTAGGCGCGGCTGCTCGGCCGCGGCACCTTGGGGTACGTGCCCGGTACGAGCGTGGCGTGCAGGCCGAGGGGCTCGATGACGCGGCGGGTGATCTCCGAGGCGAACGAGTTGCCGGTGACCCTCTTGATCACCATGCCGGCCAGTACGTAGTTGGTGTTGGAGTAGTTCCACGACGTGCCCGGAGCGAAGTCCGGCTTGTGCGTCATGGCGATCGCGACCAGTCCGGCCGGGGTCACGGTGTCGTAGCGGTGCTCGAGAAAGCCGTCCTTCAGGAAGTACGTGCGGACGAAGTCCTCGTCGTCCGTGTAGTTGTTGACACCGCTGGTGTGGTTGAGGAGCTGACGGATCGTGATCAGGCGTCCGTCGTGGCCGTTGCCCCGCACCACGCCCGGGAGCCACTTCTCCACCTTGTCGTCGAGCGACAGCCGCCCCTCCGCCTCCAGTTGGAGCAGGACGGTGGAGACGAAGGTCTTGGTGATGCTGCCCACGCGGAAGCGGTCGGCCTTGCCGCGGGGCTTTTTCGTCTTCAGGTCGCCGACTCCGGACGTGGCGGCCCACGTGCCGTTCCTGTCCTTCACCGTCGCCGTCACGCCCGGTACGCCGTCCCGTACGGCGGCGTCCATCGCCGCACGGGTCCCGCTGTGGTCGCCCTTCGCGGGCGGAGCCGCCAGTGCGGGTCCCGCCAGCGCGGCCGTCAGCGTCACCGCGGTCGCGGCCACCAGTCCCGTACGCGTCCTCGTGCGGCTTCTGTGGTTCGGGTGGTTCGGGTGGTTCATGGGTTTTCCCCCTTGTCGCCGGGCACAGTCGGGAGGGGGGACCGCGGGGGTGGGCGAGGGGGTTGCCCGGGCCGCGCCGGTTGAGCGATATCTAGCCCTTCTTGAGGACGAGCTCCGTGTTCCGGTCCCGCGACGTCCCCGCCAGGTCCGAGCGGGCGCCCGGCGCGTTGAAGGAGAGCTCGCGGTAGAGGGCGGCGAGACCGGTCTGGGTGAGGTCGGTGAAATCCGTGGCGTGCGGGGCGGCGGCCTCGACGAGGGTGGTGAAGACGGAGATCGTGCCGTCCTTGTTGTCCACCAGCTCGATGACGCGGGCGAGTTGGGGATAGTCGACGTGCGAGGCGGTGGAGATCTCCCAGAAGGAGCGGCCGCCGGGCGCGGAGTGCGGGGTGATCTCGTTGCGGTGGATGTGGCCGTTGACCCAGGCCAGGACGTTGGCGTGGCCGCCGAGGAGGGCGAGGACGTCCTTGCCGTTGTGACGCTTCTCGTTCGGGCGGGCCGGGTCGGGGCGGGTGTTCGTCATCGACGCGCTGGTGTGGTGGCTGAAGACGACGGCGTAGGAGTCCTTGTTGTCGCGCAGCGTCCTGTCGAGCCACTTGAGCTGGGCGGCGCCGAGGGACCCCTGGTAGTGCCCGCCCGGGTCGGTGGTGTCCAGGCTGATGCCGATGACGTCGTCGGAGATGCGGAAGGAGTAGTACTGGGTACCCGCGGCGACGTTGGCGGACGAATAGCCGTGTCCGACGGGGCCGTTGCCCGCGTACGCCGGGTCCAGGTGCGCCTTGAGGTAGTCGGCCGGCGTGAAGGGGGCGCGCTTCTCGTCCGGGGTGACCGAGCGCAGGTCGCGCGCGTGTGCCTGGAGGAACTCGCGGTACCGGACGCCCCTGGGGTCCGTGGCCTTCTGGATGGCTTCCTTCAGGGGCTTGCAGTCCGCCGCCGACGCGCTCATCAGCTTCTTGCCGCCGACGGCGAAGTCGGTGAGGAAGGGGTCGCTGTGGGAGGCGTAGCAACCGAGCGGCAGGGAGTCGTGGTTGCCGACCGTGGAGTACCAGGGGAGGTTGAGGCCGGGGCTGCGCAGTTCGGCGGTCGCGGCCTTCAGGAAGCCCTCGATGTGCGGGAAGCCGCGCTGCTTGTCGGCGTCGCGGAGGGTGGAGTCGGGATGCCAGTACTGCTTGAGGCCGCTGTTCTGGACGCCTTCGTAGGAGCGCGGGTCGCCGCTGTTGGGGGTGATACGCCCGCCGCTCATCACCTTCATGAACCATTCCAGCTCGGACTTCGCGTTGTTGTCCGTGTTGTCGCCGGTGGTCATGACGAAGTGCAGCGCGGAGCCGGTGACGGGGGCTCCGGACAGCGAGTTGACCCGCTCGACGAGCGAGACCGCGCCCTGCACGGACAGGATCTCTTGCGGACGCCAGCTGTGCACGTCGGTCGAGCGCATGAACTCCAGGCGCAGCGGGTGCTGGGTGTCCATCAGATGCAGGTCGGTGAGCTGCACGAACGAGGCGAGCGCGGTGCGCCGGGCCGCCCGGCCCGACTTGGCCGAGGCCAGTTCGCTGCGTACGACCCGCTTCCAGCCGGGGCCGCCGCCGAGCCGCCGGTACCCGGTGGAGCCGGAGCGGGGGGCGGCGACACCGCTCAGGGTGGTGCCGCGCTCGTAGGGGTCGAGACGGTCGACGGGGGCCCTGCGGGACACCGCCACCGGCGCCTCGCCCGAACCGGCGGCGGTCACGTCCGTGGCGGCCTGTGCCTCCGCCGCGGCGTGCGCGTCGGAGCCGGGCCGCAGGGCGAGGCCGATCCCCGCGGAGAGGGACACCGCCCCGGTGGCTGCCAGCAGGGTACGGCGGTTGAGGTCGGATGCAGCGGCGGCGACAGAGCGTATGCGCGACATGGCGCGATCTCCCCGATTGCGAACGCGTCGACAGTGGTCGCGGGAGGCTCGCGTCGCGAACGCCCCGCTCATACTGGATCGTTGGCACCAGGGATGACCTGCGCGTTAACTGGACCACAACGGGCAGCGCCGATCACCGTACGTGGATCTTGGGCGACACCGCGCGACCATGGGCGTCCATGGAGACCACCTCGAACGGCCGGGAGGCGGTCACTCCGCGTTCATCCGCGAGGGGAACACCGCTGCGGATGAGCCGTTGCGGGCGCTACTTCGCCACGCGGCCCACGGCCGGCCGCTGCCGCCACAACGCGAGCCCGATATCGACCAGTCCGACCCGTTTCAGGCCGGGAACGGCGTCCAGCGGGTGCCAAGCCGCCAGATCGGTGGACCCGTTCACCTCCGGGCGCAGCTCGCCACCGACGACCCGCCCTTCGTAGACGAGCCGCAGGGCGTGGTGGTCGGCGACGACCCCGAGGCGGCGCGGAACCCGGCGCCGGAACGAGTCCACGCCGAGCAGTCCGGTGGCCTCGAAGACGTATCCCGTCTCCTCCTCGACCTCCCGGACCACGGTGTCGTAGGGATCCTCGCCGTGGTCCATGCCGCCGCCGGGCAGTGTCCACTCGGGGGTTCCGTCGTCGTCGTAGCCGCGGGCGAGCAGCAGTTCCCCGTCCCGGACGCATATGGCGTAGGCCGCCACCCTCAACTCCTCGCGCACGTCGTGACGTTAGCGCGCCGGGGTCGGATTGGCAGCCGAATACCCGGGGGCGGACCAGGTCAGCGGGCTGGCGGCGGGGGTCTCGACGACCGAGGCGACGGCGAAGCGGACCGCGCGTTCCC
Source organism: Streptomyces sp. NPDC050535 (assembly GCF_044457665.1). Taxonomy (NCBI): domain Bacteria; kingdom Bacillati; phylum Actinomycetota; class Actinomycetes; order Kitasatosporales; family Streptomycetaceae; genus Streptomyces; species Streptomyces sp. NPDC050535. The sequence goes on from NZ_JBITHE010000002.1 coordinate 287,067, forward strand.
CGTCCCGGTCGAACTCCGTGCGCGCCGTGCCGGTGAGCTGGAGCACGGCCCCGGAGGTCCAGTCCAGGAAGAGCAGTCCGGCCCGCGGGTCGACGGACAGGTTGCCGAGGGTCAGGAACATGGAGTTGCCGGGATAGTCGCGCCAGCTCAGCTCGCCGGGCGAGTCGGCGCGGACGAAGCCGGGGTTGCCGCCGCGGTGGCTGGCGTCGGCACCCTCCCCGTGCACGGTGGCGATGAAGAAGGTGTCGGCGGACTCGATGAACTCCCGCTGCCGCGTTGTCAGTTCGGAACCCCGCCGGGGTGCGGCGGAGGCGCGGTCGACCGTCTCGTACGACTCCCTCCGCTGGAGGTACTTCGGGCAGTTGGCGAAGACCTGGTCCGCCTCGACCACGAAGCCGCGGGGTGTGGGGCGCGCCCGGCCGTTGAGGCGCATACGGCGGCGGGTGCGCGGGTCAAGCGCGATGGTGCCGACGGGGATGCCCCCCAAGGGGAGCGCGGCGCCGCCGGGGTTCTGTGCGGCGGAGTCGTCGAGGGTGTCCTCCGCGACGCGCGGGACGGCCCCGGCCGAGGTGCTCTCCGTGGCCGGCGCGGTGGCCCCTGCGGGGGTGCCGTCCGTGGCCGGCATGGCGACCCCGGCGTAGGTGTCCCCCGCGGCCAGCGCGGCGGCCTCGGCGGAGGGGCTCTGCGGGGCGAGCGCGGCGGTGAGCGGGTCGTCCGGGCGGAGTCCGCCCCGTACCGAGATCTGGTGGGGACCCGTGGCCCGCACGAAGCCGGGCTCGCCGGTGAGCAGGGAGGCCCACACCGCGCCGCTCGCCGGGTCCGCGGCGCCGAGCACCAGCATCGGCTGCTGCTCGAGGAAGGCGGCGGCCACCGGACGGATGCCCTGCCCGACGGACTGGCCCACATGGTCGGCGATGTCGCGGACGCCGACCCGGTCCTGCACGGCACGTGAACCCGCGTGAAACGTCACAGCGCACCCCTCTCGGATTGCCAAGGACTAGAAGAACCCGCAGGTCGGAGCGGACCCGGACGGTGCGGGAGTCTCCTCGGCACCACTCGGCGCGTAGATCTCCAGGCGGGTGCCGTCGGGGTCGTGGAAGAAGATGCCGCCGGACGCCGCGCCCTCGCGGTGGGCGACCACACCGTCGTACGCGAACTCCACCCCGTAGGCACGCAGAGCCGTCTCGTACGTCCTGACCTGGTCGAGCGAGTCCACTTCCAGTGCGAGGTGGTGCAGGCCGGCGCGGCTGGTGTCGTACGACTCCCGCGCCTGCTGCCATAGCGTGAGGACGGGGCGGCCGCCCTCCCCCAGGAACGCGTACCGCCGGTCCTTCTCCTTGCCCTCGCCGATCACCCCGAAGCCGAGCACGTCGCGGTAGAAGCCGAGCGAGCGGTCGAGATCCGTGACGTTCAGACCGATGTGGCCGGTGCGCGGAGTCATGACAGTCCCCTCTGTCCGTTGCCAGGCCCAATCGGAGCCTAACCTCTTTAATAGAGATTAGAGGTTAGAATGGAGAAACGCAACCAGTCACATACTCTTGAGCGGTTAGCGCCGAAGGGAGCCTCCGCCATGCCCACCCCGCTCGATCCGCGCCCGCTCACCGGGGAGCCGGTCTCGCTCGACCTGCTCAACACCCGCTGGATGCAGGAGGGGGCCGTCCGGGATCTGCTGACGGACACCGACGGGCTGGCGGTGTGGCTGGCGGCCAACCGGCTGGACTTCCCGGCCGACGACACTGTCCTGCGGCACACGCTCCAGGCCCGGGACGCCCTGCGCACCGTCGTCGACGGATCCCTGGCCGAGGGGGCAGCCGGCGTCGACGCCGTCCTCGCCCACGGGCGCGTCCGCCTCACGCTGACCGCCCAAGGGCGGGGCGAGAGCCCGGAGTTCGGCGAACCGGCCTGGGGCCCCGCCTGGTTCGCCGCGCGCGACTTCCTGGAACTGCTGGGCACCGCCCCCGACCGGATCCGCGCGTGCGCGCACGAGGCGTGCATCCTGCACTTCTTCGACACCTCACGGAACGGCACCCGGCGCTGGTGTTCGATGGCGGCGTGCGGCAACCGTGCGAAAGCGTCCCGCCACTACGCGCGCACGAAGGACAGCTGAATCCCCGTACAGGACGCCGGGGCATTCCGGCATGTCACGCATTAGCGTGCTTTCACCGGCGTGACGTATGGCGGAAGTACGCCATGACTCCATCCCGCCTCGGTCAACCCTCCCCAAACAAGTGCCCCTTAGGTAAAGCTGAGCGGTCATCCGGGTTCACATACCGGACTGATGCGGTCCCGTCCCGAATGACCATCGGGGCAGGTCGCTCCACGCTCGTTCCTTTACCTACAAGGGATGCTGATGACCTCCGACCCTCAGCGCGCTCCGATATCGGGCGCGAGACGCGTGGCCCGGATTGCCGTGGCCGCGGGCCTGGTGGCCGCGCTCTCCGCGGCCGGGCCGATACCCATGGCCTTCTCCGCGGACACCGGCTCACCGGCGGCCGACACCGTGATCAAGTCCGCGAGCGCGAAGCTCGGTTCGGACGACGCGGACCTTCTCGCCGACGCCAAGGCCGCCGGTGACAAGAACGTCACGATGATGATCGCCACCGCTCCCGGGCAGACCGAACAGGTCGCCGGCCAACTGGACGCGGTGAAGGGCGGATCGGTCGGCGAGTCCTACGACAAGCTCGGCTACGTCCGCGCCACCGTCCCGACCGCCAAGGCCGATTCCGCCATCGAGGCCGCCGCGAAGCTGGCCTCCGTGCACGGGATAGACCTGCGCCAGGAGATCGAACTCGACGACCCGACGCCGACGGCCGACACGGCCAAGAGCGCCAACAACGTGTCGACGGCGGCCACTTACCCGGCTCCTTCCAAAAGCACGCCCGCCGAGAACCCGTACAACCCGTCCTTCGAGACGGGCGCCGTCGACTTCGTGAAGGCCAACCCGAAGGCGGACGGCCGGGGCATCACCATCGGCGTCCTCGACTCCGGTGTCGACCTCGCGCACCCGGCGCTCCAGAAGACCACCACCGGCGAGCGCAAGATCGTCGACTGGGTCACCGCGACCGACCCGATCCTCGACAGCGACGCGACCTGGCGCCCGCAGATCACGCCGGTCTCCGGGCCCACCTTCACCTACAGCGGCAAGACCTGGACGGCGCCCGCGGGCTCCTACCAGGTCAGCTTGTTCCGGGAGTCCGCGACCACCGGCGGCGACGCCGCGGGCGACGCGAACCGGGACGGCGACACCACCGACTCGTGGGGCCTCCTCTACGACGCGGCGGCCGGCACGGTCCGCGTCGACCTGAACAACAACAGCGACTTCAGCGACGACACGGTGCTGAAGCCGTACAAGGACGGTTACCAGGTCGGCTACTTCGGCACGGACAACCCGTCCACCGACGTCGTCGAGCGCCAGCCGTTCGTCGTGGAGATCCGCAAGGACGTCCCGATGGACCCGTACGGCGGGACCTGGGTCGGCAAGAAGGCCGACTTCGTCAACATCGGTGTCATCGAGTCCGAGCACGGCACGCACGTTGCGGGCATCACCGCCGCGAACGGCCTGTTCGGCGGCAAGATGAACGGCGCGGCCCCCGGCGCGAAGATCGTCTCCTCGCGCGCCTGCACCTGGACCGGCGGCTGCACCAACATCGCGCTCACCGAGGGCATGATCGACCTCGTCGCCAACCGCGGCGTCGACATCGTCAACATGTCGATCGGCGGTCTGCCCGCGCTGAACGACGGCAACAACGCGCGCGCCGAGCTCTACACGCGTCTCATCGACACCTACGGCGTCCAGTTGGTGATCTCCGCGGGCAACTCCGGCCCCGGCGCGAACACCATCGGCGACCCCGGCCTGGCCGACAAGGTCATCTCGGTCGCCGCGTCGATCTCCAAGGAGACCTGGGCCGCCAACTACGGCTCGAAGGTGGAGAAGAAGTACGCGCTGCTGCCCTTCTCCTCGCGCGGCCCGCGTGAGGACGGCGGCTTCACCCCGACGCTGACCGCCCCCGGCGCGGCGATCAACACCACGCAGACCTGGCTGCCCGGCGGCCCGGTCGCCGAGGCGGGCTACTCGCTTCCGGCCGGCTACTCGATGCTCCAGGGCACCTCGATGGCGTCCCCGCAGGCCGCGGGCGCCTCGGCGCTGCTGCTGAGCGCCGCCGAGCAGAAGGGCATCGACCTCACCCCGGCCACCCTGCGCACGGCTCTCGCCTCGACCGCCGATCACATCAAGGGTGTTCAGGCGTACGAGGAGGGCGCGGGCCTCATCAACATCCCGGACGCGTGGCGGTCCATCAAGGCAGGCGCGACCGCTCACGAGTACACGGTGAAGGCGCCGGTCGACACCGCGATCGACTACGCGCTGAAGACCCCGGGCTTCGGCACCGGCCTGTACGACCGTGAGGGCGGCCTCAAGGCGGGCCAGAAGAAGACGTACGACGTCACGATCACGCGTACGTCCGGCGCCGACAAGGCGATCCGCCACGAGCTGTACTTCGAGAACAACGCCGCCGGCACCTTCAAGGTCGTCGGCGACGACGTGGTGAAGCTGCCGCTGAACCAGCCGGTGACCGTCAAGGTCCAGGCCGCGCCGAAGTCGGCCGGTCTCAAGAGCGCGATCCTCGAGGTCGACGACCCGAAGACCGAGGGCGTCGACAAGCAGGTCCTGTCGACCGTCGTCGTCTCCGCGCCGGTCAAGTTCACCTACTCGGCGTCGGGTTCGGTGCAGCGCAACAGCACCACGTCGTACTTCGTCACGGTCCCCGAGGGCGCCACGTCCCTGGAGGTCGCGATCGGCGGGCTGAAGGGCCTGAGCCAGACGCGGTTCATCGCGATCCACCCGTACGGCGTTCCGGTCGACAACACCTCGACGCCGTACTGCTACAACAACTATCTCGACGGCAACGGCTGCAAGCCCGACGTGCGTTCGTACGCGGACCCGCAGGCCGGCGTCTGGGAGATCGAGGTCGAGTCGCGCCGTACGTCGCCGCTGCTCGACAACCCGTACAAGCTCGACGTCTCCGTGCTCGGCGTGGCCTTCGACCCGGCCGTCGTGACCGTCCCCGAGGCCAAGGTCGGTGTCCCGGCCCCCGCTTCCTGGACCGTGACGAACAACTACGCCGCGCTGGAAGGCACGTTGAAGGGCGGTCCGCTCGGCTCCTCGCTGACCGCGCGGCCGACCATCGCCGACGCCGCGACGCAGACGACGACGGTCGAGGTGCCCGCGGGCGCCGAGTCCCTCGACGTGTCCATCGGCAACGTCTCGGACCAGGCCGCCGACCTCGACCTGACGGTGTACAACGCCGCCGGGACCGTGGTCGGTTCGTCCGCCGACGGTGACTCCGAGGAGGCCGTCTCGGTCGCCTCGCCGGCCGCGGGGACGTACACCGTCGAGGTCGTGGGCTACTCGATCCCGTCGGGCTCGACCGCCTACGACTACCAGGACGTGTTCTTCTCGTCCGCGCTCGGCACGGTGTCGGTCGACCAGTCGACGCCGGTCAAGCTCGCCACCGGCGCTTCGGCCTCGGTGTCCGCCTCGGTCACCGCCGCGGCGGCGGCGCCCGAGGGACGCGAGTTCTTCGGGCAGGTCCAGCTGGTGAACGCGCGCGGCACGGTCGCGGGCCTCGGCAGCGTGAAGATCGAGAAGGTCACGCCGTAGTCGTCACGCACGGCTGATCGTGGGGCGGGCGTCCGGTTGCGGGCGCCCGCCCTTTCTCGTGCGGCCTGTCATTCGCGGGCGCCCGGGCCCGGCCGTTCGCTGGCGCCCGGCTGTTCGCCGCCGCCCGGCGTTCACCGTCGCCCGGCTATTCGCAGTCCAGGGCGCGGGAGTCGGGCAGCGCCTGCTCGATCGAGGTCCGGTCACGGGCGATCTCCCGCTCGCCCGTGATCCAGATGTCGGGCGACGCCTGGTCCCTCGGGATGGCGACCAGGACGTGGTCGCCCGTGCGGAGCCGGGGGCCTGCGTTCTCGTCCATCAGGAAGGTGATCCGGCCCTTCCCCCTGTCCGGCTTGTAGTAGCGGCTCACGTCCAGGGTGACGCTGTCCCGGGTCGCGCCGGGGACCTGCTCGACCCGCGCGACCGTGCCCTCGGCGACGAGGCGGGAGCAGGCGAGATAGCCCGGGGCGCTGAACGAGGATCCGCCGCTGTCCTCCGCCTTCGCCCCGCTGTCACTGTTGCTGCTCATCGCTCCGCTCCCGCCCTGCGCGAGGAGCCAGCTCATGCCGACCACCACCGCGGCCACGGTGACCACGGCGAGAGTGCCCAGAGTCAGGACCAGCGGTCGGAGCCTGCGTTTCCTGGGCGCTCGCACAGACACAGGCACCGGGTTCGGGTCCGCCGCTTCCGTCCGGTCCGCCAGCACGTCCCCGAGGACCGTCAACTGCTCGCGCAGCAGCGCCACATCCGCGGTCGCCGCCCCGTACTCCGCCATGAACTCGGCGTCGTCCTCGGCTCCTTCGGGCAGCGGTTCGTCCGTGATCGCGGCCAGGAGCGCGTCGGCACCTTCGTACTCAGCCACGTCACACCACCTCGTCCTCGTGCAGGCGGGCGCGCAGAGCCCGAACCGCCGTGTGCAGCCTGCTCTTGACCGTGCCCTCCGGGATGCCCAGCTCCTCGGCGATTCCGCGGACGGGCAGGTCGGCGTAGAAGCGCAGGACGAGGACCTGACGCTGGGAGTCGGGCAGTTCGTCCAGCCCCTGGGCGACGGCGAGCGAGAGCACGCTGGAGTCCTCGTCACGGGCGTCCGCGGGCTGCCGGAGCGAGGCCAGCCGCTCGCCCAGCCGCTCCTGACGCCGCTTGGCCCGGTGCCAGTCCATCGCCAGGTTGGAGGCGACGACCGCGGCCCACGCGGACACGTCGCGCGGCGCCTCGTCCCCCTTCGCCGCCCGCTCCAGCAACCGCAGGCGGACCTGCTGCACCCCGTCCGGCAGGTCCGCCTGCGGAACCCCGCCGAGCGCGAGCACCGCCCGCACCCGGCGTTCCTGCGCCGCGTCCAGCGGGTCGTCCACCCCCTGGACGTCCCCCTGACCGCGGCGGGCCTTTCTGCGCAGCACAGCACCCCTCCCCTCCCGCGTTTCCCCTACGACGCCGGGGCGGGCCGAAACGTTCGCCCGATCCGGCGTTCTTTTTCCGCGTTCCTTGCGGCGAGAGTCCCGGCGAAGTACGTCACACCGGTCCGGGACCCGGCGTTCCCGCGACCTCTCCGCGTCCCATTCCTCGGGCGGCAGGGCGAAAGGATTGGACACACGGGCACTGGTCAGACGCATGATGGAAGCGCCGGACCACGTCATACGCAAGCAGAGGGAGTCGCCGTGAGGGTCGGAATCGTCGGAGCCACCGGTCAGGTCGGCACAGTGATGCGCAGGATCCTGGTCGAGCGGAGCTTCCCCGTCGACGAGCTGCGCCTGTTCGCCTCGGCCCGCTCGGCCGGTTCGGTGCTCGACGGTGTGACGGTCGAGGATGCCGCCACGGCCGACTACTCGGGCCTGGACATCGTGCTCTTCTCGGCGGGCGGCGCGACCTCCAGGGCACTGGCCGAGAAGGTCGCCTCCCAGGGCCCGGTCGTGATCGACAACTCCTCCGCCTGGCGCAAGGACCCGGACGTACCCCTCGTGGTCTCCGAGGTGAACCCGCACGCGATCGCGGACCGCCCCAAGGGCATCATCGCGAACCCGAACTGCACGACGATGGCCGCGATGCCGGTCCTGAAGCCGCTGCACGAGGAGGCGGGGCTCGAGGCGCTCGTCGTCGCGACCTACCAGGCGGTCTCCGGATCCGGTCTCGCCGGTGTCGCCGAGCTGCACGGCCAGGCCCTCAAGGTCGTCGCCGAGGCCGACAGGCTCACCCATGACGGCGCGGCGGTCGACTTCCCCGAGCCGCAGGTCTACAAGCGCCCCATCGCCTTCAACGTCCTCCCCCTCGCGGGCTCCGTCGTCGACGACGGTCTGAACGAGACCGACGAGGAGCAGAAGCTCCGCAGCGAGTCCCGCAAGATCCTGGAGATCCCCGCCCTCAAGGTCTCCGGCACCTGCGTCCGCGTCCCGGTGTTCTCCGGGCACTCGCTCCAGGTGAACGCCCGTTTCGCGCGTCCGCTGAGCGCGGAGCGCGTCACCGAGCTGCTGGCCGGTGCCCCGGGCGTCGTCCTCTCCGACATCCCGACCCCTCTCCAGGCGGCCGGCCAGGACGCGTCGTACGTCGGCCGCATCCGCCCCGACGAGACCGTCGACCACGGCATCGCGCTGTTCATCTCCAGCGACAACCTCCGCAAGGGCGCGGCCCTCAACGCGATCCAGATCGCGGAGCTGGTGGCAGCGGAGCTGAACGGCTGACCCCGGGTTTCCTCGCCCCCTCCGCCCCTTCCCGTCCCGTACCTGAGGGCTGCGCCCCCAGACCCCCCTTTCGCGCTCCGCGCTCGTCCTCAAACGCCGGAGGGCTGAAAGATTTCAGCCCTCCGGCGTTTGAGGAGCGGGGTCCGGGGGCGGAGCCCCCAAGGGACGGGAAGGGGCGGAGGGGGCGAAATCACTCCCCCCTGCGCACCTCGTACAGGAAGCACCCGTACTCCACCGCCCGGACGTGGACCAGGGCCACCTCCGGATCGGCGAACGCCTCCGCGAACACGGCCGGCTCCAGGACGTCCACCAGGCGCCCCCCGAGGATGCGCCCCTCGGCGGAGTAGCGGCGGACGGTGCGGTGGGCCCCGGCGAAGGGGTAGCCGTGCGGGTCCGGCCCCGGACACTCCCGCGCGTGGATGAAGACCGGCCCCTGCTCGTCGTACGCCCCCGGATCGGCGCCCGTTTCCGCGGCCCAGCGACGCAGCGGGGCGTACGAGACCAGGGCGATCAGCTCTCCTGGCTCGCTGCGGCGCAGACAGCAGCGCAGCGGCGCCCCGCCTTCCTCGTCGGTCACGGAATCCCGCTCGCGTCCCGCGTCGTCGGCGACACGCAGCTCCTTGAGGATCACGGGAGTGATGGGTCGTGCGGTGTAGGTCGTCATGGCTCCAGCGTCACGCGCGCCCGCCCGGTTCTCCGGCGGTAAACGGACATCGCGTTCCGCGTGGCTCCCGTGGAAGGATGGCGCAACCCACCCATAACGAGGAGATGACCGCGTGCCTGGCACAAACCTGACCCGCGAAGAGGCGCAGCAGCGGGCGAAGCTGCTCACCGTTGACTCGTACGAGATCGATCTCGACCTCTCCGGCGCGCAGGAGGGCGGCACCTACCGGTCCGTGACCACGGTGCGCTTCGATGTCGACAAGAGCGGCGACGACAGCGGCGCGGAGTCCTTCATCGACCTGGTGGCCCCGGCCGTCCACGAGGTCACCCTGAACGGCGACCCGCTGGACGTCGCCGCGGTCTTCAAGGACTCGCGGATCGCGCTCCCGGGCCTGCTGGAGGGCCGCAACATCCTGCGTGTCGTCGCGGAGTGCGCCTACACCAACACCGGTGAGGGACTGCACCGGTTCGTCGACCCGGTCGACGAACAGGCCTACCTCTACACCCAGTTCGAGGTCCCGGACGCCCGCCGCGTCTTCGCGTCCTTCGAGCAGCCCGACCTGAAGGCCACCTTCCAGTTCACCGTGAAGGCGCCCTCCGGCTGGACCGTCATCTCCAACTCGCCGACGCCCGAGCCCAAGGACGACACCTGGGTCTTCGAGCCGACGCCGCGGATCTCGACGTACATCACGGCCCTCATCGCCGGCCCGTACCACAGCGTCCACAGCGTGTACGAGAAGGACGGGCAGACCGTTCCGCTCGGTATCTACTGCCGTCCCTCGCTCGCCGAGTTCCTCGACTCGGACGCCATCTTCGAGGTCACCCGGCAGGGCTTCGACTGGTTCCAGGAGAAGTTCGCCTACGCGTACCCGTTCAAGAAGTACGACCAGCTCTTCGTGCCGGAGTTCAACGCGGGCGCGATGGAGAACGCGGGCGCGGTGACGATCCGGGACCAGTACGTGTTCCGGTCCAAGGTGACCGACGCCGCGTACGAGGTGCGCGCGGAGACGATCCTGCACGAGCTGGCGCACATGTGGTTCGGCGACCTCGTGACCATGGAGTGGTGGAACGACCTGTGGCTGAACGAGTCGTTCGCCACCTACACCTCCATCGCCTGCCAGGCGTACGCCCCCGACTCGCGCTGGCCGCACTCCTGGACGACGTTCGCCAACTCCATGAAGACCTGGGCGTACCGGCAGGACCAACTGCCGTCCACGCACCCGATCATGGCGGAGATCCGCGACCTGGACGACGTGCTCGTCAACTTCGACGGGATCACCTACGCCAAGGGCGCGAGCGTCCTGAAGCAGCTCGTGGCGTACGTCGGCATGGACGAGTTCTTCAGCGGTGTGCAGGCGTACTTCAAGGCGCACGCGTACGGCAACACGCGGCTCAGCGACCTGCTGGGCAAGCTGGAGGAGACCAGCGGGCGTGACCTTCGGACCTGGTCGCAGAAGTGGCTTCAGACCGCGGGCATCAACATCCTGCGCCCGGAGATCGAGACGGACGCGAACGGTGTCATCACGTCGTTCGCGATCCGCCAGGAGGCGCCGGCCCTGCCCGCCGGCGCCAAGGGTGAGCCGACGCTCCGCCCGCACCGCATCGCCGTCGGGCTCTACAGCCTGGACGAGAACAGCGGCAAGCTGCTGCGCGACGAGCGCGTCGAGCTGGACGTGGACGGCGACCTGACGGCCGTACCGGAGCTGGTCGGCAAGCGTCGCCCGGACGTCTTCCTGCTCAACGACGACGACCTGTCGTACGCCAAGGTCCGCCTCGACGAGGACTCCCTCGCCTTCGTCACCGAGCACCTGGGCGACTTCGAGTCCTCGCTGCCCCGCGCCCTGTGCTGGGCCTCGGCCTGGGACATGACGCGCGACGCGGAGCTCGCGACCCGCGACTACCTGTCGCTCGTCCTGTCGGGCATCGGCAAGGAGTCCGACATCGGTGTCGTGCAGTCGCTCCAGCGTCAGGTGCAGTTGGCGATCGAGCTGTACGCCGACCCGAACGCCCGCGAGGCCCTGCTGACCCGCTGGACGGACGCGACGCTGGCCCACCTGCGGTCCGCCGAGGCCGGCAGCGACCACCAGCTGGCCTGGGCGCGTGCCTTCGCGTCGACCGCCCGTACGCCGGAGCAGCTCGACCTCCTGGAGGGCCTGCTCGAGGACCGCGAGACCATCGAGGGCCTCGCCGTCGACACCGAGCTGCGGTGGTCGTTCGTGGGCCGGCTCGCGGCGGTCGGACGCTACGACGAGGCGGAGATCACCTCCGAGTACGACCGGGACAGGACGGCGGCGGGTGAGCGGCACGCGGCCACCGCCCGGGCCGCGCGTCCCACCGAGGAGGCGAAGGCGGTGGCCTGGGCCCAGGTCGTCGAGTCCGACAAGCTCCCGAACGCCGTGCAGGAAGCGGTGATCGGCGGCTTCGTGCAGACCGGCCAGCGCGAGCTGCTCGCCCCGTACACGGACAAGTTCTTCGCCGTGGTGAAGGACATCTGGGACTCCCGTTCGCACGAGATCGCCCAGCAGATCGCGGTCGGCCTCTACCCGTCCGTGCAGGTCTCCGAGGAGACCCTCGCCAAGACGGACGCCTGGCTGGCCTCCGCGGAGCCCAACGCGGCCCTGCGCCGGCTGATCTCGGAGTCCCGCTCGGGCGTGGAGCGGGCCCTGCGCGCACAGGCGGCGGACGCCGCCGCGTCGTAGTCGGTCGTACGAGACTGCGGCGCGGACGCTGCTCCGCCGTAGTCGGTCGTACGTGACCGGGGGCGTCCGGCGTTGCGCCGGGCGCCCCTCTTCGTCCCCAGCTGCCCGAACACCGTCGCCCCGAACGCCACCGCCATGCCCGCGAGTTGCACCGGTGTCAGGGTCTGCCCCAGCGCCGCCCAGCCGATCACGGCCGCGGTCAGCGGTGAGAGCGGGCCGAGGAAGGTCACCTGGGTGGCGGTGAGCCGGCCGATTCCGCGGAACCAGAGCCAGTACGCGACCGCGGTGTTCGCCAGCGCGAGATACAGGTATCCGCCGACCGCGCGGCCGTCCAGCGCGGGCGGCGCGCCCTCGACGACGAGGGCGAGCGGCGCGATCAGCAGCCCGCCGGCCGTCAACTGCCAGGCGGTGAGCGCCAGTGGGCCGACGCCGTCCGGGCGCCCCCAGCGTTTGGTGAGCACCGTGCCGGTGGACATCGACGCGGTCGAGGCGAGCGCCGCGAGCACGCCCACCGGGTCGAGCGCGCCCGCCGCCTCCAGGACGACGAGGCTGACTCCGAGGGCGGCGGCGATACCGGTGAGGAGCGTACGGAGGGTCGGGCGGTCGCCGAGCAGCAGCGCCGAGAGCCCGGCGACCAGGAGCGGCCCGATCGAGCCGACGACCGCCGCCATACCGCCGGGCAGCCGGTACGCGGAGAGGAACAGCAGCGGGAAGAACGCCCCGATGTTCAGCGCGCCCAGCACCGCCGCCTTCCCCCACCAGATGCCGCGCGGCAGCACCCGGGCCAGCGCGAGGAGCAGCAGCCCGGCGGGCAGCGCTCGCATCAGCCCGGTGAACAGCGGCCGGTCGGCCGGCAGCAACTCGGTGGTGACGGCGTAGGTGCTGCCCCAGGAGATGGGGGCGAGGGCGGTGAGGGCTATGAGGAGGGCGGGGGCGGGGCGGTTCGCGGCCATGGGGCATCCGATTCGCAATAGGGGCCGTTCGAAGCAGACCGGCAGAAGTTGGCCGGCAGAGGCAGGTCGGCAAAAGCAGGTCAATAGCAAGTAGCTTAGCCCTAAGGTACTTTTCGTCAAGCCACTTTGCACCAAGCAACTTGCCATCAAGCTACTTTCTTGCGACCGACCGACCCGCGACGGATACTCACCCCATGAACACGCCCAGGGACCCCGTCGACGCGATCATCGAGCAGTGGGCCTCGGTGCGGCCCGACCTCGACACCGCGGCGATGGAGGTCTTCGGCCGGATCTACCGGCTCTCCCGCGCACTGGGCGACCGCACGGAGAAGGCTTACGCGCCCTTCGGCATCTCGCGCGGCGAGTTCGACGTACTGGCGACCCTGCGCCGCTCGGACGCCCCGTACACGCTCTCGCCCCGGCAGCTCTCGGCGACGCTCATGATGACCACGGGCGGCATGACCGGACGCCTCGACAAGCTGGAGCGCGCGGGCCTGCTGCGCCGCTCACCCGACCCGCACGACCGGCGCGGACTCCAGGTGACGCTCACCGACGAGGGCCTGCGCCTGATCGACCGGGCCGTCGGCGCGGGGCTCGCCGTCCAGACGGAAGCCCTCTCCGCGCTCGACGACGAGCAGGCCGCCCAACTGGCCGAGCTGCTCCGCCGGTTGCTGGCGGGCTCGCCGGGCTCCTAGCGGGCACGCCGGGACCGGGAAACGCGTCGAGGGAGTCGGCGGACCCTACCGGGTGCGCGGACTCCCTCGACGGAAACGCATCACGAACTTGGAGTTGGGGACGAGAGGAAGCGGACCTAGCCCGCCTTGCCCCGACCCAGGTTCTTGTCGGACTTGTCGAGAACCATCACGAGGCCGGCGATGACCGCGAACAGCAGGATCGGGGCCGCGACGTAGAGTCCCAGCGTGTCGATCACGCTCAGGCCCGGACCGGGGTCGTCACCGTCGTCGCGGCTGATCGCGAGCGCGGGAGACGTCATGAGCAGCATCATCAGCGTCGTACCGGCAGCCAGGGCGCCGGCGCGCAGGGCGTTCTTCTTGTCCACGGTGCCAACGTAGCGAACGCCCGGGCGGGCCGCGCGCCCGGGGGTGCCGTACGGAGGTCTCAGCGGCTCCCGTCCACATCGCCGGCCGTGTCGGGATCGGCCTCCCCGCCGGTTCCCGTACGGGTCCGCAGTACGTCGATCAGCGCGTGCAGCCGGGGCGAGGCCGCCAGTTCCTCCAGTGTCACCGGCCGCCCCTCGGCGTCGGCGATGGGCAGCCGCCAGTTCGGGTACTGGTCCCAGGTGCCCGGCAGGTTCTGCGGGCGGCGGTCGCCGACCGTGTCCGGGAGCCAGACGCCGACCAGCCGGGCCGGGGTGCGCAGCAGGAACCGGTGCACGGCCTGGATCTCGGCCTCCTCCGAGACCGACGAGAACCCGCCGGTCGCGCCCTGGAGCAGTCCGAGCCGGGCCAGCAGCGCCAGCCACTCCCCCGTCTCCGCGGCGGCCGCGGCCCGTTCCTGGTCCAGCGTGCCGGTCAACAGGCCGAGCCGGTCACGGAGTTCGACGTGCTCGCCGGTCAACCGGGCGGCGGTGGAGGGGAGATCGTGGGTGGTGGCGGTGGCCAGGCAGTCGGCGCGCCAGAGTTCGGGGGGAAGGGGCTGTCCGTCGCCGTCCCAGTCCCGTTCGAACCACAGCACCGACGTGCCGAGCACCCCGCGCTCGTGCAGCCTCTCGCGCACCCCGGGTTCGACGGTGCCGAGGTCCTCGCCGATCACCAGCGCCCCGGCGCGCGAGGCCTCCAGAGCCAGTATCGCGAGCATGGCCTCGGCGTCGTAGCGGACGTACGTGCCTTCGGTGGGCGGCTGTCCCTGCGGGACCCACCAGAGCCGGAACAGCCCCATGACGTGGTCGATGCGCAGGGCGCCCGCGTACCGGAAGAGGGCGCGCAGCAGGCGGCGGTAGGGGGCGTAGCCCGACTCGGCCAGGCGGTCCGGTCTCCAGGGCGGCAGGCCCCAGTCCTGGCCGCGCGCGTTGAAGGCGTCCGGGGGCGCGCCGACCGACATGCCGGCCGCGAAGTACTCCTGCTGGGCCCATGCGTCGGCGCCGTCCGGATGTACTCCGACGGCGAGGTCGTGCACCAGCCCGACGGGCATGCCCGCGTCGCGCGCGGAGCGCTGGGCGGTGGCGAGCTGGGCGTCCGTGAGCCAGGCGAGGCGGCTGTGGAAGTCGACGCGGTCCATCAGCTCACCCCGGGCACGGGCGGTCTCGGGCGAGCGCGGGTCGCGCAGACCGATCGGCCACTGCTGCCACCGGGAGCCGTACACCTCGGCGAGCGCGCACCAGGTGGCGTGGTCCTCCAGCGCCTCGCCCTCCTCGGCGAGGAAGTCGACGTACGCGGCCCGCCGTCCGGGTCCGAGGGGCACCTCGTGCACCAGTTCCAGCGCCGCGCGCTTGAGCTCCCACACGGCGTCGCGGTCGATCAACTCGCCTTTGCGCAGCACGGATTCACGCAGCCGCGCGGCACCTTCCAGCAGCGTACGAAGCTGCTCCTGGTCGTCGACGTAGGCGAACTCGGCGACGTCCTCGACCCGCAGATGCACCGGGTCGGGAAAGCGGCGGGAGGAGGGCCGGTAGGGGGAGGGGTCGGTGGGGGTGCCGGGCACGGCCGCGTGCAACGGGTTGACCTGCACGAATCCGGCGCCCAGCGCCCGGCCGGCCCAGGCGGTGAGCTCGGCGAGGTCGCCCAGGTCGCCCATGCCCCAGGAGCGGCGGGAGAGGAGGGAGTAGAGCTGGACGAGGATGCCGTACGTGCGTCCGGGCGGCGCGGGCAGCCGGGCGGGGGCCACGACGAGGTGGGCGTCGGCGGTGCGGCCGTCGGGGGCGGTGGCGTGCAACGTGTGCACTCCGAGCGGGAGTTGCTCCGCGGACGCGCGGGTCTCGCCCTGTTCGGTGTCGATGCGGACGCGGGTGCCGTCCGGCAGTCCGGTCAGTTCCCCGGGTACTTCGCCGCCCCAGCTCACCACCGTCGGCGGCAGCAGCCGGTCCCGTGCCGCGGTCTCCCCGGAGGCGAGGGCGGCGGCGACGGCCTCCGGCGTGGTCGCGTCGACGCCGAGCGCCGCGAGGGCCGCGACGACGGCGGTGTCCGAGGCCGCGACCGTGCGGTCCGGGGACGGGTGGTAGGAGGTGCCGACGCCGTGCAGTCCGGCGAGCCGGGACAGCGGCGTGGGGGGCGGGTCCGCGGGCCTTGCCATCTAGACCCCCGACGCGGCGCCGGTGGAGGTGGGCTCGCTCGTCAGGTGCGCCGCGTCGGCCAGCGGCGGCTCACTGGTCAGCGGTTCGGCGTCGGGGAGCGGGGGTTCGCTGGTCAACGGCGTTTCGGCACTGCTGCCCTCGGCGCTGAGGACACCCAGCGGCGGGTCCTCGCGCGGACAGGAACGCTCCAGGTCGTCGGACAGCTCCGCCTCGTGTTTGGAGAGGGCCGAGAGCAGAAGGTGTGCCGATGCGGCCACGAGGGCTCCTTGTCGTCGTACGGCGGCCCAGGGCCTCTCGAGCCCCGGCGGGTCACCGGCAGCCCTACCCAGCGGGCGCGACGGCAGACGTACACGGACGGACAACATGGCAGTGGTCACATTCCGCTCCCCGGGGACCTCTCAAGACTCGTACAGACTGGCGATTTCGGCCACTCTCGACGCCGACCCACACACTCGGCGGAAACCACGCCAGGCGTGACATTTCGCACAGTCTCCCCGCACACGGCGAAACTTGCCCTGTTGCGGCTCCCCCGGGAGGCACGGGGGGCCTTCCGGGGAGCCGGAACAGGGCAAGACGAAGGCCCGGATCTCAGGCGGAGATGCCGTCGATCCGGGCCATCGCGTCGTCCGCGCCGTACGGCTGGAGGTATGGCAGCCAGCGCGGGTCCCTGTGTCCGGTCCCGATGATGCGCCACGCGAGCCCCGTCGGCGGGGCGGGTTTATGGCGCAGGCGCCAGCCGATCTCGACCAGGTGGCGGTCGGCCTTGGTGTGGTTGCAGCGGCGGCAGGACGCCACCACGTTGTCCCAGGCGTGCTGACCTCCGCGGGAGCGCGGGATGACGTGGTCGACGCTGGTTGCGACGCCACCGCAGTACATGCACCGGCCGCCGTCGCGGGCGAAGAGCGCGCGACGCGTAAGTGGAACGGGCCCCCGATAAGGGACCCGTACGAACCTCTTCAGCCGGACCACGCTGGGTGCGGGGACAGTAACGGTCGCGCTGTGCATGAAGGCGCCGGATTCCTCGAGGCTGACAGCCTTGTTCTCCAGGACGAGGACGAGCGCGCGGCGGAGCGGTACGACGCCGAGCGGCTCGTACGACGCGTTGAGGACCAGGACGTGCGGCACGGATGCCTCCTTGTACGCCGGCGGCGCGTGGCTCGCGCCGGGACGATCTGTGGCCAGTGTCCCCGAACGCCTGGTGGAAGCGCCACCATGTGCCGGTAACGGGCTGGGAGTGTTTTCGACCACACCTCTCCACATCCCCAGGTGAGTAGGGCCTCTCCCCTGAACATCGCGACGATCGACACACAATGCCCCGTTAGTGTGGTGGTTCTGCCCGATCGGTGTCCCCCATATGTCCCTGCCGCGGGCGGACAGCTACGCCTGGAGGTACCTGCCGTGTCCTTGCCCGTCCTATTGGCCGCCGTTACGCCGTCGCCCTCCCCCTCTCCTTCGTCCTCGGCGACGAACCCGGCGACCGCAACGCTCCAGGACGCTCAGGAAAGCGCGACGAACGCCGCGAGCTGGGTCGAGCAGAACTGGTCGACGTGGCTCAGCATCGGCCTGCGGGTCCTGCTGATCGTGGTGATCGCGGCCGTGCTCCGGGTGGTGGTACGGCGCTCCATCAGCAAGCTGATCGAGCACATGAACTCCACCGCTCAGGCGGTGGACGGCACCGCGCTCGGCGGCCTCCTGGTGAACAACGAACGCCGCCGCCAGCGCTCCCAGGCCATCGGCTCGGTGCTCCGCTCGGTCGCGTCCTTCGTGATCATGGGCACGGCCGCGCTGATGGTCCTCGGCACCTTCGAGATCAACCTGGCGCCGCTGCTCGCCTCGGCGGGAGTCGCGGGCGTGGCGATCGGTTTCGGCGCCCGCAATCTCGTCACGGACTTCCTCTCCGGCGTCTTCATGATCCTGGAGGACCAGTACGGCGTCGGGGACACGGTCGACGCGGGCGTCGCCTCCGGCGAGGTCATCGAGGTCGGCCTGCGCGTGACGAAGCTTCGCGGCGACAACGGCGAGGTCTGGTACGTCCGCAACGGCGAGGTCAAGCGCATCGGCAACCTCTCCCAGGGCTGGGCCACGGCCGGCGTCGACGTCACGGTCCGCCCCTCGGAGGACCTGGACCGAGTCCAGTCCGTCCTGCACGAGGTCGGCGAGGCCATGAGCAAGGAAGAGCCCTGGAGCGAGCGGCTCTGGGGCCCGATCGAGGTCCTCGGCCTCGACAACGTCTTCCTCGACTCGATGGTCGTCCGCGTCTCGGCGAAGACGATGCCCGGCAAGGCGCTGAGCGTCGAACGCGAACTGCGCTGGCGTATCAAGCGGGCCTTCGACGCCGCCGACATCCGCATGGTCGGCGGCCTCCCGGTCCAGCCGGACGGCGAGCCCTCGGCCGCCGACCCGACCGCGGGCATGGCGGCCCCGTCCGCCTATGCCTCCTCCACGTCCCCGCAGTCCCAGGCGGCTTCCCCGCTGGCCCCGTCGAACGTGACGAAGTAGCCGGCCCCACCGCCGATCCCCGGCCTCGGCGCCGGCCCCGGCCCCGGCCTCGCCCCCGGCGCCGTCCCCGGCCCACCGCCCGAACACAGCACGGCCGCACGGTCACCCGGTCGGGCAGCCCACCCACGAGGGCGCCCCCATGTCCAGGGGCGCCCTCAGCCATTCGCAGGTAACGAGTTCGTTGCCACCGGCGGCCGCTATTGACGCCCCCGTTGACCGCGGCTTACTTTCCTCCCATCAATAGGAAACCTTCCTAACAATGATCTTCCAGTGGACTTCGCGGCGCCCACGCTGAGAAGCTGAGCGGCTGAAAGGCAGGTGGCGACACACATGGCAGGATCCGCGGGCACGCCGGGTACTCCAAGCGTTCTGCGCGCCATGAACGACCGCGCCGCGCTGGACCTGTTGCTCGCGCACGGCCCGCTGTCGCGGACCCGGATCGGCAAGCTCACCGGGCTGTCCAAGCCCACCGCCTCACAGCTCCTCGCCCGCCTGGAAGCGGCCGGACTCGTCCTCGCCACCGGAACCAGCGAGGGACGCCCGGGCCCCAGCGCCCAGTTGTACGTGGTCAATCCAGGCGCGGCCTACGCGGCGGGCCTGGACGTCACCCCCGAGCGCATCCTCGCCGCCGTCGCGGACGTCACGGGGCGGACCGTGGGCGAGTACGAACTGCTCACCCCTGGACGCCGTCCCGCCCAGTCCGTCGCACGCCAGGTCACCGACGCGCTCGACGGCGCGGTGAAGGCGGCGGGGCTCGCCAGGGACGACGTACGCCGGGTCGTCATCGGGACGCCCGGCGCCTTCGACCCCAACACCGGCCGGCTGCGCTACGCCTCGCACCTGCCCGGCTGGCACTCCCCCGGCATTCTCGACGAGCTGGCGGCCGCGCTGCCCATGCCCGTCGAGTACGAGAACGACGTCAACCTCGTCGCCATCGCCGAGCAGCGGCTCGGTGCGGCACGGGGGCACGAGGACTTCGTACTCCTGTGGAACGAGGGGGGACTCGGCGCCGCCCTCGTCCTCGGCGGGCGGCTGCACCGCGGCTGGACCGGCGGCGCGGGCGAGGTCGGCTTCCTGCCGGTCCCGGGCGCGCCGCTCGTACGGCAGGTGACCAAGGCGAACAGCGGCGGCTACCAGGAGCTGGCCGGTTCGCAGGCCATCCCCAAACTGGCACGAGAGCTGGGCATCCGGCCCGTACCCCACGGTCCGTACGCCGAGGTCGCCGCCGCCCTCGTCCAGCAGGCCGCCGCCCGGAACGAGGGCCCCCACCGGCAGCTTCTGGAGACGTACGCGACCGGGCTCGCCACCGGTCTGGCCTCGCTCGTCTCCGTGCTCGACCCCGAACTCGTCGTGCTCAGCGGCTCCTCGCTCACCGCGGGCGGCGAACCCCTGCGCGCGCTGGTCCAGGCCGAACTGGAGGAGCTGGCCCCGTCCCGGCCGCGCCTCGTGATCGGCGACGTACACGAACACCCCGTGCTGCGCGGCGCGTTGGAGAGCGCCCTGGCAGCCACCCGCGACGAGGTCTTCGACACCTCCCGCTGAACCCGTAAGCCCGTTTCCGGCCTCACCACCGCCCAGTCCAGCCCCGCCCTGCCCTAGGGAGACCTCGCCATGCCCGGAATGTCCCGAAAGGCGGCTGCCGCGCTCGCCGCCTCCGCCTCCATAGCCCTCCTCGTCTCCGCCTGTACCGGCTCCACCGAATCCGGTGCGGACGACGACGCTTCCAAGGACACCACGATCAACTTCTGGCACGCCTGGAGCGCGCCCGGCGAGGTCGAGGGCGTCAAGACCCTGGTCGCGGGCTTCGAGAAGTCGCACCCCAACATCCATGTCAACGTCGTCGGCAACATGACGGACGACAAGGTCAACCAGGCGCTGCGCGCGGGCGGCAGCAAGGCCCCCGACGTCGTCTCGTCCTTCACCACCAACAACGTGGGCAAGTTCTGCTCGTCGGGCGCCTTCGTCGACCTCAATCCCTTCTTCGAGAAGGCGGGCATCGACCCGGAGAAGACCTTCCCGAAGGCCATGAACGAGTACACCCAGTTCGAGGGCAACCGCTGCACGGTCCCGCTGCTCGGCGACGCCTACGGGCTCTACTACAACAAGACCGCCTTCGAGGCGGCGGGCATCACCAGTCCCCCCAAGACCTGGTCCGAGTTCGAGGCCGACGCCAAGAAGTTGACCAAGTCCAAGGGCGACAGCTTCTCCCAGCTCGGTTTCATGCCGAACTACCACGGCTGGGAGTCGACGACCGAGCACTACTTCGGGCAGTTCTCGCCGACGTACTTCGACTCGTCCGGCAAGTCGAACATCGCCAAGGACCCCGCTTTCGAGGCCGGTTTCACGCTTCAGAAGAAGCTCGTCGACGAACTCGGCGGCTATCAGAAGCTGGAGAAGTACCGTTCCAAGCTCGGTGACGAGTGGGGCCCCAAGCACCCCTTCCACACCGGCCAGGTCGCCATGCAGCTGGACGGCGAGTGGCGGCTCGGCATGGCCGAGGAGGCCAAGCCCGGCTTCGAGATCGGCGTCGCGCCGCTGCCCGTCCCCGACGACCAGGCGGACCAGTACGGCAAGGGCTACATCACCGGCACCATCGCGGGCGTCGCCGCCACCAGCAAGAAGCAGAACGCGGCCTGGGAACTGGTGAAGTACATGACCACGGACACCGACGCCGTGGTCGGATTCGCCAACGCCATCCACAACGTGCCCTCGACGCTCGCCGCCCTCAAGTCGCCGAAGCTGAAGTACGACCCGCGTTTCAAGACGTTCCTGGACATCGCGTCGAACCCGGACTCGACGACAACTCCCGCGTCCATCAACGGCGGTACGTACCTCGTGACGATCCAGCAGTTCGGATACGACTACGAGAGCGGCAAGGAATCCGATCTGAAGGCGGGCCTGAAGAAGGCCGCCGCGCAGATCGACACGGACATCGCTCAGGCCAAGTAGCCCGCGATGAGCGCCACTTACACACTGCGCGCCAAGCGCCGCCGGGCGGCGCTGAAAACGGCCGCCTTCATGTCGCCCTGGCTGATCGGTTTCACGGTCTTCTTCGCTTACCCGCTGCTCTCGACGGTCTACTTCTCGTTCATGCACTACGACGGCTTCAAGCCGCCGACCTGGGTCGGAACGAAGAACTGGGCCTACGTCTTCGAGAACTACCCGCTCTTCTGGCCCGCCCTGCGCAACACCCTCTGGCTCGTCGTCGTCATGGTCGGCCTCCGGGTCCTCTTCGGACTCGGGGTCGGCCTGCTGATCACGAAGATCAGGACCGGCACGGGCGTCTTCCGGACCCTCTTCTACCTGCCCTACCTCGCCCCGCCGGTGGCCGCCACGATGGCCTTCGCGTTCCTCCTCAACCCCGGTACGGGGCCGGTCAACTCGATCCTGGAAGGCATCGGGATACCGGCGCCGGGCTGGTTCAACGACCCGTCCTGGTCGAAGCCGGCCCTGACCATGCTGGCCCTGTGGGGCGTCGGCGACCTCATGGTCATCTTCATGGCCGCGCTGCTCGACGTGCCCAAGGAGCAGTACGAGGCGGCGGAGTTGGACGGCACGTCGGCGTGGCAGCGGTTCCGGTACGTGACCCTGCCGAACATCTCGCCGATCGTGATGTTCGCGGTGGTCACCGGCGTGATCCAGGCCATGCAGTACTACACGCAGCCGCTGATCGCCGGGAAGGTCGCGTCGGGCGTCATCCAGGGCGCGGGAACCCAGTTCGAACCCGGCTATCCCGACAAGTCGACGCTCACCCTCCCCCAGCTCGTCTACAACCTCGGCTTCCAGCGCTTCGACTACGGCTCCGCCTGTGTGGTCGCGCTGGTGCTGTTCGCCCTGTCCATGGTGTTCACCGCGTTCCTGATGCGGCGCCGGGGCGGTCTCATCCAGGCAGGTGACTGACACCATGACCACTCAAGTACTGGACAAACCAGCCAAGTTCGGAAGCCCCGCGCCCGTCTCGCCCGCCGAGCGCACCGCCCGCCGCCGGACCCTCCTGGAGTGGATCGCCGTACACGCCCTCGGCGTCGCGGCCGCCCTCTTCTTCGTCCTCCCCTTCGTGTTCGTCTTCCTGACCTCGCTGATGAGCGACACCCAGGCACTCAGCCGCGACCTGATCCCGGACACCTGGGAGTGGGGCAACTACCAGAAGGTCTTCGACACCCCGGGCTTCCTGACCTGGTGGAAGAACACCCTCCTGTACGCCGGCGCCGGCACCGTCCTGACCGTGGTCTCCTCGATCCCGGTCGCCTACGCGCTGGCCAAGTTCCGCTTCCGCGGCCGGAATCTGTCACTGATGCTGGTCATCTCGATGATGATGCTGCCGCCGCAGGTCGTCATCATCCCGATGTACCTGTTCTGGGCGAAGCAGCTGGACCTGTCCGGCACCCTGTGGCCGCTGATCATCCCGATGGCGTTCGGAGACGCCTTCTCGATCTTCCTGCTGCGCCAGTTCCTGATGACGATCCCGAACGAGTACCTGGACGCGGCGAAGGTCGACGGCTGCGGAGACCTGCGGACGCTCCTGAAGGTCGTCCTGCCGATGGCGAAGCCGGGGATCGCCGCGGTCGCCCTCTTCCAGTTCTTCTACGCGTGGAACGACTACTTCGGGCCACAGATCTACGCCTCCGAGAATCCGGGGGCCTGGACGCTCTCCTACGGTCTGGAATCGTTCAAGGGCGCGCACCACACCGACTGGAACCTCACCATGGCCGCGACCGTGCTGGTCATGGCCCCCGTGATCCTCGTGTTCTTCTTCGCGCAGAAGGCGTTCGTCGAGGGTGTCACGCTCACCGGAGTGAAGGGCTGACCATGAAACTCGCAGTAGTGGGCGGGGGTTCCACCTACACCCCCGAACTCATCGACGGCTTCGCCCGGTTGAGGGACACCCTGCCCATCGAGGAGCTGATGCTCCTCGACCCGGCCGCGGACCGCCTGGAGCTGGTGGGCGGTCTCGCCCGGCGCATCTTCGCCCGCCAGGGGCACCCGGGCCGGATCGTCACCACCGGCAACCTGGACGCGGCCGTCGAGGGTGCCGACGCCGTACTGATCCAACTGCGGGTCGGCGGACAGGCGGCACGCAACGAGGACGAGACCTGGCCGCTGGAGTGCGGCTGCGTCGGGCAGGAGACGACGGGCGCGGGCGGCCTCGCCAAGGCGCTGCGCACGGTGCCCGTGGTCCTCGACATCGCCGAACGCGTCCGCCGTGCCAACCCGGACGCCTGGATCATCGACTTCACCAACCCGGTCGGGATCGTGACCCGCGCCCTGCTCCAGGCCGGCCACAGGACCGTCGGCCTGTGCAACGTGGCGATCGGCTTCCAGCGGAAGTTCGCCGCCCTGCTCGGCGTCACCCCCGCCGAGGTGCACCTGGACCACGTGGGGCTCAACCACCTGAGCTGGGAGACCGGGGTGCGCCTCGGCGGCCCCGAGGGCGAGGACGTCCTCCCCAAGCTCCTCGCCGGACACGGCGACACCATCGCCGACGACCTGCACCTGCCACGCTCCGTCGTCGACCGCCTCGGCGTCGTCCCGTCGTACTACCTGCGCTACTACTACGCGCACGACGAGGTCGTGCGGGAGCTGCGGACCAGGCCCTCACGGGCGTCCGAAGTGGCGGAGATGGAAAGGCGGTTGCTGGAGATGTACGGCGACCCGACGCTCGACGAGAAGCCCGAGCTGCTCGCCCGGCGCGGCGGCGCCTACTACTCGGAGGCGGCCGTGGACCTCGCGGCCGGTCTGCTCGGCGGTGGCGGCAGCCCCTACCAGGTGGTGAACACGTACAACAACGGGACGCTCCCCTTCCTGCCGGCCGACGCCGTGATCGAGGTGCAGGCCGCGGTCGGCTCCCAGGGGCCGTCACCGCTGCCGGTGGAACCCGTGGACCCGCTGTACGCGGGCCTGATGGCCAATGTGACGGCGTACGAGGACCTGGCACTCGACGCGGCCCTGCGCGGCGGCCGGGACCGGGTGTTCCGTGCCCTCCTCGCCCATCCGCTCATCGGCCAGCACGCGTACGCCGACGCCCTCACCGACCAGCTGATCGCGCACAACCGGGAGCACCTCGCGTGGGCATGACCTCATCGGGACCCGGCGCCGGGACGGCCGCCGGGTCCCCCACCGCGGCGCTGGTCCTGGCCATCGACGCGGGGAACAGCAAGACCGACGTCGCCGTGCTGGCCGCGGACGGACAGGTGATCGGTACCGCGCGCGGTGGCGGTTTCCGGCCGCCCGCCGTCGGGGTGGAGACGGCGGTGGACGCGCTGGCCGAGGCCGTCGTCCGGGCCTTCGCCGAGGCCGGCGTCACCTCGGTCGCCCATGTCGCCGCCTGCCTCGCCAACGCCGACCTCCCGGTCGAGGAGGAGCGGTTGGCGGCCGCGCTGCACGCGCGCGCGTGGGGGACGAGCGTGGAGGTGCGCAACGACACCTTCGCGATCCTGCGGGCCGGGATAGCAGAGCCGCGCGGAGTCGCGGTGGTGTGCGGGGCGGGCATCAACTGCGTGGGTATGCGGCCCGACGGGCGCACCGCCCGCTTCCCCGCGATCGGGCGTATCTCCGGTGACTGGGGCGGCGGTTGGGGTCTCGCGGAGGAGGCGCTGTGGCACGCGGCACGCGCCGAGGACGGCCGCGGCGGCCCCACCGCCCTGGCCCGCACCCTCCCCGCCCACTTCGGCCTTCCCTCCATGTACGCCCTCATCGAGGCCCTCCACCTGGAGCACCTCGGGAACGCCCGCCGCCACGAGCTGACGCCGGTCCTGTTCACCACGGCGGCCGACGGCGACCCGGTCGCCCGTTCCCTCGTCGACCGCCTCGCGGAGGAGGTGGTCGCCATGGCCACGGTCGCCCTGACCCGCCTGGCCCTCCTGGAGGAGCCCACCCCGGTCCTCCTCGGCGGCAGCATCCTCGCCGCCCGCCACCCCCAACTCGACGCCCGGATAAGGGAGCTGCTGGCCGACCGCGCCCCCAAGGCGGTCCCCCAGGTGGTGACGGCCAGCCCGGTCCTGGGCGCCGCGCTGCTCGGCCTGGACCATGTGCGCGCCCCGGAGGCGGCACACGCGCGCGTGCGGGCGTTCTACGAGGAGGGCTGAACCGGGTGCGGGGGGCGGGGAAACCCGCCCCCCGACGCCTGCCCCGAACGGGAACCGAACACCTGCCGAGGGCGTGTTCAGGGAAAGGGGGCTGCGGGGAGCTTCGGGCTGCGCCGCGATCCGAACAAGATCGAGTCAAGAACTGTGCGAATGTCGGTCACTGCGACGATACTTGCGGCCGTGCATCTCGTCCGTGCTCCCCGCGCACCGGACAGAGGTGACAGACGGATGACCATGGGGGAGGTCACGTGACATACCCGCCGAACGGCAGCGCGGCGCCACCGGGGACACCTGGGCAGAGCGGCCCACCGGGTCTGTCGGTACGCCCGGCCGCACCCACGATGCCGGCCCTGCCGCCGCAGGCCGGTCCCGCCGTACCGCGGCCGGCCGGACCCGCGACACCCGACGCCCCGCACCCGCCCGCGCACACACCCCCGCCCGCTCCCCCACGCCGCACGGCCTGGGCGGAAGGCGTGGACTCCCTGCGCTCAGCGGCGACGACGGAGCCGG
This sequence comes from Streptomyces sp. NPDC050535, assembly GCF_044457665.1. Lineage (NCBI taxonomy): Bacteria > Bacillati > Actinomycetota > Actinomycetes > Kitasatosporales > Streptomycetaceae > Streptomyces > Streptomyces sp. NPDC050535. The sequence continues at coordinate 313,054 of NZ_JBITHE010000002.1, forward strand.
GCCGGCTGCGGATCATCGGCGCCGTACTGGCCCTGCTGGTCGTCGCGTTCGGCGCGGTCACCGCCTGGCAGATGACGGACCGCTCGGCCGCCGCGGACGACGTGCTGAACAGCAGCCAGCCGCTGAGCGCCAGCGCCGCGGACATCTACCGCTCGCTCGCCGACGCCAACACGGCCGCCTCCAGCGGCTTCCTCGCGGGCGGCCAGGAGACCGAGGAGTCCCGCAAGCGGTACGAGGAGGACATCCAGACCGCCGCGGAGAAGCTCGTCACGGCCGCGGCCAACTCCGAGCCGGGCTCCCCGTCGGAAAAGACCATCACGAAGCTCAACAAGCTGCTCCCGGAGTACAAGGGCCTGATCGAGCGGGCCCGCGCCAACAACCGGCAGGGCTTCCCGCTCGGCGGCGCCTACCTGCGGTACGCGAACGCGACGATGCAGGACGAGATGCTCCCGGCCGCCAGGGATCTCTACACCAAGGAGAACCAGCGTCTGGAGGCCGACTACGCCGACGCCACGCCCTACCCGTGGATCGCGATAGGTCTCGGCCTGCTCGCACTCGGCGGCCTCGCCTGGGCCCAACGGCGCAACTACCGTCGTACGAACCGGGTGTTGAACCACGGCATGGCCGCCGCCACCGCGGCCTCCGCGGTCGTCCTGCTCTGGCTGGTCGTCGGGCACAGCGTGGCCCGGGCGGGGCTCAACGAGTCCTACGACCACGGCGTCCGCTCCCTGAACGTGCTGAACGACGCCCGCCTCGCGTCCCTGAACGCGCGGGGCAACGAGAACCTGACCCTGGTCAGCCGGGGCGCGGAGACCAAGGAACTGCCGGACGGCACGGTCGTGGACCTCTTCGACTACGACTTCCAGCAGGAGATGGACGACCTCACCAAGAAGCTGGCCGCCGCCTCGGCCCTCGCCGACGACAAGGCGGGCGAGCAGCCCGTGGCCACCGCGACGGGCAACATGAAGGTGTGGAAGCTCCGTCACCTGGAGGCCCGCGAGGCCGACGACAACGGCAACTACCAGGCGGCGCTGGACAAGGTGATCGGTTCCAAGAGCGACGAGCCGACGGGCGAGTGCTTCGACGGCGTCGACGAGAACCTGAGACTGGCGCTGGAGCACGAGGAGACCGAGTTCAAGAAGTCGGCGGGCGACGGCCTGGACGCGCTGACCGGTCTGCCGGTGGGTGCGGCGGTCCTGGCGGTGCTGGCGGCGGCGGGCGCGGTTCTCGGCATCGGGCGCAGGCTTTCGGAGTACCGGTGAGAGGGGGAGCGGTGAGAGGGGGAGCGGCAATGGGTGCACGACGTCTGAGGGCAAGCCTGAAGGGCTGGGGCGGCGTGGGTGCGATGGCCGTCGTCTGCGCACTCACCGCGGTGTTCGCCCTGTTGCTGCCGTTGAGCGGCGCGAGCGGGGACGGCAGCACCGGCATAGGCGGCCAGGGCGTGGGCAAGGGCACCCAGGCGAAGGCCGAGGAGTGCACCGACCCGCAGAACCAGAGCCTGACCCCGTCCGGAGTGAGCGGCGCGACGATCGAGGCCATCAAGAACCGCAAGGACCCGCGGCTGATCGTCGGCGTCGACCAGAACAGCTTCCGCTGGGGCTACCGCGACCCGAACAACACGGAGAGCGGCAGCGACCTCGAGGGCTTCGACATCGACCTCGTGCACGCGATCGCCAAGGACATCCTGGGCGACGAGAACGCCGTGCAGTTCCGCGCCATCCCCACCAACCAGCGCATCCCCGCCATACAGCAGGGCAAGGTCGACATGGTGGTCCGCACCATGACGATCACCTGCTCCCGGCTCGATGACGTCGCCTTCTCCGCGCCGTACTTCGAGACCGGCCAGCAGGTCCTGGCTCCGATCGACTCGACCATCAAGGGGTACGACAAGTCGCTGGCGGGCAAGAAGATCTGCACGGCGACGGGCTCCACCGCGTACGACAAGCTGGACGCCGACAAGGAGGCGGGCAAGCTCGCCTCCACCGCCGACATCTCCACCACGGTTCCCAACCAACTCGACTGCCTGGTGAGGCTCCAGCTCGGTGAGGTGGACGCCGTGGTGACCGACGGCGCGCTGGCCGCGAGCCAGGCCGCCCAGGACCCCACCGTCCAGCTCAAGGGCAAGACCTTCACCACCGAGTACTACGGCGTGGCGATGAAGAAGGGCGCCGACGACCTGGTGCGCCGGGTCAACCGGGTCCTGGAGAGCTACCGCGGGAACGGCTGGCGGACGGCGTACGACAAGTGGCTCTCCCCGACCCTCGGGGCGGACTCCCCGTCGTCGGATCCGCCCGCCCCGAAATACAAGTAGCGGTCGTGTAGCGGTACGAACGGCAGTGGCAGTACGGGTAGCGGTACGAGTAGCCGACACGAGCGGAAGCGAGAGGTGATCGATGGGCGTCACGGGACCCCCCGAGCCGGTGCTGGACCGGGACGAGGTGGACCGTGCGCTGGCGCGGCTCGGCGCGGAGCACGAGGCCATCGAGACCTCGCTCCTCGCCCTCCAGGACCACGCGGGCCGCAGACTCCTGGAAGGCGCCGAACTCACGGGCACGACCAAGGAGCGCTGGGCGGCCGCCGACGCGTCGATCACCCTGCTGTGGGCGTACTTCGACGCGTACACGGACGCGTTGCGCTCCGGCCGCGAGATCCGCTCCCGCAGACGCTGGTCCAGCCGCGAGGACCTGCTGGAGCTGACCGAGCTGCTGCGCGGCGCGAGCATCACGGTCGCCGGGTCCGCCACGGCCACCGCCAACGCGCCGACCCTGGCCGGCACCGGCAAACTCAGCGAGCGGTTCTCGCTGGTCGCGCTGGTGGAGCGGATGAACGAGCTGTACGCGTCCTCGCTCGACATGGTCATCGCCGCGGACGCGGTCTGGTCCGCGCTGCCCGCCCGGATCGATTTACTGGCCGCGGAGCTCCAGCGCACCCGCCGGCTCGCGCACTCCGTCGGCGTCCGCCCGGGCGAGCACCCCTCGGGCGACGACCTGGAGCGGATCACCCGTACGCTCACCACCCTGCGCGAGCGCGTGGTGTCCGACCCGCTGGCCTTCTGGGTTCCCGCGAAGGGGAGTTCGGCGCCCGGCGGCGGACGCCCGGACACCACGACGTACGACCGCGAGGCGCGCGCCCTGGAGGACGTGCGCCGGGAGATCGACGCCGTGCTCACCGTCCGGCAGGACGCCGAGGCGCGCCTGGTGAAGCTGCGTGACGTGCTCAGCCGCGCGGACCGCACCCTCGCGGAGGCGAGGAACGCCCGCGGTGAGGTGCTCGCGAAGATCGCCGCGTCCGAGGTGCCCGCGGTCAGCGGCCCGCCGACCGTGCTCCAGGAGCAGTTGCAGACGGCCGCGGAGTACCGCAGGCACGCCCAGTGGCACCGGCTCTCCCCGCTCCTGGAGGCGCTGGAGGAGAAGGCCGAGGACGAACTGCTGCGCGCCCGCGAGTCGTTGACCGCGGTCACCCAGCCACTGGCGGTCCGCGCGGAGCTGCGCGGCCGCCTCGACGCGTACAAGGCGAAGGTGGCCCGGCACGGCCTCGCGGAGGACCCGTTCCTCATCGAGCGCTACGACGCGGCGCGCCGCATGCTGTGGAGCGCGCCCTGTGACCTGCGGGTCGCGGGGGACGCCGTACTGCGCTACCAGCACGCGGCGGCCGACCTGCTCAGCCCGCGGGTGCCCGAGCAGGGCAATGGGCCACAGGACCGTAGGGGGGAATCGTGAGTCAGCAGACTGTGGGTGAGCAGCGGGAGTGCCAGCGGCCCGGTTGCTCGGGGTCGTACGAGGACATGGGCGGCGGTGAGCTGTACTGCGACACGTGCGGGCTCGCGCCGGTCGTGTCGGCGGGCGGGGCGGTGGGGTCGCCGCCGACCGGGATCACCGCGGGCGGCCGGAGCTCGCGGGGCTCGGCCAGCACCAACAGCGCCAGTTCACGGGCGAGTTCGCGTGCGTCGTCGCGCTCCTCGCAGTCGCGGCGCTCGGTGTCCGGGCGGCTCTCCCGCGCACTGTCCGGCAATTCGACGGGCCGCTCGGTCTCGGTCCGCAGCTCCGGTTCGGCCGCCGGTTCCACCGGGCGCGGCCGGCTCGGTGCCGGCCTGGTCGAGGTACCGGGTGTGCCGCGGCCCGACCCGCGCGGGATGGTCCAGGAGAACCCGGAGGTGCCCGAGCGCAAGCGGTTCTGCTCGCGCTCCGACTGCGGTGCTCCGGTGGGGCGTTCGCGCGGCGAGACGGCCGGGCGCACGGAGGGGTTCTGCACGAAGTGCGGCAACCCGTACTCGTTCGTGCCGAAGCTGGCCGCGGGTGACATCGTGCACGGCCAGTACGAGGTGGTGGGCTGTCTCGCGCACGGCGGGCTCGGCTGGGTGTATCTCGCCGTCGACCGCGCCGTGTCCGACCGCTGGGTGGTCCTCAAGGGCCTGCTCGACACGGGCGACCAGGACGCGATGGCGGCGGCGATCTCCGAGCGCCGCTTCCTCGCGGAGATCGAGCACGCCAACATCGTGCGGATCTACAACTTCGTCGAGCATCTCGACCAGCGCACCGGCTCCCTCGACGGCTACATCGTCATGGAGTACGTCGGCGGCAAGTCCCTCAAGGAGATCGCCAACGACCGTCGCACGGTGGCCGGGAAGCGGGACCCGCTGCCGGTCGAGCAGGCCTGCGCGTACGGCATCGAGGCCCTGGAGGCGCTCGGCCATCTGCACAGCCGCAACCTCCTGTACTGCGACTTCAAGGTCGACAACGCGATACAGACCGAGGACCAGCTCAAGCTGATCGACATGGGCGCGGTGCGCAGGATGGACGACGACGAGTCGGCCATCTACGGCACGGTGGGCTACCAGGCGCCCGAGGTCGCCGAGGTCGGCCCCTCCGTCGCCTCCGACCTCTACACGGTCGCCCGCACGCTGGCCGTGATGACCTTCGACTTCCAGGGCTACACGAACGTGTTCGTGGACTCCCTGCCGGACCCGGACAACATCGAGGTCTTCCGCCAGTACGAGTCCTTCTACCGGCTCCTGGTGCGGGCCACCGACCCCGACCCGGCCCGCCGGTTCGCCTTCGCGCAGGAGATGGCCGAGCAGCTGACGGGCGTGCTGCGCGAGGTCGTCTCCGTGCAGACCGGTCGCGCCCGCCCGTCGCTCTCCACCTTGTTCGGGCCCGAACTCAAGGTCACGGACACCGAGTTGTTCGGACGGCTGGACGGGGACGTGTCACGGCTTGGCGGGCGGGCCGTGCCGGTGGGGCGCCGTCAGCGGGCCATTTCCGCGGCGGCCGACAACGGCCGGCTCCCCATCACCTCGGGCGTCACGGGTCGGGCCGGGGCCGGCACCCTGGTCAGACCCGTCCAGGGCGCCACCACCGCCCTCGCGCTGCCCGTACCCCGGGTGGACCCGGGCGACCCCAACGCCGGTTTCCTCGCCGGGCTGATGGCCTCCGCGCCCGCGGAGCTGATCACCGCGCTGCACGCGGCGCCGACCGGTTCCCTGGAGCTGCGGCTGCGCGAACTGCGGGCCCGCCTGGAGATGGGCGAACCTGCCGACGCGGCAAGGGCGCTGGAGGCCCTGGAGAGGGACCACCCGGACGACTGGCGGGTGGTCTGGTACCGAGGCGTCGCGGCGCTCGCGAGCGGCGAGTACGAGGTCGCCGCGCTGTCCTTCGACGCGGTCTACGACGCGTTCCCCGGCGAGCCGGCCCCCAAGCTGGCCCTCGGCGTGTGCGCGGAGGTGCTCGGGCAGCTGGACAACGCCGCCGAGTACTACCGCCTGGTGTGGACGACCGACCCCAGCTACGTGAGTTCGGCGTTCGGCCTGGCCCGCGTACAGCTCGCCTCGGACGACCGCCGTGGCGCCGTACACACGCTGGAGTCCGTACCGGAGTCGTCGATCCACTACACGGCGGCGCGGGTCGCGGCCGTCCGGGCGCGGCTGCGGCAGCGACTCGCCGAAGAGGCGGCCGCCGCACCGTTTTTGGACGACCTGACGGCGGCCGCGGGGCAGGTCGAGGCGCTGGACGGATACGGTCTCGACGCGGTGCGACGCGAGCAGTTGTCCACAGAAGTACTGGGCTGCGCCCTGGACTGGGTACTCTCCGGTAGCCAGGTTTCCCCTCCGGTTTCCGGTGGCGGACGGGCGCTGCTCGGCAACGCACTGGACGAGCGCGGCCTCCGCTTCGGCCTGGAGCGCTCGTACCGCACGCTGGCCCGCCTCGCGCGGGGCGGCGAGGAGAGGATCGACCTGGTGGAACGTGCCAACCGTTACCGCCCCCGGACGTGGGTGTGATTGATGTCCCAGATGCCCCAGCCGACGGCCCTTTCGCGGTGCCCCAGTTGCGAGGAGCCGCTGGAGGCGGGTGACCGCTTCTGCGGTGCGTGCGGATACGACCTGTCGGCGGTGCCCACACCGCCGCAGGACGATCCGACGATCACCATGAACGGCGCGTCGCCGCACCCCCCTTCGGCCGTCCCGTCCGTCGACTGGCCCGTCGCGCCCGAGGTGGACAGCTCCAACACACCGGCGCCGGTGCACCGGGCGGCGGACATCCAGGGCACCGACTCGGCCGGCTCCGAACTCCCGCACCCGGGACGCGAGTCCGCGGGCGTACGGTTCGACAGGCCGCGCGAGCCGGACGAGTACCCCCTGGCTCCCCCGGCCGAAGCGCTCTCCGCGCCACTCGCCGGCCCGCCCCTCGCCGACCCGCGCACCGCCGATCACGCGACGCCCGCCGCGGGCACCAGGCTGTGTGTCGCCTGCCGCTCGGGCAGTGTCGACAGCGACGGCTACTGCGAGAACTGCGGGCACGCGCAGCCACGCGAACGCGACCACATGGAGCAGGAGTTGAGCGCGGTCTCCGCGGTCAGCGACCGGGGCCTGCGCCACCACCGCAACGAGGACGCGTTCGCGATCTCCTCGACCGCGCTGCCCGACGGCTCACCCGCCGTCGTGGCGATCGTCTGCGACGGCGTCTCCTCGGCGACCCGCCCCGACGAGGCCTCTCTCGCCGCCTCCCGCGCGGCGAACGAGTCGCTGCTCGCGGCCCTGCCGCTCGGCACGCACCCGCAGCAGGCCATGCACGAGGCGATCATCGCCGCCTCGGAGTCCGTCAACTCCCTGGCGGACCCGCCCGCTTCGCACGACGAGCACGCCCCGCACGTGAACGCGCCGGCCTGCACCCTCGTCGGCGCCGTCGTCACCCCCGCCCTGCTGATCATCGGCTGGGTCGGCGACAGCCGCGCCTACTGGGTCCCCGTCGACCGGAGTTCACCCCCGGCCCGGCTCACCGAGGACGACTCGTGGGCCGCGCAGATGGTCGCGGCCGGCCTGATGAACGAGGCCGAGGCGTACGCCGACGAGCGCGCCCACGCCATCACGGGCTGGCTCGGCGCGGACGCGTACGAACTGGAGCCGCACACCGCTTCCTTCAAGCCGGACCGGCCAGGTGTAGTGGTGGTGTGCACCGACGGGCTGTGGAACTACGCCGAGGCGGCCGAGCACCTGGCCGAGGTCGTACCCCTCGACGCCGCCGAGCGTCCGCTGCACAGCGCGCAGGTCCTGGTCGGTCACGCCCTGGACGGCGGGGGCCACGACAACGTAACAGTGGCGGTCGTGCCGTTCCCGGCCCCCTCGCAGGGGGCAGGATCGGCCTGAGGCCGCGGAACTGGAACGGGCCAGGGGTCGTTGAACGAGCAACGGCCCCGGCCCGCGAGACGGGAACGGCCTCGGACCGGAGGGGACCGGTCCGAATACAGTCATCGCCTCCGTACCGCCTAGCCGCGTAAGACGGGGGACCTGAGGGGGACGAAGAAGGCATGGCCAATTTCTCGAAGTCGAACGTGCCGCAGTTCTCGGTCGACGTCTACCAGAACGAGTACCTGCCCGACGGCGCCCGCGAGGTCAACGCGATCGTCACGGTGAGCTCGACGGGCGGCGGCACCATCGGAAGCGCGGTAGCCGCGCCCCACCTGTACACCGCCGGGCAGGGCCCGGACGCGGCCGTGGCGATCATGGTCGACTGTTCGGGCTCGATGGACTACCCGCCGACCAAGATGCGCAACGCCCGTGACGCGACGGCCGCCGCGATCGACACGGTCCGCGACGGCGTGCACTTCGCGGTGATCGGCGGCACGCACATCGCCAGGGAGGTCTATCCGGGCGGCGGCCGGCTCGCGGTCGCCGACGCGGCCACCCGCGACCAGGCGAAGCAGGCGCTGCGCAAACTGAGCGCGGGCGGCGGTACCGCGATCGGCACCTGGCTGCGCCTCGCCGACCGCCTGCTGTCCTCGGCGGACGTCTCGATCCGGCACGGCATCCTGCTCACCGACGGCCGCAACGAACACGAGTCGCCCGAGGACCTGAAGGCCGCCCTGGACTCCTGCACCGGACGCTTCACCTGTGACGCGCGCGGTGTCGGTACGGACTGGGAGGTCAAGGAGGTCACGAGCATCGCCTCGGCGATGCTCGGCACCGCCGACATCGTCGCCGACCCGGCCGCCCTCGCCGCCGACTTCACGCACATGATGGAGACGGCCATGGGCAAGGAGGTCGCGGACGTCGCGCTGCGGCTGTGGACGCCCGTCGGTACGGAGATCAAGTTCGTCAAGCAGGTCGCCCCCACGGTCGAGGAGCTGACCGGCCGCCGCACCGAGGCGGGTCCGCGTGCCGGGGACTACCCCACCGGTTCCTGGGGCGACGAGTCGCGTGACTACCACGTGTGCGTGCAGGTGCCATCGGCCGCCCTCGGCCAGGAGATGCTGGCCGCCCGGGTCTCGCTGGTGATCCCGCAGAGCGACGGAAGCGTGCAGAACCTCGGCGCGCAGGGGCTCGTACGGGCGGTGTGGACCGATGACATGGCGGCCTCCACGTCGATCAATCCGCAGGTCGCGCACTACACGGGTCAGGCGGAACTGGCACAAGTCATCCAACAGGGTTTGGACGCCCGCAAAGCGGGAGATGTCGACGGGGCAACGGCCAAGCTGGGCCGCGCCGTTCAGCTCGCCAGCTCTTCCGGCAACGCCGATACTGCGAAACTGCTTTCGAAGGTGGTGGACGTGGTCGACGCCGCGGCAGGTACTGTGCGATTGAAGGCAAGGGTCGAGGAAGCAGACGAAATGACCCTTGAGACACGGTCCACAAAGACTGTTCGTGTAAAGAAGTAAGCGAGCCCGGCTCCCCCAGGAGCCGGAGTAACCCGGCCGAACCGGCCGGAAAAGGAGAGGGGGAAGCGCCGACATGCCGACCTGCCCGAACGGACACCAGTCGGGTTCCGACGACTGGTGCGAGGTCTGCGGTCACCGCATGGCCGGTGCCGTGCCCCCGCCCTCTCCCCCACCGCCCGCCGCCGGGTACGGCTATCCGCCGCCGCCCGGCCCCGGCGGGCGTGGCCATCTCGCGGCCGTGCCCGACTCCGCTCCGGAGCTCTGCCCGCAGTGCCGGACGCCCCGCGAGGGCGCCGCGCCGTTCTGCGAGCAGTGCCGGTGGAACTTCCTGACCAACACGGCGACCTCGTACACACCCGCCGCTCCCCGTCCGCAGGCGCCCCTGCCGGGGAGTCCCGGCGGTCCGGGGGGCCCCGGAGTCCCTGGTGGGCCGAATCCGGCGCAGAGGTTCCAGCAGGGGCCTCCCACCGGCCCCGGCCCCGGCCCCGGCCCCGGTCAGGATCCGTTCGACTACCAGAGCTCGCGGCCCTCGCAGATGAACCGTCCCGCCGAACCGATTCCGCCGGGTCCGCCCGCCCCGTACGGCGGCGGCCCCTCGCCCTTCGGCGACCCCTCGCGTCCGGTCCCGCCGCCCCCCGGGCCCACGCCCGGCGGCCCCGGCGCCCAGCAGGCCTACACCCAGCAGCCTGCGGCGCCCGCGTACCCCCAGACCACCCAGCCGCCGCCCGGTCAGGGCTTCGGCGGTGACGACGACTGGGTGATCTCCCCGCCGTCGGCGGGCAGCCCCGGCGGCCCCGGCACGCAGCCCGGCCCCGGTGCGCCCCAGGGCGGCTACGGCTATCCGCGGCCCGGCGCGACCCAGGCGCCGCCCGGCCCGGGCGCCCGCCCGCCCTACCAGCAGCAGCCGCTGTCGTGGACCGTGACGATCGGTCCCGACCGCGAGTACTTCATGGCGATGATGCAGCGCTCGGGGCCCGAGGCCGCGGGCCTGAACCTGCCCGCGTACTCGCCGGAGCAGCAGCGCCCGCTCACCGGCAACCAGATGACGATCGGCCGCCGCCGGCACTCCACCGGTGAGTCCCCCGACATCGACCTGTCGGTGCCCCCGGAGGACCCCGGCGTCTCGCACCAGCACGCGGTCCTGGTCCAGCAGCCGGACAGCAGCTGGGCGGTCGTCGACCAGAACTCGACGAACGGCACCACGGTCAATGGCGGCGAGGAGCCCATCCAGCCCTTCGTGCCGGTGCCGCTCCAGGACGGCGACCGGGTGCACGTGGGCGCCTGGACGACGATCACCGTCCGGCGCGGCTGACCGGGGGCGTCACGGCAGCGGCCAGGCGTACGGCCCCTCGGGGTCGTCCAGCCAGGCCCACACGCGCTCGCCGCTGACCGTGATCCCGTACCGCTCGCGCACCGGCCGCCCCTCGCGTTCCCACAGGGCGTACGCCTCGTGCGGCTCCAGGGTGCCCGCCGTCAGGGTCAGCAGGAACCGGAACAGGTCGTCGCTCCTGACCCGGGGCGGCAGCCCGCCCAGGTGCGGCGGCTCCTGCTCGGGCCGGGTGCCGCCGCCGCGCAGCGGCACGAAGTAGGCGGCGGTGTGCAGGAAGCGCCCTTCGGCGTGCGCACGGTCCCGCACCCGCAGCGCGATCAGGCCGGTGGCCAGCGGCGCGAGGATCCGGGCGCCGGGGGTGCACTGGGGCAGCCAGCCGTGCGGGACCGAGGTCAGCGTGCAGGTGGCGATGATCCGGTCGAAGGGAGCGCGCTCGGGGACTCCGCGGGCGCCGTCGCCGGTGACGACGGCCGGGTGGTGTCCGGCGGCGGCCAGGTGGCGGCGGGCGGACTCGGTGATCTCCGGGTCGAGGTCGACCGTGGTCACCAGCGCGTCGCCGAGCCGGTGGGCGAGCAGAGCCGCGTTGTACCCGGTCCCGGCGCCGATCTCCAGCACGGCGTTCCCGTCCGCCACCGCCAGCTCGGTCAGCATCTTCGCCATCAGCGACGGCTGGCTGCTGGAGGAGAGCAGTTCGCCGTCCCGTACCCGGGTGGCCAGCGGCGCGTCCGCGTACGCGCCCCGCAGCCACTGTTCCCTGTTCCGCGGGTCGGGGTCCCCGCCCCACAGGCGCTCGAAGCCGCCGACGGCTCCGACGGTTCCGACGTAGTAGTACGGCACGAAGAGATGGCGCGGCACCGCCTCGAACGCCTCCCGCCAGACCGGATCGCGCTCCCAGGCCCCACTGCTGTCGATCTCACGCACCAGCCCCGCCCGCGCCGCCCTGGCGAGGTCGTCGGGTTCTTGGTCGAGAGCGTGCGCGCTCATACCTCCACTGTGCTGCGGGAGCGGCCGGGAGGCGAGTGGCGGACCGGCCTCGGTGGGTGGACCTAAGCCTTGAGTCCTCGGTCACCCCGTCTGAGACCATGGACAGGTGAACGAGATTCGGCGCGGCACACTTCAGGAGCAGACCTTCTACGAGCAGGTCGGCGGGGAGGAGACGTTCCGCCGCCTCGTGCACCGGTTCTACGAGGGGGTCGCCGGGGATCCGGAACTGCGGGCGATGTATCCCGAGGAGGACCTGGGTCCGGCGGAGGAGCGCTTCACGCTGTTCCTGATCCAGTACTGGGGCGGCCCGACGACGTACAGCGAGAACCGCGGCCACCCCCGGCTGCGGATGCGGCACGCGCCCTTCGCCGTCGACCAGGCCGCGCACGACGCCTGGCTGAGGCACATGCGCGTCGCCGTCGACGAGCTCGGCCTCTCCGAGGAGCACGAGCACACGCTGTGGAACTACCTGACTTACGCGGCGGCTTCGATGGTGAACACGGCCGGCTGACCCGCGGGGCGGCCTCGGAGTTCAGCGGACGCTGACGTCCAGGGCGCCGAGTCCCGCCCGGCGTACGGCGATCGACCCGAACGGGGTGCGCAGCCGCAGCCACGCGCCCGACGAGTACAGCCCCAACGCGCTGTCTTCCCGGGCGACTTGAGCGCCGGGGCGGAGGAATCCCAGGGACTGCGCCGCGTGCGCGGCCCGTACCGGCAGGCCCGTGTCACCGATCGGCCGGGACCAGATCTCCCGCCCGATCCCGTCGAGTTCGGCCCGGGTACGCCGCTCGACCGCCAACTCCTGCGTGCGGGACCGGAATTCGGCCACCGCCGCGCTCACCATCGCCCGTACGGCGTCCGGCGCGGGCAGCCCCGGCTCCTGACGCCAGCCGCGGCGGGGCGGCAGCACCCCGGCCCACGGTGGGCCCGTGACGGCTCCGGGGACGGCCGCCGTGGCCGCCGACTCGTCGACGGACTCCAGGAGTTCACCGACGGAGACGGTCACGTCGAGCCCGTTCTCGTACGGCTTGGCGAGGCGCGCCGTACGGATGGCGAGGACCTCGAAGGACGGCGGGCGCCCGAAGACCGCGAGCGTGCTGCCGGACGCCTGGAGGCGTACGGCGGCCGCGCGGTCGTAGTGGATCAGCCGGGCGAGGAAGGCGGCGAGGTCCGCCGCCTCCCCCTCGTCGGCGAGGTACAGCAGGGCCGTCATGCGGCGACGGCCTCGTCCTTGTCGTCGCGGTACTCCGCGAGGAACTCCCGTTCCTCGGCGGTGAGTCGGCGCGGCCGCTGGGCCTCGAAGTCGAACGGCACTATCACCGTCGAGGCCCGGACGTAGACCTGGTCCGGGTCCTTGACCTCGTAGGTGATCGTGAAGGAAGCCGCCCGGATCTCCGTGATCCACAGCTCGATGTCCACCGGCGTGTGCCGGTGGACCAACTGCCGCTTGTAGTCGATCTCGTGGCGCGCCACCACCGACCCCTGCTTGAAGTCCTTCTCCGGGCGGAACAGGAAATCGATGCGCGCCTCCTCCAGATAGCGGAGGAAGACCACGTTGTTGATGTGGCCGTACGCGTCCATGTCCGCCCAGCGCAGCGGGCAGCGGTAGATGTGCCGCAAGGTCAGCCCCGGGTCAGCTTCTTGTAGGTGGCACGGTGCGGGCGCGCCGCGTCCGCACCGAGTCGCTCGATCTTGTTCTTCTCGTACGACTCGAAGTTGCCCTCGAACCAGTACCACTTGGACTCGCCCTCGTACGCGAGGATGTGCGTCGCGACCCGGTCCAGGAACCAGCGGTCGTGGGAGATGACCACGGCCGCACCGGGGAACTCGAGCAGCGCGTTCTCGAGCGAGGACAGGGTCTCCACGTCGAGGTCGTTCGTGGGCTCGTCGAGGAGCAGCAGGTTGCCGCCCTCCTTGAGGGTCAGCGCCAGGTTCAGGCGGTTGCGCTCACCGCCGGAGAGCACACCGGCGGGCTTCTGCTGGTCCGGGCCCTTGAAGCCGAATGCGGACACGTAGGCCCGCGACGGCATCTCGACCTGACCGACGTTGATGTAGTCGAGCTCGTCGGAGACGACGGCCCACAGCGACTTCTTGGGGTCGATGTTGGCGCGGCTCTGGTCGACGTAACTGATCTTGACCGTGTCGCCGACCTTGATCGCACCGGTGTCCGGGGTCTCAAGGCCCTGGATCATCTTGAACAGCGTGGTCTTGCCCGCGCCGTTCGGGCCGATGACGCCCACGATGCCGTTGCGCGGCAGGGTGAAGGACAGGTCGTCGATGAGGACCTTGTCGCCGAACGCCTTGGAGAGGTTCTGGACCTCGACGACGATGGAGCCGAGCCGCGGGCCCGGCGGGATCTGGATCTCCTCGAAGTCCAGCTTCCGCATCTTGTCGGCCTCGGCCGCCATCTCCTCGTAACGGGCAAGGCGCGCCTTGGACTTGGTCTGGCGGCCCTTGGCGTTGGACCGGACCCACTCCAGCTCTTCCTTGAGGCGCTTCTGCCGCTTCTCGTCCTTGCGGCCCTCGACCTTGAGGCGGGTGGACTTCTTGTCGAGGTACGTGGAGTAGTTGCCCTCGTAGGGAATCGCGCGGCCGCGGTCCAGTTCGAGGATCCACTCGGCGACGTTGTTCAGGAAGTACCGGTCGTGAGTGACGGCGACGACGGCGCCCGCGTACTTCGTGAGGTGCTGCTCCAGCCAGTTCACCGACTCGGCGTCGAGGTGGTTGGTGGGCTCGTCGAGGAGGAGCAGGTCCGGAGCCTCGATCAGCAGCTTGCAGAGGGCGACGCGGCGCTTCTCACCACCGGAGAGGTTGACGACCGGCCAGTCGCCGGGCGGGCAGCCCAGCGCGTCCATGGCCTGCTCCAGCTGGGCGTCGAGGTCCCAGGCGTTGGAGTGGTCGAGGTCGTCCTGGAGCTTGCCCATCTCCTCCATGAGCGCGTCCGAGTAGTCGGTCGCCATCAGCTCGGCGACCTCGTTGAAGCGGCTGAGCTTGCCCATGAGCTCGGCGGCGCCGTCCTGGACGTTCTCCAGGACCGTCTTGGTCTCGTCCAGCTCCGGCTCCTGCATGAGGATGCCGACGCTGAAACCGGGAGACAGGAACGCGTCGCCGTTTGACGGCTGCTCGAGGCCCGCCATGATCTTGAGAACGGTGGACTTACCGGCACCGTTCGGCCCGACCACACCGATCTTCGCTCCGGGCAGGAAGCTCAGGGTGACGTCGTCAAGAATCACCTTGTCGCCGTGCGCTTTGCGCGTCTTGCGCATGGTGTAAATGAACTCAGCCAAGAGAAACCGTCCGGACGCTTGAAATCGGCAGTGGGCAGATACATCCCATCTTGCCTGACTGCCCTGCCCGGGGGGAAACCCGTTCGGCGAGGGCTCCGTGACCTGCCCCTTCGCCGATCACGCCGACAGCCGCCCTGCCACCGCCCGTCGCCACCGCCCGACACCCCCCGGCTCCGGGCACCCCGGCCCCCTCGCTCCCCTACGTCCATCTGGCGCCGCGCCTACCGCGTGAGCCCCGCGACGATGGCCGTGAGCGTCCCCTCGATCGCCGCGTCGCGCTGGTCGACGGGCAGCAGGGCGAGCGGGCCGTCGAGGATGAGCAGGGCCAGCCCGTGGACGGTCGACCAGGCGGCGATCTCGGCCGCGGGCCGGTTCTCCGGGCGCATCCGGCCCGACGCCACGAGCGCGTCGAGCGTGTCCGCGAGGTGCACGAAGGCCGCGTACTCCGGCCGTTCCTCGGGGACTTCGAGGCCGTTGAAGTCCCCCTCCCTCCTCTCCTCCATCGGCGTCCGGCAGAAGGCGGTGCGGTAGAGGCCGGGATGTTCGATCGCGAACCTCACGTATCCGCGGCCGATCGCCACCGCCCGGCGGACCGCCTCCTCGCCCGGATCGTCGAGCGCCGGCAGAACACGTACGGCCTCGAGCATCGAGTCGGCGAGCGACTGCTGGCCCCGGATCTTCACCGCCTCCAGGAGGTCCCCCTGCCCGCTGAAGTGGCGGTACGCGGCGGTGGGCGACACGCCGACACTGCGGGCCGCCTCACGCAGGACGACACGCTCGGGGCCGCCTTCCGCGGCGAGTTCGAGGGCGACCTCGATCAGCGCGTTGCGCAGGTCGCCGTGGTGGTAGCGGGACTTGCCGCCGGTGATCGGTTCCATGACACCATCCTGCCCGAAGTTGACGCCGTTAACATTATGTGCCACCGTCCATGTTAACGACGTAAACATCCAGAGGTGATGACCGTGTACGACCGAATTACGGAGCTGGCCCTCCGCCGGGGGCGGCTCGTACTGATACTTACCGCGGTGGCCGTGATCGCCATGGGAGCCATCGGCTTCGGGGCGTTCGGCAAGCTCCTGGGCGGTGGCTTCGAGGACCCGAACGCGCCCTCGACCCGCGCCGAGAAGCTCATCGACGAGAAGTTCGGCGGTGAGAGCAACCTGGTCCTGCTGGTCCGGCCCGACGGCGGCGCGATCGACTCCCCCGCCGCCGAACGAGCGGGAAGCGCCCTCACCTCGGACCTCAAGGACGAGCCGACGGTGGCGAACGTCGTCTCGTACTGGGACACCGACGCCTCCTCACTGACCTCCCGTGACGGGAACGCGGCCCTGATACTGGCCCACATCGAGGGCGACGAGACCGAGCGGGCCGACAACGCCACCGCGATCATCGACGAGTACACCGGCGACCGGAACGGCCTGACCGTGCGGGCCGGCGGAGAGGCCGCGGTCGGCAAGGACGTGACCAACCAGGTCGCCAAGGACCTCGCGGTGGCCGAGGCGATCGCCGTGCCACTGATCCTCATCCTGCTGGTGATCGCCTTCGGCAGTGTCGTCGCGGCACTGATCCCCCTGGTCATCGGGCTGATCGCGATCGTCGGCACGTTCGCCGAGCTGTACGTCCTCGGGAGCCTCACCGACGTCTCGGTGTTCTCCATCAACCTCACCACCGCTCTCGGCCTGGGTCTCGGCATCGACTACGCCCTCCTCATGATCAGCCGGTTCCGCGAGCATCTCGCGGAGGGCGCGGACGTCCCCGAAGCGCTCCGGCACACCGTGCGCACCGCCGGCCGGACCATCACCTTCGCCGCGGCGACCGTCGCCATCGCGCTCGCCGCGCTGCTGGTCTTCCCGCAGTACTTCCTCCGCTCGTTCGCCTACGCGGGGATCGGCGTCGTCGCCATCGCGGCCTTCAGCGCCCTGCTGGTCGTACCGGCGCTCCTCGCCGTGCTCGGCCACCGGGTGAACAACGGCCGGCTGCCCTGGGCGGACACCGTACGCAGCGCCGAGGCGCCGTTCTGGGGCCGGCTGGCCCGTACGGTCATGCGCAGGCCCGCCCTGACCGCGCTGCCGGTACTCGCGATCCTGCTGCTCGCCGCGAGCCCGCTGCTCGGCGTCACCTTCGGCACGCCGGACGAGCGGGTGCTGCCGGAGAGCGCGCAGAGCAGGCAGGTCGCCACCTCGGTGCAGGACGACTTCACCGGCAGCGACGAGTCCGCGGTGCAGATCGTCACGACCGGGCCCGCGTCCCGGGCCGGACTCAGCACGTACGCCACCGACCTGTCCCGGCTCGACGGCACGACCCGCGTGGAGACCTCCGCCGGCACCTTCACCGACGGCCGGTCCACCCCGCCGGGCCCGGCAGCCGCCGCGCTCGGCCGGCCGGACGCCCAGCGGATCACCGTCGTCAGCGACCTCACCCCCAAGTCGGACGAGGCGCAGACCCTGGTCGAGGAGGTACGGGCGGTGGATCCGCCCGCCGGGACCGAGACCCTGGTCGGCGGCACCGACGCGCGGCTCGTCGACTCCCGGGACTCGATCGCCGACCGACTCCCGTACGCCATCGGCCTGGTGGCGGGCACCACGTTCATCATCCTGTTCCTCTTCACCGGCAGTGTGGTGCAGCCGCTGCGTGCCCTGGTCCTCAACGGCATCAGCCTCAGCGCGGCCATCGGCGTCATGGTGTGGATCTTCCAGGACGGGCATCTGTCCTCCCTGCTCGGCTTCACGCCCCAGCCGATGGACACCTCGATGACCGTGCTGATGTTCTGCATCGCCTTCGGCCTGTCCATGGACTACGAGGTCTTCGTGACCAGCCGGATCAAGGAACTGCACGACGTGGGCGCCGACACGGAGACCGCCGTCACCAGCGGGCTCTCCCACACCGGCCGCATCGTGACCATGGCGGCGGGCCTGCTCGCGGTGAGTTTCTTCGCCTTCGGCACCGCCAATGTCAGCTTCATCCAGATGTTCGGGCTCGGCAGCGGTCTGGCCATCCTGATCGACGCGGTGGCCGTACGCGGCGTACTCGTCCCCGCCGCCATGCGACTCCTCGGCCGCACGGCCTGGTACGCCCCGAAGCCGCTCCGCGCGGTGCACGAGCGGCTGGGCATCTCGGAGAGCGCACCTGCCGAGGAGGGACGCACACCGGCCAAGGTCTGACTCCGCTCACCCGAGACGCCCGGCCGGGCTACCCGGCCGGGCGTCTCTTTCGCGTCTTCGCGTCGGCCGGTTCGGCCGCCCAACCCTGGGATGAGCAGCGCGACTTCGGCACGCCGGTCAGCAAAATGCCCTCCCGATGGGAGGGCGGAGACTTGCGCCCCCGGCAGGACTCGAACCTGCGGCCAAGCGCTTAGAAGGCGCCTGCTCTATCCACTGAGCTACGGGGGCCGGGTGTGGTGGCCTGTGTCCTGGTGCCCGGGTGTGGGCTGATCCCTGACCTTGCCGGGACAAGGATAGAGCTCCTGAATCCCTGTCCCTCGCGCTTCGCCTCCGTGGCTCGATGTGGAGGTTCAGTGAAGCGGTCCTGATAATCGCAGGTGGGTACGAATCGTGCACCGCTTTTGACGTCTCCCGCATCGGGTGTTGTGCACTCGTTATGCCTGCGCCCCAGTCATCCCTTCCGCCCCGTATGCCCCTGTCGGCGCGCAGACATACCCATATGCTTCAGAAAGCCGCCAAAATTGGGCATTCTTCGCATGTGGTGACCTTGGACGTACGGCCTCAGCTGCTCGACGCACTCTCCGCCCTGCGCGACCGTGTCGCCGCCGCACGCTTCCCGCTGCCCCTGGCGGGGGCGCCACGCGCGCGCGCCAACCGCGACGAACTACTCGCACAGCTCGACGATTATCTGGTGCCCCGGTTGAGAGAACCCGAAGCACCCCTCCTCGCCGTCATCGGAGGTTCGACCGGCGCCGGGAAGTCCACGCTGGTCAACTCCCTTGTGGGGCGCCGGGTCAGCGAGGCGGGCGTGCTCCGGCCGACGACCCGAACGCCGGTGCTGGTGTGCCACCCGGAGGACCACCACTGGTTCAGCGGGATGCGCGTGCTGCCCGACCTCACGCGCGTGTGGGTGCCCCATCAGGAGCCCGGCGACGACCTGCCCACGCTCGGCGAGCGCGGCGAACGGGTGCTGCGGATCGAGACCGCGGACACCCTCCCCCGCGGCCTCGCCCTCCTGGACGCGCCCGACATCGACTCCCTCGTCGCCGACCACCGGGTACTCGCCGCCGAGCTGATCTGCTCGGCCGACATCTGGGTCATGGTCACCACCGCCGCCCGGTACGCCGACGCCGTGCCGTGGCATCTGCTGCGTACGGCCAAGGAGCACAAGGCGACCCTGGTCACCGTGCTCGACCGGGTGCCCCACCAGGTGGTGTCCGAGGTCTCGCGGCAGTACGGCGCCCTGCTCACCAAGGCCGGCCTCGGCGAGGTGCCGCGCTTCACGGTGCCCGAACTGCCCGAGTCCGCCTGGGGCGGCGGCCTGCTGCCCGCCAGCGCCGTCGCTCCCCTGCGTACGTGGCTCGCGCACCAGGTGGAGGACCAGGGAGCCCGGCACGAGGCGATGGCCCGTACCGCGTACGGGGTCCTCGACTCGCTGAAGTCACGGATGCCCGAGCTGGCCAGTGCGGCCGCCGCGCAGTACGCCGCCGCGCTGCGGCTCACCGCGGCCGTCGACGGGGCGTACGACAGCGAGCACGCGCGCGTGAGGGGGCGCCTGCAGGCCGGGGCCGTGCTCTCCGGGGACGCGCTCAAGCGGTGGCGCGCCTATCCGCTCGACTGCACGGCGGGCGAGCTGCTCGACGCGCTCGTCGAGAGCCTCGGCTCGCTGCTGCTGTGCTCCGTGACGGCCGCCGACGAGCGCGTGGACGAGGCCTGGCGGCGTGAACCGGCCGCGGGCGCGCCGGGGCTGACCGACCGTGATCCGACGCTGGAGAGCGCCGAGCACCGGATCGGGATGGCCGTACGACGGTGGCGGCGGATGCTCGAGGAGTACGCCGAGGAGGAGGTGCGCGACCTCGAGAGGAGCGCCGCGCAGGACGCGGAGGTGGTCGCCGCGCTGGTCGCCACCACGCTGCTGGGCGGCCGCAGGGCGCGGTCGGCCGGTGAGGGGCTCGCCGAGCGGATCGGGGCCCACAGTGCCCTACGGCTGCGCGACCGCGGCGGACGGCTGCTCACCGACTACCTCGACAAGGCCCTGCACACCGAACGCGAACGCCGGCTCGCCCCGCTCGACGCACTCGACGTACATCCAGAACCCCAGGCCGAACTCATCGCCGCGCTGTCCGTACTGCAGAAGGAGAGGTGACCGCGGTGACTGCCGTCACTGACCGCACGGATCACGCCGACCGCCCCGACCAGCCCGGGGAGGACCACGTCGAAAACGCCTCCCCCGAGGAGGGCGCATCCGAAAAGGACCTCCCCGGGAACGCCGGTTCCAAGGACGAGGAGAAGAACGAGAGCAAGGGCAAGGCCGAGGAGAACACCGGCGACGGCGCGCGCTCCGAGGAGAAGGCCCCCTCCGGAGACGTCCACGCGCGCGTGGAGCGGCAGGAAACGGGACAGAGGCGCGTGGAACGTCAAGAAGCGGGCCACGCGCGCGTGAAGGCCGAAGACCCCTCCGCACGCGCGGAGGACGGCCCCGCCTGGGACGACGGACTGATCGCCCGGCGCGTGTCCGAGACGGCCGAAGCTCACGCGGCGCCGGTGGTCGAGGCCAAGCCTCCGGTACAGGCCCCGCCGGCCCCTCTCGCGTACGACGGAGCGCTGCGCTCACGCCTCGACGCGCTGCGCGAACTGGTGGGGCTGTCCCGCACCCGGCTCGACAGCAGGACGCTCGCCGAGGCGGGCCAGGTCCTCGACGAGGCGGCGGCGCGGCGCAGGCTCTCCGGCCAGCACACCGTCGTCGCGATCGCCGGGGCCACCGGGAGCGGCAAGTCGCAGCTCTTCAACGCGCTCGCCGGGGTGGCCATTTCGGAGACCGGTGTCCGCAGGCCGACGACCGCGGCACCCATCGCGTGCAGCTGGAGCGACGGCGCGGCCACGCTCATCGACCGGCTCGGCATCCCCGGAAGGCTGCGCAGACGCCCGATGCAGAGCCCGGAGGCCGAGGCGCAACTGCGCGGCCTCGTCCTGGTCGACCTGCCCGACCACGACTCCGCGGCGGTCCAGCACCGCGAACAGGTGGACCGCATCCTGGCGCTCGTCGACGCGGTCATCTGGGTGGTGGACCCGGAGAAGTACGCGGACGCCATCATCCATGAGCGCTATCTGCGGCCCATGGCGGGGCACGCGGAGGTCACCTTCGTCGTCCTCAACCAGGTGGACCGGTTGCCCGGTGAGGCCGCCGACCAGGTCCTCGACGATCTGCGGCGGCTCCTCGACGAGGACGGGATCGCGCTCGGCGAGTACGGCGAACCGGGCGCGACCGTGCTCGCGCTGTCGGCCCTGACCGGGGACGGCGTCGGCGAACTGCGCGAGTCGCTCGGCCAGTTCGTGGGCGAGCGGGGCGCCGCCGCCCGCCGGATCTCGGCCGACGTGGACGCCGCCGCGGCGCGGCTGCGGCCGGTCTACTCGACCGGGCGGCGGGCCGGCCTCAGCGAGGAGGCGCGCGACGAGTTCGCGGCCAGGCTCGCGGACGCCGTGGGCGCTGTCGCGGCCGGCGACGCGGCCGAGCGCGCGTGGCGCCGCAACGCCAACCGCGCCTGCGGCACGCCCTGGCTGCGGCTGTGGCGCTGGTACGAGGACCGGCGCGAGCCCCCGACCGGACGCCTGACGGTACGGGCGCCCGAGGACGAGGAGGCCACCGCACGCCAGCGCGTCGAGCAGGCCGTACGGACGGTCGCGGACCGGGCGGCGTACGGACTGCCCGCTCCCTGGGCGCAGGCGGTCCGCGAGGCGGCCACGCGGGGGGCGCAGGGGCTGCCCGAGGCACTGGACGAGATGGCGGTGCGCGCCACCTCGCCGGTGGGCCGGCCGCCGCGGCCCGGCTGGTGGCCGGTCGCCGTGTTCGCGCAGGCCTCGATGACGATCCTTCAGATCATCGGCGGGCTGTGGCTGCTGGGGCAGATCATCGGCATCACCTCGCCGAACCTCGGGGTGCCGGTGCTGCTGATGGTGACGGGCATCATCGGTGGCCCGGCCGTCGAGTGGAGCAGCAGGATGGCCGCGCGCGGACCCGCCCGGCGCTACGGGCTCGAAGCGGAACGGCGGCTGCGGGAGGCCGCCGCGGGGTGCGGAAGGGCACGGGTGCTCGATCCGGTGGCGGCGGAGCTGCTGCGCTACCGAGAGGTCCGGGAGCAGTACGTGCGGGTTCTGGGTGCGGCGGCGCCCGTCGGCTGACACGGCACGACCGCGTGCGCTCGGTGCGGCACCACCCCGCCGGGTGACGCGGTTGTCCACAACCGGCCGGCGGCACACAGCTCTCAGCGGGCCCGGCCCGGCGAAGGCAGTCTGAACTCGCGGCGATCGCAGCGCATGCGGTCGCCGCGACAGACGCGACAGACGCGGCAGACGCGGCAGACGCATTCGTACGGGAGAGGGGTTCGGGGATGAACGAGACGACGGTGTGCGCGGTGGGCAACGTGGCGACGCCACCTGTGTACCGGGAGCTGGCCAACGGGGCGTCGGCGAGGTTCCGGCTGGCGGTGACGGCGCGGTACTGGGACCGCGAGAAGAGCGCGTGGACGGACGGACACACCAACTTCTTCACGGTGTGGGCCAATCGGGCGCTCGCCACGAACGTGGGGGCGTCGGTGTCGGTGGGCGATCCCGTCATCGTGCAGGGCAGGTTGAAGGTGCGCACCGAACAACGCGACGGCCAGAGCTGGACGTCGGCGGACATCGACGCGGTGGCGATCGGCCACGACCTCTCACGCGGTACGTCGGCCTTCCGGCGTGCCTCCAAGGGGGACACCGGATCGACTCCGGCCTCCCAGCCGGAACCCAGTTGGGAAACGGAGCCAGAGACTCGGCCCGAACCGGCCGGAGTGACGTAACGCCAGGGCACAAGTGGCCTGACCGAACTGCGGCTTATCGACAAGTACATCCGAGCAGTTCTCGTGGATTTGTCGATAAGCGCAGCTCACAGGCGTGTTGGGCGATAACGATTCCGAGTCGGATCGGTTATCGGATGACATGACTGGGGAGTGTGGTGCGCCGCGTCCCTAGGATGCCCGACATAGCCAGTGGATCACGAGGCTTCTGATTCTGCCGGCGGGACCGTCCCCCCATGTCAACGGGTCCTGCCCGAAAGGGATTCTGTGTTTTCTTCGTTCTCAGCGTTGTCCGCGCGCAGGCGAGGGGCCGCCCGCCTCGCCGCCGCGACGTTGGTGTCAGGGCTCGTCGCCGCGGGGGCGCTGGCCACCGCAGGTGCGGCCGTCGCCGACGAGACGCCGCGGAACCAGGGTGGGGCGACGGCCACCATAGGCGGACTGAAGACCTACGGGTCCGCCGTCATACATGACAACGGCGAGGACCAGCCGGTGTCCGCGGGCCTGTTCGAGATGTCCGTGGACAACGGCGGCACCCTCCAGACCTACTGCGTCGACCTGTACAACCCGACGCAGAAGGACGCCAAGTACCAGGAGACCGCCTGGAGCGGCACCTCGCTGAACGGCAACGCGGACGCGGGCAGGATCCGCTGGATCCTGCAGAACTCCTATCCGCAGGTGAACAACCTGGCGGCGCTGGCCGAGAAGGCCGGGGCCGACGGTCTCACCGAGCAGGACGCGGCGGCCGGCACCCAGGTGGCCATCTGGCGGTACTCGGACGACGCCGACGTGGACGCGGTGGACCCGCGGGCCGAGAAGCTCGCGGACTACCTGGAGAAGAACGCGCGGAACCTGGCGGAACCCGCGGCCTCGCTGACCCTCGACTCGCCCGCGGTCTCCGGTCACGCCGGCGAGAAGCTCGGCCCGGTCACGGTGCACACCAACGCGGACAGCGTGACGGTGACGCCTCCGGCGGACGCCGCCACCAGCGGGGTGAAGATCGTGGACGAGGACGGCAAGGAGCTCACCTCCGCGACCGACGGAAGCCGGCTCTACTTCGACGTGCCGACGGACAGCGCGGACGGCTCGGCCTCACTGACCGTGCAGGCTTCGACGACCGTGCCCGTCGGGCGCGCCTTCGCCTCGGAGACGCGCAGCCAGACCCAGATACTCGCCGGGTCCAGTGAGTCGACGGTCGCCGCGACGGCGACCGCCGACTGGGCCGAGGAGGGCGCGATACCCGCGCTGTCCGCCGAGAAGAACTGCGCCGAGGGCGGCGTGGATGTCACGGCGGCCAACACGGGCGACGAGGCGTTCACCTTCGAGCTGGTGGGCATCGAGCACACCATCCCGGCGGGCGAGTCGCGGACGGTGACGGTTCCCCTCCAGGAGGACCGGGCGTACGACTTCGTGATCAAGGGCGCGGACGGTTTCGAGAAGCGGTTCACCGGCATGCTCGACTGCGAGACACAGGGCAGTGCGAGCGAGGTCACGACCCAGACGGTGGGTGAGCCGAGCCCCGCCACGTCGGTGAGCACCTTCACCGACACCACCGACCTCGCCGCGACCGGGAGTTCCGACGCCACCCCGGTCATCGCGGGCATAGCCATCGTCCTCGTCATGGTCGGCGGCGCGACGATCGTCCTGGTCGACAAGAAGAAGACACCGGGGCAGCACTGAGGGGTACAGCACCTTGGCAACTCAACAGTGGGTGAGCGCGACAAGGTGATTCGGTGAGTTCGCGGCCCCGGCCCGCCCGTCGGGCGCCCGGGGCCGCGTCGTCCGCCCGCTCATGACGGTCCGGTCCATGGTGCGCGGGCGGCCGCACGGAAGCTGGAGCGGTGGTACACCGGTCCGCCCCGCCGACGGGAGTTGGGCCCGGCGGGGCGGCGGCCGCTCGTGGCTAGGAGCGGGAGGCGCGGGAGCGGGCCAGGGCGAACCCGGCCGCGAGCAGACCGAGGACTCCCACGACCAGGCCCGCGATGCCCAGGCCGCGAGCGGTCGAGTCACTGTTCGCGGTCGAGTTATCGGCGGCGGAAGCCGCGTCCGCATTCGAGTTCGGTGACGCCGCCCCGGAGTCGGCCGCGGTCTTGGTCGTGAGGGCCAGCACCGGCGCCGGGTTCTCCGGCTCCTCACCGCCCTGCTCGGCCTCCTCGATCCACCGGGCGACATTGCCGTCCGAGTAGGTCTGGAGCGTCTTGAAGGCCAACTGGTCGGCATCGTCCGGAAGCTGGCCGAAGGCGACGTCGAAGTCCTGGTACTCGCCGTGGCGGATCCTGCCGCCGGTCCAGGTGATCTCCGAGACGGCTTCGGTGATCGTGCCGTCGTCCGTCTTGACGGGTGTCTTCAGCTTGGTCGTGGTCACCTGCGCGGTCCAGCCCTCCTCCGGAGTGACCAGAACACCCAGGACCGGATGGTCGGTGGGCAGGAAGACCTGCACCTTCGTGGTGCTGGCGGTGTCCTCCTCGTTGGGGACCCGGAAGGTCAGAACGCCGTCCGTGGCGCCCTTGGCGTAGCTCTCGGGGTGGACGGTCACATGGGCGAAGGCCGCGCCCGCGGCGGCCAGGACCGCGGCCGAGGTGAGGCCGGCGACGAGACCGGCCCGGCGCAGGGAGGTGCGTATCGGGGACATCAGGGAAGCTCCGTACTGGTGAGGATGAGGTCAGGACGTGCACACGAGCCCCGCAGGCGGCCCCCGGCGGGAGACGGCGTGCCGCAACAGCACCTGCCGGAGCGGCCGCGGTTCGGCGGCGTTCCCGCATACGAGGTTCCAGCGGGCCTGGGTGTGGGACGGCCCGGTCCGCCCCCGCCACCACGCCACGAGCCCCGGCACGAGCGTCACCGCCCGGCGCAGCAGGGACCACAGCGCGGCCTCGCCGCGCCGCAGCCACCAGGTAGCCAGGAGAGCGGCCGCGAGGTGGGCGGAGGTGGCGTGGGGCGTCATCGCGTGGTGGTGCGTCATGTGCGCCCCGTGCGTGTTCATCGCCATGCGCGGCCGCGCCGCCTCGAACCCGAGGTGCAGTCCGGCCTGCGCGGCCAGCATCGCGCCGCCGATGCCGGCCAGCGACCGCTCCCGGCCGCCCAGCAGGCAGCCGGCCGCGAAGAGGGCGAGCGCTCCGGCACCGTCCGCCCACAACGGCGGCGCTTCGCCCGTCGCCAGTCCGTGTCCCCCGACGGCCAGCAGGACGCACAGCACGGCGAACACCGCCGCGCGCAGGCTCCGTACCGCCAGGGACGCACTCATGGGTGCACAGACTGCCATGGAGAACGAGCGGCCGTCGCTGCTTCCGGAGGAGCCGCCTCCTGGGGCCCTGCCGGGGTGCCCTCCAACCGCTCGGATAGGGTCCGGTCGAGTCTGGAAGGGACCTGACATGCGACTTCGCTGTGCCGTGCTGGACGACTATCAGGACGCCGCGACCGAGATCGCCGACTGGTCACCGGTCGCCGATGACGTGGAGGTCGTCGGTTTCCCGCGGCACTTCGCCGACGAGGACGCGCTGGCCGCCGCGCTGGCCGACTTCGACATCGTCGTCACCCTGCGCGAGCGGGTGTCGTTCCCGGCTTCGCTGCTCTCCCGGCTGCCCCGGCTGAAGCTGCTGATCGCCTCCGGGATGCGCAACACGGTGATCGACTACGCGGCGGCCGAGGCGCACGGTGTGACCGTGTGCGGCACACCGAGCTCCTCGACTCCGCCGGTCGAGTTGACCTGGGCGCTGCTGCTCGGCCTCGCGCGCGGGCTCGTCACGGAGAACGAGGCGTTGCGGACGGGCGGCCCCTGGCAGAGCACCGTCGGCGCCGATCTGCACGGCCGCCGGCTCGGGCTGCTCGGGCTCGGGAAGATCGGCGGCAGGGTGGCTCAGGTGGGTCTCGCGTTCGGGATGCGGGTCAGCGCGTGGAGCCAGAACCTCACTAAGGAGCGCGCCGACGAGGTCGGTGTGGAGCAGGCCGCCACCAAGGAGGAGCTGCTGGCGAGCAGCGACTTCGTCTCCGTGCACCTCGGGCTCGGCGACCGCACCCGCGGCCTGATCGGCGCCGCCGAGCTCGCCCTCCTCAAGCCGACCGCCTACCTCGTCAACACCTCACGCGCGGCGATCGTCGACCAGGACGCGCTGCTCGCCGCCCTGCGCGAGGGCCGGATCGCCGGAGCGGGCGTCGACGTGTTCGACGTCGAGCCGCTCCCCGCCGGCCATCCGATGCGCTCGGCCCCGCGCCTGCTCGCCACCCCGCACCTCGGCTATGTGTCCCGGGCCAACTACGAGGCGTACTACACCGGGGCGGTCGAGGACATCCAGGCGTTCCTCGCGGGCACACCGGTACGCCTCTTGGGCTGAGCGGCTTCCCACCGAGGCGGCGCGAGCCGGCTGATCAAGCCCGTACGCCCCCGAAACCGACAACGGGCGCCCCCGAGCCGGCCGGCTCACGCCTCCGCAGGCCGCCAGTACATCCCGTGCTGCCGCCGCAGATGCCGAAGGTCCACCAGATGTCGCCGCAGCGTCACATGGTCGACCGGCGAGTCCTCGCACCAGGAACGCAGCCTCTCGTTGACGGTCCGCTCCGGGTACTCGACGCCCGGCTCGAAGGTCCGTTCGGCGATGTGCCGGAGAACCACCAGCTTGCGCTGCCACTGGGCGGGCAGCCGCACCAGACGCCCTTCGCGCACGAAGGTCCGCAGGACCTCCTCGGTGCGCTCGTCCCCCGACCCGTGGTTCTCGGCGGAGGATGCCCGCGCGGAACGGGCGAGTTCCCTGAAGCGGTCGTAGGCGACGCTCAGTCCGCCGTCGCCGCCCGCGGCGATCGCGCCCTGGTCCCGGAGCCGGCGCAGCGCGACGGTCGCGTCCTTCGGAGAAAGTCCCGCCTTCTCCATGACCTTCGCGGGGGTGTCCGCGCCGAGGGCCACCGCGGCGAAGGCTCGGGCCCGGGTCTCCTCGGCGAAGAGGCCGATCAGTTGGTCGGTTGGCATGCGCGGCAGGTTACGGGAGAGCGCACCGCGAGCCGAAGCGATTTTCCACCCGCGGCCACCGCCCTCCCGGGAGGGATCCGCCGAGGAACGCCGTGGGCGGCCGTGACCAGTGGTGGGTGAACGCGTTGAAGGGTGAGTGCGGTCGCGGTCGTGCGGTCGCACTCGTCGAGTCAAAGGAGAACGTGATGTCTCGCATCGCGAAGGTAGCCGGTGTCGCTCTCGGCACGGGTGCCGTGGTGCTCAGCGGGGCCGCTATGGCCATGGCGGACGCCGGTGCTCAGGGCGAGGCCGTCGGTTCGCCCGGCGTCGTGTCGGGCAACGTCATCCAGCTCCCGATCAACGTGCCGGTCAACGTGTGCGGGAACACCATCAGCGTCATCGGTGTGCTGAACCCGGCGTTCGGCAACACCTGCGTCAACAACGGCGGCCACCACGGCCCCAGTGGCTACGGCAACTGACCCGACGCACGAACGAGAAGGCCCTCGGCAGTACGTACTGCCGGGGGCCTCGCAATTCCACTCGGGCGGCACCACTCGGATGCTTCCATTCAAGCTCGCTCACGCGTACCGATAGATCGCGGAGTGGTCCTCCAGCTCGTCCGGCGACACACCCCACGGCGCCAGTTCCTCGTGTCGCGCGACGATCCGCCCGTGCTGTTCGTTGCCCGGCCCCGGTGGCCGCTCGGGCAGGTAGCGGGCGCCGCGGTGCCGCTTCTGCCAGCGGGACCACTGAAGGTCGACAAAGGAGTGGTGCAGCCAGAAGACGGGGTCGTTGACCGAGGCGCCGCCGAGCATGTGCCCGCCGACCCAGCGGTGCACACGGTTGTGGTTGCGCCAGGCCGCGTTCCCGGACCCCTGGCCCCACCCTTCGAGCCGGTTGCGGAACCCCTTGGTGGACGTGGAGTTCCAGGGCGCGGTGTCGTAGACGGGGTCAGCCAGAGCGGAGTCCAGCTCCCTCTTCGTAGGCAGCTCGATCGGTGCCTGCGGGCGGCCGAACTCGCGGGTGAGGAACTCGCCGTCGGTCATCGACTCCGTGATCCGCCAATCGCCCTGGGCGTAGGCGAAGGGCCCGGTCATGACCTGCCGGTCGGACCGCCGCCCGTTGCCCCCGAGCAGGTCGGCGGTCCAGGGCGCGGCCGACGACGTACGGTCGCGCGTCCAGTCCCAGTACGGCACGCTCACCCCGGAGTCCACACGGCGCAGCGCCCGTTCGAGCTCCAGCAGGAACCGCCGGTGCCAGGGCAGGAAGGAGGGCGCCATGTGGGCCGTACGCAGTCCGCCGTCGCCGTCCGAGACGTAGTACTCGATGTGCGTGCGGACGAACTCGTCGTACTCGCCCCTGCGTTTGATCTCCAGCATCGCGCCGACGAAGCGGCGCCGCTCCGCGCGCGTCAGCGTGCTGACGTCCTTACGTGTGTACACCATGCCGGTGACCGCTCCCCTCCGCGTTCATGGCACGCAACTGCTCCGAGGGGCCGAGTTCGTCGATGGCGGCGCGGGCCGCGGTCAGCGCTGTCGGGTACGACCCGTAGTGGTCCACCATGCTCAGATAGGTGCCGTCCGCGCGGCGCATCAGCGGCAGCGGTCGGCCGTCCACGGTGATCCGCCACTCACCGTCGCCGACCGCGGCGCGGCCGTCCATCCCGGTCTTCGAGCCGAGAAGACGGCGGCCTCGGTACATCTCGTCGAACGGGAAGTCCTCGGGGCGGGCGGGCAAGGGAGGGCGCGGCGGTCGCGAGGCCGCGACGACCGGGGTCAGCGCCGCGGCGACGGCCGACACGAGCAGGCCGCGCACGACATCCCGCCGGGTCCCGCGCCGCGAACCCACCGGACGGCCTGGCTCCCCCGCGTTCCCCGGGACGACCGGTTCCATCGCCCTCACCGACACCGCGCTCGACACTCTGCTCGGCACTCTGTTGACGAACATGGTTCTCTCCTCGCCGAATCAGCGGACCGGCCTGACAGCCTGACCAGCCGGATCAGCCGGTGCGGGTGCGGCCCGTGCCCGTCGGTGTCGTTCGGGATCAGTCGCGGGGTGGTGCGGGCGGCAGGCCCGGGTGGGGTACCCGGGCCTCGCCCCGTCCGGCCGTTACGCCCCCGCCCCCGTGGCCACGTTCGCCCCGAGCACCGTCTGAAGCAGCGGTGTGAGTACGGCGGCCTGAGGGAGCTTCGGCTCCGGCAGGCCGAAGTTGTCGGGGTTGGGCGGGGTGAGCGGAGTGTCCACCGACAGTCCGGGGGTCAGGGTCTGCAGGTCGGCCGCGGGCGCGCCGAGTCCGAGGTGGTCGAAACCGTCCCCGAGGACATGGGGAAGGGGCGTGCGTACGTCCACTCCGGGCAGCCCGGCACTGACCGGCAGCTGCGGCAGCGCCCGCTCCGGGAGCAGCCGGCCCTCGACATACCGGGGGCCGTCGGGGTTGCCCGGCATCGGTACCGGGAGCTGACCGGAGATCTTGGGCAGCTGCACGTTGAGGGCCCTCTCCACACCGTCCAGCGGTACGGGGACGGGGACCGTCTCGCCCGCGACAGCGGGGGTCGCGGCGGCACCCACCGCCGCCACGACGCCGGTCAGGACAGCGGCAAGGGTTCCTCGAGTGGTCGGCTTCATCTCAGGTACGGTCCCTTTCAGGGTTCGGGGTTCGGGGGTCAGCGTCCGTATCGCGTAACGATCCCGAGAACCTCATCAGCGCAAGATTCCCCCAACGAGCCCAATAATCAGCTCGTCCAGAAGTCCCACCATCGGGTCAGGATCAGCATTCCGACGATGCCGATGTGCAACAGCGGCAGGACCCAGGTGAATTCGGTGAGGAACGCCCTCAACCAGTGCGGCGCGGGCAGGAATTCATTCCGTACGTTGAACGACGTCACGTACCAGAACATGAGGATCGTCGCGACCCAAGCCAGACAGCACCACAGGCACAGTGAGTTGATGCGGTAGAGCGACTGGAACTGCAGCCAGGTGCAGAATCCGACACCGAAAAGCGTGCCCGCGTTTAGTAGCAGCCAGTACCAGCGCGGAAAGGCCGCCCCGCTGAGCAGACCTACGCCGACGCAGATGACGATGCCGTACGCCACCAGTCCCAGCATCGGGTTGGGGAACCCGAAGGCCGAGGCCTGGTCGCTCTTCATGATGTTGCCGCAGGAGACAACCGGGTTCAGGCTGCACCCGGGCACGAAGTCCGGGTTCTCCAGCAGCTTGAACTTGTCGATCGTGATGACCCAGGAGGCCAGCAGACCGGCCGCCCCCGTGATCACCAGCAGCAGGGCGAGCGCACGGCCGCCACCCGCGGTCCGTGCCATCAGCCGCGCAGGCGGCGAGCGGGCAGCAGCACGTGCGCCGCGCTGTTCAGGGTC
Organism: Streptomyces sp. NPDC050535; assembly: GCF_044457665.1. Classification (NCBI taxonomy): domain Bacteria; kingdom Bacillati; phylum Actinomycetota; class Actinomycetes; order Kitasatosporales; family Streptomycetaceae; genus Streptomyces; species Streptomyces sp. NPDC050535. The sequence goes on from NZ_JBITHE010000002.1 coordinate 344,102, forward strand.
TCCTCGTCACCCGCGAAGGCGGCCAGGTTCTCCGGGTCGACGGGCTTGCCCGGCTCGGCGTCGGGCCAGGGGCGGGTGGCGAACAGGAAGTAGGCGTAGCCGCGTTCGCCGATCGCCGCGAGCCACTCGGGGGGAACGACGCACTGGGCGTTGAGGGACGGCATGGTGACGACGGCCTGGCCCGACTCGACGAGGAGCTTGAGCGGCAGGCTCGGGTGCTGCGAACCGTCGAGGAGCGTGTCGCCGACGGGCAGACCGTTGTCGCTCAGCAGTCGCTCGACGGCGGCCGTGGTGGCCTCCGGGCCGCCCTCGCTGTCGCCCAGCGAATAGGCGAGGAGGTACGGCATGTCGCCGTCGGGGGCGTCGCCGCTGAAGGCCATCACGGCGAGTGTGCCGAGATCGGCGGCCCGGAAAGGGCGTGTTTCGCTTGAGGTTGAGGTCACCGCGGAACCTTATCGACGCGCCCGAACGGGCCCGCCCCTTTCTCACCCGACCGGGCGACAAGCACCCGGCCGACCACACGAACGAGGGACGTTATTCGAACAACGCCCACCTGGCAGACACACCCGGAAACAAGCGCCCGAGAAGACGCGGCAGACACCGCGAAGGGCCGATTCCGCGAAGTACGGAAATCGGCCCTTCCGGTCTGCGTACGACTCAGCCCGTGTACGACGTCACTTGTTGACGCAGGTGTTCCCGAACGCCGGGTTGAGCAGCCCGATGACGTTGACGGTGTTGCCGCAGAGGTTCACCGGAACGTGCACCGGTACCTGGACGACATTGCCCGACAGGACGCCGGGGGACTTGACCGCGGCCCCCTCCGCACCGGCGTCGGCGAAGGCGCTGCCCGAAGCGGCACCCGCGGCCATTCCGGCGGTGGCGATAATCAGAGCGGCTTTCTTGGCAGTGTTCATCGTCAGCCCTTTCCTCGGAGATTTTCTCCAGAGTATGGAGGTGCCATTGAGCCTCGCGGAAAAGACACGCGATGAAATGAACCGATTAGCTCGGGTCAGGGGTCAGCCCTGGAGGGGAAGTCCGCCGAGGAGCGCCGTGGGGCCGCCGGCCGAGTTGAGCGCGTCCGTCGCCCTGTTCACGGCGTTGAGCGGTGAGTCCGCGTTCTCGGTGTTGAGCGCGTCCGACTGGTGCTGGAGGGGCTGCACGTCCTTCAGGCTGAGCGTGCCCTGGCTGGTGATGGTATCCAGGGCGCCGTTGAGGCTGGTGGGCGTGAGGTCGGAGGCCTCGTAGGCAAAGGCGGGCGCGGCGGCACCAGCGATGGCGATGGACCCGGCAACGACAGCGGCGGCCTTCAGGGACTTCATCGTGTTCCTTTCTTCGGCAACTCATGTCACCAGAGGGAAATGGGCGTACGCGCTGGATAACGAGGACCGGACGCGACGGAAACCCCGTGTGCAGAAATTTCCTGCACCCCACCCGAATGAACGGCGCGTCGAATTCTCATATAAGAGCGAATGCGAAAAGCCGTCGTGCCGACCAGGGCGGTCGGCACGACGGCGGGGTGGCGCTGCTTCGCCTCAGGCACCGCTCCCCGTACTCAGGAGGGCAGAGGACCGCCCGTAGGAAGGGCCGGAGCCGCGGGAACCCCCGGGACCGCCGGCACGCCCGGCAGCGACGGGAGGCTCGGCAGACCCGGCAGGTTCGGCGCGGGCAGGCCGCCGCCCAGGACGATGGCGACGACGAGGTTGACGAGGCCGGTCACCACGGCCGTCGCCGCCGGGACCACTCCGGCGGGATCGCCGGAGGTGACCGCGGCGAGCAGCGTGGCGACCGCCTTCTGGAGGGCTGCGAGCGCGTCGCCCTTGAGGTCCGCGGGTACCGCGGCACGGGGCCCGCTCGCGCCGGGAGCCTTGTCGTCCTGGGCCTCACCACTCTTGGGGAGCCCGGGCAGCGCCGGGGCCGCCGGGACGGCGGGCGCCGCGGGAACGGCCGGTAGCGCCGCCGGCGGTGCCACCGGAGCCGCAGCCGTGAGCTTGGCGATCGCGTCCTTCACGGCCTGGCCGTGCTTGGCCGCCTCGTCGGCGGAGAGCTGGCCGTTGTCGGCCTTCAGCGCGGCGTTGAGCAGATCGGTGACCGGGGTCAGCACGGCGCCGATGTCGGCCAGGGACTGGGCCTGCGCCAGGAGCGCGTCCGCGCCGGGGACGGGCGCCGCCACCGCGGAGGTGTGGCCACGCGCCGGGTCGCCGTCCGCCGCTATGGCGGCCGGTGCGGCGATCCCGAGCAGAAGCGTGGCGCAGAGTGCGGAGGACGCGATGCGCCGTGCGGGCAGAGCACGCATGGATGGTTCCCTTCGATGGTTCTTCCGGGCCTTGCCTACTCACCGTGAAAGCGGTGATCGCCCTCTGCAACCGATCGAGTGCCCCGTGTAGCGACCAGACGGCCGCGGCACAGGCGTCCTCCCAGGTGAGACGCCCTGCCGGGAGCCGGGACCCGCTTCCCCCCATTCGGGGCAACGCGAACCGGCCGCCCTCCCGTTGGGGAGGACGGCCGGCAGAAGGGGCCGCGACGACGTCAGTCGTTGACGCAGGTGTTGCCGAACGCGGGGTTCAGCAGACCGACGACGTTGACCGTGTTGCCACAGACGTTGACCGGGATGTGGATCGGGGCCTGCAGGACGTTGCCCGACAGGACGCCCGGGGAGTGGGCGGCCGCGCCGTGTGCGTCGCTGTCGGCGGCGGCGATGCCGGCGGTGCCCGCCACAGCGGCGGCGGCAACGGAGGTCAGGGCCAGGCCCTTCGCGATACGCGACATGGAGAAATGCTCCTTGGGGTCGACACAACATCCGGGCGGAGATGCCCGGCTCTGGAATCAACGCGTGGCGCTCGCGCGGGTTGTGCCTCCGAAAGGGTGATCTCCCAAACGGCCTGACTTCACCATTCCGACACACTTGTCAGCTTTCACCGATAAATACGGATAGCGGCTAGTGTTGCGTTCCTCCCGAGGCCGCTTGTCAGCAGGCCTCACACGACGTCGGAAACAGCCGGGAGCCATCCCGCACATATGTGATCTGCAGATTTCCGTCGATCCGGAGTACACCGAACCCTCCGGACGTCCGCTGGGTCCAGAACCTTTTCCCCGAAAGGGCACCGCCGGTCATGCGTAATTCCCCGGTTCCTCTGCTGCGCCGTGCGATGGTCGGCTGTTCTGTCCTTGCCACCCTCCTGGCACCGGGCTGCCCCGCGACGGCCGCACCGTCCGCCGCCGAGGCGGAGAGCGTCGATTTCACCCAGCGGTATCACGCGCTTCAGCACGGCGGAATCGTCCGGGCGGCCAACTCGTCCATCAGCTGCCGTACGGCGCTCACCAACGCCGCGGCGTCGCCCTGCTCATCCGCACGGGCGGACGGACCGGCCGTGAACGGCGACTTCGACATGTTCTACATCGACGTCGACAAGGACCCGAACACGTACAACTCCAGCCTCGGCGAGGTCCGTTTGCCGCAGGGCGCGCGCGTCACGTACGCGCGGCTCTACTGGGGCGGCAACCTCCGGGTCGGTGAGCAGAAGCCGCCGAAGGACAACGGACGGGTGCTTTTCGCGGAGCCGGACGGCGAGTACAAGGCCGTGCTCGCGGACACCGTGGTCGGGCACCGGGTGGCGCACGGGGCCGACGCCTTCCAGGCCTCGGCGGACGTCACGAAGCTGGTGCGGGCCAGCGGTTCGGGGCTTTATACGGTGGCGCAGGTCAATGTGGCGATGGGCCGTTCCGCCGCCGGGGCCTGGGGCGGCTGGACGCTGATGGTGGCGTACGAGAAGGAGTCGGAGCCGTTGCGCCACCTGGCGATGTGGGACGGCTTCGACGCGCTCGGCCCGCGCGAGGACCAGGTGATCCGGCTGGGCGGGCCGCGGATCCCCGAGGGGGCCGGCGGCCGTGCGGGACTGGTCGCGTACAACGGCGACCGCGGGAGCCGGGGCGACTCGCTGACCGTTTCGGCCGGGCGCGGTGAGCCGGCCGTGCTGGGCGACGGGGCCAACCCCCTCGACGACGTCCTCAATTCGACGATCAGCGAGCCGGGACCGGACGCGGTGGAGCGGGTGCCCGCGTATTCGAACACGCTCGGCTACGACTCGGATGTCTTCGAACTTGGCAAGGGGATCGAGCGCGGGGGTGACCAGTTGACCTTCCGGCTCGTTTCGCAGCGGGACACGGCGTGGGTCGGGGCACTGTTCACCGCCGTTGACGCGAAGCAGTGACGCGCGCTCCCGCGCGCCGCCCGTGAGCGAGGAACCGCGCATGCAACTGTCAACCGACCCTCCGTTGCGGGTCCTGCACATCACCCAGCCGGTCGACGGCGGTGTCGCCCGGGTGGTGACGGACCTGGTGAAGGCGCAACTCGCCGCCGGAGCGCACGTCACCGTCGCGTGCCCGGGCGGCAGCGGCCTGGCACAGAAGCTCCGGGCGCTCGGCGGCGACGTACACGACTGGCAGGCGACGCGTGCGCCGGGACCCTCGCTGCTTCGGGAGGCACGGCGGCTCGGACGCGTCGTCGCCGAGGTGCGGCCCGACGTGGTGCACGCGCACAGCGCCAAGGCCGGGCTCGCCGCCCGGATCGCCGTGCGCGGGCGGGTACCGACGGTTTTCCAGCCGCACGCCTGGTCGTTCGAGGCCGTCGGCGGGGTCACCGCGGGGCTCGCGCTGAAGTGGGAGCGGTGGGGCGCGCGTTGGGCCTCCCGGGTGATCTGCGTGAGTGAAGCGGAGCGCGATACCGGCGTACGCGCTGGAGTGCACGCTCCCTGGCGGGTGATCTCCAACGGGATCGATCCGGCGCGCTTCCACCCCGCGGCCGTGGACACCGTACGGGCCGGTATTCCGCCGCTCGCCGAAGCGGGCGTCGGGCCGGCGACCCCCCTGGTGGTCTGTGTCGGGCGGCTGTGCCGGCAGAAGGGGCAGGACGTCCTGCTGGAGGCCTGGCCCGAGGTGGTCCGGCGGGTGCCCGCGGCCCGGCTCGTACTGGTCGGCGACGGTCCCGACGGCGAGCGGCTGCGCGCCGGAGCGCCCGGCGGGGTGCTGTTCGCCGGGGCCGCCGAGGATGCCGTGCCCTGGTACCAGGCCGCCGATCTGCTGGTGCTGCCGTCCCGTTGGGAGGGCATGGCGCTGGCCCCGCTGGAGGCCATGGCCTGCGCGCGGCCGGTCGTACTGACAGACGTGGACGGCGCCCGCGAGAGCCTGCCGCCGGGTCTGACCGAGCGCTGTCTGGTGCCGTCGCAGGCGCCCGGCCCGCTCGCCCACACGATCGCCGAACTCCTGTCCGACCCGCTGTTGCGCGAATCCCTCGGCCACCAGGGACGCCGCCACGTACTGACCACGCACGACGTGCGCCGCACGGCCGACGCGGTCGCGGACGTCTACCGCGAGCTGCTCGCTCCCGGGCCCGGCGCACCCGCCGAGCCCCCGAGCGGTGTGCGCGCCGCGAGCGGGGAACCCACCGAGTGCAGGGAGTCCATCCACTCGTGACTGCGGAAAGCACCGTTCCCTCCCCCGGCGGACAGCCCCGGGAGTACGGATCCTCACCCGTCTCGGTCATCCCCCCTCGCGGGGCCGCCGACGGCTTCAGATTCCCGGCCGGACAACGGCCCACCGTGCGGCGGGCCTCGCGGCTGCCGCTGATCACCGTGGACGGCGGTGCGGCGCTGCTGGCCGGACTGGCGCTCACCCAGACCCAGCGGCAGCCGCTCCTCGTGCTCGCGCTGGTGCTCGGGGTCCTCTGGCTGAACGCGCACGCGTCGCTGTACCGCGCCGAGCCCGTGCCCGCCGTACTGGACGAACTGCCCGCGGTCTGCGCGCGGATCGCGGTGGCCTGGTGCGTGCCCGCGGCCCTGCTCGCGGCCCTCTTCCCCGCCCACGCGCTGTCCGCCCGGACCCTGGCCGTGGGCTGTGTCCTCCAGTCGGCGGCGAGCTGCGCGGGGCGCGGCGCGCTGCACTGGCGGCGGCGCCGGGTCCTCGTAATGCGTCCCAGCGCGGCCCTGGTGATCGGCCCGGCCGCGACGGCGCAGCGGGTGGCCGCGGCCTTCCTGCGCCATCCGGCGTGCGGAGTACGGCCGGTGGGCGTCGTCGCCGACCAGCCGGCCGGAGGCGAGGGTCTGCCGGTCCTCACCACGGGCGAGGAGGTGCAGCGAGCCCTGATCCAGAACAGTGTGCGCGCCGTGCTCGTGGTGAAGTCGGGCGGCGAACGCGAGCCGCTGCTGCGGGCGCTGGCCGAGGCGGGCTGCGTGGTGTGGGAGGTCGACGCGGACTCCCCGTCGTACGACAGCGGGCAGCGCGGCCGGCTCGCCGGGTTCTCCTGCCGGCAGCTGTCCGCCCCGGGGCGCCGTGGCAGTGTCGCCAAGCGACTCCTCGATGTCGCCGTGTCCGGGACGCTGTTGCTGCTCGTCAGCCCGCTGTTGCTGGTGTGCGCGGTCACGCTGCGGCTGATCGACGGCCCCGGTGTGGTCTTCCGGCAGGAGCGCATCGGCAAGGACGGGCGCCCCTTCACGCTGCTGAAGTTCCGCTCCCACCGCCCGGTCGACGCGCACGAGGCCGCGACCCGCTGGAGCGTGGCGAACGAGCGCGAGATGAGCCGGTTCTGCCACTTCCTGCGGCGCACCTCGCTGGACGAGCTGCTCCAGCTCTGGAACGTCTTCTGGGGCGACATGAGCCTGGTCGGGCCGCGCCCCGAACGCCCGTACTTCGTAGGGAAGTTCAGCCAGACGTATCCCGGCTACGCGGCCCGCCACCGCATGCGGACCGGCATCACCGGGCTGGCCCAGATCCACGGGCTGCGCGGCGACACCTCGATCGAGGACCGCTGCCGGTTCGACAACGCCTACATCGACAACTGGTCGCTGTGGCAGGACATCTGCATCCTGCTGCGCACGGCCGCCTCACTCGTACGTCCGACGGGGAGCTGACCCGGTGAGTCAAGCCCTGCCCCTGTCGCCGCTCGGTACCGTGACGTCCGTCCTCGGGCGGGCGCTTCCCGTCCTGCCGGTCGTCGCGGTGATCGCCCTGCTCGGGCTGCCGGTCGCGCCCGGCGGCGAGGGCGGCGCGACCGTGGCCGACGCCGTCTCCGGGCTCGTCGTGCTGTGCTGCGCGGTACGGCTGCTGCGCGGCCGGCGACGGCCCTTGTCCCGTACGGCGGCGGTGGTCATCGGGCTGCCCGTGGTCGGCATCGCGGTCGCGGCGGCCGGGGCGGCGAGTCCGGGGGCCGGGATCACCGGCCTCGCCCGCTATCTCCAGATCTTCGTGCTGGTCCCGGCGGCCGTGCTGCTGCTGGTGCGGGACCGGCGTGACTTCCGGCTGCTGGCCTGGTCGTTCGTCGGTCTCGCGCTGTGGCAGGGGGCCATCGGGGTACACCAGTTCGTCACCGGGACCGGTGCCTCCTACCAGGGCGAGGACATCCGGGCGGTGGGGACGTTCGGGGCCTCGGACATCATGGGGATGGCGACCGTGGTGGCGTTCGGGCTGGTGTGCGCGGTGGGGCTGGCGCTCGGGTCGGACGGCGCACGGCAGCGTACGGCCGCCGGGGTGTGCTCGCTGGTACTGCTGCTGCCGCTCGCGGTGTCGTTCAGCCGGGGCGCGTGGATCGCCACGGTGGCGGCGTGCGGGGCGCAGTTGGTGCTGGCCGGGCTGCGGCGCACGGTGAGGGTGGGCGCGGTGGTGGCCGCGGTGGCGGTGATCCTCGTGGGCGGGTTCGGCGTCGGCAGCGCGATGCTCCAGGAGCGGATCAGCAGCATCACGCAGGTCGCCGACGCGCCGGACCAGTCGGTGACCGACCGGTACACGATGTGGGCGGCGGCAGTCGACATGTGGCGCGAACATCCTTTGACCGGCGTCGGGTTGAAGGGTTTCCCCGAGCACCGGGACGGCCACGCCTCGCTCGCCCTCTCCTCGGGCAGCGACACCGCGGGCGCGGGGGCCGCGTTCCGCAAGCAGCCGCTGCTCTCCCCGCACAACATGTATCTCCTCGTCCTGAGCGAACAGGGTCTGATCGGCCTCCTCGCCCTGGCGGGCAGCTGGCTGGCACTCCTGGCGTGTGCGCTGCGGGGGCTCGTACGCGCGCGGCGGGCTCCGTCGGGGAACGGGACGCCGCCGGGCCTCGACTGCGCGCTGGTCGCCTGCGGGCTGCTCGGCTGGCAGTTGATCGACTTCATGTACGCGGACATCGGCGGGCCCTCGACGGTACTGACGGCTGTCTGTCTCGGACTCGTCGGGTGGTGGGCGCTGGTGGATCCGGCCTCCTCGTCCCCGCAGCCACCAGCCAGGGCAGTGGCCGCACCGGCATCACTCGAGGAGGCCTCGGCGCGATGACGGTGACGCCGCCTCGGGCCGGGGCCGAGGGTGGGGCGGGTGGCGAGGCCGACAGCGCGGCCGGGCCTACGGTCAGCGGGACGGGCGGCAGCGCGATGGCCCGGCCGGCGGGCCGCGGCGGCGTCACGAACGCACACCGCACCGACACCGCCGCGGTCACAACCGACGCCGACGCCCATGCCCGTGCCCGTGCCGACGCCGACGCCCATGCCCGTGCCGACGCCGACGCCCATGCCCGTGCCGACGCCGACGCCCATGCCCGTGCCGACGCCGACGCCGACGCCGACGCCGACAAGATCGCGGGCACGACCGGCAGCGGTGTGCTCGCGGGCCCGACCCGCGGCAACACGGCGACGCACCCAACCAGCGGCGACAAGGCCGCAGGCCCAGCCGACGGTTGCCAGGTCACGAGCGCGACCACCGGCAGCATGGCGGCGCGCCCAACCCGCGCCGGCAAAGTCGCGAGCCCCACAGGCAGCGGCGTGGCTGTCGGCAGCGGCAGCGGCAGCGGCAGCGGCAGCGGCAGCGGCAGCAGGGACGCGGTCGGGGGACGGCCCGGTTCTCGGGTCGGCGCGGGTTCCGTTCCGCTTCCGGCCGCCCGTACCGCGCCCCGCGCATCCGGCGCCCCGAGGTCCGACGAACCGCCCTCCTCCAACCGCTTCCTCGCGAAGGCGGCCCTGGTCACCGTCGCCCTCTCCATCGCCGGAGCCCTGCTCGGCCTCGGCCGGGACCAGGCGCTGGCGCATCTGTTCGGGGCCGGGACGGAGACGGACGCGTTCCTGGTGGCGTGGACGGTGCCGGAGTTCGCGTCGACGCTGCTGATCGAGGACGGGCTGGCCTTCATCCTCATCCCGGCGTTCAGCATGGCCATCGCGCGCCGGGCGCAGGGAGCCGCGGGCGATCCGGTCCGCGCGCTGGTCGCCAGCACCCTGCCCCGGCTGTCGTTCGCCTTCGTGGCCGCCTGCGCGCTGCTGATCGCCGGGGCGCCCTACCTGGTCGAAGGACTCGCACCAGGGCTGCCCGACCCCCAACTCGCCGTGGACTGCACCTGGTTGACCGCGACCTGTGTGCTGGGCTTCGGGTTCGCCGGGTACTGCAGTGCCGTGCTGCGGGCGCATCGGCGTTTCGTGGCGCCCGCGGTGATCTACGTGGCGTACAACACCGGGATCATCACGGCGATGTTCGTCCTGGGCGGCCACTGGGGCGTGCGCTCGGCGGCCCTCGGGGTCGCGGTGGGCAGCGCGTTGATGGTCGCCGTGCAGGCGCCCTCGCTGTGGCGGCAGCTCCGGCGCAGGGAGATGGCGGCGGACGACGTGGGCGTCGAGGAGCCGCGCCCCCCGATGGACCTGAGCCTCGTCAGCACGGTGCTGCTCTTCGCGCTGTGCCGTCAGTCCCAGGTCCTCATCGAACGCTTCCTGGCCTCCTCGCTGCCGGCCGGCGCCATCTCGCATCTGAACTACGCCCAGAAAGTGGCCCAGATGCCGATGGTGCTCTCCCTGATGCTGTGCACCGTCACCTTCCCGGTGGTCGCGCAGGCGATCGCCGAGGGCGACACCGAGCGCGCCCGCGACCGCGTGGAGCGCGACCTCGCGCTGGTCTCCTGCACGGTACTCCTGGGCGCGGCGGTGGTCTTCGCATGCGCACCGCAGATGATCCAACTCCTTTTCCAGCGGGGCGCGTTCGCCGCGCACGACACGGCGGCCACCGCCTCCGTGATGCGCGTGTACGCCCTCGGGCTGCTCGGCCACACACTGGTCGGCGCGCTCGTCCGCTCGTACTTCTGCGGCGGCCGGCCCACCTGGTACCCGCTGTTCGCGATGACCGTGGGGATCATCGCCACCTCCTGGATCGGCGCGCTGACCGTCGGCTCCTGGGGTGTGCTCGGGATCGCCGCGGCGAACGCCCTCGGCATCACCGTCAGCGCCGCGCTCCTGCTGTACGGCATGGGCCCGCGCAGTGTGCCGATCCGCACCCGCAAGGTGCTCGTCGAGCTCAGCAGACCGGTCCGCGCGGCCGTGGCCGCCGCCGCGGTGGGCGGGCTCTGCGCGAACCGCGTGGACTCGCCCGTGCTCGCTCTCCTCGCCGGCGGTACCGCCACGACCGGCGTCTTCGCCCTGCTCGCCTGGGCCCTGGGGGTCCAGGGCTTCGCACCCGCCCTCCGTTCGCTCACACAAAGGCTCCCGCATGCCCGTATCCGCTGACTCGGCACCCGTCACCAGACGCCTCGACACGACGGCCCCGTGGGTCGCCATGTACCACTCGGTGGGTGACCCCGCCGACGACCCGTACCGCATCACGGTCTCGCCGGACCGCCTCCACCAGCAGCTGACCTGGCTGCGGAGGCGCGGCCTGCGGGGCGTGAGCATGAGCGACCTGCTCGCGGCCCGCGCCCGGGGCAAGGGCCGCGACCTCGTTGGCCTCACCTTCGACGACGGGTACGCCGACTTCGTCGAGAACGCCCTGCCGCTCCTCCAGCGCCACGACTGCGGCGCGACCCTCTTCGTCCTGCCCGGCCGGCTGAGCGGCGACAACGCCTGGGATCCGCTGGGCCCCCGCAAGCCGCTGCTGAGCAAGCAGGGCATCCGGCTCGCCGCCGCCTCCGTGGGCATCGAGATCGGCTCGCACGGGCTCACCCACGTCGACCTCACCCAGGCCGACGAGGCCGTCGTGTACGCCGAGGTCGCCGAAAGCCGGGCGGTGCTCTCGGAGTTGACAGGCGCTCAGGTCGAGGGCTTCTGCTATCCGTACGGGACGATCGACCAACGGGTCGTGGACGCCGTACGCAACGCCGGATACACGTACGGCTGCGCGATCGACCCCGGCCCGCTGACCGGCCCGCACGCGCTCCCCCGCGTCCACATCGGCGAGAACGACACCGCCGTACGCCTGTTGCTGAAGCTCAAGTTGCACCGCCTGCGCAGGCGTCCGGTCGAGGGGGTCTGATGAAGGCCCTGCACATCATCACGGGCCTCGGGGTCGGCGGCGCCGAGCAGCAACTGCGGCTGCTGCTGCGCCACTTGCCCGTCGACTGTGATGTCGTCACCCTCACCAACCCGGGCGCGGTGGCCGACGGGCTCACCGACGACGGCGTGCGCGTCACGCACCTCGGCATGGGCGGCAACCGCGACCTCGGCGCGCTCCCCCGCCTGGTGAAGCTGATCCGCGCGGGCCGGTACGACCTCGTGCACACGCACCTCTACCGGGCCTGCGTGTACGGGCGGATCGCCGCGCGGCTCGCGGGAGTCCGGGCCGTCGTGGCCACCGAACACTCCCTCGGCGACTCCCAGATGGAGGGGCGCAGGCTCAACGCGGGTGTGCGGGCGCTGTACCTGGCCAGCGAGCGGCTCGGCCGGTCCACCGTCGCCGTCTCGCCGACCGTCGCCGACCGGCTGCGCCGCTGGGGCGTGCCCGCGCCACGCATCGAGGTCGTGCCCAACGGCGTCGACCTGGCCCGCTTCCGCTTCGACCCGGTGCTGCGCGAGCTCACCCGGCGCCGCCTCGGGCTGCCGGAGGGCGCGTACGTCGTCGGCGGGGTCGGCAGGCTCACCGCGGGCAAGCGGTTCGACGTCCTCATCCGCGCACTGGCCGAACTGCCCGAGGACCACTGGCTTCTGCTCGTCGGCGGCGGCGCGGAGGAGAGCGTGCTGCGGCGGGCCGCGCAGCGGTCCGGGATCGCGGACCGGGTGCTGTTCACCGGCGAGCGGCCCACCGGCGGCCTGCCCGGGGCGGATCTTCCGTCGCTGATAGCGGCCATGGACGTCCTCGCCTCGCCCTGCGCCGAGGAGGCGTTCGGGCTGGCCGTCGTCGAGGCGCTGGCGGCCGGACTGCCCGTGCTGTACGTCTCCTGCCCGGCCGTCGAGGACCTGCCGCCCGGCGCCGCCCTCGGTGCCCGCCGGGTCCAGGGCAGTTCGGACTCGTTCGCCCGCGCCCTGCGCAGGGTCCGCGAGGAGGGCCCCGCGCCCCGCTCCGCACCGGATGCCGCCCACCACTACTGCATCACCCGCAGCGCCGCACAGCTCATGGACGTGTACGCGGCCGCTGTGTCCCGTACCTGAATGGGAGTGAGTTCCTGATGACCGAAATCCCCACCAGAGGCCTCCGCCCGAACGCGGTGGCGATCGCCCGCGCGAAGACCATGCCCCCCTGGTCCCTGCTCGCCGCCGGCGCGGTGCTCGGCGGGCTGCTCGGCGGCGCGTACGGCGTCGTGAAGGCCCCGACGTACACGGCCACGAGTTACGTGGTCGCCGTACCGAACGAGAAGTCGGACCCGGCGGCGGCCCTCGGCTTCGCCCAGGCCTACGGCCGGGTCGCCACCCAGCTCGCCGTGCTCGGAGACGCGCAGGTGTGGGCCGGTGTGCCGGTGAAGACGCTCCAGTCGAGCGTGCGGACCGCGACCTCCCCGGACGCCCCGATGGTCTCCGTGTCGGCCACGTCCTCGCGTCCGGACCTGGCCGCCGACATGGCCAACGCCGTCTCGCGCGCGCTGACCCGGCACGCGAACGACGCCCAGGCCGACACGCACGTGGAACTCCAGCAGTTCGCCCGCGCCACCAAGCCCACCGAGGCGTCCTCGGCCTCGCCCTCGGTGACCGGGCTCGTGGGCGCCAGCGCGGGCGGCCTGCTCGGCGGACTGGTACTCCTCGTGCGCCCCCGGCGCGGCACGGACACCGCCCGCCCGGCCTCCGTGCCGAGCCCCGCCACGGCCGCCGACGTGCGCGGCCAGATGTGAGCGGCACCCTGCGGACGGCACCGGCCGGGACGCTGGTGAGCGAAGTCGTCACCGACGAGCGCGAGTTCGCCGAACTCGGCCCGGCCTGGGGGCGCCTGTACCGGAACTGCGCCGCGGCCACCCCGTTCCAGAGCCACGCCTGGCTGCACTCCTGGTGGCTCTCCTACGGCACTCCCGGCCGGCTCCGTCTGGTCCTCGTGCGTGAGGGCGGCGAACTGCGGGCGGTGGCACCGCTGATGCGCGTACGCCGTCCGCTGCCCGCGCTGGTACCGCTCGGCGGGGCGATCTCCGACTACGGGGACGTCCTCATCGACGACGAGCACGCCGACCGGGCCGCGGCCGTCCTCACCGAGGGCCTGTCGGCCGCCGCCCGTACCGCGCTCATCGACTTCCGCGAGGTGCGGCCCGGCGGCGCGGTGGAGCGGATCTTCGACCGCTGGCGTGGACCGCGCAGCCGGGTGCGCGACTCGCTCTGCCTGGAGCTGCCGGCCACGTCGATGGACGAACTGGTCGGCCGGCTCCCCTCCTCGAAGGCCCAGCGGGTGCGGGCCAAGCTGCGCAAACTCAGCGCGCTCGGGGTCGAGCAGCGCGCCGTACGGCCTGACGAGGTGGACGCGGCGCTGCGTCGGCTGCTCGAACTGCACCAACTGCAATGGCAGGGGCGGAAGGTGACGTCGGAACACCTTCAGGAACGGTTCTCCGAGCATCTGGTCCGGTCGGTCGCTCCGATGGTGCGCTCGGGGGACGCGGTGGTCACCGAGTTCAGGCTCGACGACACGGTGATGGCCGTGGACCTCACGCTGCTGTCTCGGCGGCTGGCGGGCGGTTATCTGTACGGCGCCCATCCGCAGCTGCGCGAACGCAAGGCGGACGTGGCGGTGATACTGCTCAACGCCTGCGCCCAGCACACCGAGGCGGGCGGACGCGCGGCGCTGAGCCTGCTGCGCGGCGACGAGCCCTACAAGCGCCACTGGCGCCCGGACCCCGTCGTCAACCAGCGCCTGCTGCTGGCCCGGCGGCGGACGGCGCCGCTGCTGTCGGCGGTCGTCTGGGACGTCGCCGCGCGCAGCCGGGGCAAGGAGCTGTTGCGACGCTGGAGGGAACGCGGTGGCGGCGGGTCCTGAGCGACCCGCCGCCACCGGTCTCACGCCCGGGTCACCTGCCGCGCGACCACCAGTCGAAGCGGAGGCAGAGCTTCCCGCCGATCCAGTACTCGACCCAGTCGCCCAGGTTCACCGGCGAGCAGTTGGGCGGGCGCACCGGATTGGGCGGCGGAGTCGGCTCGGGTGTGGGATCGGGGGTCGGGTCGGGCGTGGGATCGATCCGGCCGGCCAGCGCCGCGCGGTAGATCTCGGACGCCTTCGGGTTCTCCGCGCACTGCCACACTCCGTGCGGGCAGTAGTCGGTGACCGTGTTGTACAGCGGCTTGTGCTCGTCCATCCACGCGAGCATCCGCTTCATGTACTCCGCATTGTCACCGTTGCGGAAGAGACCCCATTCAGGATAGGAAATGGGCTTGCCATGGGATTTGGCGAAGTCCACGTGCTCCTGAAGGCCGTAGGGCTCTTTCACCTGCTCGTCGAATGAGAGCCCCGACGGCTGGTCGTACGAATCCATACCGATGATGTCGACCGTGTCGTCCCCCGGATAGCACTGCGTCCAGGGGATGGCGTCCCGGCCGCGGTTCGGGGTGAAGTCGAACCGGAATTTCTGTCCCGGCACCGCCCGCATGGTGGTGACGATTCTGTTCCAGTACTTCTTCCAGGCCTCCGGGTCGGGACCGCAGCGATGGGTGTAAGTGATGCCGTTCATTTCCCAGCCGAGCACGATGACGGTGTCCGGCACGTTCAGCTCGACAAGACGCTCGGCCAGTGCGCGGAAGTGCTTGTCGAACGCTCCGGACGCGGCCTGCCGCAGCAGTTGGCGGACCTCGGCGTCGGAGACGCGCCCCTCGTTGCGCTCCATCATCGGCACGTTGAGGACGAGCATCCGGTCGTCCTGTTCAAGCCGCCAGTCCGCCCATACGTCGAGGAAACCGGGGGCGCCCTCGATGTTGCTCCAGCGGTCGCCGGGCAGGTACGTGTGCCCGACGCGGAGCTCGGTACCGCCCAGCCACTTGCTGAGCTCGGCGATCCGGGCGACACCGCGGGCGCCGTAGTCCAGGTAGGCGCCGACGGCGGGTGCCTTCTCGGCGGGCTTCGGTTCCGCGGCGGGGACGGCCGGTGCGGGCGTCTGCACGGGAGCCGCGGGGGTCACGGGTGGCGTGAGTGGTCCGGACTGGGTGAGCGGTGCGGGCGTCACGGGTGTCGTCGGCGCTGTCACCGACGCCGGTGTCGGCGCCGGAGGATCGGCGACTCCCATCACCCCGGCGCCCACGGCGTATCCCGGACCCGACGCCAGGGCGACCGACGCGACGATTCCGGCCGCGACGCACGCCACCCGCCTGCTCCGGGGCCGTTGCTGCTGTGGGGCCATGCCTGCTCCTCTCTCCACTCTGCTGCTCCGACGACACATTCCGTCTTCGGATACTCCGATTTACCTTCTGTCAGCTTCCGTCTACTGACACTCAGTCATATGAATACCCATTCCGCCAACCGAGGCTTCGGCCTTTGAGTGTGCCGGTCACCCGCACGGGTGACCGACCCGAAGGAAATTGCGTGCCGTTTCTCGACACCCGCGTCCCCGCCGTGCTTCTGCGGATCGACCGGAACCCCTTTCACCACGGAACGCTGGGCGCCGTACGCTCACTCGGAAGAGCGGGCGTTGAGGTGCATGTGGTCGCCGATTCAACGGGAAGTCCCGTCCGCAGGTCGCGTTTTGTCCGCGAGATGCATCCCCCGCCGGCGCCCGGCGCATCCACCGGAGAAATCGTCACCGCATTGCGCCGAGTGGCCGCGCGGGTATCCCGTCCGGCCGTCCTCATCCCGATGGATGACGCGAGCGCCGTCGCGGTGGGCCGGTGCCGTGAACACCTCGCTCCCTCCTATCTGCTGCCGCAGCAGCCCGGTGCCCTCGCCGAACGGGTGGCCGACAAGGCGGAACTGGCCGCCGTGTGCGAGAGAGCGGGCGTTCCGCACCCGGTGACGCTCATCCCGGACAGCCCCGAGCAGGCGGCAGCGGCGGCCTGGCAGTTGGGGCTGCCGGTGGTGGCGAAGTGGAGCCGCCCCTGGCTGCTGCCCGCCGGATCGGGGCTGCGCAGCACGGTAGTGGTGCGCTCGGCGCGGGAGGCGCAGGCGCTCTACCTGCGCGCCGAGGAGGCGGGCAGCCGACTGCTGTTGCAGGCGTTCCTGCCGCCGGGGCCCGACCTCGACTGGTTCTTCCACGGGTACGTCGACCGGTCCGGAGCGGTGTGCGGAGGCGGCCCCGGCCGCAAGCAACTCGCCTGGCCGCGCGGCGCCGGACTGACCGCCGTCGGCCGCTGGACCCCCAACCCGCAACTCCAGTCGCTCGTCGAACAGCTCATCGGGGACCTGGGCTACCGCGGTGTCTTCGACCTCGACTTCCGCCGGGACGGCGCGAGCGGCCGCTACCACCTGCTCGACTTCAACCCCCGCCCCGGCGCCCAGTTCCGGCTCTTCGCCGACGGGGCCGGCCTCGACGTCGTACGCGCCCTGCACCTGGACCTGACCCACCGTCCGCTGCCGGATCCCGCGCCGCTGCCCGGCCGCGCGTTCGTGGTGGAGAACTACGCCCCGCTCAGCGCACTGCTTCCCAAGTCCGGCGGGAGCGAGCTGGCCTGGCACGCGCGGGACGATCTCGCGCCCGGGCTGGCGATGTGGGCGCTGTGGGGCCGTCATGTGACCCGGCGGCTGCGGGACCGCGCACAGCGTCCGGCGCCCGTCGCCGCGCAGCCGCGGATCGTACGGCAGTCGGGCCCCCAGAATCCCCTGACCGATGACGAGAAAGCGAGCAGCTGCTGATGTACGACCTTCTGGTGGTGGGAGCCGGTCCGTACGGCCTGTCCGTCGCCTCCCATGCCGCCGCGGCCGGGCTGAGCCTGCGCGTCCTCGGCCGGCCCATGGCGTCCTGGCGGGACCACATGCCCCCCGGCATGTTCCTGAAGTCGGAGCCGGCGGCGTCGAACCTCTCGGACCCCGGGGGCCGCTGGCGCCTGGACACCTACTGCGCCGGTCAGGGCGTGCGGGCCCGGCACGGCGAGCCGATCCCCGTCGCGATGTTCGCCTCGTACGGCCTGTGGTTCGCCCGCAACGCGGTGCCCGAGGTCGACGAACGCACGGTGGTCCGGCTGAGCACGGTTCCCGGCGGCTTCGAGGCGGTCGTGGACGACGGCGAGGTCCTGCACGCCCGCACGGTCGCTCTCGCCGTCGGCGTGCTGCCCTTCGTCGAGGTGCCGGCCGCGCTGCGCGAGCTGGGACCCTCGTACGTCTCGCACAGCAGCGACCACGGCGAGCTCGGCCGTTTCCGCGGCCGGGACGTCACCGTGATCGGTGGCGGCCAGGCCGCGCTGGAGACGGCGGCACTCCTCGCCGAACAGGGCGCCCACGCCCGGGTCCTGGCCCGCGCCGGCCACCTGAACTGGAACGACGTGCCGCCCGCCCTGGAGCGCCCGTGGTGGGAGTCGGCCCGCACCCCGCACAGCGGTCTCGGCTGCGGCTGGCGCAACTGGTTCTACGCCGAGCGCCCCAACCTCTTCCACCGCCTCCCGGAGACCACCCGGGCCCGGATCGCGGCCACGGCACTGGGCCCGGCGGGCGCCTGGTGGCTGCGCCACCGCGTGGAGCCGGCCGTCGAACTGCTGCTGGGCCACGAGGTCGCGGCGGCGTACGTGACCGGGGGCGGCGTACGCCTGGAGACGGTGGGCCGGGGCGGTGAGCCGGCCTCTCTGGAGACCGAACACGTCATCGCGGCAACGGGGTTCAGCGCGACCCGCGAACGGCTCGGACTGCTCGCCGACGAGCTGCGCGGGGAGCTCGCGGCGGTCGCCGACGGTTCGCCCGACGTCGGCCGGGACTTCGAGTCCTCGGTGCCCGGCCTCTTCATGGCAGGCCTGGTGACGGCGTCCGGCTTCGGCCCCGCGATGCGCTTCGTGCACGGCGCCACGTTCACGGCGGAGACGCTCGTACGAGGGGTACGGCGGCGGCTGCGCACGGCGCAGGTGCCCGTACCGCAGCGGCGGCGCGAGGCGCTGGACCCGGCCCGGCGGTGACGCGGACTCGGGTGCCGGGCGCGTGACGCGTCCGGCACCCGGAACGCTAGCGACGGGACGCGGCTCGGCCTCGTCGGTACAGGACGGTTCCGCCCGCGAGCAGCGCGGCGCTGGTCGCCGCGGTCGCGAGGAGGCCCTCGCCACCGGTCTCCGCCAGGGCGGCCACGGACTCGGACTCGGCGGACGACGAGGACCCGGGAGGCGTCGCCCACGGCGGGGTGCCGGGGGGCGCCTCCTTCAGCGGGACGCCGGGGGGCGTCGTCGCCGGTGGGGTCGTCGGGGGCGCCTTCGGCGGAGGCGTGGCCGACGGAGGCGTCGACGGCGGGGTCCACGGTGTGTCGCCGTAGCCGCCGGGGCCATCGTCATGGCCACTGCCGTGACCGCCTGTCTGCCCGCCGCCCGAGTGGCCGTAGCCCTCGTCCCCGTAGCCGGAGGAGTCAGGACCCGGGCCGTTGGCGCAGGAGTTCCCGAACGCGGGGTTGAGCGCGGCGAGCACGTCGACGGTGTTGCCGCAGGCGTTCACCGGCGCGTTCAGCGGAAGCTGGAGGTTGTTGCCCGACCCGACGCCGGGCGAGTCCTCGGCGGTTCCGTTCGCGTTCGAGCCGGCGAACGCGGGGGTGCCGTAAAGGGAAAGGACGCTCGTCGCGGCGGCGGCCACGACCACTCCCCTACTCAGGGTCTGTCGCAATCTCGTGGTCTTCCTGCTCGAAGTGAGGAAAGCCGGCCCCGGAACCAGATGAGGCGTTCCGAAGCCGGCTGTCACCCAGCCGAATTGGCTGATGTGCGGTCTACGTCAGTCGTTGACGCAGGTGTTGCCGAACGCGGGGTTCAGCAGGGCGATGACGTTGATCGAGTTGCCGCACACGTTGACGGGAACGTGGATGGGAACCTGGATCACGTTGCCCGAGAGGACACCCGGGGAACCGATGGCCGCACCCTCGGCGCCCGCGTCCGCGAAGGCGGGGGAGGCGAATCCCAGAGCCATGATCGCGCCAGCGACGACGGCAGCGCTCTTCTTGAGCTTCACGTGCTTTCCCTTCTCTGCGGTCATGCCCCTATGACGGCCGAAACCGAGCGAGCACAGTATGAACGGCTCGCACCATGACCTACAGGCTGTGAACGAGGGAAAGCCGGACGAAGAAACCACACAACGTGAGTGAATTGTGAATTCACTCGAATCGCCCTGCGCAAGCGGAAACCCGGAAAAGCCCGGGCCGGCCGACGTGTGATGACGACGGGCGGCCCGGGCCACTTCGGAGCGACGGTTCAGCTGCCGCTGGCGCCGTTGCCCGACAGGACCGGGATGTTGTCCAGGATGTGCGAGAGGGGCTCGTCGCCCTTGGCCTGGGTGGAGTTCTCGGCGCACTGCTGGTTCTGCGGGGCCGAGAGGACCGGCACGTCCTGGAGGACGGTGACCGGCACCAGGACACCGACGAGCGAGGCCGCGTTGGCCTTGACCGGCAGGCCGACACAGAGCTTGTTCACGGAGCCCTGGACCAGCGAGAGCTGGGGGCTCTGCTTGCCCTTCGTCTTGGCGTTGCCGTACGACTGCTCGGCGCCGTTGCCGTTCACGGTGGTGACGCCCTCGTCGTTCCCGATGGCAAGCGCCTGAGACGCGGAAGCCGCCGAGACACCGACGACGGAAACGGCGACCGCCGCCGTGGCCATTGCCTTCTTGAACATTTCTCCGGTGTTCCTTTCGTGGGCGAGATACACACGTACCTGCTCCGCCTCAACTGAAGGGCGGGCGATTGGTTCCTCAAGGTCACCCGATTGGCCCGTTCGCCTCCCGGAATTCGCGGAAAAGCTCGCGCGCGTGCTCCGTACCGGCGGGTTTCGCACATGGGCCATTGGGGTGAATCGCAGCAACTATGCGGGCCGGGCGCAGTTGTCCAGGGCGCTCCGGTGGACGGGGTTACTCCAGAAGGGACCATGCAAGTGATCAAGAAGGTTATGGCTGCCGCGGCGGTCGCCGCTTCCGTCGCCGGTATCTCGGCTGCCGCCGCGCCCCAGGCGCTGGCGATCGGCAACGACAACGGTGTCACCACCGTGAACGGCAACGGCGCCGCGCAGGTCTACGGCAACCAGGAGACCTACGGAAAGATGAGCCCGCAGATGGCGCTCGTCCAGGGCTCCCTGAACAAGCCCTGTGTCGGCCTGCCGGTCAAGGCCAACCTGGCCTCGCTCGTCGGCCTGGTGCCGGTCACCGTCCTGCAGGACGTGCCGATCCTCTCCGCCCCGCAGAACCAGCAGTGCACCGAGAACTCCACCCAGGCCAAGGGCGACGAGCCCCTCTCGCACATCCTGGACAACATCCCGGTCCTGTCCGGCAACGGCGCCAGCGGCAGCTGATCTCTCAGCATCGCGTGCGGCGGGCCGCTCCTGGGAGCGGCCCGCTACTCCTCTCACCTCAACGGCGACGCGTCAGCTCCGGTCCCGCGGAATCCCTGTGGGCCAAACGGGGCACACCGCGCAACCATGCCGTCCACCGCACTGTTGATCATTACGCGGCTCCGCAAACGGAGTCCACTCCACGAAGGGAACGAACATGAAGAAGCTGCTCGCAACCGCCGCCATCGCCGCCTCCGTCGCCGGTATCTCGGCCGCCGCCGCGCCCCAGGCTCTCGCCATCGGGAACGACGACGGCGTGACCACGACCAACGGCAACGGTGCCCTCCAGTCGTACGGCAACCAGGCCACGCACGGTGACATGAGCCCCCAGCTCGCGCTGGTTCAGGGCTCCCTGAACAAGCCCTGCATCGGCCTGCCGGCCAAGGCCAACCTGGCCTCGCTCGTCGGCCTGGTCCCGGTCACCGTCCTGCAGGACGTGCCGATCCTCTCCGCCCCGCAGAACCAGCAGTGCACCGAGAACTCCACCCAGGCCAAGGGCGACGAGCCCCTCTCGCACATCCTGGACAACATCCCGGTCCTGTCCGGCAACGGCGCCAGCGGCAGCTGATCGCAGCTACCGGGTAGAGCGGGCCGCCGAGCATCTCGGCGGCCCGCTCTCTTTTCATGCCCGGCGTTCCTGCTCGGCCCCCGGCGCCGCGCCGTCGTAGAGCGCCGCGATCTCGCCCGCGTACGCCGCCGACACCGCGTGCCGCCTGACCTTCAGGGACGGGGTGAGCAGCCCGTTGTCCTCGGTGAACTCGCCTGCCACCAGGGTGAACCGGCGAACGGACTCGGCGCGTGAGACCGCTTCGTTGGCGTGGTCGACGGCTTTCTGGACGTCGGCGCGTATCCGGGGGTCGGCCGCGAGTTCGGACAACGGGGTGTCGGCGGGCAGTCGGCGTACGGCGAGCCAGTGGGCGACGGACTCGGGGTCCAGGGTGATCAGGGCCGCGATGTAGGGGCGGTTGTCGCCGACGACGACGCACTGGCCGACGAGCGGGCGGCTGCGCAGCCGGTCCTCCAGGACGGCGGGGGAGACGTTCTTCCCGCCGGAGGTGATGAGCAGGTCCTTCTTGCGGCCGGTGATGGTGAGATAGCCGTCGCCGTCGAGGGAGCCGAGGTCGCCGGTGGCGAACCAGTCGTCCCGCAGTACCGCGTCCGTCGCCGCCGGGTTGTTCCAGTAGGCGCCGAAGACCACGCCGCCCTTGATGAGGACCTCGCCGTCGTCGGCGATGCGGACGGCGGTGCCGGGGACCGGGAGGCCGACCGTGCCCGGGCGGGGGCGCAGGGGCGGGACGATCGTCGCCGCGGCCGTGGTCTCGGTGAGGCCGTAGCCCTCGTAGACGATGATTCCGGCGGCGTAGAAGAAGAGGTTGAGGTCGCGGTCGAGCGGGGAGCCGCCGCTGATGGCGTAGCGGGCCCGGCCGCCCAGTTCCCTGCGGATGCGGCGGTAGACCAGCAGGTCGTAGAGCGCCCAGGCCGCGTACAGGCCCGGTCCCGGTCCCTTGCCCGTCCCCAGGAACTTGTTCAGGTACGCCTCTCCGAAGCGGACGCCGACGCGGTCGGCGCGGTCGAAGGAGGCGGCACGGCCGATCTTCTCGGCGGTCGCGCGGCCGGTGTGGTGGATCTTCTCGAAGAGGTAGGGCACGCCGACCAGGAAGGTCGGCCTGAACTCCCGCAGGGCGGGGCGGAGTTCGTCGGGCTTGATGCTCGGGCAGTGCCCCACCTCGATGCGGGCCATCAGGCAGGCGATCTGGAGGGTGCGGCCCATGATGTGGGCGAGCGGGAGGAAGAGGAGGGTCGAGGCGGTCTGGCCGGTGACCTCCTCGAAGACGGGGTGCAGCAGCTCGACCGTGTTGGCGGCCTCGGCGTGCAGGTTGGCGTGGGTGAGGACGCAGCCCTTGGGCCGGCCGGTGGTTCCCGAGGTGTAGCAGACGGTGGCGGTGGTGCCGGGGGTGAGGGCGGCGCGGCGTTCGGTCACCTCCTTGTCGGGGATGTCCCGGCCCAGGGCGGCGAGTTCGGCCAGGGCGTGCGCGTCCAGCTGCCGGACGCGCGGGGGTTCGGGATGCCGGGCCGTGCCGGTGGCCACCGTGTCCGCGTTCTCGGCGGTCTCGACGATCACCACCCGGGCACCCGAGTCGCGGACGATCCAGTCCACCTGCTCGGCGGAAGAGGTCGCGTAGACGGGGACGGTCTGGCCGCCCGCCGCCCAGATCGCGAAGTCGAGGACCGTCCACTCGTAGCGCGTCCGGGACATCACCGCGACCCGGCCGCCCGGTTCGAGGCCGTCCGCGATCAACCCCTTGGCGGTTGCGGTGACTTCGGCGGCGAAGGACTCCGCGGTGACCGGGCTCCAGGTGCCGTGTTCCCGGCGGCGCAGGACGACGGCGTTCGGGGCCTCGGCCGCGTTGGTGAAGGGCAGGTCGGCGGTGCTGCCGGTGGTGGGGTCCTGAACCAGACGGGGGGTGCGGGCCTCTCGGACGGTGCCGGTGGAGTCCCTGGTCAGCTCCACCTCGGTGCGGGACGCGAGGCCGACGCGCTTCCTCGCCCGCTTCAGATCCTTGCGTACGCCCATGACGGCTCCCGGTGGCGGGGTTCCTGAACATGGGTCAACTTACCGGTGCGTAACAGGAATTCAATGGGTCGCGCGGGGTTCGCGTTCGCCGGGTGGCGGCCCGGCGAACGGGTGGGTCAGCGGCTCATGCCCGTCGCCGTTTCGATGGTGTCGGCTAGTTCGCGTACCGCCTTGTCCTCGGTGTCGGCCGCCAACTCGTCCGCTCGGGAGCGGAGTTCGGTCAGGGGCAGGCTGCCCGGGAGCCGGGTCCAGCGGTTGTCGCCCTGGCGGAGGGCGTCGGCGAAGTACGCGGCGACGGCGGTGACCTGGAGGCGGTCGGCGGAGTTCCAGAGGTCGTCGTCGAGGTCCCCGGCCTCCAGTTGGCCGGACTCCTCGTGCGGGGTGCGGGTTTCGGGGTCGAGCCAGCGGACGCTCGCGGTGGCGAGGTGGCCCGAGCCGCCGGGCCGTGTGCGGACGGCGTAGAGGGCGGTCACCGTGTGGCCGGGGCCGACCTCGCCGCCGTCGACCCGGTCGTCGCGGAAGTCCTCGTCGGCGACCTGGCGGTTGTCGTAGCCGATGAGCCGGAACTGCTGGACCGTCTCCGGGTCGAAGGCGACCTGCGCCTTGGCGTCACGGGCGGTGAGGTCGATGTTCCGCGGGAGTTCCTCGCAGAAGACCTCGCGGGCGTCCTCGGTGTCGGAGACGTACGTCGTGTGGCCGTCGCCCCTGTCGGCGAGGCGTTCCATCAGGGCGTCGCCGTAGTCGCTGCCGACGCCGACGCCGAAGAGCGTGATGCCGTGCTCGCGGCGGTTGTCCGCGACGCGTTCCAGGATCGCGTCGGCGTCGGTGTCGCCGGTGTTGGCGAGGGCGTCGGAGACCAGGACGACACGGTTGTTGGCGCCCTCGCGCAGGCCCTCGGTGGCGGTGGCGTAGCCGGTTTCCACGCCGGCGCCGAGGTTGGTCGAGGACTGGGGTTCCAGGCTGTCGACGGCGTCGTGGACGCGGCCCCGGTGGTCGCCGAGCCGGGTCATGGGGAGGATGGTCTCGGCCTCGTCGCTGAAGGTGACCAGGGCGACCGAGTCGTCGTCGCGGAGGCGGTCCGTCATCACACCGAGGGAGTCCTGCGCCAGGTCGAGGCGGCCCGGTTCGTCCATGGAGCCGGAGACGTCGATGACGAAGGTCAGGGCGGCGGGCGGGCGTTCGTCGTCCCCCTCGTCCGCGCGGGTGGCGAGGCCGACCCGGACGAGCGACCAGTCCTCGTCGTCCGTGCGGGCGCCGTCGACGGTGACCGAGAAGCCGTTGCCGTCGGGGCGTTCGTAGTCCTGGCGGAAGCTGTTGACGAACTCCTCGGGGCGGATCGTCGACGGGTCGGGCATCCGGCCGTCCGCGAGGGTGCGGCGGGCGTAGCCGTAGGAGGCGGTGTCGACGTCGAGGGCGAAGGTGGAGAGGTAGTCCGGGGACGGGGCGATCTCCCGGCCCTCGTCGTTCTGTTGCTCGCCGCTCCGTTCGCCGTTCGGCTCGCCGTTCTGTTCGCCGTTCCGCTCGCCTTCCGTGGTGCCCGACGAGTAGGCGGGGGCGGGCGGTGGGGCGGTGCCGTCCTCGCGGTCCGACGAGTAGCCGTGATCTCCGCTGCCGCCCCCGCCGCAGCCGGTGAGCAGCAGGGCGCCCGCCGCGCTCAGGGCGAGCAGTGCTCCGCGCAGTCGACGGCCGCGTACGGTGACGGCCCTCGCCCGTATGTGGTCCTTCCCCATCTGTGCCCCCTCGGTGAGCGGCCCGTTCATGGGCCGACGTCTGTGACTGTGACGTCCGAGGGGGCCGGGATGTGCGCTACGGAGCGTTGCGGATGGATCTCGAAGCGGCCACGGCGGGCGGCCGTCGAGACCGGTAGGTGATCCTCCGGAGACCTACGACACGATGTCCTTGCGCCGGAAACCCCGGAAGGCCAGGGCGAACAGCACGAGCGCGTACGTTACCGAGACCGCCGTGCCCTGGATCATGCCCGACCACTCCAGATGCGGCTGGACGGCGTCCGCCCAGGCGAACTGCCAGTGCGCGGGCAGGAAGTCGCGCCAGTCTCCGAGGGCGGTGACGGCGTCCAGCACGTTCCCCACGATCGTCAGGCCGACCGCTCCGCCGACCGCGCCGAGGGGGGCGTCCGTCTTGGTCGACAGCCAGAACGCGAGCGCCGCGGTGACCAGTTGGGAGACGAAGATGTACGCCACCACGACCACCAGGCGCTGCGCCGCGGTGCCCGCGGAGAGCACGCCGCCGGTGGGGATCTCCAGCGGGCCCCAGCCGTAGGCCACGGTGCCCACCGCCACCGCGACGACCGGCAGCAGCACCATCGCGGCGAGGCTGAGGCCCAGCGCGACGGTGAGCTTGGACCAGAGCAGCCGGGCCCTGGGCACGGGCGCCGCCAGCAGATATCTCAGCGAGGACCAGCTCGCCTCAGAGGCGATCGTGTCGCCGCAGAACAGGGCGACGGGGATCACCAGCAGGAAGCCGGCGGAGACGAAGAGGTTCACCGCGGCGAAGTTCGCGGCCGACGAGGTGGCCGTGTCCATCAGCGTGATCTGGTTGCCCCGGCCGTCCGGGGTGCCGCCGATCGCGAAGGCCGCGACGAGCACGAAGGGCAGCGCCGCCAGGATCGCCGCCATGACGAGGGTGCGGCGCCGCTTCAGCTGCCGGAGCAGCTCCACCCGCAGCGGCAGTGTCCGGCGCGGCCGGTATCCGTCGGCCGTCTCGGCCCGCTCGACGAGGGTGCTCAT
This sequence comes from Streptomyces sp. NPDC050535, assembly GCF_044457665.1. Classification (NCBI taxonomy): domain Bacteria; kingdom Bacillati; phylum Actinomycetota; class Actinomycetes; order Kitasatosporales; family Streptomycetaceae; genus Streptomyces; species Streptomyces sp. NPDC050535. The sequence goes on from NZ_JBITHE010000002.1 coordinate 370,012, forward strand.
GCGTTGCCCCCGATCAGGGTGAGGAAGGCGTCTTCGAGCCGGCGGTGCGGGCCCACCGATTCCACGGGTACTTCGAGCCGGACGAGCTCGACGACCAGGCGCTGGGCGCTGCCGCCGGGGTCGAGCCTGACCAGGATCCCGTCGTCGGTGACGACGGCCGAGGCAACGCCGGGCAGTGCGCCCACCTTCTCCGCGACCGGCTCGTCCACACGGGTACCGGTGCCGACGAGGAGGGTGTCGCCGGAGCCGATGATCTCGGCCACCGGGCCGGCCTGCATCAGTCGTCCGCGGTCCATGACCACCAGGTGGGTGCAGGTCTGCTCGACCTCGGCCAGCAGGTGGCTGGAGACGATGACCGTGCGGCCGGCGGCGGCGTAGCGGATCATCACCTCGCGCATCTCACGGATCTGCGGCGGGTCGAGGCCGTTGGTGGGTTCGTCGAGGATCAGCAGGTCCGGCAGGCCGAGCATGGCCTGCGCGATGGCCAGGCGCTGGCGCATGCCCTGGGAGTAGGTGCGGACCGCGCGGGCCAGCGCGTCGCCCAGGCCCGCGATCTCCAGGGCCTCCGCCAGGTGGGCGTCCTCGGCGGGACGGCCGGTGGCCTGCCAGTACAGCTCCAGGTTGTCGCGGCCCGAGAGGTGCGGGAGGAAGCCCGCGCCCTCGACGAACGCGCCGACCCGGGAGAGGACCGGCGCTCCCGGCTGGATCTCGTGGCCGAAGACGCGGATCTCGCCGCCGTCCGGCTTGATGAGGCCCATCAGCATGCGCAGGGTGGTCGTCTTGCCCGCGCCGTTCGGCCCCAGGAGGCCGAGGACCTGGCCCTTCTCCACACGGAAGGACAGCTCCCGTACCGCGTACCGGTCGGCCGACCTGGCGTACCGCTTGCTCAGGTCGGTGATCTGGAGCGGGACTTCGGCCAGCTCGGGGTCGGGCGGTCCCGCGGTCGTGCGGCGGCGGCCGGTCAGCAGCAGGGCCAGCGCGGCCAGTGCTCCGGCGGCCGGCAGCCACCAGACCCAGGCGGGGAGCGCGGCGGCGGCCGTCGTCACGGCGGGCGCGGTGGGAATCCGCAACGCGCTCTTCAGGGAGGCCGTGTACGTCGCCGGGGCTGTCGGGGACGCGTAGCCGAGGTCCGTCGAGGCCAGTACCAGGCGCAGCCGGTGGCCCTGCTGCACCTCGTGGTCGATGGCCGGCAGCGTGAGGGTGACGTCCTTGCCCGCCTTGGCTCCCTCGACGCGCACCGGGGTCACCAGCTGTGAGGGGAGCACCTGTTGGGCGCCGCCGGGGCCGACGTCGTACACCTTCGCGAAGAGGACCGCCTCGTCGGTGCTGGCCTCGACGTGCACCGTGACCTGCGGTGATCCGGTGATCCACAGGTCGTCGGTGAACGCCGGGGACATGAACTGCGCGTACTGCCCGGGGAAGTCGAGCGACACCCCGACGCCGAGGGAGGAGAGCTGGGAGAGGCCGCCCGTGCCGCCCAGGCCGGGGAGGGCCGAGATGGCGGGCGGGTTCGCGCCCGCGGGGTTCTCGAAGGTCTGCTCGCGTCCGGCCAGGGTCACGGAGTGCTCGCCGCTCTCCAGGCCGGGGTAGGTGTCCCCGCTCGCGCCCCGGAGCTGGGCGGCGCCGTCGGTGGAGTCGATGCCTCCGGTGCGGGTGACGCGGAACGCGGGGCCGGTGTCGACGCCCGGCTCGTCCTTCAGATAGCGGTCGAACCAGGAGCCGACCCGGTCCTGGACGCGGTCCGCCTCCAGGTCGCCGCCGTCGTGGCCGCCGGAGATCCAGTCGACGTCCACGGGAGCGCCGTTGGCACGGATCGCCTTGGCCATCGCGTCGGCCTGGCCGAGCGGGAAGAGGGAGTCGGTCTGGCCCTGCACGATGAGCGTGGGCACCTTGATGCGGTCGCCGACGGCGGACGGGCTGCGCTCCTCGAGGAGTTTCGTGGCGGCCGCGTCCGGCTTTCCGGATTCCGCGACCCTGTTGTACATCTCGCACAGCCGCGGCTCGAACCTGTCGCAGCCGCCCCCGGAGTTGATGAAGATGCCGGCCCAGAGCTTCTTGAAGACGCCGTTCGGGAAGAGGGCGTCCGACAGGTTCCAGTAGGTGATCGCCGGGGCGATCGCGTCGACCCGCTGGTCGTACGCCGCGGCCTCCAGGGCGATCGCCCCGCCGTACGAGGCGCCGGTCATGCCCACGCGCGGGTCGCCGCTCCTGTCGAGCTGGACCTCGGGGCGTTTCGCGAGCCAGTCGATGAGCTTGGAGACGTCGGCGACCTCGGCGTCCGGGTCGTTCAGGCCGATCTTGCCGGTGGACTCGCCGAAACCGCGCGCCGACCAGGTCAGCACCGCGTATCCGTCGCGCGCGAGCCGCTCCGCCTGCGCTCTGACGTCGTCCTTGCTGCCGCCGAAGCCGTGCGTGAGCAGGACGGCGGGGCGGCGGTCCGAGCTCGGTCCCGCGGTGAAGTACGAGGTGTCGACGCTCACCCCGTCGCCCATGTCCATGACGCGGTCGGCGCGCCGCACGCGCGGGGCGTCGTCGGAGGCGACGGCCGTCCATGTCCCGGCGCCGGCGAGCACGACGACGGCGGCCGCGGCGGCGATCCACCGTCGCGGCCTCCGCAGTGCCGGACCGCGCAGTCGGGGCAGTCGAAGATCCATGTGTCAACGGTACGGCCCGCCGCCGACAACCGATGCCGCCGCCGGTCTGAACCCCCGCCCATCCCAGGGGAGTACGGCGCCCTCCCGGCATACCGCGCCCGTGGTACGAACGACCCATGGAGATTCGCCGTGCCGTCACCGTGGACGAACTGATCGCCGCCGGACACCTCTTCGACCATCCCGTCCGTCCCGAGTGGGCGGGGGCCTTCCTCGACCGGCAGGGCCACCATCTCTTCCTCGCGTACGAGGACGGGGGTCCCGTCGGGTTCGTCAGCGGCGTGGAGACGGCGCACCCCGACAAGGGACACGAGATGTTCCTCTACGAACTGGCGGTCGACGAGCCGTACCGGCGGCGCGGTATCGGGCGGGCGCTGATCCGGGAACTCGCCGCGCTGGCCCGCGAGCGCGGCTGTTACGGGATGTGGGTCGGCGTCGAGACCGGGAACGACGTCGCCCTCGCCGCGTACCGCAGCGCTGACGGCAAGGACGACGGGACGGCCACGGTGGTGACCTGGGACTTCGGCTGACACCCGCTCCTGGAGCAGGGGTCGCGGTTACGCCCGCGCGTCCTCGGGGATCGACACCAGCCACCGGGTCTCGCGGCGCGGGCGCAGGTAGAAGGCCCAGTACAGGCTGGCGAAGGCCGTGATGCCGCCGGTCCACAGGAGGTACTGGGTCGCCTGTCGGCTCAGGACGTAGGCGAGGACGGCGATCAGCAGGACCGGTACGGCGGGCCACAGGGGCATGCGCCAGGCGGGTGTGCGGGCGTGCGAGCCTCGTCGGGCGAGCAGCGCGGCGACCGCGACGAGCAGGTACATGCCGGTGACCGAGACGCCCGTGACGCCGTACAGGGTGTCCAGGTCGACGAAGCACAGGGCCGCGCCGGGGACGCCCACCAGGAGGGTGGCGACCCACGGGGAGCCGAAGCGGCCGAGCCTGGACAGGACGCCGTTGACCGGCTCGGGCCAGGCCTTGTCGCGGGCCGAGGCGAACAGGACGCGGGAGTTCTGGATGACCATGACGATGCCGGCGTTGATGATCGCGAGGGCGACGCAGAGGCTGACGAAGGTGCCGACGGCGGAGTTCGACCAGGCGGTGACCATGGTGCTGATGTCGCCGCCGGTGAGGGCCGAGAGGTCGGGGGCGCCCAGGGTGATCGCGACGACCGGGACCAGGATGATCACGGTCGAGATGGCGAGGGTGGCCAGGACCGTGCGGGCGACGTTGCGGCGCGGGTCCTCCAGTTCCTCGGAGAGATAGACCGCGGTCGAGAAGCCCTGGGTGATGAAGAGGGCGATCGCGAGTCCGGAGACGACCAGCATGGCGGTCACGGTGTCGGTGTGGCCCCCGGAGCCGGCCACCTGCATCGAGGTGAGGCTGCCGAGGCCGCGCTCGCTGTGCGAGAAGCCGAGGACCGCGACGACGGCCGCCGCGATGACCTCCAGGACCAGGAAGACGCCGGTGATCCAGGCGTTGGCCCGCAGGTCGAGCAGGCCCGCGAGGGTGGCGAGGAGCATCACGCCTGCGCCGGCCAGCGAGGGGTTCAGGTGCACGATCGGTGCCAGGTAGTCGGCCGTGCCCATGGCGATCACCGGCGGCACGATCATGACGACCAGCAGGGAGAGGACGAAGACCAGCCAGCCGGCGAGCCGTCCGGCCATCGTCGAGACCATGGCGTACTCGCCGCCCGCGCTGGGGATGAGGGTGCCCAGCTCCGAGTAGCAGAACGCCACGGCGACACAGAGCAGCGAGCCGATCGCGATGGTGAGCGCGGTCGCCGTGCCGAGCGACGAGAAGAGGTCGGGCACGACCACGAAGAGCGTGGAGGCGGGCGTCACGCAGGAGAGGGTCAGCAGGGTGCCGCCGACGATGCCGATGGAGCGCTTGAGCTTCCGGGGGTCGCCGGAAGCCGTGGGGACGGTGTCCGGGACGGCTGTCCCGACAGGGCGGAGCGTGTCGGTCATGCGGCGGTTCCGATCGACTCGTGTCGTGCGTCAGGTGATTCGGTCGGGAGCGTTATCGCCTCCGGCGGCTCGCGTCGTTCACCTCTTCGTCCGCTCCCGGCGTTGATGGAACCTTGACGGAAACCGTTGCGTCAATGGCCGTTCACCTACGGAATCCGCAGAAGCGGAGCGGCACAAGTCACATCTCTTTCCCAGGCCTTGGCATCACGGTGCGGCAATAACCAGGCCCCAGCGAAATATGACCTTGCTTTCAAAGGCGTTACGGCGAACACGCTTACGCCATCCCTTTCATCACCTCTGAACGAGAACCGCAGCGCGGGAGTCGAAATCCGCCAGGATTGATCCGGCGGCAGAGCGTCGGCCGGGACACGACACGACGGTGCCCCGCCCCGCGGCTCACGAAGCCGGGGGCGGGGCACCGAGGCGTTTCAGTGGTTGCGCGGGAATCCCAGGTCGACGCCGGTCGGGGCCTCCGAGGGGTCCGGCCAGCGGGTCGTGACGACCTTGCCGCGGGTGTAGAAGTGCGTGCCGTCGTTGCCGTAGATGTGGTGGTCCCCGAAGAGGGAGTCCTTCCAGCCGCCGAAGGAGTGGTAGCCGACGGGGACCGGGATCGGCACGTTCACGCCGACCATGCCCGCCTCGACCTCGAGCTGGAAGCGACGGGCGGCGCCGCCGTCCCGGGTGAAGATCGCGGTGCCGTTGCCGAACGGCGAGGCGTTGATCAGCGCCAGGCCCTCCTCGTACGTCTCCACGCGCAGCACGCACAGCACCGGGCCGAAGATCTCGTCCTTGTACGCGTCCGAGGTGACCGGCACCCGGTCGAGCAGCGAGAGGCCGATCCAGTGGCCGTCCTCGTGGCCCTCCACCGTGTAGCCGGTGCCGTCGAGGACGACCTCGGAGCCCTGGGCGGCCGCGCCCGTGACGTAGGAGGCGACCTTGTCGCGGTGGGCGGCGGTGATCAGCGGGCCCATCTCGGAGGCCGGGTCGTTGCCGGGGCCGATCTTGATCTTCTCGGCGCGCTCGCGGATCTTCTGGACCAGCTCGTCGCCGATCGCGCCGACCGCGACCACGGCCGAGATGGCCATGCAGCGCTCGCCCGCCGAGCCGTAGGCGGCGGACACGGCCGCGTCCGCCGCCGCGTCCAGGTCGGCGTCCGGGAGGACCAGCATGTGGTTCTTCGCGCCGCCCAGGGCCTGTACGCGCTTGTGGTTGGCGGCGGCGGTGGTGTGGATGTGCCGGGCGATCGGGGTCGAGCCGACGAAGGAGACGGCGGCGACGTCCGGGTGCTCCAGGAGGCGGTCGACGGCCACCTTGTCACCGTGCACGACGTTGAAGACGCCGTCCGGCAGACCGGCTTCCGCGAGCAGTTCGGCGATCTTCATCGCCGCCGACGGGTCCTTCTCCGACGGCTTGAGGACGAAGGTGTTGCCGCACGCGATGGCGAGGGGGAACATCCACATCGGCACCATGGCCGGGAAGTTGAACGGCGTGATGCCGGCCACGACACCCAGCGGCTGGCGGATCGAGGACACGTCGACCCGGGAGGCCACCTCGGTCGACAGCTCGCCCTTCAGCTGCACGGTGATCCCGCAGGCCAGGTCCACGATCTCCAGGCCGCGCGCGACCTCGCCGAGCGCGTCCGAGTGGACCTTGCCGTGCTCGGCGGTGATCAGCTCGGCGATGGCGTCGCGGTTGGCGTCGAGCAGCGCGCGGAACTTGAAGAGGATCGTGGTCCGCCTGGCCAGCGAGGACTGGCCCCAGGTCGCGTAGGCGTCCTTCGCGGCGGCGACCGCGGCGTCGACCTCCTCGGCGGTCGCGAAGGCGACCTTCGTGGTGACCGCGCCGGTCGCGGGGTCGGTGACCGGCCCGTACGCCCCCGACGCACCGTCGACGGGCTTGCCGCCGATCCAGTGGTTGACGATCTTCGTCATGACCAAGAACTCCTTCACAGATGGCGGCGTCGGGCGGCGACGTGCCTTTCGTACTCCTCGCGCGCCTTGACCGCCGACGATCGGGTCGCGGTCTCGGCCACAGGAACATCCCACCAGGCTTGGGCCGGGGGCGCGCCCGACACTGTGTCTGCCGTTTCGGTCTCCACGTAGACACATGTGGGAGTGTCCGCGCTCCGCGCCTCGGCGAGGGCCGCGCGCAGGTCACGGACGGTCTTCGCGCGCAGGACGCGCATCCCCAGGCTGGCCGCGTTGGCGGCGAGATCCACCGGCAGCGGCGCCCCCGTGTACGTACGGTCCTCGGCGCGGTAGCGGTATGCCGTGCCGTACCGCTCGCCGCCGACCGACTCGGAGAGGCCGCCGATGGAGGCGTACCCGTGGTTCTGCAGGATCAGGACCTTGATCGCGATGCCCTCCTGCACGGCCGTGACGATCTCGGTCGGCATCATCAGGTACGTGCCGTCGCCGACCAGCGCCCAGACGGGACGGTCCGGGGCGGCCATCCGCACCCCGATCGCGGCCGGGATCTCGTAGCCCATGCAGGAGTAGCCGTACTCGACGTGGTACTGGTCGCGCGACCGCGCCCGCCACAGTTTGTGCAGGTCACCGGGGAGGGAGCCGGCCGCGTTGATCAGGATGTCGTTCTCGTCGACCAGCTCGTCCAGGACGCCGAGGACCTGCGGCTGGGTGGGCCGGATGTCGAGGTCGTCCGCCTCGTACGCCGCGTCGACGCGGTACTCCCAGCGCTCCTTGTCGTCGCCGTACTCGGTGGCGTACGCCGGTTCGGCGCGGTGCTCGTGCAGCAGCAGCGCCTCGGTGAGGGCCTCGAGTCCGGCCCGCGCGTCGGCGATCAGCGGGATGCCGGAGAGCTTGTGGCCGTCGTACGGGGCGATGTTGAGGTTCAGGAAGCGGACGCCCTCGGCGGTGAAGAGGGTGCCGGAGGCGGTGGTGAAGTCGGTGTAGCGGGTGCCGACGCCGATCACCAGGTCGGCGGTGCGGGCCAGTTCGTCGGCGGTCGCCGTGCCGGTGTGGCCGATGCCGCCGACGTCCTGCGGGTGGTCGAAGCGCAGCGACCCCTTGCCGGCCTGGGTGGAGGCGACGGGAATGCGGGTGGCGGCGGCGAGTTCGGCGAGCGCGTCCTCGGCGCGGCTGTGGTGGACGCCGCCGCCCGCGACGATGAGGGGACGGCGGGACTCGCGGATCACCCTTACGGCGGTGGCCAGTTCGGACATGTCGGCCGCCGGGCGGCGCACGGTCCAGGTCCGCTCCGCGAAGAACTCCTCGGGCCAGTCGTACGCCTCCGCCTGCACGTCCTGCGGCAGCGCGAGCGTGACCGCGCCCGTCTCGACCGGGTCGGTGAGCACGCGCATCGCCTGGAGGGCGGCGGGGATCAGTGCCTCGGGGCGGCTGATCCGGTCGAAGTACCTCGACACCGGGCGCAGACAGTCGTTGACCGACACGTCGCCCGCGTAGGGGAGTTCGAGCTGCTGGAGCACCGGGTCGGCGGGGCGGGTCGCGAAGGTGTCGCCGGGGAGGAGCAGTACCGGGAGGTGGTTGACCGTCGCGAGGGCGGCGCCGGTCACCAGGTTCGTGGCGCCGGGGCCGATGGAGGTGGTGACGGCGTGCGTGGAGAGCCGGTTGGACTGGCGCGCGTAGCCGACCGCCGCGTGCACCATGGACTGTTCGTTACGGCCCTGGTGGTACGGCATCTCGTCCGCGTACTCGACGAGCGCCTGGCCGAGCCCGGCGACGTTGCCGTGGCCGAAGATCCCCCAGGTGGCACCGATCAACCGCCGCCGCTCGCCGTCCCGTTCCGTGTACTGCGCGGCCAGGAACCGCACCAGCGCCTGCGCGACCGTCAGCCTGGTGGTCGCACCGGGCCCCTTGGACGCGTTCGACACCGCTGCCACCTTCGTCGCCTTCGACGTCGGCTCTGTCATTGGTACCCCTCGGTGTGCTCTGGGTGGAAGCAGATCCGCCACTCCCGCTCCTCGCCCGGTCCCGCCATCACGTTCAGGTAGTACATGGCGTGGCCGGGCTGGGCGATGGACGGGCCGTGCCATCCGTCGGGGACGAGGACCGCGTCTCCGGTGCGGACCTCGGCGAGGACGTCGGATCCGCCCTCGTGCGAAGGGAATACGCGCTGATAGCCGAATCCGTTCGGGCCGTCGATCTCGAAGTAGTAGATCTCCTCGAGCTCCGACTCGAGGCCCGGCCGGTGCTCGTCGTGCTTGTGGGGCGGGTACGAGGACCAGTTGCCGCCGGGCGTGATGACCTCGACGGCGATGAGCTTGGCGCACTCGAAGGCGTCGGCGGAGGCGAAGTTGCGCACCTGACGGGCGCAGTTGCCACTGCCGCGGTCTTCGACGGGTACCTCCGGCGCGGGGCCGTAGCGGGCGGGGAGTCGGCGCTCGCACTTCGCTCCTGCCAGGGCGAAGCGGCCTCCCACGCCGGAGGCGATCTGTGCCCGGGCGTCACGGGGCACGTAGACGAAGTCGGTGACTCCGCTGAACACGCTGTCCCTGCCCAGGATTTGGAACTTTTCGTCCTCTATGTCCACCGTACAGCCGCCGTTGAGCGGCAGCACGATCCATTCGCTGTCGCCGGTGGTGAAGGTGTGCGTGCCGCCCGGCTCCAACTCCACCACGCGCAGGCTGCTGTGGGTCCAGCCGGCCCGCTCGGGGTCGATGTCGACGGCGTACAGCGAACCGGCGGCGGCGCCCCGGGGGACGTACAGGTCTTTGCTCGTCATCCGGTCCTCACAGCAGTCCGACGGCGGTGTCCACGGCCGCGATCACATCGCCGTCGGCCGGGTAGAGCAGCGAACGGCCTACCACCAGGCCCTGGACGGTGGGGAGCTGGAGCGCCCCGCGCCACTTCTCGTACGCGCCCTCCTGGTCCTCGCCGACATCGCCGCCCAGGAGTACGGCGGGCAGCGTCGACGTCTCCATGACGCGGGCCATGTCGTCGGGGTTCTCGGTGACGGGGACCTTCAGCCAGGTGTACGCCGAACTGCCGCCGAGGCCGCTCGCGATGGCGATGGACTTGGTGACCGCCTCGGCGCTGAGATCGTTTCGGAGGGTGCCGTCCGGGCTGCGACGGCAGAGGAACGGCTCGACGAACACCGGGAGTCGCCGCTCCGCCATCTCGTCGATGACCCGGGCGGTGGACTCCAGGGTGCGCAGCGAGCCCGGGTCGTCGTAGTCGATGCGCAGCAGCAGCTTGCCCGCGTCGAAGCCGAGCCGGTCGATGTCCCGCGGGCGGTGCCCGGTGAACCGGTCGTCCAGCTCGAAGGAGGCGCCCGCGAGTCCGCCGCGGTTCATCGAGCCGAGCACGACCTTGTGGTCGAGCGCCCCGAGCAGCAGCAGGTCGTCGAGGATGTCGGCGGTGGCGAGGACGCCGTCGACTCCCGGGCGGGAGAGCGCGACGCAGAGCCGCTCCAGGAGGTCGGCGCGGCTGGCCATCGCGAACCTGCGGTCGCCGACCGCCAGGGCGCCGCGGGCCGGGTGGTCCGCGGCGACGATCATCAGCCGGCCGCTGTCGTCGACGAGCGGGCGGCGGGGCCGACGCGCGGCGGCCTCGGCGATGGCCTCGGGATGGTGGGCGCGGATGCGGACGAGCTCGGCGACATCGACTCGACGGGGCGCGTCCGGGGCGCTCGCCTCGTGCGGGGACGAGCCGCCCGAGGTGCCCTCCTCACGCGGGGACGCGCCGTGCAACGCCGGGTCGCCCCCTTCGTTTCTCGCACCGCCGACCTGACCGGCCCTCACAGCACCGCTCCTGCCGTGAGCGCGTCCTCGACCTCGACGGGGGACGGCATCGCGGAGGAGCACTCCAGGCGGGACGCGACGATGGCGCCCGCGGCGTTGGCGTACCGCATGATCCGCTCCAGGTCCCAGCCGGCGAGCAGGCCGTGGCAGAGCGAGCCGCCGAAGGCGTCGCCGGCGCCGAGGCCGTTCAGGACCGTCACCGGGAGGGGCGGGACCTCGGCGGAGGTGCCGTCGCGGTGGACGGCGAGGACGCCCTTGGGGCCCTGCTTGACGACCGCGAGTTCGACGCCGGCGTCCAGCAGGGCGCGGGCGGCCGCGTGCGGTTCGCGCTCTCCGGTGGCGATCTCGACCTCGTCGATGTTGCCGACGGCGACGGTGGTGTGCCGCAGGGCCTCGGCGTAGAAGGGGCGGGCGGACTCGGGGTCCGTCCAGAACATGGGGCGCCAGTCGAGGTCGAAGACCGTCGTACCCGACCTGGCGCGGTGGGCCAGCGCCGCGAGCGTCGCCGTACGGCTGGGCTCCTCGCTCAGGCCTGTGCCGGTCACCCAGAAGATGCGGGCCTCACGCAGGGCGTCGAGGTCGAGGTCGTGCGCGTCGATCTCCAGGTCGGGGGCCTTGGGCTGCCGGTAGAAGTACAGCGGGAAGTCGTCCGGCGGGAAGACCTCGCAGAACGTGACCGGGGTGGGCAGACCGGGGACCGGGGTGACCCAGCGGTCGTCGACACCGAAGTCGCGCAGCGCCTCGTGGAGGTAGGCGCCGAAGGGGTCGTCGCCCGTGCGTGTGATCACCGCCGTACGGCGTCCCAGCCGGGCCGCGGCCACCGCGACGTTCGTCGCCGAGCCGCCGAGGAACTTCCCGAAGGTCGTCACCCGAGCCAGCGGGACCCCTGCCTGCAAGGGATAGAGGTCCACACCGATCCGCCCCATGGTGATCAGGTCGTACGCCATCGAGTTCCCTTCGCTTCGGCTGCACCCAGGTCTAGCCGGGTGCGGGGAGCCCTGTCAACGTTTTGTCCAGACATTCGGACCAGGCCTTGACACGTCCTTGGTGCCGCCGGAAGCTGACGCTCATGACGTCGTTGTCACCGCAGTCCTCTCCGCGGCCCTCTCAGCAGGCATCGCCTCCGTCCTCACTGTCCCGTATCCGGGTCGGTTCGGCTCCCGACTCGTGGGGCGTCTGGTTCCCCGACGACCCCCAGCAGGTCCCCTGGCAGCGCTTCCTCGACGAGGTGTCCGGGTCCGGGTACGAGTGGATCGAGCTGGGCCCCTACGGCTATCTCCCCACCGATCCGGCCGTCCTGAGGGACGAGACCGCGCGGCGCGGGCTCACGGTCTCGGCCGGCACGGTGTTCACCGGGCTGCACCGTGGTCCCGACGTGTGGGAGTCCACCTGGGCGCATGTCTCGGACATCGCGGCGCTCACCCAGGCGATGGGCGCCGAGCACCTGGTGGTCATCCCCGCGTTCTGGCGGGACGACAAGACGGGCGACGTGCTGGAGGACAGCACGCTGACGCCCGCGCAGTGGCGCGATCTGACCACCCAGACCGAGCGGCTCGCCCATGAGGTGCGTGAGCGGTACGGGCTGCGGATCGTCGTCCACCCGCACGCCGACACGCACATCGACAGCGAGGAGAACGTCACCCGTTTCCTCGACGCGACGGATTCCTCGCTGGTCTCGTTGTGCCTGGACACCGGGCACTACGCGTACTGCGGCGGCGACAGCGTCAAGCTGATCGAGACGTACGGGGAGCGCATCGGATACCTGCACCTCAAGCAGGTCGATCCGCGGATCCTGGCCGAGGTGCGGGCGGACGAGGTGCCGTTCGGGCCCGCCGTGGCCCGTGGCGTGATGTGCGAACCGCCGTCGGGCGTACCGGCGTTGGAGCCCGTCCTCGCCGCCGCGCAGCAGCTCGACGTCGACCTCTTCGCGATCGTCGAGCAGGACATGTACCCGTGTCCGCCGGACAAGCCGCTGCCGATCGCGCGGCGCACGCGGGCGTTCCTCAGGTCCTGCGGGGCGTAGGGCCTGTCCGGCCGTTCCCGTCGCCGTCCGCCCATTGCGTCACTCGTGTCACAAATACCCGCCTCCTGTCACACATGTCGCGTGTACGCGGGTTTTGGGTCACACCCGGTCGACAGGCACTTCCCGGTGCTCACTCTGTGTCGTTCACGGAGCACAGGCTTTGTTGATCACCAGCGCAGTGCCCGGCTCCCCCGACGGCCGCCCCCGGCCGCCGCCGTGGCACGCGCGGGGAGGTGCCACTCATGACCGACCGCAGGCTCTGGTCGTACAAGGAGATCGCGGCGCACATCAAGGTGCAGCCGGACACCGTGCGGTCGTACCGCAAGCACGGGCTGCTGCCGCCGCCCGACCACGTGGAGAGCGGCAAGCCCTACTGGTACGCGGACACCGTGCGGGCCTGGGTCGCCGCCCGCCCGAGAAACCGCGGGCGCCGGGACGACTGACTCCCTTCCCGCACGATTCCGTCACGATTCCGTCCCCGCGCCTGTGCCCCGCCGTCGCACGCACGGCACAGGCGCGTACGGGACACAAGGCGTCCCCGGTCAGCTCCACGGCTCGATGACGGTGACGCCCGCTGCCGGCGCCGTCCCCATCGCCGCCAGCGCGGCCGGAGCCGCGTCCAGCGGGATGGTGGCGGTGACCAGGAGGTCGGGGCGCAAGACACCGGCCCTTACCAGTTCCAGCATGCCGGGGTAGGCGTGCGCCGCCATGCCGTGACTGCCCAGGACGTCGAGTTCGAGGCCGATCACGCGGGCCATGGGGATCTCGGGGGCCGCAGGCAGCAGTCCGACCTGGACGTGCCGGCCGCGGCGGCGCAGGCCGTTCACCGAGGCCGCGCAGGTGGCCGGGGAACCGAGGGCGTCCAGCGACAGGTGGGCGCCGCCGCCGGTCAGTTCGCGTACCGCCTCCGCCGTGTCCGCCGCCTTCGACGCGTCCACGACCGCCGTCGCCCCGAACTTCCGTGCCAGGTCCAGCGCCTGGGGCGACACGTCGACTGCGACGACCCGGGCCCCGGCGGCGGACGCGATCATCACGGCGGACAGGCCGACGCCCCCGCAGCCGTGCACGGCGACCCACTCCCCCGCGGCGAGCCTGCCCCGCGCGATGACCGCCCGGTACGCCGTGGCGAACCGGCAGCCCAGCGAGGCGGCCGTCGCGCCGGACATCCCGTCCGGCACCGCGACCAGGTTCACATCCGCGTGTTCGAGCGCCACGTACTGCGCGAAGGAACCCCAGTGGGTGAACCCCGGCTGGGTCTGGCGCTCGCACACCTGCTGGTCGCCCGCGGCGCACGAGGGACAGCTGCCGCAGGCGCAGACGAACGGCACGGTGACCCGGTCACCGGGGTGCCAGCCGGTGACGCGGGCACCCACCGCCTCGACGACCCCGGCGAGTTCGTGGCCCGGCACGTGCGGCAGCGTGATGTCCGGGTCGTGGCCCATCCAGCCGTGCCAGTCGCTCCGGCACAGCCCGGTGGCCTCGACCCGCACCACGACCCCGTGCTCCGCGGGCGCCGGGTCAGCCACCTCACGCACCTCGGCCGGCTCCCCGTACCGCTCGAACACCACTGCGCGCATCCGTCTCGCCCCTCGCCGTCGGCCCGTGGATCAGCATGCCGAAGCGAACGCCGGGCGCGCCACCGGGCGGGCGTTTCCGGGTGCCCCCGCGGGCCTTGCCGAACTCGGTCTCCCAGCGCGGACGGGCACGGTCATCGACACCGGTCGGCGACGGTGACGCCACTTGGAGATGTACCCCCTAGGGGTATAGCCTGCATAGCAGGAGGCAACCCTGGAGCCCCAGGACTCCCCTCCTGTCTACGTACGCACGCCCGAGATGCCTCAATGAGGAGTAACGCCATGACCTCGCAGACCGACACCCAGGGTTCCGTCACGACCGTCTACCAGGTGAGCGGAATGAGCTGCGGGCACTGTGAGGGTTCCGTCTCCGGCGAGCTCTCCGGGATCGCCGGCGTCAGCTCGGTGAAGGCCGTGGCCTCCACCGGCGAGGTCACCGTGGTCTCCGCCGCCGCCCTCGACGAGGACGCGGTGCGCGCCGCGGTCGACGAGGCGGGCTTCGAGCTCGTCGGCAAGGCCTGAACCAACCCCTCCGCGACACCCTCCGCAGCACCTGGCGCCGTGGCAGGCACCAGCTCTCCACACCGGGCCGTACCGACCAGCTGATACTGGCTCCGTACGGTCCGGTTCGTTCCTTGGAGCCGGCATGACCACCTCAGCACCCGCGACACCCACGGCGGAGACCACTCCCGCCTCGGAGATCGAGCTCACCATCGGCGGTATGACCTGCGCCTCCTGCGCGGCCCGCGTCGAGAAGAAGCTCAACCGCATGGACGGCGTCACCGCCACGGTCAACTACGCGACGGAGAAGGCGAAGGTCTCGTATCCGCAGGGGGTGGTGGTCGCCGATCTGATCGCCACCGTCGAGAAGACCGGGTACACCGCCGAGCGGCCGCCGCCCCCGCCCACGGCAGGTTCCGCGCCGGACTCCGCCGGGGAGCGCGACCCCGAACTGGCCTCCCTGCGCGAACGCCTGACCGTCTCCGTCCTCCTCGCCCTCCCCGTCGCCCTGCTGTCGATGATCCCGGCGCTCCAGTTCGACAACTGGCAGTGGCTGGCGCTCACCCTGGCCGCGCCCGTGGTCGTGTGGGGCGGACTCCCCTTCCACAGGGCCGCGTTCACGAACGCGCGGCACGGCGCGGCCACGATGGACACCCTCATCTCGATCGGCACACTGGCCGCGTTCGGCTGGTCCCTGTGGGCGCTGTTCTTCGGGGACGCGGGCATGGAGGGCATGCGCGAGGGCTTCTCGTTCACCGTCTCGCGCGCGGAGGGGACTTCGGCGATCTACCTGGAGGTCGCCGCGGGTGTCATCGCGTTCATCCTGCTCGGCCGCTATCTGGAGGCCCGCTCCAAGCGGCAGGCGGGGGCGGCGCTGCGGGCGTTGATGGAGCTGGGCGCGAAGGACGTGTCCGTCCTGCGGGACGGGCGTGAAGTACGTGTCCCCGTGGACCGGTTGGCCGTCGGGGACCGTTTCGTCGTACGGCCCGGCGAGAAGATCGCCACCGACGGCACCGTCGTCGAGGGCACCTCGGCCGTCGACGCCTCCATGCTGACCGGCGAGTCGGTGCCGGTCGACGTCGGCGCGGGCTCCGCGGTGACCGGCGCGACCGTGAACGCCGGGGGCCGGCTGGTCGTCGAGGCGGGCCGGGTCGGCGCGGACACCCGACTCGCCCGGATGGCACGGCTGGTGGAGGACGCGCAGAACGGCAAGGCGGAGGTGCAGCGGTTCGCCGACCGGATCTCCGGGGTCTTCGTGCCGGTGGTGCTGCTGATCGCGCTCGGCACGTTCGGGGTCTGGCTGGCGGTCACGGGTGACACGGCCGCCGCCTTCACCGCGGCCGTCGCGGTGCTGATCATCGCCTGCCCGTGCGCGCTGGGACTGGCCACGCCGACCGCCCTGATGGTCGGCACGGGACGCGGCGCCCAGCTCGGCATCCTCATCAAGGGGCCCGAGGTCCTGGAGTCCACGCGCCGCGTCGACACCGTCGTCCTGGACAAGACCGGGACGGTGACGACGGGACGCATGAAACTTCAAGAGGTCTACGTCGTCGGGGGCACGGCCGAGAACGAGCTCCTGCGGCTCGCAGGAGCCCTGGAGCACGCCTCCGAGCACCCGATTGCCCAGGCGATCGCGACAGGCGCTCAGGAGCGCGTTGGCGCGTTTTCGCCTCCGGAGCACTTCGAGAACGTTCCGGGGCGCGGGGTACGCGGGCGCGTGGCGGGCCACGAGATCACGGTCGGCCGGTTTCCGGACACCCCGCCGACGCTCCCGGACGAACTGGCGCGCGCCAAGTCCGCCGCCGAGGCGGAAGGACGTACCGCCGTCGTGGTCACCCGGGACGGCGCCGCGGTCGGTGTGCTCACCGTCGCCGACGCGGTCAAGGAGACCAGCGCCGATGCCGTGCGCGAACTGCGCGCCCTCGGGCTCACGCCGATGCTGCTCACCGGGGACAACCGGGCGGTCGCCGAGTCCGTGGCGCGTGCCGTCGGGATCGACGCCGCGGACGTGATCGCCGAGGTGCTGCCCGAGGGCAAGGTCGATGTCGTCAGGCGGCTCCAGGGCGAGGGGCGCAGCGTCGCGATGGTGGGCGACGGGGTCAACGACGCGGCGGCACTGGCCACCGCGGACCTGGGGCTCGCGATGGGCACCGGCACGGACGCGGCGATCGAGGCGAGCGATCTGACGCTGGTGCGCGGGGATCTGCGGGTGGCCGCGGACGCGATCCGGCTGTCGCGCCGGACCCTCGGCATCATCAGGGGGAACCTCGTCTGGGCCTTCGGATACAACGTGGCGGCGCTGCCGCTGGCGGCGGCCGGACTGCTGAATCCCATGATCGCGGGAGCGGCGATGGCCTTCTCGTCGGTGTTCGTGGTCACGAACAGCCTTCGGCTCAGGGCATTCTCATGATGTTCGGGTGAGAACCCCCCTAGAGTCCGGGGAGAGCCTCACATAAGCTCTTCACAAGGCTCGCGCAACTTCCTTACGCTTGGGCCCCTGGTATTCCTATTTGGGGTCTCTTGCGTATCTTCAGGACATATGCAAGAGACGCAGGTCACAGTGATGTGAACGTAACCAACAAAGGGGTTCGTGAGTCTAAGTTGGCGATGTCAGAAGCGTCTTGGGGGGCGTGACTGGCATCTGGGGATGTCTTGGGGGACGTCCCTGGAACTGCGTTGCCGGGGCACGTACACCGGGGAGCTTTGAGCGGCCCTCCCGGCGGTACGCGTCCCGGCCAACCGCACCCTCGTGACCGAGGTTTTGCTCGTTCCGCTCGCAGCCAGGCCGCTCAGTCGGTCCGTTCAACCAGCTCGTCCAGCAAGATCACAGCGATTCAGGCGCTGTCCACAGACGCCCGGCCGGATCCCGTGGGGGGAATCCGCACCGGGACAAGGAAAGCGCCCTGACTGCCGGCCCGTGGGGGGACCGGTAGCAGGGCGCTTTCCGTTTTGTCCGTGTGTGCCGCTAGGCGCGCGGCCGTTCGGCGAGTTCCGTGCTCAGCGGCCCTCGACCGGGACGAAGTCGCGCAGGACCTCGCCCGTGTAGATCTGCCGGGGGCGGCCGATGCGGGAGCCGGGCTCCTTGATCATCTCGTGCCACTGGGCGATCCAGCCCGGGAGGCGGCCGAGAGCGAACAGGACCGTGAACATCTCGGTCGGGAAGCCCATGGCGCGGTAGATCAGCCCCGTGTAGAAGTCCACGTTGGGGTAGAGGTTGCGCGAGACGAAGTACTCGTCGGAGAGCGCGTGCTCCTCCAGCTTGAGGGCGATGTCCAGCAGCTCGTCGGACTTGCCCAGGGCCGAGAGGACATCGTGCGCAGCGGCCTTGATGATCTTCGCGCGCGGGTCGAAGGACTTGTACACCCGGTGGCCGAAGCCCATCAGGCGGACGCCGTCCTCCTTGTTCTTCACCTTGCGGATGAAGGAGTCGACGTCGCCGCCGTTGGCCTGGATGCCTTCCAGCATCTCCAGGACGGACTGGTTGGCGCCGCCGTGCAGCGGGCCCCAGAGGGCGGAGATGCCGGCGGAGATCGAGGCGAACATGTTCGCCTGCGAGGAGCCGACCAGGCGGACCGTGGACGTCGAACAGTTCTGCTCGTGGTCCGCGTGCAGGATCAGCAGCTTGTCCAGCGCGGAGACGACGACCGGGTCGAGCTCGTACTCCTGCGCCGGGACCGAGAACGTCATGCGGAGGAAGTTCTCGACGTACCCGAGGTCGTTGCGCGGGTAGACGAAGGGGTGGCCGATCGACTTCTTGTAGGCGTAAGCCGCGATCGTCGGAAGCTTGGCGAGAAGGCGGATCGTCGAAAGGTGACGCTGCTTCTCGTCGAAGGGGTTGTGGCTGTCCTGGTAGAACGTCGACAGGGCGCTGACCACCGACGACAGCATCGCCATCGGGTGGGCGTCGCGCGGGAAGCCCTGGAAGAAACGCTTGACGTCCTCGTGCAGCAGGGTGTGCTGCGTGATCTCGTTCTTGAAGGTGGAGAGCCCGTCCACGTCCGGCAGTTCGCCGTTGATCAACAGCGAGGCCACCTCAAGGAAGGTGGAGTGCTCGGCCAGCTGCTCGATCGGATAGCCGCGGTACCGGAGGATGCCCTCCTCACCGTCGAGATAGGTGATCGCGGATTTATAGGCGGCGGTGTTCCCGTATCCGCTGTCCAGCGTCACCAGACCCGTCTGTGCGCGCAGCTTCCCGATGTCGAAGCCCTTGTCGCCGACGGTGCTGTCGATCACCGGGTAGGTGTACTCGCCATCGCCGTAACGCACTACTACAGAGTTGTCGCTCACGTCATCCCTCACCGACGTTGTCCCTCTTCTTCGAGGTGCCCTGACTGTCTCTACCATCCCCCATTTGGCCCTGGAGAGTGCACTCGGGGTCGACCATTGGGCCTATTGGCGGCACTGAGTGCCGCCAACTTACTCATCCTGCCCCCCTTCGCCAGGATTCCGGAAGTGCTGTGTGACCTTTACGACTCGTTTGATCGATCATTTTTCCCGGAGCGGCGTCCGGAGGCCTCCCGAGAGGTCCCGAACGGCCCGGTGGGGACGGATCGCGGCTCGTCAGGCCCGCGCCAGCCGGAAATCCAGGGCCGTGCACCGCCGGCCGGCGGAAACCGTGCGGACCGCCTGGCCGATCGCCTTTCGGGAACCGACGAGGACGACCAGCTTCTTGGCGCGGGTGACGGCCGTGTAGAGGAGATTGCGCTGGAGCATCATCCACGCACCGGTGGTGACCGGGATCACCACCGCCGGGTACTCACTGCCCTGGGAGCGGTGGATGGTCACCGCGTAGGCGTGGGCCAGCTCGTCCAGTTCGTCGAAGTCGTACGGCACCTCCTCGTCCTCGTCCGTCCGCACCGTCAGGCGCTGTTCCTCGGCGTCGAGGGAGGTGACGACGCCGACCGTGCCGTTGAAGACGCCGTTCTCGCCCTTGTCGTAGTTGTTGCGGACCTGGGTGACCTTGTCTCCGACGCGGAAGACCCGGCCGCCGAAGCGCTTCTCGGGGAGGTCGGGGCGCGCGGGGGTGATGGCCTGCTGGAGAAGGCCGTTGAGGGCGCCCGCACCCGCCGGGCCCCGGTGCATCGGCGCGAGGACCTGGATGTCGCGGCGCGGGTCGAGCCCGAATTTGGCCGGAATCCGCCGGGCCGCCACGTCCACCGTGAGCCGGCCCGCCTCCTCGGTGTCGTCCTCGACGAAGAGGAAGAAGTCCTTCATGTTGTCCGTGTGGGGGTGCTGCCCGGAGTTGATCCGGTGCGCGTTCGTCACCACCCCGGACTGCTGGGCCTGCCGGAAGACCCGGGTGAGCCGGACCGCCGGGACGGGGCCGCCCTCGGCGAGCAGGTCGCGCAGCACCTCACCGGCGCCGACGCTGGGGAGTTGGTCGACGTCTCCCACGAAGAGGAGGTGGGCGCCCGGAGGCACCGCCTTGACCAGCTTGTTGGCGAGGAGCAGGTCGAGCATCGAGGCCTCGTCGACTACCACCAGGTCGGCGTCCAGCGGACGGTCCTTGTCGTAGGCGGCGTCGCCGCCCGGCTTCAGCTCCAGGAGCCGGTGCACGGTGGAGGCGTCGGCCCCGGTCAGCTCGGCAAGACGCTTGGCGGCGCGGCCCGTGGGCGCGGCCAGGACGACCTTCGCCCGTCTGGCGCGCGCCAGTTCCACGATCGAGCGGACCGTGAACGACTTGCCGCAGCCGGGTCCGCCGGTGAGCACGGCGACCTTCTTCGTGAGCGCGAGCCGGACCGCCTCCTCCTGCTCGGGCGCCAACTCCGTGCCCGTACGCCCCTTCAGCCAGGTCAGCGCCTTGTCCCAGGCGACGTCGCGGAAGGCGGGCATCCGGTCCTGGTCGGTGCGCAGGAGCCGCAACAGCTGTGCGGACAGGGAGAGTTCGGCGCGGTGGAAGGGGACCAGGTAGATGGCCGTCACCGGCTCGCCGCCGTCCGGGCCCGGCACCTTCTCCCGGACGACACCGGGGTCCTCGCCGTCCTGTGCGGGTGCCGCCAGCTCCGCGAGGCACTCGATGACCAGGCCCGTGTCCACCTGTAGAAGCTTCACCGCGTCCGCGATCAGCCGCTCCTCGGGGAGATAGCAGTGGCCCTGGTCGGCGGACTGCGAAAGGGCGTACTGCAGGCCTGCCTTGACGCGCTCCGGGCTGTCGTGCGGGATGCCGACGGACTGGGCGATCTTGTCGGCGGTGAGGAAGCCGATGCCCCAGACGTCGGACGCGAGGCGGTAGGGCTGGTTCTTCACCACCGAGATCGACGCGTCGCCGTACTTCTTGTAGATACGGACCGCGATCGACGTGGACACCTCGACGGTCTGGAGGAAGAGCATGACCTCCTTGATCGCCTTCTGCTCCTCCCAGGCGTCGGCGATCTTCTTGGTGCGCTTGGGGCCGAGCCCGGGGACCTCGATGAGCCGCTTCGGCTCCTCCTCGATGATCTGGAGGGTGTCGATGCCGAAGTGCTGGGTGATCCGGTCGGCGAAGACCGGGCCGATGCCCTTGACCAGGCCGGAGCCGAGATAGCGGCGGATGCCCTGGACGGTGGCGGGCAGCACCGTCGTGTAGTTCTCCACCGTGAACTGCTTGCCGAACTGGGGGTGGGAGCCCCAGCGGCCCTCCATCCGGAGCGACTCCCCCACCTGGGCGCCGAGCAGTGAGCCGACGACGGTGAGCAGGTCGCCGCCGCCGCGGCCGGTGTCGACCCTCGCGACCGTGTATCCGTTCTCCTCGTTGGCGTACGTGATGCGTTCGAGTACGCCTTCGAGTGTCGCGAGCCGCCGTTCGCCTGCGGGGTCCGCCGCCTGATGGGACATGGTCGAAACGGTACCGCCGGGGTCCGACAACGGTGGGCGGGATCAGCGGCGGCCCTGCGGCCGGGCCTGTACCTGACCTCCCCGCTCCAGCCCCCGCGCCGGTTGTCCGTCCGTGTTCCCGCGGTTCGCTTCCAGCGGCCTGCGGGGAATTGCCTGCGGGGAGTAGTCGTTCGCGGAGCCGCCGACGGGGTTCGACGGCGCCCGGTCAGACGGGTTCGGAGCCGCCGGCGTCCCCCTGACGGCTCCGAACGCATCCGCGTCCGACCCCATCATGGGCCTCGAGACGGCGTTGCTCCTCGCCTCGGCGACCCGTACCGCGTGAAAGTCCCACCGCGGCGTAGGACCGAAGCCGACGCCCGAGGCCGCCGGGTTGTGGTCCACCGGGCCCGAGGCCGCCGGGTTGTGGTCCACCGGGCCGGGGGCCACCGGGCTGGGGGCCGTCGGGTTGGGGGCCGTCGGGTTGGGGGCCGTCTGACCGGAGAAGCCGGGCACATCGGGTCCCGTGCCGGCCGACCGCTGCGAGATTCTGGCCTCTGCGGCGCTGACAGCCAGGGCCCGCCGCATGTCCCGCCGGAAGTTCGCGTCACCGGGGCTGGAAGCCACCGGACTGGAGGCCACCGGGCTGGAGAAGCCGGGCACATCGGGGCCCAGGTCAATCCGGTTCGCGGCCTCCTCGAAGCCGAGAGACGTGGCCAGCCACATGTCCCGACGGGAGTCCGACGCGGCGGCAGGGCTGGAGGCCAACGGGTCGGCGGCCAGAGGGCTGGAGGCCACCGGAGGGAAAGGGCCGGGGACGGCGGACACCGGGGCTTCCCACGCCTGCGGGCGGGTGGCGTCTTCGAGGCTGGCGGCCATGGCCAGCCGCACCTGCTCCTGGAACTCCGCTTCCGACTGGAGGGACCGGTCCGGCTGAACCGGCACGTCGAGACTGCGCAGCTCGGCTTCCCGCAGGTCGCTCTCGAACCGCTCCTGCGGGTCGTAGGACGGGGGCTCCGTGCCGCGGATTCCACGCTCCTGAACGATCGCACGGTCGTACCTCCTCACGAAGTCCTGCGAGGGAGCTTCCTCGGGTGCGGTATGCGGGTGGTAGCCGGGAGGTTGCTCCGCCCTGGTCGGATCCCTCGGCGTGAAGTCCCACGGCCCCTGGGGCTGGTCGGGGTAGAAGCCCGGGTAGTCCTCGGAACCGGCGGGAGAGCCGGTCGGCGAGTTCGTCATCGTCCTCTTGCTTCCTTCTGTCGGGCCGCCGCTGCCACAGGAGCCTCGGCCGTACCGTGAATGCCGCTGTGCCCCACGGGTCCAGGACAGACCCACAACGTCACGCGCGTCCCGCCGGTTCACTTGCCCGCGGGCACTCCGAGCGAGCGCTGCCGCGACCCGCGCTGGGTCACGATTGGGTTTCGGCCCCCTCCACCCCCTTGCCCCGGACCCGTGTAATCGATTCCAATCCTCCGTGTAATCGATTCCACAAGGAGGTGGAGCGGTGATGGCGAGCATCAAGGATGTCGCCGCGGAGGCGGGTGTCTCCGTTGCCACGGTGTCCCGTGTGCTGAACGACCACCCGTCCGTGAGCCCCGACGCGCGGACCCGCGTCCTCGCCGCCGTCGCGGCGCTGGGCTACCGCCCGAACGCCGTCGCCCGCTCCCTGCGCACCGACCAGACCCGCACCCTCGGCCTGGTCATCAGCGACGTGCTGAACCCGTACTTCACCGAACTGGCCCGCTCCGTCGAGGAGGAGGCCCGCGCGCTCGGCTACAGCGTGATCATCGGCAACGCCGACGAGCGGCCCGACCTCCAGGACCACCACGTACGGACCCTGCTGGACCGGCGTATCGACGGACTGCTCGTCTCCCCCGCCGACGGCGGCTCCCCCGGGATGCTGGACGCCGCGCGCGCGGGGACCCCGATGGTGTTCGTGGACCGCTGGATCCCCGGCCTCGACGTACCCGTCGTACGGTCCGACGGACGGGCCGCGGTACGCGATCTCGTCGCCCACCTGCACGGCCTCGGCCACCGCAGGCTCGCCATCATCGCGGGCCCGGCGGCCACCACGACCGGCAGCGAGCGGGTCGAGGCCTTCCGCGAGGCCATGGCGGAGTACGGACTTCCGCTGCCCGGCGCCTACATAGGGCAGGGCGACTTCCAGGCCGAGAGCGGGCGGCGGGCCACCGAGCGGTTCCTCGGGCTGGCCGAGCCGCCCGAGGTCGTCTTCGCCGCCGACAACCTGATGGCGCTCGGCGCGCTGGACGCGATCCGCGCGCGCGGAATGCGGGTTCCCGAGGACATCGCGCTCGCCGCGTTCGACGACATCCCGTGGTTCGTGCACACCGATCCGCCGATCACCGCGATCGCCCAGCCGACGGGCGAACTCGGCCGGGCCGCCGTACGCGCCCTGGTCGACCGCATCGAGGGGCGGCCCCCGCAGTCCGTCACCCTCCCCGCCCGTCTCGTCGTACGCCGCTCGTGCGGCGAGGCCCCTGCCACAGAGAGGAGCAACCCGTGAGCCGCCCGGACGAGTTGCCCGGTACCGGTTCGGACCAGTCGCCTCGCACGGGCGCGGACGAACTGCTGCGTATCGAGGGCATCCGCAAGACCTTCCCCGGCGTCGTCGCGCTCGACAGCGTCGACTTCGACCTGCGCCGCGGTGAGGTGCACGTACTGCTCGGCGAGAACGGCGCGGGCAAGAGCACCCTCATCAAGATGCTCTCCGGCGCCTACCACCCGGACGCCGGACGCGTCCTCGTCGACGGCGAGGAGGTCCGCATCCAGGGGGCGCAGGACTCCGAGCGTCTCGGGATCGCGACCATCTACCAGGAGTTCAACCTCGTCCCGGACCTGACCGTCGCCGAGAACATCTTCCTGGGGCGGCAGCCGCGCCGCTTCGGGCTGATCGACCGGAAGACGATGGAGGCCCGGGCCGCCGAACTGCTGGAGCGGGTCGGGGTGACCGTCTCCCCCGACACGCGGGTGCGTGAACTCGGCATCGCCCGGCTCCAGATGGTCGAGATCGCGAAGGCGCTGAGCCTGGACGCCCGCGTGCTGATCATGGACGAGCCGACCGCGGTGCTCACCTCCGAGGAGGTCGAGAAACTCTTCGCGATCGTGCGCCGGCTGCGCGAGGACGGTGTCGGCATCGTCTTCATCACCCACCACCTGGAGGAGATCGCCGCCCTGGGAGACCGGGTCACGGTCATCCGGGACGGCAGGAGCGTCGGCCAGGTGCCCGCGTCCACACCGTCGGACGAACTCGTACGCCTGATGGTGGGCCGGTCCATCGAGCAGCAGTATCCGCGTGAACGCGCGGAGGCCGGGGCCGCGTTGCTGAGCGTCGAGGGGCTCACCCGGGACGGCGTCTTCCACGACGTGTCCTTCGAGGTGCGGGCCGGCGAGGTCGTCGGTATCGCGGGGCTCGTGGGGGCCGGACGTACGGAGGTCGTCCGGGCCGTCTTCGGCGCCGATCCCTACGACAAGGGAGCCGTGAAGGTCGCCGGTTCCGCGCTGCGCCGTCATGACGTGAGCGCCGCGATGGAGGCGGGCATCGGGCTCGTCCCCGAGGACCGCAAGGGCCAGGGGCTGCTCCTGGACGCCTCGGTGGAGGAGAACCTCGGGCTCGTGACCATGCGGGCGGCCACCCACGCCGGTCTGGTCGACCTCAAGGGACAGCGGGCCGCCGCCACGCGGGTCGCCGAACAGCTGGGCGTCCGGATGGCGGGACTCGGCCAGCACGTGCGCACCCTCTCCGGCGGCAACCAGCAGAAGGTCGTCATCGGCAAGTGGCTGCTCGCCGACACCAGAGTGCTGATCCTCGACGAGCCGACCCGCGGCATCGACGTCGGCGCCAAGGTCGAGATCTACCAGCTGGTCAACGAACTGACGGCCGCGGGCGCCGCCGTCCTGATGATCTCCAGCGATCTGCCCGAGGTGCTCGGCATGAGCGACCGGGTGCTGGTGATGGCGCAGGGCCGGATCGCCGGCGAACTCTCCGCCGACGAGGCGACCCAGGACTCCGTGATGGCCCTCGCCGTCAGCACGAACACCGAAAAGGAGGCCCACCGTGGCCACTGACACGCTCAAAAGCACCTCGGGCGCGAGTGGCGCCTCGGCGGTCCGCCGCCTCCTGCTCGACAACGGCGCGCTCACCGCGCTCATCGTCCTCGTCGTCGCCATGACGGCACTGTCCGGCGACTTCCTGACGACGGACAACCTGCTCAACATCGGCGTCCAGGCGGCCGTCACCGCCATCCTCGCCTTCGGCGTCACCTTCGTGATCGTCTCGGCGGGCATCGACCTGTCGGTCGGCTCCGTCGCCGCGCTCTCCGCCACCGTCCTCGCCTGGACGGCGACTTCGGAGGGCGTGCCGGTCTGGATCGCGGTACTCCTCGCGATCGCCACCGGCATAGCGTGCGGCCTGGTCAACGGCGTGCTGATCTCGTACGGGAAACTGCCGCCGTTCATCGCGACGCTCGCCATGCTGTCGGTGGGCCGGGGACTCAGCCTGGTCATCTCGCAGGGCAGCCCGATCGCCTTCCCCGACTCGGTGTCCCACCTCGGTGACACGCTCGGCGGCTGGCTGCCGGTGCCCGTCCTGGTGATGGTCGTGATGGGCCTGATCACCGCCCTGATCCTCGGACGGACGTACATCGGCCGCTCCATGTACGCGATCGGCGGCAACGAGGAGGCCGCGCGGCTGTCGGGTCTGCGGGTGAAGAGGCAGAAGCTCGTCATCTACGCGCTGTCCGGCCTGTTCGCCGCCGCCGCGGGCATCGTGCTCGCCTCCCGGCTCTCCTCCGCCCAGCCGCAGGCCGCGCAGGGTTACGAGCTCGACGCGATCGCCGCGGTCGTCATCGGCGGCGCCTCCCTCGCGGGCGGTACCGGCAAGGCGTCCGGCACGCTGATCGGCGCGCTGATCCTGGCGGTGCTGCGCAACGGGCTCAACCTCCTTTCCGTGTCGGCCTTCTGGCAGCAGGTCGTCATCGGTGTGGTGATCGCACTCGCGGTGCTGCTCGACACGCTGCGGCGCAAGGCGGGGGCGACCCCGGTGTCCGGTGCCTCGGGCAGCGGCGGCAGGGGCAGGGGCAGGCAGGCGGCGACGTACGTGATCGCGGCCGTGGTCGCGGCGGCCGTGGTGGGCGCGATGTCCTTCCTGCACACCGGCTCGTCCTCGACCGCGACGACGAAGGTGGGCCTGTCCCTCTCGACGCTGAACAACCCCTTCTTCGTACAGATCAAGGCGGGTGCTCAGGAGGAGGCGAAGAAGCTCGGGGTGGACCTGACCGTGACGGACGCCCAGAACGACGCGTCGCAGCAGGCCAACCAGTTGCAGAACTTCACCAGTTCGGGCCTCGGGGCGATCATCGTCAACCCGGTGGACTCGGACGCGGCGGGCCCTTCGGTGCGCTCCGCGAACAAGGCCGACATCCCCGTCGTCGGCGTCGACCGGGGCGTGAACAAGGCCGACACGGCGGCCCTCGTCGCCTCCGACAACATCGCGGGCGGCAAGCTCGCCGCGAAGACCATGGCCGAGAAGCTGGGCGGCAAGGGGACCATCGCGATCCTCCAGGGCCAGGCGGGCACGTCCGCCAGCCGTGAGCGCGGGGCCGGGTTCACCGAGGGTCTGAAGGACTACCCGGGCATCAAGGTCGTCGCCAAGCAGCCCGCGGACTTCGACCGCACCAAGGGCCTCGACGTCATGACCAACATGCTCCAGGCCCACCCCGACATCCAGGGCGTGTTCGCCGAGAACGACGAGATGGCGCTCGGCGCGGTCAAGGCGCTGGGTTCCAAGGCCGGCAAGTCGGTCGCGGTCATCGGCTTCGACGGCACGCCCGACGGGCTGACCGCCGTCAAGGCGGGCACGATGTACGCCTCCGTGGCCCAGCAGCCGACGGAACTCGGCCGAATCGCGGTGGAGAACGCGCTGAAGGCCGCCGAGGGTAAGAAGGTCGAGAAGACGGTGATGGTGCCGGTGAAGGTGGTCACCTCGCGGAACGTCGACGAGTTCAGCGGATGACACCGGTGGGCGCGGCCGGCTTCGGCGGATGACCCGGTGAGCGGCCGGACGGACGATCGGTCCGGCCGGCCGCTCACCCGACGCGTTCCCGACCGACCTTTCTAGGGAGACAGTTCATGTACGACTACGACCTGCTGGTCGTGGGCTCGGCCAACGCCGACCTGGTGATCGGAGTCGAGCGACGGCCCGCGGCCGGGGAGACGGTCCTCGGCTCGGACCTGACCGTCCACCCCGGCGGCAAGGGCGCCAACCAGGCGGTCGCCGCCGCCCGGCTCGGCGCCCGTACGGCCTTGCTGGCCCGCGTCGGCGACGACGCGCACGGCCGGCTGCTGCTGGACTCGCAGCGGGCCGCCGGTGTCGACACCGTGGGCGTGCTGGTGGGCGGGGCGCCCACCGGCGTCGCGCTGATCACGGTGGATCCGTCCGGGGACAACAGCATCGTGGTCTCGCCCGGCGCCAACGGGCGGCTGACGCCCGGGGACATCCGCGCCGCCGGGAGCCTCTTCCAGGCTTCCCGGGTGGTCTCGACGCAGTTGGAGATCCCGTTGGAGACGGTCGTGGAGGTCGTACGGAATCTCGCCGAACACGGCCGGTTCGTACTGAATCCCTCGCCGCCCCGGCCACTTCCGCGCGAGGTGCTGGCGGCCTGCGACCCGCTGATCGTGAACGAGCACGAGGCGCGCGTGCTGATCGGCCCGGGTGCGGGTCCGGAGCCCGAGGACTGGGCGCGGGACCTGCTCGCTCTGGGCCCGAGCTCCGTGGTCATCACCCTGGGCGCGCAGGGCGCGCTGGTCGCGGTGCGGGCCGGGGCGCGGGTCCGGGTGCCGTCGGTGCCGGTCGAGGCCGTGGACACGACCGGGGCGGGCGACTCGTTCACGGCTGCGCTGGCCTGGCGGCTGGGGCGCGGGGAGTCGCTGGTCGACGCCGCCGCGTACGCCGCCCTGGTGGGGGCCGCCGCGGTCACCCGGCCCGGTGCGCAGGAGTCCTTCCCGACGGCCGGGGAGGTCGCCGCCCTGGCCGCCGCCTTCCCGTCGCCGGACGACGGCACGCGGCCCTCGCGAGGTGGGTCCCAGTGAAGAGGGCCGGAATTCTCAACCGTCATCTCGCGGGCGCGCTGGCCGAGTTGGGCCATGGGGACGGGGTCCTGGTGTGCGACGCGGGGATGCCGATACCGACGGGACCCCGGGTCGTGGACCTGGCCTTCCGGGCCGGGGTGCCGTCCTTCGCGGAGGTGCTCGACGGGCTGTTGGAGGAGCTGGTGGTGGAGGGCGCCACCGCCGCGCGTGAGGTCCGGGAGGCGAATCCGGAGGCCACGGCCCTGCTGGAGGCGCGCTTTCCGGGGCTGTGGACGGTCTCGCACGAGGAGCTGAAGTCGCTGTCGGCGAACGCGCGACTGGTCGTACGGACCGGGGAGGCCCGGCCGTACGCGAATGTGCTGCTGCGCTGCGGGGTGTTCTTCTGAGCGGACGGGCCGGTTCGATGCCGGTTCAGGGCGCTGGTTCAGGGCGCCGGGAAGGCGAGGCGTACGCCGAGCCGCTTCTCGGACTCGCGGAGTGCCGGGACCAGGGTCGCTCGCAACTCGCTTATCTCGTCGGCGTGTTCGGTGACGAAGCGGGCGCGCAGCCGTAGCCGGGCCGGTTCGCGGACGGCTTCGACGGGGCGCATGCAGGCGGCGTAGGCGCTGCCGAGTTCGCGTTCCACGTACGGGAGTTCGGCGGGGGCCGCGGAGTTCAGGTTGGCGTCGACCAGGGCGAAGAAGCCGTTCTCGTCACGGACTCGCAGGCCGTGCCCGGCGAGGCAGTCGGGCAGGGTGCCCACGGCCCGGCGGACGGCGGGATCGGTGCGCAGGGAGGCGAGGGCGTCGAACCACCGCGCCTGGAGCGGGGCGTAGGTCTCGCTCAACTCCTCGGCGGCGGCCGTGCCTTCGGCCTGGCACCGGCGTACCGCGGCGGCGCTGCCGGAACGGGCCACGACGGGCCGCGCGGCGGTGGTGGGCACCTCGGCGCTCTGGCTGAACCCGTGCCGGGCGAGGAAGTCCAGGTCGGGCAGCTCGGAGAACCGGATGTAGGCGAGCGGGACCTGTTCGGGAAGGGCGATGCCCCGGTCGCTCGCGCACAGGGCCGCGGCGGCACGCGCCGTCTGCTGCCCGAAGGTGCCGAGCCCCTGGGTCCAGCGGGTCTCGGCGCCGGTAGCCGGGAAGAGCATGCGTACGGGGTCGTCCGGCAGGGCGTGGCTGAGGCGGGCGGGGGTCACCGGGGAGGGCGGGCGGCCCGACGCGTCGGGCGTGCCCGACGGGCCGGAGCCCGCCGAGCAGGCGGCCGAACAGAGGGCCAGCAGCGCGGCGGTGGCCGCGGCGGCGATACGGGCCGGAAGCTGAATCACCGGACGGGCTCCCCTCTGCGTAGTCCTCTGTGTCTTCTCGGCTCCCGCCGGCCGGGGGTGCGGCCTGCTCGTGACAACACCCCCGGGGTCACGGAATCGGCGTGCTAGTGCGTGATGTTGACGGAGTCGCCGCCGTTGGCGAGGCTCGCGACCGTGAACGGGGTGTTGTCGTTGACGTCGGTGCACAGCCAGTACGTGGAGTCGTTGACGCTGTGGCTGCCGTTGAAGGCGTGGACGTAACCGGCGGAACAGGTGAACCAGGTGCCGTTGGAACGGCGCAGTCGCCCGGCGAACCAGTCGTTGGCGTAGCCGGAAGTGTCGTTGGTGTAGGTGAGGTTGAGGTCGCCGCAGGTGCTGCTGGCGGACTTGTAGCGGATGGTGCCGACGCCTTCGTTGCCCCCGGTCGTCAGCCCCTGCGTCACGCAGGCCTGCGGTGCGGCCGACGCCGCCGGGGCGAGAGCCACCACGCAGGTCGCGGCGGAGACCAGGGCGAGTGCGCTGGCCATGACGGTTTTGTTCATGGGTGTTCCCCCTTGGTTGGGCGTGCGGGCCTTGGCTGGCAGTGCGGGCGGGTATCGCGTCCCACGCGTGCGTCCCATGCGTGCGCCCCGCTCGTGTGTGCCTTGAGCGCGCCTCGCGTTTGCCTCGAGCGCGGCTCGCCGATGACGCTCGCAGACAGGGGCGGGCCCGTACTACGAACTTCGACCGGAGTCGAAAGTCCGAGACCCGGCGGCGGACGCCGGTACTCCGGCGGTGGCGGAGGGGTCCGTGACACGGGTGGGACCGTAGGGACGGAGCATCGCCGCGCCGAGCGGGGTGAGGGTGTGCAGCACGGTGTTGTTGGTGCGCTGGCTGGCGATCAGGCCCGCGTCGCGCAGCACGGTGGTGTGATGCGTGGCGGTGGCGGGCGAGACGCCCAGGAAACGCGCCAGTTCCGACGTGGTCGCGCCCTCGGCGAGCGTGCGCAGCGCGGCGGCGCGGGTCTTGCCGAGGAGCGCGCCGAGGGAGGCGTCGGACGGTCGCGCGGGCGCGGGGAGCCGGTCGCGGTGCAGGGGATAGATCAGCACCGGCTCGAGGGTGCCGTCCGCCAGGGCGATCGGGGCCCGCCAGCAGAAGTACGAGGGTACGAGGCGCAGTCCGCGCCCGCCGAGATGCAGGTCCCGGTCCTCGATGTAGTCGACCTGGAGGACCGGCGACCGCCAGTGCATGGTGGGCGCGAGGCCGGCGAGCAACCCGCCGATGCCCGTGTCGAGGGTCTCGCGGGCCCGCAGTGCGGACTCACCGGTGATGCGCGCGCCGATGCGGTCGTGGTGCGGCGCGATCACGGCGTTGTGGTAGGCACGGATGACCTTGGCGAGCTCCTCGCGGTTCGCGCGTTCGACCAGGGTCGGAGCCCAGGGCGGCGCGCCGCTGATCTGGCGCAGCTTGCGCATTTCGAGGGCGACGCGGCTGGGCGGGGTGTCGATGATGGCCGTGAGCCCCGGGTCCAGCCCGTCGGCGGCCTCCCGGGGGGTCAGGAAGTCCGGGAAGTAGCGTGCCAGAGGGACGACCGGGACGAGGAGCCTGCGCACCGCGTCACCGAGCTGGGTGCCGACGAGGGTGTCGCGGGTGCTGCGGTACCAGTCGGCGTAGGCCCAGCGTCCCTGCGAGGTCTGTAATCGGTGCAGGCTGCAGACGGTCTCCCAGAGCGGATCGGGTTCCCTGGCCAGCCGGAGACGCGCGAAGTCGTCGGGCCCGAAGTGGATACGCAGCACAGTTCTCGCCCCCTGCGTCGGCTGCCGTCGCGCACGGCTCTGCTCATCCGTGCACAGCTCTGTGCACGGAGCAGCGTGGCGACAGCTTCCACAGGAGGGAACGCCTTATCCAGCCGCCTCCTGCCGTCACTTGGGCCGGAATACGGGTTGACGCCATCCGGAGCGGGCAAGGGAGCCGGTCGGGCGGCCGGCGCGGACAGCTTCGAGGGGACCCGGTCCGTCGACCGGGCCCCCTCGGGTTCCCCTCCGAATCAGAACCCCCGCAATCCCCCCGGATCCCCCTCCAGAAGTCCTGATGCCATGTACGACCCGCGAGGTCGGGGAAGGGTTGCACGGGGTTGCGGAATTTTTTCGGCGGAAGGATTCAGTGGAAGGATTCGGCGGAAAGATAAAGTGCCTTTGCGCCGAAGAAGGCGCAGGTACGGGGGACTTGGAGGAGAACGGGGCGAAATGATCGGGACGGTGTTCCGGAGCGAGGACGTACCTGTGGAAGACAGGTTCGAGTACTGGCGGGAGTTGATGGACCGGACGATCGCGCCCAGCGACATCAGCAGTGACTACGCCGCCGATTTCTGGGCGGAGCAGCGGTTGCTGGAGCTGGGGCCGGTGACCGTGTGGCCGGCGTCGTTCCTGCCGATGCGGTTCCGGCGGAACGCGAAGCTGATACGGCAGTCCGATCCCGAGGAGTACCACCTGTCGCTGGTGCTCGACGGCACGTTGGGGCTCGACCACGCCGGGCGGACCGACCTGTACGGCCCGCGGGATCTGTGGGTGAGCGACACCTCGCGGCCGTACGACGTGGGGCCTCCGGACGGCGCCGACCGGCGCACGGTCACGGGGGTTGGCGTGGAGTTCCCGAAGTCACTGCTGCCCATACCGCCCGACCGGGCAGGGGAGTTGCTCGGCAGGCGGCTGTCCGGGCACGAGGGAACGGGCGCCCTGCTGTCGGGGCTCCTCACCGGCCTGAACCAGGAGTCCAACTCCCTCCGGCCGTCCGAGGCGCCCCGCCTGGGCAGGGTCCTGCTCGACCTGCTGACGGCCTGGTTCGCGCAGGTGCTCGACACGGAGGCCGAGCTGCCTCCGGAGACCCGGCACCGGGCCATGACCGAACGCATACGCGCCTTCATCCGGCAGAACCTGCACGACCCGGAGCTGACACCGCCCGTCATCGCCGCCGCGCACCACATCTCCCTCAGCTATCTGCACCGGCTCTTCCAGGAGGAACGGTCCGGCCAGACGGTCGCGGCCTGGATCCGCGACCAGCGTCTCGAGGGCGCCCGCCGTGACCTGTCGAACCCCGCGCTGCACGCCACCCCGATCCACGTCATCGCCGCCCGCTGGGGCCTCCCCCGCAGCTCCGGTTTCACCCGCGTCTTCCGCACCGCGTACGGAACCTCGCCCAAGGAGTACCGCTTCCGGACGGCGGGCGCAGCGAAGTAGACGCAACGTCAAGAACCTGTGGACTCACTGGTAACGACAGCCCCAGGAGTCACAGCGCATTCTGGTCAGGCGGTTCTCGGACAACTCCCTGACCAGCAGGCGAGCCCGACCTCGGGGCTCCATCCCGGCAGGGGAGGGATGGAGCCCCGAAAAAATCCCGGCGACCGGGCCCCGCCCTCGGGCCGGCCCCTACCCCGCGTGCTCGGCGTGCTCGGCGTGCTCGGCGAACCGTGCCGCCGTCTCCGCCAGAACCTCGCGCCCGTCCCGCGCCCACAGCTCCTCGTTGAACAGCTCGACCTCGATGGGGCCTGAGTAGCCCGCCGCCTCGACGTACGAGCGCCACTCGCGCATGTCGATCGACCCGTCGCCGATCTGGCCACGGCCGTTGAGGACGCCCTCGGGCAAGGGGGTTGTCCAGTCGGCGAGTTGGAAGGTGTGGATGCGGCCGGCGGCGCCCGCGCGGGCGATCTGCGCGGGCGCCGTGTCGTCCCACCAGATGTGGTATGTGTCCACCGTGACGCCCACCTGGTCCGCGGGGAAGCGTTCCACGAGGTCCAGGGCCTGGGCCAGGGTCGAGACGACACAGCGGTCCGAGGCGAACATGGGGTGCAGGGGCTCGACGGCCAGCCGCACGCCCCGCTCCGCCGCGTAGGGGCCCAACTCCCCCAGCGCGTCTGCGATGCGCTCCCGCGCGCCGTGCAGGTCCTTGCTGCCGGCCGGCAGTCCGCCGGAGACGAGAACCAGGGTGTCCGTACCCAGCGTCGCCGCCTCGTCGACCGCCGCACGGTTGTCCACCAGGGCGGCGGCCCGCTGACCCGGTTCGATCGCCGTGAGGAAGCCGCCCCGGCACAGGGTGGTCACCGCAAGACCGGCGTCACGGACCAGCTTGGCGGTCGCGTCGAGCCCGTACGACTGGACCGGTTCGCGCCAGAGGCCGACGCCCGGAACGCCCAGGTCGAGGCAGGCATCGACCAGTTCGGGCATCGACAGCTGCTTGACCGTCATCTGGTTGATGGAGAAACGCGACAGGTTCACTGGGCCACTCCGTACAGGGAAAGCATTGTCCTCATCCTCGTCGCGGCCAGCTCCGGATCCGGGAACAGGCCCAGCCCGTCGGCCAGTTCGTAGGCGCGGGCGAAGTGCGGGAGTGACCGCGCCGACTGCAGTCCGCCGACCATCGTGAAGTGCGACTGGTGACCGGCGAGCCACGCCAGGAAGACGACTCCGGTCTTGTAGAAGCGGGTCGGGGTCTGGAAGAGGTGCCGGGACAACTCGACGGTCGGGTCGAGGAGTTCACGGAAGCCCCGCACATCGCCCGTGTCCAGCACCCGTACGGCGTTCGCCGCCAGTGGCCCCAGCGGGTCGAAGATGCCCAACAGCGCGTGGCTGAAGCCCTGTTCATCGCCCGCGATCAGCTCGGGGTAGTTGAAGTCGTCGCCGGTGTAGCAGCGCACGCCCTGCGGGAGCCGGCGTCGGATGTCGATCTCACGGCCGGCGTCGAGCAGCGAGACCTTGATGCCGTCCACCTTGTCCGGGTGGGCCGCGACGACCTGCAAGAACACCTCGGTGGCCGCGTCCAGGTCGCTCGATCCCCAGTAGCCCTCCAGCGCCGGGTCGAACATCGGCCCGAGCCAGTGCAGGATCACGGGGTCGGACGACTGCCGGAGCAGATGCCCGTACACCTCCAGGTAGTCCTCGGGCCCGGCGGCGGCCTTCGCCAGCGCGCGCGAGGCCATCAGGATCGCCTGGGCGCCCGACTCCTCGACGAGGGCCAACTGCTCCTCGTACGCCTTGCGGACCTCCTCCAGCGAACCCCCCGTGAGCTGGTCCGTGCCGACGCCGCACGCGATCCGCCCGCCGACCGCCCTGGCCTCGGCGGCCGACCGGCGGATGAGTTCCGCCGCGCCCGCCCAGTCGAGCCCCATACCGCGCTGAGCCGTGTCCATCGCCTCCGCCACACCGAGCCCGTGGGACCACAGGTGCCGGCGGAAGGCGAGGGTCGCGTCCCAGTCGACGGCGGCGGGCGAGTCGGGGGACACGTCCGCGTACGGATCGGCGACGACGTGCGCCGCCGAGAAGACCGCACGAGAGGTGAACGGGGCGCCGGTGGCAAGGGCGAGGGGTTCGGAGCGCGGCTCGTACGCTCTCAACACCCCTGAACTGTCCGGCAGTTGGATCGTCACAGCGAGATCTCCGGTACGTCGAGGCGGCGGCCCTCGGCCGAGGACCGCAGGCCCAGCTCGGCGAGCTGGACGCCGCGGGCGCCGGCCAGGAGGTCCCAGTGGTAGGGCGCGTCGGCGTAGACGTGCCGGAGGAACAGCTCCCACTGGGCCTTGAAGCCGTTGTCGAACTCGGCGTTGTCGGGGATCTCCTGCCACTGGTCGCGGAAGGAGTAGGCGGCCGGGATGTCGGGGTTCCAGACCGGCTTGGGGGTCGAACTGCGGTGCTGGACACGGCAGTTGCGCAGCCCGGCCACAGCCGATCCCTCCGTCCCGTCGACCTGGAACTCGACCAGCTCGTCGCGGTTGACCCGCACGGCCCACGACGAGTTGATCTGCGCGATCGCACCGCTCTCCAGCTCGAAGATGCCGTACGCGGAGTCGTCGGCGGTGGCGTCGTACGGCTTGTTCTGCTCGTCCCAGCGCTGCGGGATGTGGGTGGCCGCGATGGCCTGGACGGAGGTGACCCGCCCGAAGAGCTCGTGCAGCACGTACTCCCAGTGCGGGAACATGTCGACGACGATGCCGCCGCCGTCCTCGGCGCGGTAGTTCCACGACGGGCGCTGGGCGGCCTGCCAGTCGCCCTCGAAGACCCAGTAGCCGAACTCCCCGCGGATGGACAGGATCCGGCCGAAGAAGCCGCCGTCGATGAGGCGCTTGAGCTTGAGCAGGCCGGGGAGGAAGAGCTTGTCCTGGACGACGCCGTGCTTGATGCCCTTCTCGTGGGCGAGCCGGGCCAGTTCCAGGGCGCCGTCGAGACCGGTCGCGGTCGGCTTCTCGGTGTAGATGTGCTTGCCCGCCGCGATCGCCGCCCGGAGCGACTCCTCGCGGGCGGAGGTGACCTGCGCGTCGAAGTAGAGGTCGACGGTCGGGTCGGCCAGCACGGCGTCCAGATCGGTGGACCACTCCTCGATGCCGTGCCGCTCGGCGAGCGCTTTCAGGGCGGGCTCGCGACGCCCGACGAGGACGGGTTCGGGCCACAGCACGGTGCCGTCGCCCAGGTCGAGGCCGCCCTCCTCACGCAGCGCGAGGATCGAGCGGACGAGGTGCTGGCGGTAGCCCATGCGCCCCGTTACGCCGTTCATGGCGATACGCACCGTCTTGCGTGTCACGTCATTCCCTTCGTACGCGGGTTCCGCGCCCCGTACGCCCCACTGAGGAACTGGTGAGCGTGCCAGCAAGCGCTTTCTATCCTGGTAGAAGTTAGCCTCTGTCGAGCCAATTGGACAAGACCAAAGAGGGGGAGGAGATGTTCGATCGGTCGGACGGGTGGACGCGGGGGGCGTGGTCAGGGTCGGATGTACCCGCATATGACGACCACCACGACGGCAGTCAAGACATCAACCAGTTGCGCGACCGGAGGACGACGAGATGACCGTGACCCTGGCGGACGTGGCGGCGCGTGCGCAGGTCTCACCCGCGACCGTGTCCCGGGTGCTGAACGGGAACTATCCCGTCGCGGCGTCCACGCGTGAGCGCGTACTGCGCGCGGTGAACGAGCTGGACTATGTACTGAACGGGCCCGCGAGTTCGCTGGCCGCGGCGACCTCCGACCTCGTCGGCGTCCTCGTCAACGACATCGCCGACCCCTTCTTCGGGATCATGGCGGCCGCGATCCAGTCGGAGATCGGCGGGCCCGGGGGGCGCGCGGGCGGGGAGCGCCTGGGCGTCGTGTGCAACACCGGCGGCTCCCCGGAGCGCGAACTGACCTATCTCACGCTCCTTCAGCGCCAACGCGCCGCCGCCGTGGTCCTCACCGGCGGCGCGATCGAGGACGCCGTGCACGCCACGGCGGTCGCCGCGAAGCTGCGCAGGCTGGCGGAGGCCGGTTCCAAGGTCGTCCTGTGCGGCCGGCCGCCCTCGCCCGAGGCCGCCGACGCGATCGCCCTCACCTTCGACAACCGCGGCGGCGGCCAGGAGTTGACCGAGCATCTGATCGGGCTCGGACACCAGCGCATCGGCTACATCGCAGGACCCGAGGAACGGACGACGACCCGGCACCGCCTTGAGGGCCACCGGGCCGCGCTCGCCGCGCACGATATCGAGGACGCCCCGCCGCGCACCGTGCACGGCCGGTACGACCGCCGCTCCGGCTACGAGGCGACCCTCGAACTCCTGCGCCGCGACCCGACGTTGACGGCAGTGGTCGCCGCCAACGACACCGTCGCCCTGGGAGCCTGCGCCGCCCTGCGGGACTCGGGCCTACGAATCCCGGACGACGTCTCCGTCGCCGGCTTCGACGACCTCCCCTTCAGCATCGACGCGGTGCCCGCCCTCACCACGGTCCGCCTGCCCCTGTCCGAGGCGGGAGCACGGGCAGGCCGCATCGCCATGGGCCGCGAGGAGCCGCCGCCCGGGGGGATCGCCACGGTGCGGGGGGAGTTGATGGTGCGGGGGTCGACGGGAATCCCCCGGAAGTAGCCCCGGCAAAGGCCGAAGGCACCACCCCCGCAGCCACAGGACGACGGAAGGGGCCGTGCCGGTACGTCCAGATGCTCGTCGCGTACGTTCGCGTCACCGGACGGTCTCCGTGCTCGCCCGACGTCTGATCCGGCGGCGACGGGCGGGAGGTACCGGCACGGCCCCGACCCACCACCGGCCGGCGGACCCCGCACCTCGGGGTGGAACCCACCCGTGGACGCGAGGCCCGGCACGGCCTACGCTCGGAAGGAACCTCTGACTGAGTCAACGATAAATGCCGAGCACCCGGGGCCGATCATGACCGTTCAGGACATCCGCTCCTTCAACCGGTTCTACACGAACGTGATCGGCGCCCTCGACTACGGCCGCCACCTCTACGCCCCGTACACGCTCACGGAGTCCCGTGTCCTGTACGAACTCGCGCACAGCCCTCGTACGGACGCCGCCGACCTCCGTGAGGAACTGTCGCTGGACGCGGGGTACTTGAGCCGCATCCTGAACAAGTTCGAGCAGGACGGACTGGTCGAGCGGGCCCCGTCCGAGAAGGACCCGCGGCGCCGGCGCGTCACGCTCACCGCGCGGGGCCGGGAAGCCGCCGGACTGCTGGACGAGCGGGCGCGGGAGACCGTCGGCTCGCTGCTCGCCACCGTGGCACCGGCCGACCGGCCACGGCTCGCGGAGGCGATGCGCACGGTACGCACGATCCTCGGCGACAGCCGGACCGCGGCCCCGCACCGCGAGGACGTCACCCTGCGCGAGCCCGGCCCCGGCGACCTCGGCTGGATCGTGCAGCGCAACGCCGCGCTCTACACGGCCGAGTACGGCTGGAACACCGACTACGAGGGCCTGGTGGCAAGGATCGTCGCCGACTTCGCCGAGGATCACGACCCGCACCTGGAGCGCGTGTGGATCGCCGAGGTCCACGGACGGCCGGTGGGCTGCGTGATGTGCGTACGGGACGACGCGCCCGCCACGGCCCGCCTCCGCCTCCTGCTCGTGGAACCGGACACCCGCGGACTCGGCGTGGGCGACCAACTCGTGCGCACGGTCATCGACTTCGCACGCGGTGTCGGCTACCACGAACTCGTCCTGTGGACGAACGACGTCCTGACCGCCGCCCGCCGCCTCTACCGGCGCCACGGTTTCGTCCTGGTCTCGGAGAAGCCGCACCGCTCCTTCGGCGCGGACCTGATCGGCCAGGACTGGCGCCTGGACCTCCACGGCAACGGCAACGGCGAGTAAGAGCCGCTCCGGGACAAATTCACTGGCCGCACCCGGGGGCGGCCGGTTAACCTCCGCCCGGTGAATTCGCCCCCGCGCCCCGCCGCCCACTCATGAGCCCGAAACCGACTCTGGCCCGTACGCTGCTCGACGTCCGGCCGCTGCGGACCTCCCCCGCGTTCCGCAGGCTGCTGATCGGCCGGACGGTGTCCATGCTGGGCGCCATGATGACGTTGGTCGCCGTCATGTACCAGGTCTGGCTGATGACGGGCAGCACGGTCTGGACGGGTGCGGTCGGGCTGGCGCAGGCGCTGCCGATGGTGGCGGTCGGACTGTTCGCCGGTTCGCTGGCCGACCGGCGGGACCGGCGGCAGATCTACCTGGTGAGCACCGTCGGGCAGGCGGCCGTCTCACTGCTGCTCGCGGTGCAGGGCTTCCTCGGCCATGTGCCGGTGATCGGCGTACTCGCGCTGGTCGCCGCGCAGTCCTGCTTCGGGGCGGTCGGCGGCCCGGCGGCGGGCTCGTTCGTCCGGCGGCTGCTGCCCAAGGAGCAGGTGGGGGCCGGGCTGGCGCTCAACCACGTCTCGTTCCAGGCGACGATGCTGGCGGGCCCGGCGCTCGGCGGACTGCTGGTGGGCCTGCTGGGTGTGGGCGGCTGTTATCTGATCGACGCGTTGAGCTTCGGGATGGCGTTCTACGGCGCTTTCGGCCTGCCCAGGCTGCCGCCCGAGGGGGAGTTGGCGCGGGCCGGGCTGCGCGGGGTCGCCGACGGGCTGCGTTTCCTGGCGGGACACCGGGCCGTGCGCGGCGCGCTGATCACCGACCTGGCCGCCACCGTGCTGGCGATGCCGATGAGCCTCTTCCCGCTGGTCAACGCCGAGCGTTTCGGCGACAATCCGCGCACCCTGGGCCTGTTCCTGTCCGCGGTGGCCGTCGGGGGCATCACCGCGTCGGCCCTGTCCGGCTCGCTCACCCGCCTCGCCCGCCCGGGGCTGGTGATGCTCTGCGGCGCGGCGACCTGGGGAGCCGCGCTCGCGCTGTTCGGCCTGGTCACCAACCCGTGGGCGGGCCTTGGCCTGTTGGCGCTGGCCGGCGCGGCCGACACCTTCTCCGTCATCTCCCGCGGCACCATCCTGCAGACCCGCACACCGGACGCGCTCCTGGGCCGGGTGACGGCCGCCGAACAGATCGTCGGCCAGGCAGGACCGAACCTCGGCAACCTGCGCGGCGGCCTGGTCGCCGGCTGGACGTCCGGCGCGACCGCGCTGGTCAGCGGCGGAGTGCTGTGCCTGCTCGCGGTCGCGGCCGTGGCGGCGGGCACACCGGAGCTACGGGGATCGCGGGCCGACCGGGCCGACCCCGCGCCGGACCCGTCAGCCGAGGACCCGGACCCAGACGGTCTTGCCGAACTCGCGGTCGCGGACCTCCCAGACGTCGGACAGCGCCTCGACAAGGAGTAGGCCGCGGCCCGAAGTCGCGTCGGGGTCGAAGGGCCTCACCACCGGATGCCGGGGCGACCCGTCGGAGACCTCGATCTCGACCGCCTTGCCGCCGTCGTCGTACGTGAGCGCCACGTCGAAGGTGCGGCCGGGGACACGGGCGTGCCGGACCGCGTTCGTCGCCAGTTCCGAGACGATCAGCACGACCGTCTCGCAGGTGTCGTCGGGGACCGCCCAGCCGGCCAGCACGATCCGGGCGCCGTGCCGGACCTCGGCGATGTTTCCGGCCACCGGCATGAACCCCCGCCGCCAGGTGCGGGATCGGGGGTTTACGCCGTCACTTTCTGTGTTCATGAGACCACTGTCCGCCCTGGTCGCTACCGTCACCAGTGACCGAGCGTCGACCATCGCGTACGGCAACTGGTGTTGCGCGCGCGTTGATTGGCGTAGAGCCGTGTAGAGGAGGGCGCTGCGATGGGGCAGCCCAAGAAGAACTCGTCCTCGCCTGCCGCGCAGTACTTCGCGGAGGTGCTGCGCGTACTGCGTACGAAGGCGGGGCTCTCGCAGAACGAACTGGGCGAACGGATGGCGTACTCGGGCGCGGCGGTGAGTGCCGTCGAGACGTGCGCGAAGCCGGCGACCGATGAGTTCATCGAGGCTGCGGAGAAGGCGTTGGAGGCGGGGGGGCTTGTTTCGGCGGCCTCGCGGTATCTACGGCTTGAGCGGTATCCGGCGCACTTCCAGGGGTTCGTGCAGCTGGAGCAGGAGGCGTTGAGTGTGTCGTCCTACTGCACGCAGCTCATCCACGGGCTGTTGCAGACCAAGGAGTACGCCCAGGCCGTACTGGACTGCGCTTTCCCCCCGTTGGAGGGGGACGAGGTCGAGCAACTGGTCTCGGCACGGGTGGAGCGCAGGGCGCTGTTCGACCGCAAGCCGGTGTGTGTCGTGAACGTGATCCTCGAAGAGGCGGCGCTGCGACGGCGTATCGGCGGCCCCGAGGCAATGCGCGGGCAGTATGAGTTCCTCATCGCCTGCGCCAAGAGGTCCAACGTGGTGCTCCAGGTCATGCCGATGGACACGGCTGGGCACGCGGGGCTGCCTGGGCCAATGACCGTGATCGAGACCCCGGAGGACACCACTCTCGTCTACATGGAAGTCGAAGGGCAGAGCACCCTGGTATCCAGGCCGGATGAGGTCGGGATCTTGGCACGGCGCTATGCGATGATCGGTCGACAGGCCCTCCGGCCGGAGGAATCCCTAAGCCTGATCGAGCAGTTGGCAGGTGAGCTATGACCGAACTGATGTGGTTCAAGAGCAGCTACAGCGACTCGACGGGCGGCGAGTGCCTCGAAGCCGCCGTCACGTGGCGTAAGAGCAGCTACAGCGACAGCTCAGGCGGTGATTGCGTCGAGATAGCCACCACCTCCGCCATCCACATCCGCGACTCCAAGGCCCCCTCCCTCCCCCACCTCACCGTCTCCCCCGCCACCTGGACCGCGTTCCTCGCGTACGCCGCGCCTACGCCGAACGGCCCGTGAGCTTCGCGGAGTCGTCGACGCACCAGTCCAGTACCGCGGGCCAGGAGCCGTAACCGGCGTCCAGGTCGAGGTGGGCAGCGCCCGGGATGATCTCGGTGGGGATGCCGAGGGGGTCGCCGTAGGCCGCGAGGGCGCCCTCGGGGCAGTACGGGTCGTCGTCGCCCGCGACCAGCCGGGTCGGCCCGGGCAGGGTGAGCGGGAACGCGGGCGGGGCGAACTCCGCGACCTCCGGGTACCCGAGGAGCACGGACGCGGACGGCGGCCCCACGAGCAGCACCCGGTCGACGTCGAGCCCCGGGACACCGCGGGCGACCGCGTGCAGCCACAGGAGGACGGACGCGCTGTGGGCGATCACCACGCGCTCGCCGCCGCCGGGCAGCGCGGCGAGGTGCCGGGACAGCTCGGTCAGCCATACCTCGAGGTCCGGGTCGTCGGGGTCGGGCAGTTGGGGGT
Organism: Streptomyces sp. NPDC050535; assembly: GCF_044457665.1. Classification (NCBI taxonomy): domain Bacteria; kingdom Bacillati; phylum Actinomycetota; class Actinomycetes; order Kitasatosporales; family Streptomycetaceae; genus Streptomyces; species Streptomyces sp. NPDC050535. Next base: position 412,134 of record NZ_JBITHE010000002.1, read on the forward strand.
ACACGACGACGTGCCCCAGGCCGGTCAGCCGGTTGGCCAGCCAGTGCTGCCAGTGGTCGTGCGGCTGGTGGTTCTGCCAGCCATGGAGGATGAGGAAGGAGCGGGAGGTCATGGGGAGGATCGTTTCCGGTCACCGGCGCCCGCGTCCATACCGGGTCCGGAGGGTGGACCTCGGCATCCCCGTCGGGCCGCTATCGTGAACGTCATGTCCGTTCCGGAGCCCCTCCGCATCGTCTCCCGCGACTCGCCCATGGCGCTGGCCCAAGTGGAGCGTGTCCGCGCCGAGTTGGCCGTACTGCACCCCGGCATCCGCACCACGGTCGTCCCTGTGAAGACGACCGGGGACAAGTGGATGGGGGATCTGGCCAAGGTCGAGGGGAAGGGGGCGTTCACCAAGGAGGTGGACGCCGCGCTGGTGGCCGGTGAGGCGGATCTCGCGGTGCACTGCGTCAAGGACATCCCGGCGGACCGGCCGCTGCCGGCCGGGACGATGTTCGCCGCGTTCCTCGCGCGGGACGACATCCGGGACGCGCTGATCCACCCGGTCGGGCTCACCCTCGACGAACTGCCGCCCGGCACGCGGATCGGCACCTCCTCCGTACGCCGTGTCGCGCAGCTCGCGGCCTCGCATCCGGACCTGGAATGCGTACCGTTCCGGGGGAACGCCAACCGGCGCCTGGAGAAGCTGGCCGCCGGTGAGGCCGACGCCCTGCTCCTCGCGGCCTCCGGGCTCGAACGCATCGGGCGGACGGACGTGATCACCGAGATCCTGTCGCCGGAGACGCTGATGCCGCCGATCGGCGCGGGCATCCTCGCCCTCCAGTGCCGCGAGGGCGACACGGCCGTCATCGAGACCGTCAGCGGCCTCGGCGACCCGGCCACGCACCGCGAGGCCACCGCCGAACGCATGTTCCTGCACGTCCTCCAGGGGCACTGCAACTCACCGATCGCCGGTTACGCGAGGTCCGAGCGCGGCGGCGAACTGTCGCTGCGGGCCTGCGTGTTCACCCCGGACGGCAAGACCGTGCTGAACGCCCACGAGTGGGCGGGCCGCCTCGACCCGGCGACCCTCGGCACCTCCGTCGCCGTCGCCCTGCTGCGCCAGGGTGCCCGCGAACTCATCGACGGCACCCCCCACTGACCACCCGGCTCAGACCTCGGCCCAGGCCGCGAACGCCTCGTGAAACCCCGGAAACGTCTTCCGTACGCAGCCGGGGTCGTCGAACGAGACGCCGGGCACCCGGAGTCCGGTTACCGCGAAGGACATGACGACGCGGTGGTCGCCGTACGTCGTGACCGGGGCCGTCGCGACCGGCGTACCGGGGTGGATCTCGATCCAGTCCTGGCCCGTCTCCACCCGGATCCCCAGCCGCCGGAGGTTCTCCGCGCAGGCCTCCAGGCGGTCGCACTCCTTAACCCGAGTGTTCGCGACGTCCTCGATACGGACCGGTCCTGAGGCGAAGGGGGCGATCGCGGCGAGGGTGGGCATGGTGTCGGAGATGTCGCGCATGTTGACGGTGAGGCCGCGCAGGTCGCCGGTCCCGGTGACCGTCGTACCGTCGGATCCGACCCTCACCCGCGCGCCCATCCGGCGCAGCACGTCGACGAAGCCCAGGTCGCCCTGGAGCGCGCCCTCCCCCAGGCCCGGCACGGTCACCTCGCGGCCGGTGACCGCCGCCGCCGCGAAGAAGTAGCTCGCGGTGGAGGCGTCGGGTTCGACTGCGTACGTGGTGGCGCGGTAGCCGCCGGGTGCGATCTCGAAGACGTCGCCGTCCCGTCGTACGTCCGCCCCGAAGGCCCGCATCATCGCGAGAGTGATCTCGACGTACGGCGCCGAGACCAGTTCCGTGACCCTGATCCGCAGTCCCTTGCGGGTCAGCGGGCCCAGCAGCAGGAGGGCCGTCAGGTACTGGGAGGACTGGCCCGCGTCGAGGACCACGTCGCCGCCCTCGACGCCGGCCGCCGCGATCCGCAAAGGGTGGTGGCCCTCCGCCTCCTCGTGCCGGAGGTCGACCCCGAGGTCGCGGAGGGCGTTCGTCAGGGGGGCCAGCGGGCGGCGGCGCATCTGCGGGGAGGCGTCGAAGCGGTAGGTGCCGTGGCCCGCGGCGGCCAGCGTCGGCAGGAAACGGGCGGTGGTCGCGCCGTCCCTGCAGTACACGTCCGCCTCGGTGGCCGCGGGTCCCTGCGGGCGGCCGTCGACGTGCCAGGTGTCCGGGGTCCGGCCGACGCGGTAACCGAGCCGGGTCAGGCCCTCCGCGAAGCCCTCGGTGTCGTCCGAACGCAGCGGGCGGGTCAGGGTGGTGACCCCGTCCGCCGCCGCGGCCAGGAACAGCGCGCGAGCGGTGATGGACTTGGAACCGGGGATGTCGACTACGGCCATGGGGTCATGCTGGCTCCTTGGTCTGCGGCCGTGCGGGACCGTCCGCCAGATGGACCTTCGCGCGGTGGCGCACGGGCGCCGGCGAGGTCAGCCCCACGCCGCCCACCAGCAGCGCCGCCGCACCCCAGCGCAGCGGGCTGACCGACTCGCCGAGGAAGAGCGCCGCGGACGACATCCCGAAGACCGGGACCAGGAGCGAGAACGGGGCCACCGTCGACGCGGGATGGCGGTGCAGCAGCCAGCCCCACGCGCCGAAGCCGAAGACCGTCGTGATCCAGGCGACGTAGACCACGACGCCCGCGCCCTGCCAGTCCAGGGCGCGCAGCGCGGCGAGGTCGCGGGAGGGGCCCTCGGTGAGGAGCGAGAGGCAGAGGAGCGGCAGTACGGGAACGGTGCTGACCCACACCATGAAGTTCAGCGCGTCCGGCGGGGAGGCCTTGCGGGTGAGGACGTTGGACACGCCCCAGCAGGCCGCGGCGACGACGACCAGGGCGAAGGCGCCGACGGGTCCGGCCGCGCCCTCGTCCACCGCTGCCAGGGCCACCCCGCACAGGGCCACCGCCATGCCCAACAGCCGTATGCCGGTGAGGCGTTCGCCGAGGAAGGCGATGGCGATCAGGGCCGTGAACACCGCCTGGATCTGGAGGACGAGGGAGGACAGGCCGGCCGGCATGCCCGCGTCCATACCGATGAAGAGCAGCCCGAACTTCGCGACGCCGAGCACCAGGCCGACCGCCACGATCCACTTCCACGCCACCTTCGGGCGGCCCACGAAGAACACCGCGGGCAGGGCGGCCACCAGGAAGCGGAGGGCCGAGAAGAGGAGGGGCGGGAAGTGGTCGAGGCCGACCTCGATGACCGTGAAGTTCACGCCCCAGACGGCGGCGACGAGGACGGCGAGGGCGATGCGGGTGGGTCGCATGGATCAAGCATCGGGCCGCACATCGTGTAGCACCAGCACGGATTCCTGCATGGTTGGATGTAGCGATGCTTACGTGATGTGGGTACGTCACCATCGCCTTCGGGAGGCCCCGTGCTCGATCTCCAACGGCTGCGCGCCCTGCACGCCGTCGCCGTCCACGGCACCGTCGGCGCCGCCGCGGCCTCGCTCGGGTACACGCCCTCCGCCGTGTCCCAGCAGATCGCGAAGCTCGAACGGGAGACCAGGACCGTACTCCTGGAACGGCAGGGCCGGGGTGTGCGGCTCACCGAGCAGGCCGAGCGACTCGCCGCCACCGCGCGGGAGTTGCTGGCGATCGTGGAGCGCGCCGAGACCGAGCTGGAGGAGCGGCGGGGGCTGCCGGCCGGGCGGCTGGGGGTGGCGGCGTTCGCGTCGGCGGCGCGGGGGCTGCTGCCGGGCGTGCTCGCGGATCTCGCGCGGCGGCATCCCGCGCTGGACACCCGGCTGACCGAGGTCGATCCGCACCTCTCCGTCGACCTCGTCGCCAAGGGCGCGGTGGACATGGCGGTCGCGCACGACTGGGACATCGCGCCGCTGCCCGCCCCCGACGGGGTGGAGCAGGCGGTGATCGGGGACGACCTGTGCGACCTGCTGGTGCCGGCCGGGCATCCGTTCGCCGGGCGGGCGGCCGTGCGGCGGGAGGATCTCCAGGGTGAGCGGTGGATCTGCCAGCCGCCGGGGCGGGTGTGTCACGACTGGCTCGTGCGAACGTTGCGGGCGGCGGGGTGCGAGCCGGAGATCGTCCACCAGGCGGACGAGAACCCGACGTTGGTCGCACTGGTCGCGGCGGGGTTGGGGGTGGCGCTCATTCCCCGGCTGGGGCGGGGGGTCCTGCCGGACGGGGTGGTCGAGGTGCCGCTCGCTCCCATGCCGGTGCGGCGGTTGTACGCGGTGTGGCGTACGGGGGCGGCTCGGCGGCCCGCTATCGCGGAGATGGTGCGGACCTTGCAGGGGCATTGGCCGTTGGTTTCCGAGCACGGGGTGCGGTGACGGCCCTGCTTGCCGGGGGCCCGGCGTTGACGCCGGAGGCTGGGGCGTTTTCCGGGTGCCCGGCGTTGCGCTGGGGTCGGGTGGGTCGCGGAGCCCGGCGCTGGCTGGGTGCCGCTCTTTTGGGACGGGCGCCGCCCCTAGCGGCACGCATGCCCACAGCGAGGACGGTGGGGTTGGTTCGCAGGGAACCCGTTGCCCCCGCGGTTCGTCCAAGCCTCGTGCTGTCGGGTGAGTCTCCGTGGTGCGGTGTCGGCCTCGCTGCTGGCTGCGAAAGCTGACTTTCCCTCTCCTCCGCCCTCGGCCGGCAGCATGCCGTCACCGGCGTGCCCCCCTCCAACAGCGCCGGTGACGGCCCCAGCGCGGCCCGCCGCGCGTTGATGTGCGCACCCTTGACTGGAAGAAACTTCCCGGATATTCGTGACTCCTCGGAAGTTTCCTTCATCAGGGAAGGAGCGCCACGTGCGCGACTCCAGTACGGGAAGCACGGCACGACCGTCCAGACGTACCGTTCTCGCCGCCACGGCGGGCGTCACCACCGCCCTCGCCGCCGGCACCAGCGCGTACGCCGACTCGCACGACGACAAGAGACTCCGCGGGCTCATCTCCCGTATGACGCTGGAGGAGAAGGTCGGACAGCTCTTCGTGATGCGGGTGTACGGGCACTCGGCGACCGCGCCCGACCAGGCCGACATCGATGCCAACCTCAAGGAGATCGGCGTCAGGACGGCCGCGGAGCTGATCGCCAAGTACCGCGTCGGCGGGATCATCTACTTCGCCTGGGCGCACAACACCCGTGATCCGCACCAGATCGCGGCTCTCTCGAACGGGATCCAGCGGGCCTCCCTGGACCAGCCCCGCGGGCTGCCGGTGCTCATCTCCACCGACCAGGAGCACGGGATAGTGGCACGGGTTGGCAAGCCCGCGACGCTGCTCCCGGGCGCGATGGCGCTGGGCGCGGGCAGGTCACGGGACGACGCCCGCACGGCGGGCCGGATCTCCGGCACCGAACTGCACGCGCTCGGCATCCGCCAGGACTACGCCCCGGTCGCCGACGTGAACGTCAACCCGGCCAACCCGGTGATCGGCGTACGTTCCCTCGGCGCCGACCCGGACGCGGTGGCGGGGCTGGTCGCCGCGCAGGTGAAGGGGTACCAGGGCGCCGGAGTCGCGGCCACGGCGAAGCACTTCCCGGGCCACGGGGACACCGCCGTGGACAGCCACTACGGCTTCCCGGTCATCACGCACAGCCGTGAGCTGTGGGAGACCCTGGACGCCACGCCGTTCCGGGCGGCCATCCGCGCCGGCATCGACTCGATCATGACCGCGCACATCATGGTCCCGGCCCTCGACGACTCCGGCGACCCGGCCACCCTCTCGCCGACGATCCTCACCGGCATCCTGCGCGGCGAACTGGGCTACGACGGCCTTGTCGTGACCGACTCGCTCGGTATGGAGGGCGTCCGCACGAAGTACGGCGACGACCGCGTCCCCGTGCTGGCCCTCAAGGCCGGTGTCGACCAGCTCCTCAACCCGCCCTCCATCGACACCGCCTGGAACGCCGTACTCAAGGCCGTGCAGGGCGGCGAGCTGACCGAGGCGCGCCTGGACGAGTCGATCCTGCGCGTCCTGCGTCTCAAGTCGAAGCTGGGACTGCTCAGGGACCCGTACGTCAGCAACGCCGGAGTGGACCGCGCCGTCGGCACGGCCGGGCATCTCAGGGCCGCCGACCGGATCGCCGAGCGCACCACGACCCTGCTGGTCAACGAGGAGGGCCTGCTGCCGCTCTCCCGGCGCCGCTCACCCAGGGTGCTGGTGGTGGGCGCCGACCCGGCCTCCCCGTCAGGCAGCGACGGGCCGCCCACCACCGTCCTGGCCGGCGCACTCACCGAGCTGGGTTTCTCGGCGACGGCGCTGTCCACCGGCACCGCGCCCTCGGCGGCGACGATCGCCCGCGCGGTCACGGCGGCCGGCGACGCGGACGCGGTGGTCGTCGGGACGTACAACGTGTCGGCGACCAGTTCGCAGAAGACCCTGGTCGCGCAACTCCTCGCCACCGGCGTCCCGGTGATCGCGGTCGCCATCCGCAACCCGTACGACGTGGCCCAACTCCCGGACGTTCCGGCCTTCCTGGCGGCGTACTCCTGGACCGACGTCGAACTGCGCGCGGCGGCCCGGGTGATCGCGGGCCGCGCGGAGCCGCGGGGCGAGCTGCCGGTGCCGGTGCAGCGGGCGGACGATCCGGCGCGGGTGCTGTACCCGGTCGGGTACGGGTTGAGGTACTAGTCGGACAGGGGATGTCGCACGGGGCGGGCCATCCGACGTATGACGCGTACGCAGCACACCCGGCGCACCGCCCCCAAGTGACGCAAAGCCCCCCGTACGCCTGGCGTGGCCCGCTGTCGCGGGTCACGCTGGGCGGAGGTGTCGGGGGGATTGCCATGCGAGCCATGCGGATTGCACGTTCCGTGCTGGGAACATTGCCGGCGGGTGCGCTGGCGTGCGCGCTGGCGGTGCCGGTACTCACCGGCTGTGACGCGTTGTCGACCTCGTCCGGGCGCGCCGAGCCCTCGGCGTCCGGTTCTTCCGGGGTCACGGCGCCGATGCGGCCCACGGGCTACGGCGCGGTGTTCCTCGGCGTCGACGAGTGCAGTTCCTTCGGGACGACCAGTTTCACCGAGGTGCGATGCACCAGCGAACGGGCGGCCGCGCGGGTCGTCGCCCGCTACGACGGCAAGGTCGCGGACGGCCCCGCCTGCCCCGCGCACACGGACTTCGTCCTGCACATCAGCGAGACGCGGCCCGCCTCCGACGAGGACGGCGACGGCGCGGTCCCGCAGGGCTACGCCTGTATGCGCAAGCTGGAACCCCCGCACCCGGGCGACCCGGGCGGCGGCGGAGGCCCCCGTACCGTCGTCGGTGACTGCGTCTACAGCTCCGGCAGCGGCCAGGTCCGCGAGACCGCGTGCGACGGCAAGGGCGAGAAGGCACCGGAGTACAGGGTGACGTCGGCGGTCGGGAGCCGCGCGCAGTGCCCGGCCGCCACCGACCTGTACGTCCAGCTCGGCGGCACCGAGCCGGTGGGCTGCGCCCGCCCGGTGTAGTGCTTTGCGGGCACTGGTCAACGGGCGGGCACAGCACAGGAGTTACGGCCGCAACGCGGGCTCGCGCTCCACGTCGCGCTGGTCCAGCTTCGCGTCGAACTTCGCGAGCGGCCTGGCCGCCGACGGGTCCGCCTGGACGGTCGCCGAGGCGACGCCCGCCCACTTCAGGATGCGGGCCGTGGCGAGGGCCTTCTCGTCGGCGACGAGCCCCGCGACGTTCGCGCCGTGGTTGAGGCCGGGCGCCGTGAAGACGTAGCTGTCGTGGGCGCCCCTGCCGAGGCGGAAGCGCTCGGCACCCCACGGGTCGTTCTGGCCGTAGACGTACAGCATGTGGTCGGCGTTGTTCCTGACCCACGCGTCCACGTCACGCATCGCCGACGGCTGGAACCTCATGGAGATGTTCCGCGGCACGAAGTTCCGCGGCGGCTGGTAGCCGTAGCGGATCAGGCGCTTCTCGATGTGCGGGAACTTGATGGTGGGCGCGCCCAGCTGGGTGCCCGCCTGGTAGAAGTACGGCGTGTACGGCTCCAGGCCCTGGTCCGTGTAGAAGGAGAAGCCGGAGATCGTGTCGATGGAGGTCCAGATCTCCTCGTCCGTGGCGTTCACCGCGTCGGCCGGGATCGAGTCGCAGTCGGCCAGCAGGCTGTACTGCCAGAAGCCCCACACGTAGTCGAGGACGACCGCCTCGTACGCCTTGTCGAGGCTGCCGACCGTGGTGAAGGTGAACCCGTTCTCGGCGGCGTACGCCGCGTACACCTTCTCCAGCGGCTCACGGCGCACCAGCGCCTCGCGCTGCACGGCGTTCAGCCGGGCGCGGCACTCCTTGGTGCCGACGGTGGCGAAGAAGCGGTCGTAGGCCGAGTCCTCGTTGTTCACCACGTCGTTGGGGGCGACGTACGCGACGACGCCGTCCATGTCGCGCGGGTAGAAGCGCTCGTAGTACGTGGCGGTCATGCCGCCCTTCGAGCCGCCCGTGGAGATCCACTTCTTGTCGTAGATCCGCTTGAGGGCCTTGAAGATACGGTGCTGGTCGCTCGCCGCCTGCCAGATGTCGAGCTTGGACCAGTCGGCCGGCTCGGGCCGGGACGGAGTGAAGAAGCGGTACTCCATCGAGACCTGGTTGCCGTCCACGATCTGGGTCGGCTCGCGGCGGCCGGGGGTCGTGGAGACGTTGTAGCCGCCGGTGTAGAAGACCGTCGGGCGCGAGGTGTCCTTGTGCAGCAAGGTGACGCGCTGCTGGAACGTGCCCTTGGACGGGTGCCGGTGGTCGACCGGCTGGGTGTAGTTGAGGACGAAGAAGCGGTAGCCGGTGTACGGCTTCTCCTGGACCAGACTCATCCCGGGTATCGCGAGCAGTCGGTCCAGTATGTCCGCACTTGCCGTACTGGTGGTGGCCTCCGGCTGGGCGGCGGTGGCCGCCCCGGCCGTGCTCAACGTGCCGATGAGCACTGTGAGCGCCAGCAGCCATCTGAGCGCCTTGCGCATGCACCCTCCCCTGGAGTTACGCAGATGTCCGCCGGAACCTAGCGGAGCAACTCGCGTGACACCAGGGGTGATTGGGCGAACCCTGTGGGTATGCGATGAATCGGCGGAGAATCCGGGCCGGTCAGCAGAGAATCCAGCCGGAGTTCACCGCTCCCCGGCCGACGGAACCCTTGACCAGCACGCAGCGCCGCCCGGCGTGCACCTTCGCCGGGCCCGCGTGGTGCGAGAACACTCCCTTGTCGACGGCCGGCCGGCTGCCGCGCGCCTGCACGCTGACGGACATCTGCTTCCGGGCCCCCTGCCTCTTCGGAAAGGTCACCGCGCAGATGTAGCCGCCGCTCTTGTAGACACGGACGGTCCCGGTCGAGAAGGGCAGCTTGCGGACCTCGCGCCCCGCGCAGTACGACGCGGCGGCCTCCGCGGCGCCCGGGCTCACCAGCGCCAGCAGCCCGGCCGTGCTCAGCACGGCCAGACCGAGCGCCGCCCGTCGGCGAATCGCCCCACTGTCCACAGTCGCCCCTCCCATACCGGGTCATGTGCGTACTGGTGTACGGACGCACGAGACGGGTCGAATGGTTGCGCGGTGGTCACCCGGGGGCACGAAGAGGTCAGGCCGGGTGCCCGACGGGCTCGGACTCCCCCGGCTCGGCCGCGCCGACGAACGTCCGCCACAGCGCGGCGTACCGGCCGTCCAGGGCGAGCAGCTCCTCGTGGGTGCCGTCCTCGGCGACCCGTCCGTGGTCCATCAGCACGACCCGGTCCGCGCGGGCTGCCGTCGTCAGGCGGTGCGCGACGACCAGGGTCGTACGGCGGCCCGCGATCCGGTCGGTGGCCTGGTTGACCAGCGCCTCCGTCGCCAGGTCCAGGGCGGCGGTGGCCTCGTCGAGAAGCAGGACGTCGGGGTCGACGAGTTCGGCGCGGGCCAGCGCGATCAGCTGGCGCTGCCCGGCGGACAGGTTGCGGCCGCGCTCGGCGACCTCGTGGAGGTAGCCGCCCTCCAGCGTGGCGATCATGTCGTGCGCGCCGACCGCGCGGGCGGCGGCCTCCACCTGGGCGTCGGTCGCGTCGGGCCGGCCGTAGGCGATGGCGTCCCGGACGGTCCCCTGGAAGAGGTAGGCCTCCTGCGGGACGACGCCGAGCCGGTGCCGGTAGGAGGTCAGCTCCAGTGACCTCAGGTCCGTGCCGTCGACGGTCACCCGCCCGCCGGTCGGGTCGTAGAAGCGCGCGACCAGCTTCACCAGCGTCGACTTGCCCGCGCCGGTCTCACCGACGAAGGCGACGGTCTGCCCGGCGGGGATGGTCAACGACACCTGACTCAGGGCCTCTTCGTCGTCCCCGTAGGCGAAGTCGACGTCCTCGAAGGCGATGTCACCCCGCAGGGAACGCACCTCCAGCGGCTTGACCGCCGCCTTCGTCGAGGTCGGTTCCTGGAGCAGCTCCTGGATCCTGCCCAGCGACACGGTCGCCTGCTGGTAGCCGTCGAAGACCTGCGAGAGCTGCTGCACGGGCGCGAAGAACAGGTCGATGTAGAGGAGGTAGGCCACCAGCGCGCCGGTGGTGAGCGTCCCGGCGTCGACGCGGTGCGCGCCCACGACGAGCACGGCCGCCCCTGCCACCGACGACAGCAGCTGTACGAAGGGGAAGTACACGGAGATCAGCCACTGCCCGCGCCTGCGCGCCTGCCGGTAGCTGTCGCTGCCCTCCGTGAACCGCCGCACGCCCGAGCCCTCGCGGCGGAACGCCTGGAGGATCCGCAGCCCGGAGACCGACTCCTGGAGGTCGGCGTTGACCGACGAGACGCGCTCGCGGGCGAGTTCGTACGCCTTCACGCTCGCCCGGCGGAAGAAGAACGTGCCGACGAGCAGCACCGGAAGGGTCACGAAGACGACCAGCGCGAGCTGTACGTCGATCACCAGGAGCGCGACCAGGATGCCGAAGAAGGTGACGACGGAGACGAAGGCGGTGACGAGCCCGGTCTGCAGGAACGTGGACAGCGCGTCCACGTCCGTCGTCATCCGGGTCATGATCCGCCCGGTCAACTCCCGCTCGTAGTAGTCGAGTCCGAGGCGCTGGAGCTGCGCGAAGATCTTCAGGCGGAGCGAGTACAGGACCCGCTCGCCGGTCCGGCCGGTCATCCGCGCCTCGCCGATCTGCGCCGCCCACTGGGCGAGCACGGTGACCAGCGCAAGACCGGCCGCCACCCAGACCGCGCCGAGCGCGACCTCGGAGACACCCTGGTCGATGCCGTGCCGGATCAGCACCGGCAGCAGCAGGCTCATACCGGCGTCGACGGCGACGAGCCCGAGGCTGATCAGCAGGGGCGCCCCGAAGCCGCGCAGCAGCCGCCGCAGTCCGTACGACTCCTCCGGCGTGACCGCCCGCGCCTCGTCGATGCCGGGGGTGTCGGTGGCCGGCGGCAACGCCTCGACCTGGGTGAGGAGTTCGGGGGTGGCGGGCATCCCGGCGAGCGCGGTGTCCTTGGGCTCGCGGTCGCCGGTCCACAGCCGCGGGGTGACCCCGCGCTCGGCGTCGAACTCGGCGTCCAGCTCGTCCCGTACGGAGGTGTCCTCCCGCGGCACGGCGGGCAGGGCGTGTCCCGGGGAGACGCCGCCCAGCTCGTCCGGGTCCGTCAGCAGCCGCCGGTACAGCGGGGAGCGCGCCTGGAGTTCGTCGTGCGTGCCGATGTCCGCGAGGCGCCCGTCGTCGAGGACGGCGATGCGGTCGGCGAGGTTGAGGGTGGAGCGGCGGTGCGCGATGAGGAGGGTGGTGCGGCCCGCCATGACCTGGCCGAGGGCCTCGTGGATCTCGTGTTCCACCCGGGCGTCCACGGCGGAGGTGGCGTCGTCGAGGACCAGCAGGCGGGGGTCGGTGAGGATGGCGCGGGCGAGGGCGACGCGCTGGCGCTGGCCGCCGGAGAGCGTGAGGCCGTGCTCGCCGACCTTGGTGTCGTAGCCGTGCGGCAGTTCGGTGATGAACCGGTCCGCCTGGGCGGCGCGGGAGGCGTTCTCGATCTCCTCGTCGGTGGCGTCCGGGCGGCCGTAGGCGATGTTGGCGCGGACGGTGTCGGAGAAGAGGAAGGAGTCCTCGGGCACGAGCCCGATCGCGGCCCGCAGCGACTCGGCCGTCAGCTCGCGCACATCGTGGCCGCCGACGAGAACGGCGCCGTGCGTCACGTCGTAGAACCGCGGGAGCAGCAGCGAGACGGTCGACTTGCCGGAGCCGGAGGAGCCGACGACGGCGAGGGTCTCGCCGGGCCGGATCTCGAAGCTCAGCCCGTCGAGAACCGGCCGTCCCTCCTCGTATCCGAAGGACACGTCGTCGAACTCGACGGTCGCGGGCGCGTCGGCCGGCAGGGTCTTCGTGCCGTCCTTGATCGACGGCTCGGTGTCGATGAGTTCGAGCACCCGCTCGGCACCGGCGCGGGCCTGCTGTCCGACGGTCAGCACCACGGCGAGCATGCGCACGGGCCCGACGAGCTGCGAGAGGTAGGAGGAGAACGCGACGAACGTGCCCAGCGTGACCTGCCCGCGCACCGCGAGCCAGCCGCCGAGCGCGAGCATCGCGACCTGGCCGAGGGCGGGAACGGCCTGGAGGGCCGGGGTGTACTTGGCGTTCAGCCGGATCGTCCGCAGCCGCCCGGCGAAGAGCCGGCGCCCGACCTCCCGGAGCTTCCCGGTCTCCTGCTCCTCCTGCCCGAAGCCCTTCACCACGCGTACGCCGCTCACCGCGCCGTCGACCACACCCGCGACGGCGGCGGCCTGGGCCTGCGCGTACCAGGTGGCGGGGTGCAGCCTGGAGCGGCTGCGTCGGGCGACGACCCAGAGGGCGGGGGCGACGGCGAGCGCGACGAGGGTGAGCGGGAGGGACAGCCAGGCCATGATCCCGAGCGAGATCAGGAAGAGGAGCACGTTCCCGATGGTCATCGGGAGCATGAAGAGCAGGCCCTGGATGAGCTGGAGGTCGCTGGTGGCGCGGCCGACGACCTGCCCGGTGGACAGCTCGTCCTGGCGGCGGCCGTCGAGCCGGGTGATCGTCGCGTACATCTCGGTACGCAGGTCGTGCTGGACGTCGAGGGCGAGCCGGCCGCCGTAGTAGCGGCGGATGTAGGTGAGGACGTACACGACGACGGCGGCGGCGATCAGCGCGCCCGCCCAGGGGGCCATGTCCCTGGTGTGGTTCCCGACAACGTCGTCGATGATCACCTTGGTGACCAGCGGGACGAGCGCCAGCACGGCCATGCCGGCCAGCGAGGACCCGAGCGCGAGCACGACCTCCTTCGGGTGCCGCCACGCGTACCCGGCGAGTCGCCGTGCCCATCCCCCTTGCGCTGCCACGCGGGTGCCTTCCGTAGATCTCAGTCGTCCGGAAGGCACCAACGCCCAGCGAAGCGGATTTCATCCCTCCGCAACAATCGGGCCCTACGGCAGGCGGACCCGCAGGGAGTAGAAACGGGTGATCTGGGCCGCGTTCTGGTTGTCGTCACTGACCAGGAGGAGGCTCAGCCGGCTCTTGGTGCCGCCGGTGACCGTCAGGCCCTCGATGTTGTCGAGGAGCGGGTTGGGCTGCGGCTGCTTGGCCGTGGCACCCAGTGACGGGCAGTTCACCAGGTCCGCGAGAAGGGTCTTCTTGACCAGCCGTACGCCGTCCTGGCCGGTCAGCGCCGCGACGTCACCGGTGTCGGTGGCGCGCCGCGGGTCCGCCAGGTAGAGGCGGACGGTGTTGCCGACCCCCGCGGTGAAGCCGCGCTCCAGGACGAGCAGGCGGCCGTCGGGGGTGGCGGTGGCCTCGGAGACGCCGAGACCGGTGTCGGTGCGGTAGCCGTACTGGTCACCGAGGCGGAAGGACCTGTGGGAGGTCTTCCGGTCCCAGGTCTGGAAGCGGACGATGCCGGTGGTGTCGCCGCTGATGCTGTTCTCCATCGCGGCGAGGAGGGTGTGGCCGCCCGGGAGCAGGGTCAGGCCCTCGAAGGTCTGGTTCGTGGTGGCGCGGCCCGCGGGGGCGACCTTGAGCGCGTCCGGCACGGGCAGGCGGTCCAGGATCTTGCCGTCGCGGGAGTAGCGGCGTACGGAGGGCTCGGTCTCGGAGGAGACCAGGCGCGTGCCGTCCCTGTCGACGACCAGGCCCTCGGAGTCGAGCGCGGCGCCGTTCTCGTCGGCGAGCGGGACGACGCCGGTGGGCCGAAGGGTCTTCGCGTCGAGGGTGAAGAGCGCGGACCGGTCGGAGACCGCGGCTATCCGCCCCTCGCGGTCCACGGCGAGCGCGGAGAAGTTGCCGACGAAGGTTCCCTCGTACGTCGTCTTGTCGAGCGCGTCGGAGAAGCTGTCGATGGAGACGGCGGGCGAGCAGGCGTCGGCCGGGGCGGCAAGGGCCCGGGCGGCGGTGGCGGGCCCGGCGGCGGTCAGGGTGGCGGCCGCCGCCAGGCCGGCGGTGACAGTGGCGAGTACGGTTCGCAGGCGCATGGCGACACGGTAGGCAGTGGCTGGTTCTGCGCGGGCGAACTGATCGTGAATTCCGGGGAGCGCGTACTCGGGTGACCTCCGGTGCACCCGGGAGGCTCGGGCACAGCCGAGCCCTGGCAGGCCGTCACACGGCTCGCCAGGGCTCATTGACGGTCAGGGCCGGTTGTAACGCTCGCACTTGAGCGGGCTCGCGGTCGCATCGTCGACGCAGACGATGACATACGCGGCCCCACCGGGCACATTCGCGGGGATTGTGGTCACGATCGGATATGTCGTGTCGCACTGGGTGCTGGTGCTCCTGGCGTCGAGCTGGTTGCCGGAGGCATCGTACGTACCGAACCACGCCCTTCGGCAGCCGACGGCACGGAGGGTTCCATCGGCCCCGACCGACCGGTTGAACCAAGTCAGGGTGCCGCGGGCGTAGCTGGCCCCGTAGGTGACGTCGAAAGCCGTGGTCGGGTAGGCGGCGGTCTGCGCGCCGGCGGCGGGCGCGCCCAGCAAGGTGCCCGCGGTCAGCACGACGGAACCGAGGGCGGCGGCGAGATGAGTCTTCATGCGGTCTCCAGGATGGGATGAGCGGGTTGCGGCTCCACATCCTGGGCAGGTCGGCCACCCGCGGCCCACCTCTTAAGTCACGGCTTAAAGGGGGCCGGGACGGCAGGCGCGGCGCCCTCGGGCCTCACGGTTCCGTCGGGGCACCGGTCCGCAGCAGGGCCAGCCCGAGGGGGGTGATGAGGTGCAGCACGGACCCGCCTCGGCGGCTGGTGGTGATGAGGTCCGTGTTCCGCAGCACGGTCGCGTGCTGACTGGCCGCCGCGGCCGTGACGTTGAGGCGGCGGGCCAGTTCGCTCGTCGTGCAGCCTTCTGCCGTCACATGCAGGGCGGCAGCTCGCGTGCGGCCGAGCAGGGACTCCAGGTTCCGCACGGCGGACCCGTCCGCTTCCGCCGGTACGGTACCGGTCAGCGGCCGGCGGAGAGCCGGCACGGTCAGTCTGGGTGGCTGGGCGGTGTCGAGCGGGTCCCACAGAAGGCTCACCGCGGGCTTCGAGAAGACCGTGGGCGTGATGACCAGTCCCCTTCCCTGGAGACGCACCTCGACTCGGCGCGGGTAGGGGGCTTCGAGCACCGGCGGACGCCAGCGGACCAGTGGTGCGCAGATCGAACGCAGCAGCAGGTCGACGCCTCCCTCCAACACCAGGTTCGCGCAACGGGTGGACAGCGCGACCAGTCCGGACCGCCCGCGGTTCCAGTAGGGCTCCACGGTCAGCCGATGGCAGGCGCGCACGGCCTCGGCGAGCTCCCGCCGCGCGTCACGGTCGCCCTCGGACACCCGTCTGGCCCACGGCAGGTGTCCGGAGTGGAAGTCGAGACCCTCGAACTCGCGTCGCAGCCGCGACACCGGGGCGTGCAGCAGGTTGTCCACGGCGTGGTCCAGAGAGGGCACATCGCCCATCAGGGCCAGCAGATCGAGCCCGGGACCGCGCACCGGAACCAGGGACGTCAGGGGGCGCGTGTCGGCTCCCATCCGGCCCGCGACCGCTGAGCGCCACGTGCGGAAGAGAGGAAGCTCCCGGCTCTCTCTCAGCAGCTCCAGGCTGTAGTAGACCTCCGCCGCGACGCCGATCGTCGCGGCCACCCGTGTCCGGGCGAGGTCCTCCGCCGTGAAGTGGATGCGTAACACCGACCGGCCTCCTGCCACCGAGGTAGAGCGCGTGAGCGCACCCCCAGCATGCCCCAACCCGCCGCACCCGATCCGGTGTTCAGGCGCGGGCCGCGCCCGCTTGCCGGCTGCGCACGCGCGCCCGTGAACCGCGTTGTCAAACGCCTCGATCGAATGACAGAGGGCAGCAGGTCAGCTTGCCGCCAGGTCCTTGTGGATGACCTTGGCGACCGCCTGGATGGTGTTGACGCCGTACTGCATGGTGCTGTTGCCGTGGGTGAGCACCGTGATCGTGTAGTCGTGGCCGCCGCCCTTGAAGGTGCCGACGCTGTGCACCCGCCAGCCGAGCGTGGCCCGCGACAGCCAGCCGTTCTTGACGTGCACGGCGACTCCGGACGGCGCCCCCGACGGCGTACCCCAGCGCTGCGAGGAGATGACCTGGCCCATCAGCTTGAGGATGTACGCGCGGGCGTTGTCGCTCAGCACCGAGTTCTTCGCGGTGGCGAGCGCGAGGAGCTTCTGCTCGTCGCGCACGGTGATCCGGGTCAGGCCCCAGTGTCCGTCCGCGTCCAGCTTCGTCTGAGTCATCCCGGCGGCCGTCAGAAAGCCCTTGATCTTCGTCGTGCCGAGCTGCCTCCACAACGTGGTGGTCGCGGCGTTGTCCGACTTGGTGATCATGGCCTTGGTGAGGTCGGCCTCGCGCTGCGTGAGGTATCGATTCGTCTTCTTGGCGTCCCAGAGCAGCGTGGCGAGGACGGTGACCTTGACGACGCTGGCCGAGTCGTACGCGGTGGATGATCTGAGCGAGCAGGTCGTCTTCGTGCTGCGGTCGTAGAGGCCGACCGCGACCGTGCCCGTACGGTTCGCGAGCGCCGCGGTGATGTCCCTCTTGAGCTTCGTGGCCAGGCCCGCCTTCGCCGACGTACAGCTGACCGCCGGTGCCGCGGCCGCGGCGGGCGGCACGGCGGCCACGAACGGTATGAGCATTCCGGCGCCGATACCGGCGCCGATCACACGGGTACGCCTGGATATGCCGGATGTCCGGTGAGTCATGGACGCTTCCCATCCCCTCGGCCGATACGAGCGCGCCCCCTGCACGCTCGCCCCTTTGACTCAGCCGCGCGCGCGAATGGTTGTACGGAACAGGAACATGTTGGGGAACCGTTGCCGGACCCTGACCCTCCGCTGCCGGGATCCACAGGTGCCACCCAGGTACACCACAGCCCGCGCCCACCAGCCCGCCGCACGATGCCCTGGTGACATCTGCCACCGACCCACACCCCCACGTCCCCGTGGCCCCCGACTCGCCCGCTCCCACGCCGCCCGCACCACCCGGGCCGCCGGAGAAGGCGCCGCGCTGGTCACTCCCCGCACTGATCGCGATCATGCTGCTGGCCGGGATCCTGTACTCCTGGAACCTCTCCTCGTCGGGCCTCAACAGCTTCTACAGCGCCGCCGTGCTGAGCGGCACGCAGAGCTGGAAGGCCTGGTTCTTCGGCTCGCTGGACGCGGGCAACTTCATGACCGTGGACAAGCCGCCCTTCGTCCTGATGGTGATGGGCCTGTCCTGCCGCGTCCTCGGATACGGCACCTGGCAGATGATGGCGCCGCTGATCGCGTCCGCGCTCGGCACCATCTGGATCCTGCACTCCTCCGTGAAGCGGGTCTTCGGACACGCGGCGGCCACCGTGGCCGCGCTGGTCCTCGCGCTGACCCCCATCACGGTGGCCATCAACCGGGACAACAACCCCGACACGCTGCTCGTGCTGCTGATGGTGGCGGGCGCGGCGCTGGGCCTGCGCGCGACGCGGGACGGCAGGCTGCTGCCGCTCATCGGCTCGGCGGTGTGCTTCGGGCTCGCGTTCAACACGAAGATGCTCCAGGGCTACATCGCGCTGCCCGCCGTCTTCGCCGTGTACCTGTACGCGTCCCGGCTCGGCCTCGTGAAGCGGCTCGTGAACCTGCTGCTCGCGGCCGTGGCCCTGGCGGTCGCCAGCTTCTGGTGGCCCGCCGCCGTGTCGCTGGTGCCCGCCTCGGAGCGGCCGTACATCGGCGGCTCGACGGACGGCACCGCCTGGAACCTGATCATGGGTTACAACGGCCTCGGCCGGGTCTTCGGCGGCGACGGCAACGGCGGAGGCGGCGGTGAGGGCGGCGGCGGCTTCTCCGGGACCGCCGGTATCGGCCGGATGTTCAACGACATCCTGGGCGGCCAGATCTCGTGGCTGCTGCCCTTCGCGGGCATCGCGCTGGCCGGCGGCCTGGTGCTGTGCGGGCGCGCCCCGCGCACCGACCCGACGCGTGCCGCGCTGGTGCTGTGGGGCGGCTGGACCGCGCTCCACTTCCTCACCTTCAGCATGGCCGAGGGCACGATGCACCCCTACTACACGACCGCCCTCGCGCCCGGCATCGCGGCGCTCTGCGGAGGCGGCGGTGTCATGCTGCTGCGCGCCTTCCGGGCGGACAGGCGGTGGGCGTGGGTGCTGCCTCTCGGCCTGGCGGTCACCGGCATCTGGGCCGTCGTGCTGCTGCGCCGGGCCTCCGGCTGGAACACCTGGCTGTGGCCGGCGATCGCGGTGGTCATGGCGCTGGCGATCGCCGGTCTGCTGGTCTTCCGCTCCGGTAACCGGGCACGACTGCTGGCGGCCTCCGTGGCCGCGGCGATCGTGGCCTCGGTCGCCGGGCCCGCCGCGTTCGCCGCGGCGGTGCCCGCGGGCACGGCCGGCGGTATGGGCGGTACCAATCCGACGGCCGGGCCCTCGACGGGCGGCGGCTTCGGCGGGGGCGGCGGAGGCGGCGGCCGGATGGGCGGCGGCGCCATGGCCGGGGGCGAACTGCCCGGCGGCGGGCAGAACGGCCAGGCGGGTCAGGGCGGCCAGTCCGGTCAGGCCGGTGGCACCGGTACGCCGCCGAGCGGCATGCCCAGCGGCGCCCCGGGCGGAACCGCGCCCGGCGGTCAGCAGGGCGGCGGCACGGGTACGCCTCCGAACGGCGCCGGCGGGACCGGCGAGGCGGGCGGCACCGCTGGCCGGCCGCCCAGCGGCGGCTTCGGCGGCGGTGGCGGTACGGGCGGCGGTATGGGCGGTGGCGGTATGGGCGGTGAGACCAGCAGCGAGCTGATCAGCTACCTGAAGAAGAACCAGGACGGCGCCGAGTGGCTGCTCGCGGTGTCCAGTTCACAGACCGCCGCGTCGCTGATTCTCAGCAGCGGGGAGCCGGTCATCTCCATGTGGGGCTGGTCCGGCACCGACAAGGCGATGACGCTCACCAGGCTCAAAGAGCTGGTGAAGAACGGCGAGCTGCACTACATCCAGCTCGGCGGCGGCGGTGGCGGGATGGGCGGCGGTTCGACCGTCAGTTCCGAGGTCACGGCGTGGGTGGAGAAGAACGCCACGGCGGTGAAGGAGAGCGAGTACGGCGGCACGGCCACGTCGTCCTCCGGCTCCGGGGCCGGCTCCGAAACCGGCTCGGAAACGGGCTCCGGAACAGATTCCGGATCCGGGACCGACACCGCGACCCAGAGCACCCAGTCGCTGTACCGGCTCGACCCGTCGGACGTCAACTAGGGGAAACCCTGCGCCAGTTGGGGTAAACCCTCGATCAAAGCAGCCCCTGACCGTTTTCACGGTCAGGGGTTGCTCTCTATTCCATATCGTCACACAAAAGCCTCTCATTGGTTACACCGCCGACCCCCAGGGCATGCCACGCTCCCGGTTATCAAAAAAGTCAACACGCGTAGATCGAGGCCTCGTTGAACCGGGCGCAGCGATCTTCGGCGTGTCGATCCCGGGAAAGGGCACCCCCATGTCCGTTGCGCAGATAGGCAGATGGAAGGCGCTTGCGGTGGCCACGTCCGCCGTGCTCGTCGGCCTCACCCTCCCCGCCGTGACCGCGACCCCCGCGGCGGCCACGACAACCGCGTACGACAGCACGTACTACAAGAACGCGATCGGCAAGACCGGCACGAGCCTGAAGTCCTCGCTGCACACGATCATCAGCAGCCAGACCAAGATCTCGTACTCAGCGGTCTGGAACGCGCTGAAGGTCACCGACCAGGACCCGAACAACAGCAGCAACGTGATCCTGCTGTACAGCGGGGTCTCGCGCAGCAAGACCCTCAACGGCGGCGACGTCGGCGACTGGAACCGCGAGCACACGTGGGCCAAGTCGCACGGCGACTTCGGCGAGGCGACCGGTCCCGGCACCGACCTGCACCACCTACGTCCCGCGGACGTCCAGGTCAACAGCATCCGCGGCAACCTGGACTTCGACAACGGCGGCAGCGCCGTCACCAACGGCGGCGGCAGCACTGTCGACTCGGACTCTTTCGCGCCTCGCGCGGCGGACCGGGGCGACGTGGCCCGCATGATCCTCTACATGGCCGTGCGCTACGAGGGCGACGACGGCTGGGCCGACCTCGAACCCAACGAGAAGGTCGGCAACGGCAGCAACCCGTACATCGGCAAGTTGTCCGTTCTCAAGGCGTGGAACGAGGCGGACCCGCCCAGCGCCTTCGAGGAGAAGCGCAACCAGGCCATCTACGACACCTACCAGCACAACCGCAACCCGTTCATCGACCACCCCGAGTGGGTCGAGGCGATCTGGTAGTCACGGTCCGACCGGTTGAACTCCTCGTATCCAGCGGGGAGTTCAACCTCCGTAACCTGCCCGGTCAGGAGGGGACCCCCATGCCCGAAGCCGCCGCCAACAGCACCGTCACCGACGCCAGCTGGCAGCTCCCCCGCACCCCGCGCAGCGCTCCACACGCCCGACAACTGCTCCGCGCCCAGCTCAGCCACTGGCAGATCGACGGCGAAGTGGCCGAAGCGGCCGAGCTGTTGCTCTCGGAGCTGATCACCAACTCCCTCAGGCACGCCTGTGCCCCGCCCGGTCACGAGATCGGTCTGCGGCTGGCGACGTACGAAGGCCGGCTGCGTGTGGAGGTCGCCGACGCGGACGACCGGCGGCCCCTTCCCCGCCGGGCGGCCCCCGGCGACGAGGGCGGCCGGGGGCTCACCCTCATCCAGGCGCTGGCCGAACGCTGGGGCTTCTGCCCCCGCCTGCACGGCCCCGGGAAGGCGACCTGGGCGGAGCTGGCGCTGCCCCGGTGACCCCGGCTGCGCGAGGCGCGGCGGCCGGCCCGGGTGCGCCGGCGTCAGCCCAGGTGCGTCGGCGCGAACATCCGCAGTACCGCCGGGAGCAGCACCACCGAGGGTCCGGGCGTCGCCAGGGCCTTCGAGAGGTCCGCCTCCAGGGTCTCGGGAGTGGTGCGCACGCCCGGCACCCCGAAGGACTCCGCGAGGGCCACGTAGTCCGGGCGGGACAGCTCGGTCGCGGTGGACTGGCCGAAGGCGTCCGTCATGTACTCGCGGAGGATGCCGTAGCCGCCGTCGTCGACGATCAGCCAGGTGACGTTCAGGTCGTACTGCCTGGCCGTGGCCAGTTCGGCGATCGAATACAACGCGCCGCCGTCGCCGGAGACCGCAAGGACCGGGCTGGTCGGGTCGGCGGTCGCCGCGCCGAGGGCCGCGGGGAAGCCGTAGCCGAGGCCGCCCGCGCCCTGGGCGGAGTGCATGGTGTTCGTCCCGCGCGGGTCGAAGGCGGACCACGCCCAGTAGGCGAGGATCGTCATGTCCCAGAAGGACGGGGAACCGGCCGGCAGGGCCCGACGGACGGCTGCCAACACGTCCTGTTCCAGGGTGAGTTCCTGGGCCGCGATGCGCTCGCCGACCCGGGCGAGCACCGTGGCGACCCGCTCGGGCGCCGTGTCGTCCGCCCGGTCGGACACCGTCTCCAGCAGCGCCGACAGTGCCAGGCGGGCGTCCGCGTGGATGCCCAGCGCGGGGTGGTTCGACTCCAGTTTGCCGAGGTCCGCCTCGATCTGGACGACGCGGCCCCGGGGCTTGAACGTGTGGTAGTTCGAGGACAGTTCGCCCAGGCCGGAGCCCACGACGAGGAGGACGTCCGCGTCCTCCAGGAAGTCCGTGGTGTGGCGGTCCTCCAGCCAGGACTGGAGGGAGAGCGGGTGTTCCCAGGGGAAGGCGCCCTTGCCGCCGAAGGTGGTGACGACCGGGGCGTTCAGCTTCTCGGCGAGCCGGCGGAGCTTGCCGGACGCGTCCGCCCGTACGACACCGCCGCCCGCGATGATCGCGGGGCGCTCGGCACGGGAGAGCAGGTCGGCCGCCACAGCTGTCAGTTCGGGGCGCGGGACGACGTCCTCGGGAGTCGCGTCCATCGCCGTGACGACCGGCAGGGCGGTCTCGGCGAGGAGGACGTCCTGCGGGATCTCCACCCACACCGGGCCGTGCGGCACGGTCAGCGCCGACTCCCACGCCGCGGCGATCGCCGACGGGATCTGGGACTGGCTGCGGACCGTGTGGACGGACTTCACCACTCCCCTGAACGAGGCCTGCTGGTCGGGGAGTTCGTGCAGGTAGCCGTGGCGTCCGCCGCCGAGCCCGGCGGTCGGGACCTGGCTGCTGATGGCGAGGACCGGGGAGGACGCCGAGGCCGCCTCCTGGAGCGCGGCCAGCGAGGTGAGCGCGCCCGGACCGGTCGACAGCAGCAGCGGGGCCGCCTCGCCGGTGATCCGGCCGTAGGCGTCCGCCGCGAAGCCCGCGTTGTTCTCGACGCGCAGGCCGACGTACTGGAGGGACGAGCGGCGCAGGGCGTCGAACATGCCCAGGGCGTGTTGTCCCGGCAGGCCGAAGACGGTCGTCGCGCCGAGACCGGTGAGGGTCTCCACGACCAGGTCCCCGCCGTTGCGCCCGGCGGGCGGGTTCAGGGCGGCTGAGGTCTGGGCGGCCGTGGGGCGGAGCACCAGGTCGTGGTCGTGCGTCACTTCGCTTCGCCGTCCTTACGAGCCTGGGTGATCCGGTCGCCGTCCGTACGGGCCTGGGCGATCTGGCGGGACATGATCGTGGTGAGTTCGTACGCCGTGTGGGAGGCCGCCACCGCGGTGATCTCGGCGTGATCGTACGCGGGCGCGACCTCCACCACGTCCGCCGAGACCAGGTTGCAGGACGACAACCCGCGCAGGATCTCCAGGAGTTCGCGGGAGGTCATGCCGCCCGCCTCCGGCGTCCCGGTGCCGGGCGCGTGTGCCGGGTCGAGGCAGTCGATGTCGATGGAGATGTAGAGCGGCCGGCCGCCGATGCGCTGACGGAGCTGGTCGGCGACCTCGTCGGCGCCACGGCGGTAGATGTCCGCCGAGGTGACGATGCCGAAGCCCATCTTCTCGTCGTCGGTGAGGTCCTGCTTGCCGTACAGCGGGCCGCGGGTGCCGACGTGCGAGAGCGCCTCGGTGTCGAGGATGCCCTCCTCCACCGCCCGGCGGAACGGGGTGCCGTGCGTGTACTCGGCGCCGAAGTAGGTGTCCCAGGTGTCGAGGTGCGCGTCGAAGTGGAGCAGCGCGACGGGCCCGTGCTTCTTGGCCACGGACCTCAGGAGCGGCAGCGCGATGGTGTGGTCGCCGCCCAGCGTCATCAACCGGGCGCCGGTGCCGAGGAGTTCGTCGGCCGCCGCCTCGACGCTCTCCACGGCCTCGTTGATGTTGAACGGGTTCGCCGCGATGTCACCGGCGTCCGCGACCTGCGCGAGGGCGAAGGGCGAGGCGTCCTGGGCGGGGTTGTAGGGGCGCAGCAGCCGGGACGCCTCGCGGATCGCGTTGCCGCCGAAGCGGGCGCCCGGCCGGTAGGAGACGCCCGAGTCGAACGGCACCCCGACCACGGCGACGTCGGCGGTGCCGACCTCGTCGAGGCGCGGCAGCCGGGCGAAGGTCGCGGGCCCCGCGTACCGCGGAACGCGGGACGAGTCGACGGGGCCGCGGGGCGTCTCGTAACCGCTCATGATGAAATGCCTTCTTTCCTACGCACCATCGCGTATGTACAGCTAAGTCCATCTAAGTACAACTAAGCGCAGCTGATACGACTCTACTGGTGGACAGGGACGGGTTCGGACAAGGGTTCGGCACCGCGGCCCGCGAGGCGCTCCCGCCAGGCGGCCAGCACGGCGGCGTCGGTCGCGGGCGTGGCCAGCGAGACGATCACGTACACGGCGAGCGAGGAGAGCAGTCCGTAGTAGACGGGCTCGTTCGCGAGAATGCCGTACGTCGCCATCAGGCCGATGACGGCGACGCCGCCGACCACGACGGCGGCGAGCGCGCCCTGCGCGGTGCCGCGCTTCCAGAGCAGTCCGCCGAGGATCGGGACGAGGAGTCCGCCGACGAGCAGGTTGTAGGCGACGGTCAGCGCCTCGACCACGTTGTTCAGCGCGATCGCCGTACAGATCACCCCGATGCCCATGATCAGGATGAAGACCCGGTTGCCCCGGACCTCGTCGCGCTCCTCAGCGTCCTTGGCACCGGCACCGGCACCGGCACCGGCACCGGCACCGGCGCCGCTCCGCAGCCGCGACCAGATGTCGTTGTTGGCGACGGTGGCGCACGCGATGAGGGCGCCGGAGGAGGTCGACATCACGGCGGCGAGGGCGGCGGCGAGCACCAACCCCCGCACCCCGACCGGGAGTTCGTCCTTCACTATGGTCGCGAAGGCGGCGTCGGCGCTGGGCAGCGTCGGGTACATGACCTTGGCCGCCGTACCGATGACGGCGCCCGCGACGGCGTACACCAGGCAGTACGTGCCGGCGACCGTGCCGCCCCACTTGGCCGTGGTGTCACTGCGCGCGGTGAACACGCGCTGCCAGATGTCCTGGCCGATCAGCATGCCGAACGTGTAGATGAGCACGTAGGTGAAGATCGTCTCGCCGCCGATGCCCAGCGGGTCGAAGTACTCGGTGGGCAGCTTCGCCCTCATCTCGCTGAACCCGCCGGCCTTGACCACGGCGATGGGCAGGAGCAGGAGCAGCACACCGATGGTCTTGACGACGAACTGCACCATGTCGGTGAGCGTGATCGACCACATGCCGCCGAGCGTCGAGTAGGCGACGACGATCGAGCCGCCGAGGACGATCGCGAGCGTGCGGTTCATGTCGAAGAGGACGTCGAAGATCGTGGCGTACGCGATGGTCGAGGTGACGGCGAGCATGAGGGTGTACGCCCACATCACGACACCGGAGATGACTCCCGCGCGGCCGCCGTAGCGGAGGTCGAGCATCTCGGAGACGGTGTAGACCTTCAGCCGGGCGATGCGGGCGGAGAAGAAGACGGACAGCGCGAGGAGTCCGAGGCCGATGGTGAAGACCATCCAGGCACCGGAGATCCCGTACTGGTAGCCGAGGCCGACCCCGCCGATGGTGGACGCGCCGCCCAGCACGATGGCCGCCATGGTCCCGGAGTACATGGCCGGTCCCAGCCGCCGGCCCGCGACGAGGAACTCGCTCTTCGACTTGGCGCGGCGCATGCCCCACCAGCCCATGGCCAGCATGCCGGCCAGATAGACGACGATCACTGTGTAGTCGACGGCCATGGGGTCTCCTCCGGGCGCTCGGTGGCGTGTCGTGCGGGTGGTGGGTGGGGAGCTGGGGGTTCTGGCCGGTGGCTGGTCGCGGGGACATCCGCCCGTACCCGCGGCTGCCGGCGGTCACGACACTAGGTGGCCGGAAAGAGACACTGAAGTGTACGTTTCATCCATTGCTGCTTAACCGGATGGAGGGAACGTCCACCATGCCGGACGCGTCGGCCCCACCTGTCACGCCCGTACCGCCGACTCCGCCCGTACCGCTCTCCGCGCTGCTGGCCCGGGAGGATCTCGGCCTGGTCCGGATCGCCGGACCGTCCGAGGGGGACACGGTGATCCACTGGGCGCACACCTCGGAGATGGCGGACCCGTACCCGTATCTGCTGGGCGGCGAGCTGCTGCTCACCGCCGGGGTGCACATCCCGGAGGCGGCGGGCTCGGGTACCTACTTCGACGACTACGTCTCCCGCATCGTCGCCGCGGGGGGCGCGGCCCTCGGTTTCGGCCTGGCCCCGGTCCACGACACCGTCCCGCGCGCCCTGGTCGCGGCCTGCGACAACTACGGCCTGCCGCTCCTCGAGGTCCCGCCCCGGACCACCTTCTCGGCCGTCGCCCGCGCGGTCTGGCAGCTCATGGCCCAGGCCCGGCACACGGAACTGCGCCGGGTGACGGAGGCCCAGCAGAGCCTCGCCGCGGCCGCCGCCCGCCCGGATCCGGTGCCGGCGGTGCTGCGGCAGCTCGCCCAGCGGGTGGGGGGCTGGACCGTGCTGTACGGGCCGGAGGGGGCGGAGCTGGCGCGCGCGGGGAGGGTGGTGAAGGCGGAAGTGGCGGAGGGGGCCGCCGTGCTGTCGCCGGCCGTGCGGGCGCCGCTCGCGCGGCCGTCAGCCGGGCAGACGCAGGCCGTCCGCCCCCCGGCCGCGGAAGCGGCATCGGCCGCGCAAGCTGCATCGGCCGCGCAAGCTGCATCGGCCGGACAGACACCTGCCGAGCAGGCCCCGGCCGGACAGACCCCGACCGGACAGACCCCGACCGGACTGACCCCCGCCGAGCAGGCCCTCGCCGCGCTGGCCCGGGTCGTGCGGCCGTCGGGGACGCGGGCGGGACCCCCGCGCTCACCCTCGCCCTCGTCCGCCACGGACACCATGGACGGCACGCACCTCGCCGCCTACGCCCTCGGAGCCGGCCGGGGTTTCGTGCTCGGGGTCGGCGCGCCGGGCCGCGAACCCGGGGACCACACCATCGCCTCCGTCGCGGCGGTCCTGCTCTCCCTGCTCACCGGCGAGCACCAGAGCGGGAGCGGGGCGGCACGGTCGGCGGCGCTGGTGCGGCTGCTCCTCGGGGCCTCGCCGGAGGCCGTCGCGCCGTTGCTGGGCGGCGGGGAGCGGTGGGTCGTCGTGCACGCGCGGCCCGCCGGGGACGGCCCCGCGCCGGACACCTTCGCCGCGTCCGCGCTCGGGGCGGCGCTCGGCTCCACGCTGGTCGACGCGGACGGCGACGTCGTACGTGTCCTGGTGCCCGACGACCGGGCGGTCGCCGCGCAGCCCGACTGGACCTGCGGCGTCAGCGCGCCCGCCGGACCGCACGAGTGGACGGCGGCCGACACGCAGGCGGCCCGTGCGCTGGGCCGCGCCCGCGCCACCCGCGCCGCGCTGGTCCGGCACGGCGAGCGCGCCGCGCTCGCCGACCTCGTCCCCCCGTCCGACGCCGAGGCGTACGCCCGCACCCTCCTCGCGCCCGTCGCCGCCAACGCCGCCCTCACCGAGACCCTCCGCACCTGGCTCTCCCTGCACGGCAGTTGGGACCGCACGGCGGTCGCCCTGTCCGTCCACCGCAACACGGTCCGCCAACGCATCGCCCGCTGCACGTCGTTGCTGGCGGCGGACCTCGACGATCCTGATGTACGGATGGAGTTGTGGTTCGCGTTGCGGAGCGATTGAGTACCGGGTCCTTGATATCAGGACGTGGTTCTCTGCCGTAGTTCACACCGCGGGGACGGACGACCGCGCCTTCGAGCCGGCCGAAGGTCAGTCGGCGGTTCCGCTGAGCGAACTGCCTGGCTGCCTTGCGGAGTAGACGCGAGGCCAAGTCCCTGTGCACCCATTGGGAACGACTTCCCCAGCAGCCCCTTCTATGGTGATCAGGCAGTTCCGGCGGAACCACTCCGACCCAGCAGGCCGCCTGGATGCACTCGACGACGCACAGGGGGATGCGTCTTCCCACGCCCATGATTCGCTCGCGACGCCGTGCCCCGGCACGGTCGCGCTCGTAGCGCCCTTCCATTTCACCGAAGGACATTCGGCGCGCCCCTTCTGACGCGCGCTCTTCTTCGTTCCTCGGTCGGCGCTGCGCGAATCGTTCTCCCCCGCTGACATCCGAATCCGGCA
The DNA here is from genome assembly GCF_044457665.1 of Streptomyces sp. NPDC050535. NCBI lineage: Bacteria > Bacillati > Actinomycetota > Actinomycetes > Kitasatosporales > Streptomycetaceae > Streptomyces > Streptomyces sp. NPDC050535. Next base: position 439,970 of record NZ_JBITHE010000002.1, read on the forward strand.
AGAGGTAGGGACACGCATGCCATTACGTACGAGGAGCAACAAGGGCCCCGGGCGCAGGAGATCCCGAAGAGCGACCGCGGCCACCGTACTTCTGACTCTCGGTCTGGCCGCGCTCGGCGGTGCTCCCGCTCAGGCGGAGCCGGCACCCGCGGCGAAGCAACTGGTCTACCAGGGACACCGGTTCACGGTACCGAGCTCCTGGAAGGTCGTGGACCTCGCCAAGAACCCGACCGCCTGCGTACGGTTCGACCAGCACGCGGTGTACCTCGGGCAGCCGGCCGCCGACCAGGACTGCCCCAGCCACGCCGTGGGACGCACCGAGGCCCTGTTGGTCGAGCCCGCCGCCAACCCGGCGGACCGGCAAGGCACCGTGGCCAGGCCCGACGGGCGCGAGTACCGCGCCAAGGCGGCCGACGTGAGCATCACCGCCACGTACGACACGAACCCGGCGCTCGTCCGCTCCATCCTGACCGGCGCCGACGTCCCGACGGCGGCACCCCGTGTCCAGGAGTCGGAGGAGTCCCCGGGGCTCCTCGCGGCGGAGGCCACCGCGGCCGCCCTGCCCGCCACCGCCACCAACTACACCGGCAAGGGCTTCGACACCTGTGCCGCGCCCTCGTCCGGCGCCATGAGCAGCTGGCAGGCGAGTTCGCCGTACAGCGCGGTGGGCATCTACATCGGCGGCTCGCAGCGTGCCTGCAGTCAGCCGAACCTGACGGCGAGCTGGGTGCAGCAACAGGCCGACGACGGCTGGCGGTTCGTTCCGATCTACGTCGGCACGCAGGCCTCCGGCATCACCTCGCCCGCGAGTCAGGGCATCGGGGCCGCGAACGACGCCATCAGCAACGCCACCGCCCTTGGATTCGGGCCCGGGTCGACGCTGTACTACGACATGGAGGCGTACTCCTCGTCGTACACCTCCAAGGTGCTGACGTTCGAGTCGGCCTGGACCGAGCAACTGCACGCCCGGGGTTACCACTCCGGGATCTACAGCAGCAGCAGTTCCGGCATCAAGGACCTGGTCGACAACTACAGCGGCTACACCATGCCGGACGTCATCTTCGACGCACTGTGGAACGGGGTCGCCGACACCGCCGATCCGGTCGTGCCCAGCTCGCGCTGGAGCAACCACCAGCGGATCCACCAGTACTCGGGCGGCCACAACGAGACCTGGGGCGGTACGACGATCAACATCGACCAGGACTACCTGGACGTCCAGATCTCCACGGACACCGCCACTCCGCACGGGCGGGTGTGGGACCGGGCGCGTCCGGACGGCGGCCCGTGGGACCCCACCGCCAACCTGATCGACGAGGGCGGCGCCGTCAACGCTGTCGCCGCGGCCGGTCTCCCCAACGGCACGATGCACGTCCAGGCCCTCGTCAACGGCGAGATCTGGGACCGTACCCGCTCCGCCACCGGCACCTGGGGCGCCAGCTCCATGATCGACGGCCAGGGCGCCATCACCGACGTCGCCACCGCCGCGCTGCCAGACGGGACCCTGCATGTGCAGGCCGTCGTGAACGGTGAGATCTGGGACCGTACGCGGGCCGCCAACGGCACCTGGAGCAACAGCACGAAGATCGACGCGGGCGGAGCCGTCACCGACCTCGCCTCGGCCGCGCTGCCCGACGGCACCCTGCACGTACAGGCCCTCGTCAACGGCGAGATCTGGGACCGCACCCGCGCCACCAACGGCACCTGGGGCGCCAGCTCCCGCATCGACGCGGGCGGAGCCGTCAAGGACGTCGCGGCCGGCGCCCTGCCCAACGGCACCCTGCACGTGCAGGCGCTGGTCAACGGCGAGGTGTGGGACCGCACCCGCGCCGCCACCGGCACCTGGGGCGCCAGCAGCCGGATCGACGCGGGCGGAGCCGTCACGCAGATCTCCTCCGCCGGCCTGCCCAACGGTGACCTCCATGTCGAGGCCGTCGTCAACGGTGGTGTCTGGGACCGGGTCCGCAAGGGCACCACCGGCAACTGGAGCGTCAGCAGCCTGGTCGACAACAACGGTGCCATCTTCGGCACCTACGCCACCGCCACACCCGACGGCACCCTCCACATCGGCACCAACGCCTGACACGGCGCCGCGGGGCACTCGCGGAACGCTGGTGCCCCGCCCCCTCCCATCCCGCGGCGTCGAAGCCGCGCGCAGACCGCGTGTCACCACTCCCGGGCCGCCACCAGCTCCTCCGCGTCGGCGTCGGCGAATCCATAGGCGGAGGCGACGAACGAGAAGTCCTCCGCTATCTCCTCGCGGGCGACGGTCTCGATCTCGCTGCCCGCCGCGTCGAACTCGGCCTCCAGCGCGTTGAACCCCTCCGTCGCCGCCTCCGTGAGCACGTACAGCGCGACCAGGTCCGCGGGCCGCTCCGTCTCGATCCGCTCGCACAGGGCCAGCAGGATCGCCCGGCCCTTGTCCAGCACCTGGTCCGGGTAGTAGTCGTCGCCGTACAGCGCTCTCAGAAAGGCGTACTCCCGCACCCGCTGGTTCGTGATCGACACAGTGATCCCCGCATTCCTCGAAGAGCCGACGCGCCGATCCTGCACCACGGCACTGACAACCCCTCCCTCACGAGTGACCCGTATCCCAGCGTTCGGGACATCCGGGTCGCACACCGGCGCCGACGGCACAATGGACCTATGCCGATACCCGGGATCCCCAGCCGCCAAGAGCTCGTCGACCACCTCGTCAGAACGCGTATCGCGGGTGATGTGGCCACGCCCCGCGAGAACAACCTCTCTCACTACCGCAAGCTGGCGAACGGCGAGCGCAACTGGTGGCTCGGTCTCGAGCTCGGTGACCGCTGGACCGACGAGCAGGACGTGCTCGCGGTGATGGCGGAGCGCTGCGGCGTGAACGACGACCCGGAGTACCGCTACGGGCAGGACACCATCGACCCCGAGCTGACGGCCGACGCCCTGGACCGGGCGGCGGCGCGGCTCCGCAAGGCGGCCGACGGCGCCCAGATCGTGCTCCTGGCGACCGGGCACCCGGGCGGTCTGCTCGACGTGCACCGCGCGACCGCCGCCGCCCTGCGCACGGCCGGCTGCGAGATCGTGGTCATCCCTGACGGGCTCCAGACCGACGAGGGCTACGTGATGCAGTTCGCGGACGTCGCGATGCTGGAGCACGGCGCCACGCTCTGGCACACCCATTCGGGCGAGCCGATGCGCGCGATCCTGGGCGGTCTGGAGCGGGAGGGCCGGCCGCTGCCCGACCTGGTCGTCGCCGACCACGGCTGGGCCGGCTTCGCGGGCCAGCAGGGCATCGACTCCATCGGGTACGCCGACTGCAACGACCCCGCCCTGTTCCTCGCCGAGTCCGAGGGCACCCTCCAGGTGGCCATCCCGCTGGACGACCACGTCACCAGCCCGCGGTACTACGACCCGATGACGGCCTATCTCCTGAACGCCGCCGGGCTCTCCTAGGCCCCCAGGGGGGAACAGCTAGATCCCGGCGATCGACGCCGGCGCCCGCTCCGCCCGTGACAGCCCCCGCAGTACGTTCACCGTCCCGTGCCGCCGGACCGCGAGGTGGCCCAGGAGTTCCACCACCGGTTCGGTGACGTGGCCGGGCAGTTCGGGGGTCGGGATGCCCACGCTGAAGGCCAGGTCGTCGGCGTGGACGACGAGTTCGAGCAGGCGGGTGAGCAGGAAGTCGTCGAGGCCCAGGGCCCAGCCGTTCCAGGACGGCATCCCGAGCGGCCTCGGCGGCGCGGCGGGCACCTCGGGCAGTCGGGTGCGCAGGCGGTCGAGGGCGGCCCCGGCGCGTGCGGCGAGCGCCTCGGGTCCGAGCACGGCCGCCGCCTCGCCGCCACGGCGGATCCGGACATGGACCGCGCTGCCGGTGTCCTCGCCGATCCACGTCACCCGCGTCATGAAGTAGTCGCGCAGTGACACGATCTCCCCGTCGGCCGGCGGCGCGTCCAGTGCCTCCGGGATGAAAAGGATCTGCCAGGCGGTGTGCCCGGCCAGTCCCCCGACGGTGTACTCCCGCAACGCGCTCGGCTTCTCCCACGCCTCGACGACGGCGGGCTCCCCGAGCAGTTCCACCATGGACGTCGCCGCGTCCAGGAAGGCCTCCCGGACCCCCGGCCCGCGCCAGTTCCAGCTACCGCCGTCCACCCCGGTCATGCCGCCCCCTCAGCTGAGTGTCCTGTGCACGCCATCCTGCCGTGCGCGGGGCCCCGCACAGGTCCGGTTGGCGAGAAAGAGGCGGGAAAGGACCATGGAAACGGCCGGTCACGGCCAGGGGTTGAGCCCCTCCTCGCGGCGTTGCGCGTACCCCGGTGTCGGGTCCAGGTACACCCGGCTCACCATGGGGAACACCTCCCGCAGCCGCTGCTCCGCCTGCTCGCAGGCCCACTCGATCTGGGCGGCGGTCGACACGTCCCGGAAGTCGACCTTCGCGGCGACCAGCGCCTCGCGCGGCCCCTGCACGAGTGTCGTCAGCTCCAGTACGGCCTCGATGTGTTCCGACGCGAGCAGTTCGGCCTGGATCCGCTCCCGGACCGGCCCGGGCAGCGGGCGCCCGATGAGCAGCTCCGCGTTGGACCGGCCCAGCACCCAGGCGACGTACAGCAGGAGTACGCCGATGCACAGGGACGCGATGCCGTCCCAGACGCCGGAGCCGCTGAGCTGTCCGCCGAGCAGCCCGCCCGCGGCGAGCAGCAGGCCCACCAGCGCGGCCGAGTCCTCCAGGACGACGGCCTTCACGGCGGTGTCGGGGGTGTGCCGGAGGTAGAGCTTGAAGGAGGCCTTCATGCGCTTCGCCTCGCCCCGAGCCTGGCGTACGCCGGTGCGCAGGGAGTAGCCCTCCAGGAGGAAGGCGACGGCGAGCACGATGTACGAGATCAGCGGGTCGCCGAGTTCCTCGCCCGCGACGAGGGTGTGGATGCCGTCGTAGAGCGAGAAGACCGCGCCGCCGACGAAGGTCGCGACGGCCGCGAGGAGCGCCCAGATGTAGCGCTCGGGGCCGTAGCCGAGCGGGTGTCCCTCGTCCGCCGGTTTCTCGCTGCGCTTCAGCGCGGCCAGCAGCATCACCTCGGTGACCGTGTCCGCCACCGAGTGCGCCGCCTCGGAGAGCATCGCGCTGGATCCGCTGATCACGCCGGCGACGGCCTTGGCGAGCGCGATCCCGAGATTGGCCACGGCGGCGACGAGCACCGTGAAGGTGCTCTCGCCGCCGCCGTTGTCGTCCTGTTCCGAAGCGTCAGCCATGCCTCAAGTCTTACCGGCCCGCGCTCACCGCGGGATACGGACCACGCCTTCCTGGATCACCGATATGGCCAGCCGCCCGTCCTGTGTGTAGATGCGGGCCTGGCCCAGGCCCCGCCCGCCCGACGCGGACGGCGACTCCTGGTCGTACAGCAGCCACTCGTCGGCGCGGAAGGGCCGGTGGAACCACATCGCGTGGTCGAGGGAGGCCCCGACGACGTCGCCGACGGCCCAGCCGCCGCGTCCGTGGGCGAGGAGCACGGAGTCGAGGAGCGTCATATCGGAGACGTAGGTGGCGAGGCAGACGTGCAGGAGCGGGTCGTCGGCGAGCTTGCCGTTGGCGCGGAACCACACCTGCGAGCGCGGTTCGCGCGGCTCCCCGTACCTGCCGTGCGGCGGGTCGTCCACGTAGCGCAGGTCGACCTCGGCGCGCGCCTGAAGGATCTTGGCCCTGACCTCGGGGTCGAGGTGCTCGTAGGACCTCATCCGTTCCTCCGCCGTCGGCAGGGTGACGGGGTCGGGCGCGGGCGGCATCGGCGTCTGGTGGTCGAAGCCCTCCTCGTGCCTCTGGAAGGAGGCCGAGAGGTGGAAGATCGGCTGCCCGTGCTGGACCGCGACGACCCGGCGGGTGGTGAAGGAGCGGCCGTCGCCGATGCGGTCCACGGTGTAGACGATGGGCGCGCCGGGGTCGCCCGGGCGCAGGAAGTACGAGTGGAGGGAGTGGGCGAACCGGTCGTCGGGGACCGTACGCCCCGCGGCGACGAGCGCCTGTGCCGCGACCTGTCCGCCGAAGACTCGTGGGACGACGGCGGACCTGGACCGGCCGCGGAAGATGTTCTCCTCGATCTGCTCGAGGTCGAGCAGATCGAGGAGAGACTGAAGTGCCTGACTCATGGAGCCATTTCTACTGACCGGTGATTTCGGGGGTCTTACAGGCCCATGTTCTTGGCGATGATCGACTTCATGATCTCGCTGGTGCCGCCGTAGATGCGGTTGACGCGGTTGTCCGCGTACAGGCGGGCGATCGGGTACTCGTTCATGAAGCCGTAGCCGCCGTGCAGCTGGAGGCAGCGGTCGATGACGCGGTGCGCGACCTCGGTGCAGAACAGCTTGGCGCTCGCGGCCTCGGCCGCGGACAGCTCGCCCTGGTCGAGGGCGTCCAGGGCGCGGTCGGCGACGGCCTGGGCGGCGTCCACCTCGGCCTGGCAGGCGGCCAGTTCGAACTTGGTGTTCTGGAAGTGCGAGACCGGCTTGCCGAAGACGGTGCGCTCCTGGACGTACTCCTTGGCGAACCGGACGGCCGCCGCGGCCTGCGCGTAGGCGCCGAACGCGATGCCCCAGCGCTCGGAGGGCAGGTTGCCGCCGAGGTAGTAGAAGCCCTTGTTCTCCTCGCCGAGCAGGTCCTCGACCGGCACCTTCACGTCGACGAACGCGAGCTCGGCGGTGTCGGAGACCTTCAGGCCCAGCTTGTCGAGCTTGCGGCCGATGGAGTAGCCCTCGGCCTTGGTGTCGACGGCGAACAGCGAGATGCCGTGGCGGCGGTCCTCGGGCGTCGGGGCGGAGGTGCGGGCGCAGACGATCACGCGGTCGGCGTGCACGCCACCGGTGATGAAGGTCTTGGAGCCGTTGAGGACGTAGTGCGTGCCGTCCTCGGAGAGCTTCGCGGTGGTCTTCATGCCCGCGAGGTCGGAGCCGGTGCCCGGCTCGGTCATCGCCAGGGCCCACATCTCCTCGCCGGAGACGAACTTCGGCAGGAAGCGCTTCTTCTGCTCGTCGGTGGCGAGCGCCTTGATGTACGGCAGGCCGAGCAGCACGTGCACACCGGAGCCGCCGAAGGAGACACCCGCGCGCGCGGTCTCCTCGTACATCACGGCCTCGAACCGGTACGAGTCGATGCCCGCGCCGCCGTACTCCTCGTCCACGCGGATACCGAAGACGCCGAGCTCGGCGAGCTTGTAGTAGAAGTCGCGCGGAGCCTGGCCCGCGGCGAACCACTCGTCGTAGACGGGGACGACCTCGGCCTCGATGAAGGCGCGAAGGGTCTCCCGGAACGCCTCGTGGTCCTCGTTGAACACAGTACGGCGCACCGCCGGCACCTCTCTGCGCCTAAGCCGGCGCCGCTCTCGCGTATGGGGTCGCTCGCCTCGGGGGTTCCTCGGTCGATGGCCACCGTCCCAGGCTAAGCGCTTGCTCAGCTCCAGGTTACCGGGCAGTCACGACCGTCGTCCAGAGGAGGCGAGGAGCCGCCCCGAGACGCTCGTCACGCTCCCGCGGCCTCGAAGGCCCCCCGCGTCATCCGGTGCAGCAGCGCGGCGGTGGCCGCGCGGCCCGGCAGCGCGCCCGGGCGCCCCAGGTGGGGCGTGGAGTTGAGCAGCCCGAAGACCGAGTGCACGGCGGAGCGGGCGGTGGGCTCGGCCAGCGCCGGATAGACCTCGCGCACGACCTCCACCCACAGCTCGACGTACTGCCGCTGGAGCTGGCGTACGAGCTTGCGGTCGCTGTCGCGCAGGCGGTCCAGCTCGCGGTCGTGCAGGGTGATCAGGGGGCGGTCGTCGAGCGCGAAGTCGATGTGCCCCTCGATGAGCGAGTCGAGGACCCGCTCCGGGGGGTTCCCGTCGACCTCGGCGACCCGCCGCTTGGCGCCGGTCAGCAACTGGCCGCTGATCCCCACCAGGAGCTCGGCGAGCATCGCGTCCTTGCCGGGGAAGTGCCGGTACAGACCGGGGCCGCTGATGCCGACCGCGGCCCCTATCTCATCCACTCCCACGCCATGGAAGCCGCGCTCGGCGAACAGCCGGGCGGCCTCCTTGAGGATCTGCTCGCGACGGGTGGGTGCGTCGGTTCTCGTGGCCATGGAAGTAATTCTAGACAGGAAGGTTAGCGGTCGTTAACCTGGAGGAAACGCGTTAACGCTCATTAACAAGGTGAGGGGTCCGCGCCATGCACCACGAGGCACCGGAGCTGACGAGCGCGGGCGATCCCGCGTCGGAGGCCTGGCGGGCCAACGAGGCGGCCCATCGCGCGCTGGGCGAGGAGCTGCGGCAGAAGCTGGCCGCCGCCCGACTCGGCGGCGGCGAACGGGCTCGGGAGAGGCACACCGCGCGCGGCAAGCTGCTGCCGCGCGACCGGGTCAACACGCTCCTGGACCCGGGATCACCCTTCCTGGAGCTGGCCCCGCTCGCGGCGGACGGGCTGTACGACGGACAGGCACCGGCCGCCGGGGTGATCGCCGGAATCGGGCGGGTGAGCGGCCGTGAGTGCGTGGTCGTCGCCAACGACGCGACCGTCAAGGGCGGCACGTACTACCCGATGACGGTGAAGAAGCACCTGCGCGCCCAGGAGGTGGCGCTCGAGAACCACCTCCCCTGTGTGTACCTGGTGGACTCCGGCGGCGCCTTCCTCCCCATGCAGGACGAGGTCTTCCCCGACCGCGAGCACTTCGGCCGGATCTTCTACAACCAGGCGCGGATGTCGGGCGCCGGCATCCCGCAGATCGCCGCCGTCCTCGGCTCCTGCACGGCGGGCGGCGCGTATGTGCCCGCGATGAGCGACGAGGCGGTGATCGTGCGCGGCCAGGGCACGATCTTCCTCGGCGGCCCTCCCCTGGTGAAGGCCGCCACCGGCGAGGTCGTCACCGCCGAGGAGCTGGGCGGCGGCGAGGTCCACGCGCGCGTGTCGGGCGTCACCGACCACCTCGCCGAGGACGACGCGCACGCGCTGCGGATCGTCCGGAACATCGCGGCCACCCTCCCCGCGCGCGGGCCCCTGCCCTGGGCGGTCGCGGAGTCCGTCGAGCCGAAGGTGGACCCGCACGGGCTCTACGGCGCGGTGCCGGTCGACTCCCGCACCCCCTACGACGTCCGCGAGGTCATCGCGCGCGTGGCGGACGGCTCGCGCTTCGCGGAGTTCAAGGCGGAGTTCGGACAGACCCTGGTCACCGGCTTCGCGCACATCCACGGCCACCCGGTCGGCATCGTCGCCAACAACGGCATCCTGTTCTCCGAGTCGGCCCAGAAGGGCGCCCACTTCATCGAGCTGTGCGACCAGCGGGGCATCCCCCTGGTGTTCCTCCAGAACATCTCGGGGTTCATGGTCGGCCGTCAGTACGAAGCGGGTGGCATCGCCAAGCACGGCGCCAAGATGGTGACGGCGGTGGCGTGCACGCGCGTGCCGAAGCTCACGGTCGTGATCGGCGGCTCGTACGGCGCGGGGAACTACTCGATGTGCGGCCGGGCCTACTCCCCGCGCTTCCTGTGGATGTGGCCGGGCGCCAAGATCTCCGTGATGGGCGGCGAACAGGCCGCGTCGGTCCTCGCGACCGTCAAGCGCGACCAGTCGGAGGCCCGCGGCGAGTCCTGGCCCGCCGAGGACGAGGAGGCCTTCAAGGATCCGATCCGCGAGCAGTACGAGCGCCAGGGCAACGCCTACTACGCGACGGCCCGTCTCTGGGACGACGGCGTGATCGACCCCATGGAGACCCGGCAGGTGCTGGGACTCGCGCTGACCGCCTGTGCCAACGCGCCACTGGGTGAACCCCGGTTCGGCGTCTTCCGGATGTGAGGGACGACTACTGATGCCGGATGTAAGGGACGATTGCTGATGTTCGACACCGTGCTTGTGGCCAACCGGGGCGAGATCGCCGTCCGGGTCATCCGTACGCTGCGGTCGCTCGGCGTGCGCTCGGTGGCCGTCTTCTCCGACGCGGACGCCGACGCCCGGCACGTCCGCGAGGCCGACACGGCGGTACGGATCGGTCCGGCGCCCGCCGCCGAGAGCTATCTGTCGGCCGGCCGGCTCCTGGAGGCCGCCGCGCGCACGGGAGCCCAGGCCGTCCACCCCGGTTACGGCTTCCTCGCGGAGAACGCGTCCTTCGCGCGGGCCTGCGCGGACGCCGGACTCGTCTTCATCGGGCCGCCCGCGGACGCCATCGCGCTGATGGGCGACAAGATCCGCGCCAAGGAGACGGTGCGGGCGGCCGGCGTCCCGGTGGTCCCCGGCTCCTCCGGCAGCGGGCTGACGGACGCGGAACTGGCCGCCGCCGCCCGCGAGATCGGCATGCCGGTACTGCTGAAGCCGTCGGCGGGCGGCGGCGGCAAGGGCATGCGGCTGGTGCGCGAGGTCCCCCTCCTCGCCGAGGAGATCGCCGCCGCCCGGCGCGAGGCCCGCGCCTCCTTCGGCGACGACACCCTCCTGGTGGAGCGCTGGATCGACCGCCCCCGGCACATCGAGATCCAGATCCTGGCCGACGGAGGGGGGCACGTGATCCACCTCGGCGAGCGCGAGTGCTCCCTCCAGCGCCGCCACCAGAAGATCATCGAAGAGGCGCCGAGCGTGCTCCTGGACGCCGGCACCCGCGCCGCGATGGGCGAGGCCGCGGTCCAGGCGGCCCGCTCGTGCGGCTACGAGGGCGCGGGCACGGTGGAGTTCATCGTGCCCGGCGGCGACCCCTCCTCGTACTTCTTCATGGAGATGAACACCCGCCTCCAGGTGGAGCACCCGGTCACCGAGCTGGTCACCGGCCTCGACCTGGTGGAGTGGCAGCTGCGGGTCGCCGCGGGCGAGCGACTGCCGTACGCGCAGGAGGACATCACCCTCACCGGGCACGCCGTGGAGGCCCGGCTGTGCGCCGAGGACCCCGCGCGCGGCTTCCTTCCCACCGGGGGCACGGTGCTGATGCTGCACGAGCCGCAGGGCGACGGCGTGCGCACCGACTCGGGGCTCAGCGAGGGCATGGAGGTCGGCAGCCTGTACGACCCGATGCTGTCCAAGGTCATCGCGTACGGGCCGGACCGCGCGACCGCGCTGCGCAGGCTCCGGGCCGCGCTGGCACAGACGGTGACGCTGGGGGTGCAGACGAACGCCGGGTTCCTGCGGAGGCTGCTCGCGCACCCCGCGGTGGTCGCCGGTGAGCTGGACACCGGGCTGGTGGAGCGGGAGGCGGACTCGCTGGTGTCGGCGGAGGTGGCGGAGGAGGTGTACGCGGCGGCGGCACTGCTGCGCCAGGCGGCCCTCGGGCCCCGCGTCTCCGGCTGGGTGGATCCGTTCTCCGTGCCGGACGGCTGGCGCCTGGGCGGCGAACCCGCCTGGACAGCACACCACTTGCGGGTGCCCGGGCACGAGCCGGTGACCGTCCGGGTGCGCGGCACGGCCGACGGCGCCACCGAGGTGCTCCTCGACGACGGGAAACCACCCCTGCGCGTCCCCGGAGCCCTGGGGGAAGGCCCGTCCCGGTTCACCTTCCAGCTCGACGGCATCACCCACAGCTTCGCCGCCCTGCCGGAAGGCACCTGGCTGGGCCGCGACGGCGACGCCTGGCAGGTGCGCGACCACGACCCCGTGGCCGCGTCCCTCACCGGCGCCACGCAGGCCGGGGCCGACTCGCTCACCGCGCCCATGCCCGGGACGGTGACCGTGGTGAAGGTCTCCGTGGGGGACGAGGTGACCGCCGGGCAGGCCCTTCTGGTGGTCGAGGCGATGAAGATGGAGCACGTCATCTCCGCGCCGCACGCCGGGACCGTGAGCGAGCTGGACGTCACGCCGGGCACCACGGTCGCCATGGACCAGGTCCTGGCGGTCGTCACGGCGGCAGAGCTCTCGGAGCCCGCGGATTCCTCGGAGCCCGCGGAAGCCTCGGCGGCGTCGGATCCCTCGGCGCCGTCGGAGCGAGGGGTGACGGCATGAACACCTCCGAACTCGGCCTTCCCATGGTCGTACCGGCCCAGGGCCTCCCCCCGAGGGTGCGGATCCACGAGGTCGGCCCGCGCGACGGACTCCAGAACGAGAAGGCGACCGTCCCGACCGAGGTCAAGGCCGAGTTCGTCCGGCGGCTGGCCGACGCGGGCCTCACCACCATCGAGGCCACCAGCTTCGTCCACCCGAAATGGGTTCCCCAACTGGCGGACGCCGAGGCGCTGTTCCCGCTCGTACGGGATGTGCCGGGCGTCCACCTTCCCGTGCTCGTCCCGAACGCGCACGGCCTGAACCGGGCTCTCGCGCTCGGCGCCACCCGGGTGGCCGTCTTCGCCAGCGCCACGCAGTCCTTCTCCAGGGCCAACCTGAACAGGACGGTCGACGAGGCGCTGGCCATGTTCGAGCCGGTGGTGGCCCAGGCCAGGAAGGACGGGCTGCACGTGCGCAGTTACGTCTCCATGTGCTTCGGCGATCCCTGGGAGGGCGCCGTCCCCGTCCATCAGGTGGTCCGGGTGTGCAAGTCCCTGCTGGACATGGGCTGCGACGAGCTGAGCCTCGGCGACACCATCGGCGTGGCGACGCCGGGCCATGTGTGGAGCCTGCTCGCCGAGCTCAACGAAGAGGGTGTGCCGACCAGTTCGATCGGCGTGCACTTCCACGACACGTACGGGCAGGCGCTCACCAACACCCTGGCCGCGCTCCAGCACGGCGTCACGACCGTCGACGCCTCCGCGGGCGGCCTCGGCGGCTGCCCGTACGCCAAGTCCGCCACCGGCAACCTCGCCACCGAGGACCTCGTGTGGATGCTCCAGGGCCTCGGTATCGACACCGGGGTCGATCTCGGCCGTCTCACCGCCACCAGCGTGTGGATGGCCGGCCAACTGGGCCGACCCAGCCCGTCCCGCACCGTCAAAGCGCTCGGTGGAACCACACAGCCCCACAAGGAGTGACCCTGATGCCCCTGGACCACCGCCTCTCCCCCGAACTCGACGAACTGCGGCGTACCGTCGCGGAGTTCGCCCACGACGTCATCGCGCCGAAGATCGGTGACCTCTACGAGCGGCACGAGTTCCCGTACGAGATCGTGCGCGAGATGGGCCGCATGGGCCTGTTCGGGCTGCCCTTCCCCGAGGAGTACGGCGGCATGGGCGGCGACTATCTGGCCCTCGGCATCGTGCTGGAGGAGCTCGGGCGCGTCGACTCCTCCGTGGCCATCACCCTGGAGGCGGGCGTCTCCCTGGGCGCCATGCCGATCCATCTCTTCGGCACCGACGCCCAGAAGGCCGAGTGGCTCCCCCGCCTCTGCTCGGGCGAGATCCTCGGCGCCTTCGGCCTGACCGAGCCGGACGGCGGCTCGGACGCCGGCGCGACGCGTACGACGGCGCGGCTCGACCCGGACACGGACGAGTGGGTGATCAACGGCACGAAGTGCTTCATCACCAACTCGGGCACGGACATCACGGGCCTGGTCACCGTCACCGCGGTCACCGGCCGCAAGCCGGACGGCGGGCCGCGCATCTCCTCGATCATCGTCCCGTCCGGAACCCCGGGCTTCACGGTGGCCGCGCCGTACTCCAAGGTCGGCTGGAACGCCTCGGACACCCGGGAGCTGTCCTTCCAGGACGTCCGGGTACCGGCGGCGAACCTGCTCGGCGAGGAGGGCCGCGGCTACGCCCAGTTCCTGCGCATCCTCGACGAGGGCCGCGTCGCGATCGCCGCCCTCGCCACCGGGCTGGCGCAGGGCTGCGTGGACGAGTCGGTGAAGTACGCCAAGGAGCGCCACGCGTTCGGGCGGAACATCGGCTCGTACCAGGCCATCCAGTTCAAGATCGCCGACATGGAGATGAAGGCCCACACCGCCCGCCTGGCCTGGCGCGACGCGGCCTCCCGCCTCGTCAGCGGCGACCCCTTCAAGAAGGAGGCCGCCCTCGCCAAGCTCTACTCCTCCACCATCGCCGTCGACAACGCCCGCGACGCCACGCAGATCCACGGCGGATACGGCTTCATGAACGAGTATCCGGTGGCCCGCATGTGGCGGGACTCCAAGATCCTGGAGATCGGGGAGGGTACGAGCGAGGTACAGCGGATGCTGATCGCGCGGGAGTTGGGGTTGGCGGGCTGAGGGGTGGCGGGCTTGGGGTCGGTGGACCGGGGGCCGGAGGGCTGGGGGCCGGTGGGTCGAGGGGTGTCCGGCTGACGGACGGCGTCGGTCAGTTCGGGCCCGCGGACGGCTGTGGGCTGGACGCGGAGCGGTCCGGGCGTACGGAGAAGGCCGTGTCGCCCGCGACCGCGACGATCGCGTCCTTCACCAGATGCACGCTCGGGACCGTGCTCTCCGCCGAGATGCCGGGGTCGTCGAGCTTGTCGGTGTTCCAGACTTCGGCTCCGGTCCGGCGGTCGAGCGCGAGCAGGCGGCCGTAGCGGTTGGCGAGATAGAGGGCGTCGTACTTCGACGACACCACCGGCTTCGAGAGGTTCTCGATCCGCGTCCCCCGCTGCCACAGCCGGGTGCCGTCGGCCGTCCTGGTGGCGGTGACGGTCCCGTCGGGCCGGACGAAGTAGGCGACGCCGCCGGCGAGGGTGACCGAGCCGCGCGGGGTGCCCGCCAGCGGGACCCGGGTGACGGCGCCCCCGGCCGGGTTCACCCGCAGCAGCGCCGTGTACGACTCGTCCAGGCCATCGATCGACTCGTACTCCCCGGACCTGGGCACCGCGAACAGCGGCTGCCCCTGGACGACGCCGAGCGGCACCGACCCGACGGGCAGCGTGGCGAGTTCGCGTGCGGTGCCCTTGGCCGGGTCGAGGCGTACCAGGCTCCTGGAGCCGAAGGCGGTGTCCTCCTGCCCGCACTGGCCGTAGGGGACGCCCGCCAGGGCCACCGGGACGCAGAAGTCGCCTGCCGACGACTTCGCCGGTGTCCGCCACAGCGCCTTGCCCGTCCGGATGTCGAAGGCGATGAACTCCGTCCTGTCGTCCGACATCGCCAGGGCGCCGCGGCTGAACAGGACGGCCGGGTCGACCTCGCTGACCGGATGGGCCCAGAGCCGTTTTCCGGTGCCCGCGTCAAGCGCGACCAGCCGCCACGACTCGGTCACGACCAGCTCGGGGTCCGGCTTCTCGTAGACGAGGACGGTCCCGTCCCGGACGCCGACGGGCAGCGCGGTCTGCGGGCTGACGCCGGCCCGCCACTCGACATGGCCGGAGGCCGCGTCGATCTTGGCGACCGTGAAGGCGGTGCCCGCGCAGTACACGAAGGAGCCGCCGGGCACGCAGCCGGACTCCGCGTTCGACACGACGTAGTCCGCGGACAGTTCGGCCCGGGTGAGGTTCGCGCGCCAGGGTTCCCAGCCGGTGGGAAGCACCGGAGCGGGGTACACGCCGGTGCGCAACTCGGCTTCCTCGCCGCTGCCCGGGTGCGACACCAGGTAGAACCCCGCCGCGCACACCGTGATGACGGCCAGAGCCACGCAGAGGACGAGGAGACGGCGGATCCGGCGTCGACGGGCGGCGGCGGCGCGGGCGGCGCCGCCCGCGGCCCCCTGCGTGTCCGCGAAGCTACGCGCGGCGTTCGCGCCGAGGGAGCCGCCCGCCGGCCTCCCGGAGAACGCGGGCGCCGCTTCTGCCCGCGGCGGGGCCGGCGCGCCGGAGCCCGCGGCGACCGTGTCCGGGAGGTTTCTGAACAGCCGGTGCAGCTCGGTGAGTTCGGGCCGGTCGGCCGGGTCCTTCTCCAGGCAGCGTTCGGCGATGCTCCGCAACGGCTCCTGGACCCCGTCGAGGTGCGGCTCCTCGTGCATCACCTGATAGCCCGTCAAGTACGGGCTGCCACCGTCGAAGGGACGGTTGCCGGTGGCGGCGTACACCAGCAGCGAGCCCAGCGAGAACACGTCGGAGGCGGCGGTGACGTCCCGGGGCGAGACGAACTGCTCCGGCGACATGAACGGCGGCGTGCCGATCAGCCGCCCGGTCACGGTGAGCGCCTGGTTGTCGGCGGCACGCGAGATGCCGAAGTCGATGACGCGCGGACCGTCGGCGGCCATCAGGACGTTGCTCGGCTTCAGGTCCCGGTGCACCACGCCCGCCTGGTGGATGTCCCGCAGCGCCTCGACCAGCCCCAGCGCCAGTGAACGCAGGTCGGGACCGTTCAACGGACCTCCCTGGGCCACGAGTTCGGCCAGAGTGCGGCCGGGCACGTACAGGGTCGCCATCCACGGCACCGGGGCGTCCGGATCGGCGTCCACCACCGGAGCGGTGAACGCACCGCTCACCCGCCGGGCCGCCGCGACCTCCTGCCGGAAGCGGGCGCGGAACTCCTCGTCCAGCGCGTACTGCGCGTGCACCACCTTGACCGCGACCTGCCGCCCGGAAGCCGAACGCCCCAGGTGGACGACCCCCATGCCGCCACTGCCGAGCCGGTCGACGAGCTCATAACCGCCTATGGACCCGATCGACTCCGATTCCCCGGTGCTCAGCGGCATCGCCGGTAACCCTTCCAAATCCCCTGTGTCGCACAGCTGTTCAGCGGCACCAGAGTAGTACCTGCGCCACGCCCGCCTCCCCGGTTCCGTTCCTGGCCTCTCACAGACACGCCCCAAACCCCTGACAAAATCGTCGACAATCTCGTCGACAGGTATTGCGCCGAGATTGCCGCCGGGCTACGTTCCATCGCTGTACCGGCGCTGTGCAGCCGTCTCCCTCCCCGCTCGCCGGACCGACCGCTGTCCAGGTCCGATTCGCGCTGCCCGCCCGCACGGCCCGTACGGCTCCCGACGATCGAATGGAGACTGAGCATGGCCACGCTGTTCAGATGGCACCGGTGGAAGTCCACCACCTTCATGGCCACTCTCGCCGCCGCCCTCGCGCTCGTTACCGGCGCGAGCCTCGCACTCGCCAACAGCGCGCCCGGCGGCACCCAGGCCTCCGCCTCGGCCGTCGCCACCACCGTGAGCAATACGGTGAGCGGTACGCCGTCCGGTATCGCACCGGTGGTGTCCTGCGCCGACATCGCGTCCAGGGACCTGGCCGCCGCCGTACCCGGCGTGCCTTTCGAGATCAGCTCGGCCACCGAGCTGGCCGCCGGCGCCAACACGCTCGGCAACTGGGCCGCCTGTGACGTGAAGGGCGTGATCGCCCCGCAGATCCACTTCGAGATCAAGCTTCCCAGGACCGGCTGGCAGGCCGACTACCTCCAGCTCGGCTGCGGCGGCCTCTGCGGCAACGTGAGCGTCAACAGCGCCCCGGCGTCGGCCGGTTGCGTACCGCTGACCAGCGGCGCCTTCGCCGTCGCCTCCAGCGACGAGGGCCACTCCCAGGGCGGCGGCCTGTTCTCCACCGACCCGACGCTGCGCGCCGACTTCGGCTACAAGTCGGACCATCTGCTGGTCCAGGCGGCCGAGGCGATCATCAAGGTCTACTACGGACAGGCCCCGGCCCACTCGTACTTCGACGGGTGCTCGCAGGGCGGCCACCAGGCCCTGACCGAGGCACAGCGCTACCCGACCGACTTCGACGGCGTCATCGCCGGCGCCCCGGCCAACAACTTCACCGCGCTGAACACCTTCTCGCACGCCTGGACCGCCCAGTCCGTCTACCTCGACGGCGGTCCGGCCACGATCACCAACGCCGACCTCGCTCCCCTCCACGCGGCCGCACTCAAGGGCTGCGACGCGCCCGCCGACGGCGTCATCGCGGACCCGCTGGCCTGCGACTGGGACCCGGCGAGCATCAAGTGCCGGGCGGGGCAGACCTCCACGGCCGACGCCTACTGCCTGACCGGGGACCAGGTCACCACCGTGCGCCGGATCTACGCCGGACCGACCGACGAGCACGGCAGGCTGCTGTACCCGGGCTACCAGTTGCGCGGCTCGGAGCTGAACTGGGCCGGTGTCATCACCCCGGCCACGGCGACCGGCGCCAGCGGCGACATCAGCTTCGTCCGCGAGACCATCCGCTACCAGATCTTCGACAGCCCGCGGCCGACGCTGACGTACAAGGACATCAGGTTCACCGCGGCCTACTACAAGAAGGTCATGGCGCTGGGCGAGGGCATGTACGACGCCACCGACCCCGACCTCACGGCGTTCAGGAAGGCCGGCGGCAAGCTGATCCTCTGGCACGGGCTGGGCGACCAGCACATCCCGGCCGTGGGCACGCTGGCGTACTACAAGGCCGTACAGAAGGTCATGGGCGGCGCCGAGGCGACCAGTCGTTTCGCGCGGCTGTTCCTGCTCCCCGGTGTCGCGCACTGCGGCGGCGGCCAGGGCCCGAACACCTTCGACGCGCTGACAGCGATCACCGACTGGGTCACCGAGGGCGAGGCCCCGGCCGCCCTGACGACCACCTCGGTCGACAGCGCCGGCAAGGTCACCGCCACCCGCCCCGTCTACCCCTTCCCCTACTACGCCAAGAACACCACGGGCGGCCCGGCGGACCAGGCGAGCAGCTACACCCCCGTGAAGTCCACCGCCGAGGCGAACCTGAGGCTGGACTGGCTCGGCTCCTTCCGCTCCGGCTACGAGACGGTCGGCAACTGGGTCGACGGGCGGTGGGTGGTGCGCAGGGGCAAGGCCTGACCGACCGATTGAGGTGGGGGCGCGGCGGGTGCGTACCGGCCGCGCACCCGCCGCTCCGCGCGTGGCCTGGCGGGGGCGTACGGCAGCGCGTCCGCCGCGCGTGCGGCCCGGCGGGCGCGTAGCCCGCACCCCCGCCTGCGGTCCGTCAGCCCAGCTTCGCGTCCTGCGCCTCGACCAGAGCGGCCGGAACGTCGAAGTCGCCCCCGGACACCGCGGCGTTGGCGTTGACGGTGCTGAACTGGGCGAGGGTGCTGCCGTGCCGGAAGACGACCGCCTTCACCGGGCCCAGCAGGTCGGTGTCCCCGCCGAGCGTCGCGGTGAAGGCGACCGCCTCGTCGCCCGCTTCCGGCGCGCTGCCCGCGGTCACCTCGCCCGGGTTCCCCGTACCGAGGGCGCCGGTCCGGAATCCGCCGTCGCACCCGGCGATCCCGCCGCCGAGCGCCTCGATCGCCGTACGCGCCTGGTCGGCACTGTCGTACGAGGCGAGGCTCACGGTGGTGGTGGAGACCGTGAACTCCGCGTCCAGCGCCCCGTCGTCGAGCTCGGACGTCACCCGCCGGTGCACGGTGGCCGCCGGTTTCCCGAGGGCCACCCCCCACATGACCTGACTGACCTCCGCGCAGTCCGCCTCCCCCGTACGGGCGTCCCTCTGCGTGAGGATCTCGGCCGCGGCGGGCTTCCTGACGAGGAACCCCTCGAGGTCGCTCTCGGTCAGGGCCAGCTTGTCCAACTGGGCCGCGGTGAGCGCTTCGGACGCCCGCCGGGTACTCGACGGAGAGGCCTCGCCGCCCTCTCCGCCGGAAGCGTCGTCGGAGTCACCACATCCGGCGACGAACGCGAGAGGGACGAGCAGGGCCACGAAGGCACCGGCGCGGGGACGGCTGTGGCGTATGCCGGAACTGTTCATGATGGGCTGCGGTCTCTTTCTCTGCCTCACCGACGGTGACCGACCGTCTGTCGGTCGACCCGGGGCGCACCCTGCCGTACCAAGGACGGCGGGCCCCGGCGGAAATGTATCCGCCGGGGCCCGCCGCACAGTGTCCCGGTGTCCAGGACCGGTTCCGGGTCTCAGTCCGTGCCCGACTCCATGGCCGCCCGGTCCAGCATCGTCTCCTCGTCCGGGGCCTCGCCGCGGGAGGCGATCGCCTCGGCGCCGCCCTCGTCCATGGCGCCGATGAGGCCGGTCGAGGCGGCCTGCGCGGCGCCGATCGGGGTCGGGTGGGCGCTGCCGACCAGGCCGAGCCCCACGTACTGTTCGAGGCGGGCGCGCGAGTCGGCGATGTCCAGGTTCCGCATGGTGAGCTGGCCGATGCGGTCCACCGGGCCGAAGGCCGAGTCCGCGGTGCGCTCCATGGAGAGCTTGTCCGGGTGGTAACTGAGCGCCGGGCCCTGGGTGTCGAGGACCGAGTAGTCCTCACCGCGCCGCAGCCGCACGGTCACCTCGCCGGTGATCGCCGCGCCGACCCAGCGCTGGAGCGACTCGCGCACCATCAGCGCCTGCGGGTCCAGCCAGCGGCCCTCGTAGAGCAGCCGGCCGAGCTGCCGGCCCTGGTTGTGGTACGCGGCGACGGTGTCCTCGTTGTGGATCGCGTTGACCAGGCGCTCGTAGGCGATGTGCAGCAGTGCCATGCCGGGCGCCTCGTAGATGCCGCGGCTCTTTGCCTCGATGATCCGGTTCTCGATCTGGTCGGACATGCCCAGACCGTGCCGGCCGCCGATCGCGTTGACCTCCATGACGAGGTCGACGGGCGAGGCGAACTCCTTGCCGTTGACGGTGACCGGGCGACCCTGGTCGAAGCCGATCGTCACGTCCTCCGCGGCGATCTCCACCGACGGGTCCCAGAACCGCACGCCCATGATCGGGTCGACCGTCTCGATGCCGGTGTCGAGGTGCTCCAGGGTCTTGGCCTCGTGCGTGGCGCCCCAGATGTTGGCGTCCGTGGAGTACGCCTTCTCCGTCGAGTCGCGGTACGGCAGCTCGTGCGCGAGCAGCCACTCCGACATCTCCTTGCGGCCGCCGAGCTCCGTGACGAAGTCCGCGTCCAGCCAGGGCTTGTAGATCCGCAGGTGCGGGTTGGCGAGCAGCCCGTACCGGTAGAACCGCTCGATGTCGTTGCCCTTGAACGTGGAGCCGTCGCCCCAGATCTGCACCCCGTCCTCGAGCATGGCCCGCACCAGCAGCGTGCCCGTCACGGCACGGCCCAGCGGCGTGGTGTTGAAGTACGGGCGACCGCCGGACCTGATGTGGAACGCGCCGCAGGCGAGTGCCGCCAGCCCTTCCTCGACCAGCGCGGCACGGCAGTCGACGAGCCGGGCGATCTCGGCGCCGTACGCGGAGGCTCGGCCGGGCACGGACGCGATGTCGGGTTCGTCGTACTGGCCGATGTCGGCGGTGTACGTGCACGGAACGGCACCCTTGTCGCGCATCCAGGCGACGGCGACCGACGTGTCGAGCCCGCCGGAGAAGGCAATGCCGACGCGCTCGCCGGTGGGGAGTGAGGTGAGGACCTTGGACATGGCAATATTATGCAAGAGAACGCATGATCATGCAAGGTCGATCCGTGCATGCCAAGGGGTGGAGAGCGGGAGGCGGTCGAACTCGCTCCACGTGAGAGGGATTCGAGGCAGCGCGCCGACGGATTTGCCCACCCGGAACCCCCGCCTCCTGGGCGACCGATGAGGTTAGGCTAACCTTCCTTCGAACCTGTCAGGCGGGCGCTCCCGCCCCGTGTCGAAAGCAGCCACACACATGTCCAACGCCCGTGCCACCCACCTCTCCCGTCGCGGCGTCCTCGCCGCCGGCGGTGCCCTCGGCCTCGGCGCCGTTCTCGCGGCCTGCGGCGACGAGGACTCGACGAGCAGCGGCTCGGCGGACGGGACGAAGGCAGCGGCGAGCGCCGGCCCCTGGACGTTCAAGGACGACCGCGGCACCACGGTGAAGCTGGACAGGACCCCGGCGAACATCGTCGCGTTCATCGGTGTGGCCGCCGCGCTGTTCGACTACGGCATCGAGGTCAAGGGCGTCTTCGGACCGACCAGGACGGCGGACGGCAAGGCCGACGTGCAGGCCGGCGGCATCGACATCAGCAAGGTGACGATCCTCGGCAACGAGTGGGGCCAGTTCAACATCGAGAAGTACGCGACCCTCACCCCCGACGTGCTGATCTCCACCCTGTTCGACGACGCGGGCACCCTCTGGTACGTGCCCGAGGAGTCCAAGGCCAAGATCCTCAAGCTCGCCCCGAGCGTCGGCATCTCCGTCTACGACCGCCAGATGCCGGTGTCGCTGGAGCGGCTGTACGCGCTCGCCGAGTCGCTCGGCGCGGATGTGAAGGCCGCGAAGGTCGTCGAGGCGAAGAAGAAGTTCGAGACCGCCGCCGAGCGGCTGCGCGCCGCCGCCAAGGCGCACCCCGACATCAAGGTGCTCGCCGGTTCCGCGAGCCAGGACATCTTCTACGTCTCCGGCTCGAACCTCTCCATCGACCTGGAGTACTTCAAGGCGCTGGGCGTGAACATCGTCGAGCCCTCGGCCAAGGTCCTGGAGGCCAGCGGCGGCTGGTTCGAGAACCTGAGCTGGGAGAACGTCGACAAGTACCCGGCGGACATCATCATCATGGACGACCGCACCTCGACCATCCAGCCCGCCGACATCACCGAGGCGACCTGGAAGAAGCTGCCCGCCGTCAAGGCCGGCCAGGTCATCGCCCGTACGCCCGAGCCGATCCTGTCGTACGACAAGTGCACCCCGATCCTCGACAACCTCGCCGAGGCCATCGAGAACGCCAAGAAGGTCGCCTGACCCCTTCCGGGCAGCGCACCCTGACCGCACCTCAGGAGCACCGATGCCGACGGCCGTAGCCGCCCCGTTCCGTTTCTTCTCCCTCCAGGTCGTACGGACGAGGCGGCTCGGTCCGTCGCTGGCCCGGGTGACTTTCGCGGGCCCGGACCTGCGCGCGTTCGCCTCCAACGGCCTGGACCAGAGCCTCTCCCTCTTCCTGCCGCACCCGGGCCAGTCCGAGCCCCGCGTCCCGGTTGAACTCGGCGACGACTGGTGGGCAGCCTGGCGCGAACTCCCGGACGACGTACGGGCGGTGATGCGCTCGTACACACTGCGGGCGCAGCGCGGAGACCCCGACGAGATCGACATCGACTTCGTGCTGCACGGCATGGAGCCGGGGGCCGCGACCCCGGCGGGGCCCGCCTCCCGCTGGGCGAACGGGGCGGCACCCGGGGACCGCGTCCTGCTGCTCGGCCCGGCGGTCGAGGACAACCGGGCGATCCGCTTCCGGCCTCCCCAGGACACCGACCTGGTGGTCGTCTGGGCCGACGAGACCGCCGTGCCCGCCGCCTCCGCCATCCTCGAAGCGCTCCCGGCCGGCACCCGCGCCCGGGCCTGGCTGGAGGTCGAGCACGCCGACGACATCCAGGATCTGGTGACGGCGGCCGACGTGGAGATCGACTGGCTGGTGCGCGTGGACGGGTCCCCCATGGCCGTCGACGCCGTGCGAGCCGCACAACTCCCGCCCGGCGAGAGGCCGTACGTCTGGATCGCGGGCGAGTCCGGCCAGGTGAGGGAGTTGCGGCGGCATCTCGTGCGGGAGCGCGGCATCGACCGCGGGCGGGTCACCTTCGTCGGCTACTGGCGGCGCGGGATGACCGAGGAGCAACTGCGCGAGCAGCCGGAGTAACCCCCCGGCCCCGGACGAGGCGTTCGTCACGTGTGGGACGCAGGAGACCACTGGGGCGGGGTCGCATGATCGAGTTAGGTTAGGCTAACCTAAGTTGACCCGTAGCGATCCCGCCCCCACTCATGTCCCGCTCGGACTCTCCCCGCACGGAGGAACCCCCACATGCGCTCGCACCTGCTCAACGACACGACGGCGGACCGGTACCGCCGCTCCGTGACCGACGGCATAGAGCGGGTGGCGGCCAAACTCGCCGCCACCGACCGTCCGTTCACGGGTGTCACGGTCGACGCCCTCGCTCCCCGTATCGAACAGATCGACCTGGACCGCCCGCTGCACGACACCAGCGCGGTCCTCGACGAACTCGAAGAGGTCTACCTCCGGGACGCGATCTACTTCCACCACCCCCGCTACCTCGCGCACCTCAACTGCCCGGTCGTCATCCCGGCCGTGGTCGGCGAGGCGGTCCTGTCGGCCGTCAACTCCTCCCTGGACACCTGGGACCAGTCGGCGGGCGGCACCCTCATCGAGCGCAAGCTCGTCGACTGGACCAACGAGCGCATCGGGCTCGGCCCGGCCGCGGACGGCGTGTTCACCTCCGGCGGCTCGCAGTCCAACCTCCAGGCGCTGCTGCTGGCCCGCGAGGAAGCCAAGTCGAGCGACCTCGCCAAACTGCGGATCTTCGCCTCCGAGGCCGGCCACTTCAGCGTCAGGAAGTCGGCCAAACTGCTCGGCCTGAACGCGGACTCCGTCGTGTCGGTCCCCGTCGGCCACGACAAGCGCATGCGGATGGTCGCGCTCGCCCACGAACTGGAACGCTGCGAGCGGGACGGCCTCGTCCCCATGGCCGTCGTCGCCACCGCCGGCACCACCGACTTCGGCTCCATCGACCCGCTGCCCGAAATCGCCGAGCTGTGCTCCCGGTTCGGCGCCTGGATGCACGTCGACGCCGCCTACGGCTGCGGACTGCTCACGTCGCTGAAGAACCGGCACCGCCTCGACGGCATCGAGCGCGCCGACTCCGTCACCGTCGACTACCACAAGTCCTTCTTCCAGCCCGTGAGTTCGTCCGCCCTGCTGGTCCGGGACGCCGCGACGCTCCGGCACGCGACCTATCACGCCGAGTACCTCAACCCGGCCAGCTCGGTGCAGGAACGTATCCCCAACCAGGTGGACAAGTCCCTCCAGACCACCCGCCGCTTCGACGCGCTCAAGCTGTGGATGACGCTCCGCGTGATGGGCGCCGACGGGATCGGCGAACTCTTCGACGAGGTCTGCGCCCTGGCCGAGGAGGGCTGGAAGCTGCTCGCCGCCGACCCGCGTTTCGACGTGGTGGTCACGCCCTCCCTCTCCACCCTCGTCTTCCGCTACATCCCGGCCGCGGTCACCGATCCCGCCGAGATCGACCGCGCCAACCTGTACGCCCGCAAGGCCCTCTTCGCCTCCGGTGACGCCGTCGTCGCGGGTACGAAGGTCGGCGGGCGGCACTACCTGAAGTTCACCCTGCTCAATCCCGAGACCACGACGGCCGACATCGCCGTCGTACTCGATCTGATCGCCGGCCATGCCGAGCAGTACCTGGGAGAGTCCCTTGACCGCGCTTCCTGAATCCGCCGTGAAGACCCACGACTTCATCGGTATCGGACTCGGCCCCTTCAACCTCGGCCTCGCCTGCCTCACCGAGCCGATCGCCGAACTGGACGGCCTCTTCCTCGACTCCAAGCCGCACTTCGAATGGCACTCCGGGATGTTCCTGGAGGGCGCGCACCTCCAGACCCCGTTCATGTCGGACCTGGTCACCCTGGCCGACCCGACGTCTCCGTACTCCTTCCTCAACTACCTGAAGGAATCGGGCCGTCTGTACTCGTTCTACATCCGGGAGAGCTTCTATCCGCTCCGGGTCGAGTACGACGACTACTGCCGCTGGGCGGCCTCGAAACTCTCCAGTGTCCGGTTCAACACGACGGTCACCGAGGTGAGTCACGAGGACGAGGTGTACGTCGTCCGCACGCAGGCCGGTGAGGAGTTCCGCGCCCGGCACCTGGTCCTCGGCACGGGCACCCCGCCGTACATCCCCGAGGCCTGCGCCGGACTCGGCGGCGACTTCATCCACAACTCCCGCTACGTGCACCACAAGCAGGAGTTGCAGCGCAAGAAGTCGATCACGCTCGTCGGCAGCGGCCAGTCCGCCGCCGAGATCTACCACGACCTGCTGAGCGAGATCGACGTCCACGGCTACCAGCTCAACTGGGTCACCCGCTCCCCGCGCTTCTTCCCGCTCGAGTACACCAAACTCACGCTGGAGATGACCTCCCCCGAGTACATCGACTACTTCCACGCGCTGCCCGAGCCGACCCGCTACCGCCTCCAGACGGAGCAGAAGGGCCTGTTCAAGGGCATCGACGGCGAGCTGGTCGACGCGATCTTCGACCTGCTCTACCAGAAGAACGTCACAGGCGGCCCGGTCCCCACCCGGCTGCTCACCAACTCCTCGCTCGACACGGCGACCTACCGGGACGGGACGTACACCCTCGGTCTGCGCCAGGAGGAGCAGGGCAAGGACTACGAGCTGCGCTCGCAGGGCCTGATCCTCGCCACCGGCTACCAGTACGCCGCACCGGAGTTCCTCAAGCCGGTCCACGACCGCCTGCGCTACGACTCGCGGGGCAACTTCGACGTGGCCCGCAACTACGCCATCGACACGACCGGACGCGGCATCTTCCTGCAGAACGCCGGCGTCCACACGCACTCGATCACCTCGCCGGACCTCGGCATGGGCGCGTACCGCAACGCGTACATCATCCGCGAGCTGCTCGGCACCGAGTACTACCCGGTCGAGAAGTCGATCGCGTTCCAGGAGTTCGCCGTATGAGCCGCCCCACCCGTGCGAGCCGGATGACCACCACCGAGATCGGCACGTTCACCGTCCGCGCGCTCGACCCGTTCAAGGACGCCGAGCTGCTGCACAGTTGGGTCACCCACCCCAAGTCCGCGTTCTGGATGATGCAGGACGCCAGACTCCAGGACGTGGAGCGGGAGTACATGGCCATCGCGGCGGCCGAGCACCACGACGCGTTCCTCGGCCTGCTGGAAGGCGAACCCGTCTTCCTGATGGAGAGTTACGACCCCCGGTACGTCGAACTCGTGGGCCTGTACGAGCCCGAGCCCGGCGACGTCGGCATGCACTTCCTGGTCGCGCCGACGGACACACCCGTGCACGGATTCACCCGGTCCGTGATCACCGCGGTGATGGCGGAGCTGTTCGCCGACCCGGCCACCCACCGGGTCGTCGTCGAACCCGACGTGGCCAACAAGGCGGTGCACGCGCTCAACGCGGCCGTCGGCTTCGTCGCCGAGCGCGAGATCGACAAGCCCGAGAAGCGCGCGCTGCTGAGCTTCTGCACGCGCGAGCAGTTCGACGCCGCGATACGAGAAGTACGGAGTGTGGCGATATGACCCTGTCCGACGCCGTGGCGCACCTGTCCCCCGAGCGCTGGGACCGCGCCAACCGCCTGCTCGTCCGCAAGGCGCTCGCCGAGTTCGCGCACGAAAGGCTGATCACGCCGGAGTCGCTGGGCAAGGACCGGTACGCCGTCCGCAGCGACGACGGCCTGACCCGCTACCGCTTCACCGCCCACCCGCACGCGCTCGACCACTGGCGGATCGACGCCGAGTCGATCACCCGGCACCGCGACGGCGGTCAACTCCCGCTCGCCGCGCTGGACTTCTTCATCGAGCTGAGGAAGACGCTCGGCCTGAGCGACGAGGTCCTGCCCGTCTACCTGGAGGAGATCTCCTCCACCCTCTCGGGCACCTGCTTCAAACTCACCAAGCCGCAGATCCCCGCCGCCGAGCTCGCCCGCTCCGGCTTCCAGGAGATCGAGACCGGCATGACCGAGGGCCACCCCTGCTTCGTCGCCAACAACGGGCGGCTCGGCTTCGGCGTGCACGAGTACCTGTCGTACGCCCCCGAGACCGCGAGCCCGGTCCGGCTGGTCTGGCTGGCCGCGCACCGCTCGCGCGCCGCGTTCACGGCGGGGGTGGGCATCGAGTACGAGTCCTTCGTGCGCGAGGAGTTGGGCGCGGAGACCGTCGAGCGGTTCGCGAAGGTCCTTGGCCGGCAGGGCCTCGACGCCGACGACTACCTGCTCATCCCCGTGCACCCCTGGCAGTGGTGGAACAAGCTGTCGGTGACGTTCGCGGCCGAGGTCGCCCAGCGGCACCTGGTCTGCCTGGGCGAGGGCGACGACGAGTACCTGGCGCAGCAGTCGATCCGGACGTTCTTCAACACGTCGCACCCCGAGAAGCACTACGTCAAGACGGCGCTCTCGGTCCTCAACATGGGCTTCATGCGCGGGCTTTCTGCCGCGTACATGGAGGCGACCCCGGCAATCAACGACTGGCTCGCCCAACTCGTCAAGAACGACCCGGTGTTGAAGTCGACGGGCCTGTCGGTCATCCGCGAGCGCGCCGCCGTCGGCTACCGCCACCTGGAGTACGAGGCGGCCACCGACCGCTACTCGCCGTACCGCAAGATGCTCGCCGCCCTGTGGCGCGAGAGCCCGGTGCCCGCCCTCCAGGAGGGCGAGACCCTGGCGACGATGGCCTCCCTGCTCCATGTCGACCACGAGGGCGCGTCCTTCACGGGCGCGCTGATCGAGCGGTCGGGACTGAACCCGGTGGAGTGGCTGCGCCGCTATCTGCGCGCCTACTTCACCCCGCTGCTGCACAGCTTCTACGCCTACGACCTGGTGTACATGCCGCACGGCGAGAACGTCATCCTGGTTCTCAGGGACGGCGTGGTACAGCGGGCGGTCTACAAGGACATCGCGGAGGAGATCGCCGTCCTGGACCCGCAGGCGGTGCTGCCGCCGGACGTCGAGCGGATCCGCGTCGAGGTCCCCGAGGACACGAAGCTCCTGTCCCTCTTCACGGACGTCTTCGACTGCTTCTTCCGCTTCCTGGCGGCGGATCTCGACGCCGAGGGCATCCTCGACGAGGACCTCTTCTGGCGGACGGTCGCCGAGGCCGTACGCGCCTACCAGGACGCGACGCCCGAACTCGCCGACAAGTTCCGGCAGTACGACATGTTCGCACCGGAGTTCGCGCTGTCCTGCCTCAACCGCCTCCAGCTGCGCGACAACAAGCAGATGGTGGACCTCGCCGACCCGTCCGGAGCCCTCCAACTCTTCGGCACCCTGAAGAACCCGATCGCGGGTCTCTGAGCCGGCGGGGCTCAGGAGACGGTCCCCTCCTGAGCCCCGCCCCCGGCTAGGCGGAAGGCCAGGGAACCTGGGGCGACCTGTAGTAGCCGATCCCCAGCGCGTCCCACCGCGGCGCCTGTGCCGCGAGCCGCACCTTGTACGTGTCCCAGTCGTGCGTGGACGCGGGCGACCAGCCGAGCTCGGCGACCCCGGGCAGCCGGGGGAACGCCATGTACTCGATGTCCGCGGACTTCACCAGCGTCTCGGTCCACAGCGGAGCCTCGACACCCCTGACCGCCGAACCGGGCACGCCGGGAAGGTAGTTGCCCGGATCCCAGTCGTAGGCCCGCCGCACTTCCACCAGGCCGGCCCAGTCCTGCCCGAGCGGGGTGTCCGCGGTGTACTTCATGTCCAGGTAGACCCGGTCGGCCGGTGACAGCACCAGGCCCGTCCCGTTCCGCGCGGCCTGTGCGACCTGTTCCTTCTCCGCCGCGCTCGTGTCGTCCAGCCCCCAGTACTGGGCCAGCGCCCCGGCCGCCGGGGTGGTTCCGGTGAGCTGGTGCCAACCAACCACTGTCTTGCCGTACTTGGTGACGATCGGCTGCACCCGGTCCATGAAGGCCACGTAGTCGGCGTGCGACGTGGAGTGGGCCTCGTCCCCGCCGATGTGCAGGTACTTGCCGGGGGTAATCGCGGCCAGCTCACGGATCACGTCGTCCACGAAGTCGTACGTGATGCCCTTGGAGACGCACAGCGAACTGAACCCGACCTCGGTGCCGGTGTAGAGCGACGGGGCGACACCGTCGCAGTTCAGGTCCGCGTACGAGGCGAGCGCGGCGTTCGTGTGCCCCGGCATGTCGATCTCGGGGACGACCTCCAGGTAGCGCGAGGCGGCGTACCGGACGATGTCCTTGTACTGGGCCTTCGTGTAGAAGCCGCCCTGCCCGCCGCCGACCTGTGTCGAGCCGCCGTACGTCGTGAGCCGCGGCCAGGAGTCGATCGCGATGCGCCAGCCCTGGTCGTCGCTCAGGTGCAGGTGCAGCTTGTTGACCTTGTAGAGCGCCAACTCGTCGATGTAGCGCTTGACCTGGCCGACGGTGAAGAAGTGCCGGGAGACGTCGAGCATCGCTCCGCGGTAGCCGTAGCGCGGGCTGTCCTCGATGGTACCGCCCGCCACCAGCCAGGGTCCCGGCTGCCTGGAGTCCTTCTCGACGGCGGCCGGGAGCAGTTGGCGCAGGGTCTGGACGCCGTGGAAGAGGCCGGCCGGCTTGGCGGCGGTGATGGTGATGCCGGATCCGCGGCTGGCGAGACGGTAGCCCTCGGCGCCCAGATCCCCTGCGCCCAGCTGGAGTTGGATGCCGTCACGGCCGCGGGAGGAGGTGACCGGCAGCCGGTGGCCGGTGGAGGGCCGCAGGATGTCCGCGAGGTACTCGCCGACCTTGCGGGCCTCGCGCGAGTCCGCGACGCGGATGCGGGTGTCGCCGGTGATGCGGTACGCGGGTCCGCCCGCGTCGACCGAGGCGGGGGCCGGGATCACCTGGCCGAGCGGCGTGACGGTCCGGTCGGCCGCGGGGGGCGCCGCGCCGACGACGGAGATGGAGGCGGCCGCCACGAGCAGCAGCGTACTGAGAAGACGGGGCGTTCTGTGCTGTCTCACATGCGCTCCCTTCGAATGGGTATAGACCACTCTCCCGTACAGCCGGTGAAAGAATCCCCCTCATGGCGGAAATCATCCAGAAGGACGGCACCTGGATCTTCGACGGCGACGCGCTGCGCCTGACCCCCGGGCGCGACAAGAACGTCAGCCTGTTCCGCAAGACGCTGGGTGAACTGGCCGTCCCGCTGGGGGCGTTGGCGGGCATTTCCTTCGAGCAGGGCAAGAGGACCGGGCGGCTCAGGCTCCGGCTGCGCGACGGCGCCGACCCCCTGCTCCAGGCCACCGGCGGCAAACTCGCGGAGCCGCACGACCCCTACCAGCTCATCGTCGAGTCCGACCGTTACGGCGTCGCCGAGTACCTCGTGGACGAGGTCCGCAACGCGCTGCTCCTGGACGAGGTGCCGGCCGGCCCCGTCGCCGGCTATCTGCTGCCGGGTCCCGCCCTGCCCCTGTCCGTCTCCGCCGGGGACGGCACCGCGAGCTTCGACGGCGAGCACGTACGGCTGGACTGGAACTGGAAGACCGAGGACGCGAAGGCCGCCGCCGGTGCCCGGTCGCTGGCCCTGGGGGACATCACCGGCGTCGAGTGGCACCCTTCGGCCGGCCTGGAGAACGGGTGCCTGCGCTTCACCGTGCGCGGTGCGCACACCAAGGCGCCGCCCAAGTACGACCCCAACTCGGTGGAGTTGTGGGGCTTCAAGAAGGATCCGCTGATGGCGCTGGTCGCGGCGGCGGTGCAGGCGCGGCTGCCGCACCCCGCGTCGGCGCCCTCCCCGCAGCCGGTGAGGGAACTGCCGACCGCCGCCGAGGCCGATCACGACGCCCTGCTCCGGCGGCTGCGGGAGCTCGGCGAGCTGCACAAGTCGGGTGTCCTGACGGACGAGGAGTTCTCGATGGCCAAGCAGGCGGTCCTCAAGAGGATGTGAGGACCGCCTGCCGGCCGCCTAGGTCCTGTCGTCACTTTCCCGTCGTCGCCCGGAGGGCGGCCGCGCGGCGTCAGGTGCGTGCTCTCGGCATGCCGGGCGTAGGCCCTCGTACTGGACGTACTCGGGTCTGCGCCCGGTGCGGCGAGAGTGCGTGCATGGCGTCGCGCGGCAGACGGGAATGTGACGACAGGGCCTAGCGGACCCGGCGTGCCACCGTGAAGTTGTCGACCTCCTCGCCCGTCTCGGCGATGCCGCGCACCCGCAGCGTCGCGAGCCGGCCCTTCGCCGCCGGGGTGACATCCACGCGCAGGAACGAGTAGTTGAGGTAGCGCACGCGCGACCAGGCGACCGTCTCGGACTGCTTGACGCCGTCCTTCTGGACGACGTACGAGGACACGGCCTCGTTGTCCTTCACGTGGCCCTCGTAGGACTCGTCCGCGCTGAACGCGTACAGGCTGCGGCCCGCCGCGCCCGCCGTGACGTACACGATGCCGTCGGTCTCCGGGTACGCGGTGGCGCCGATCGGCAGTTCCTTGGCGACCTTGTTGCCCTTGATGACGTCGGTGCGCTCGTAGACGTGGTTGTGGCCGTTGATCACCAGGTCGACGGTGTACTTCTCGAACAGCGGCACCCACTCCTGGCGCACGCCGCCCTCGGAGGCGTGCGCGGTCGAGGTGCAGTAGGCGCAGTGATGGAAGAAGACCACGACGAAGTCGATGTCGTGGGCGGCGCGGTACTTCTTGAGCTGGGCCTCCAGCCACTTGGTCTGGGTGCCGCCGGAGATGCCGAGGTTGGCCGGGATCTCGAAGGAGATGTCGTTGGCGTCCAGCGAGATGATCGCCGTGTTGCCGTGCGTGAAGGAGTACACGCCCGGCAGGTTCTTCTTGTCGGGCCCGTTGTCCGGGAGCTGCCAGCGGGCCTCTTCGCCGCCGTAGCCGTTGGGCGAGTACCAGGCCTCCATGTCGTGGTTGCCGTACGCCACCATCCACGGCACCTGCTTGGCGACCGACTCGGTCTGCGCGAGGAACTGGTCCCAGGTGCGCGAGTCGAAACCGGTGTCCTCGACCTTGCCGGCGCCGGACGGGTCGGCGTAGCAGATGTCACCGGCGTGCAGGTGGAAGGCCGGGTTCTGGGCCAGGATCAGGCTGTCGTTGGCCAGACCGTGGTAGCTGACACCCTGGTCGCCGAAGGCCGTGAAGGTGAAGGACTCGGCCCTCGACGGCGCGGTGGTGAAGGTGCCGAGGGTGCCGGCGAGGTGCGCGGACGCCGGGTCGAAACCGTCGTGGCCCACGCCGTAGTAGTACGTCTGACCGGGGCGCAGGTGGCTGAGCTGCGCGTGCACGTAGTACTGCGTGTGGTCGGCGCTCACGCCGACGCCGGCCGGGGTGTAGAGGCTGCGCACCTCGGCCTGGATCTTGCGGGAGAGGTCCCAGGGGTGGGCGCCGATGCGGATGTACGGCTTGTTCACGGGGGCCGGGACCTGCCAGGAGACCGTCATCTCGGTCTTCGGGTCGGTGCCGTAGGCGAGGTGGCGGCCGAAGGGGGCGACGAGCGCGCCGTCGACCTTCTCGGTGCCGCCCCTGTGGGTCGGCACGGCGGCCTGCGCGGTCGCGCCCGGCACGAAGGCGCCGCCCGCGACGGCACCCAGGGTGACGGCGCCGCCTCTCATCATCGTGCGCCGCGAGAACTTCGCGCGCAGGTATTCGTGTTGCTCGGCCATGCTCATGCGCTCAGCGAGCTTGTCCGGTACGCCCATGCGAGGAGTGTCCATGGCTGAAAAAGGTGCTCTGGGCATCCATCGCTGTGCAAGACACAGCATGAACAGGTCCCGAACAGGCTCCCATAAGAGATTCAACAGTCACTTGCCCGATATCGGGCAGGATTCTTGCGATTGCCAGCGCTTTACCTCAGGATCAACGGGTGCACGACGAACTTGTTGATCATCTGACGCGGTCCTCGCCCCTCAACCGGGGCGAGGCGCTGCGGGTGGTCCAGGACGTGCTCGCCTACTTCGACGAGACGACCGAGGAGTACGTCCGTCGCCGCCACCGCGAGCTCCAGGCGCAGGGCCTGGTGAACGCGTCGATCTTCGGACGGATCGAGGCGGACCTGAAATACCGCGCGGTCGCACCGCCGGAGCTCACGCTCAGGCAGCTGCGCCGCATCGTCTACGGCTAGATCATCTACGGCTAGGAAAACTCATACATGTGCGGAATCGTCGGATACATCGGCAGGCGTGACGTCGCCCCCCTCCTGCTCGAGGGCCTCCAGCGGCTGGAGTACCGCGGCTACGACTCGGCGGGCATCGTCGTCACGACGCCCAAGTCGGCCGGCCTGAAGATGGTCAAGGCCAAGGGACGGGTCCGCGACCTGGAGGCCAAGGTCCCCAAGCGCTTCGCCGGCACCACCGGTATCGCCCACACCCGCTGGGCCACCCACGGCGCCCCCTCCGACGTGAACGCCCACCCGCACCTGTCGGCCGACAGCAAGGTCGCCGTCGTCCACAACGGCATCATCGACAACGCCTCCGACCTGCGGAAGAAGCTGGAGGCCGACGGCGTCGAGTTCCTCTCCGAGACCGACACCGAGGTCCTCACCCACCTCATCGCCCGCTCCCAGCAGGAGAAGCTCGAGGACAAGGTCCGCGACGCGCTGCGGGTGATCGAGGGCACGTACGGCATCGCGGTCCTGCACGCCGACTTCCCCGAGCGCATCGTGGTGGCCCGCAACGGCTCCCCGGTCGTCCTCGGCATCGGCGAGAAGGAGATGTTCGTCGCCTCGGACATCGCCGCCCTGGTCACCCACACGCGGCAGATAGTGACCCTCGACGACGGCGAGATGGCCACCCTCAAGGCCGACGACTTCCGTACGTACACCACCGAGGGCACCCGTACGACGTCCGAGCCGACCACCGTGGAGTGGGAGGCCGCGTCGTACGACATGGGCGGCCACGACACGTACATGCACAAGGAGATCCACGAGCAGGCCGAGGCCGTGGACCGCGTCCTGCGCGGCCGCATCGACGACCGCTTCTCCACCGTGCACCTCGGCGGCCTCAACCTGGACGCCCGAGAGGCGCGCCAGATCCGCCGGGTGAAGATCCTCGGCTGCGGCACCTCGTACCACGCGGGCATGATCGGCGCCCAGATGATCGAGGAGCTGGCCCGCATCCCCGCGGACGCCGAGCCGGCCTCGGAGTTCCGCTACCGCAACGCCGTGGTCGATCCCGACACGCTGTACGTCGCGGTCTCCCAGTCCGGTGAGACGTACGACGTCCTCGCCGCCGTCCAGGAGCTGAAGCGCAAGGGCGCGCGGGTGCTCGGCGTGGTCAACGTGGTGGGAAGCGCCATCGCCCGCGAGGCCGACGGCGGCATGTACGTGCACGCCGGACCCGAGGTCTGCGTCGTCTCCACCAAGTGCTTCACCAACACCACGGTCGCCTTCGCGCTGCTCGCGCTGCACCTGGGCCGCACCCGCGACCTGTCGGTGCGCGACGGCAAGCGGATCATCGAGGGCCTGCGCAGGCTGCCCGGCCAGATCGACGAGATCCTCGCGCAGGAGGACGAGATCAAGAAGCTGGCCGAGGGATACGCCGAGGCCCGCTCCATGCTCTTCATCGGCCGTGTCCGGGGCTACCCGGTGGCCCGCGAGGCCTCCCTGAAGCTCAAGGAGGTCTCCTACATCCACGCCGAGGCCTACCCCGCCTCGGAGTTGAAGCACGGCCCGCTGGCGCTCATCGAGCCCGCGCTGCCGACGGTCGCCATCGTGCCCGACGACGACCTCCTGGAGAAGAACCGCGCCGCCCTCGAGGAGATCAAGGCCCGCAGCGGCCGGATCCTCGCGGTCGCGCACCGGGAGCAGGAGAAGGCCGACCAGACGATCGTCGTCCCGAAGAACGAGGACGAGCTGGACCCGATCCTGATGGGCATCCCGCTCCAACTCCTCGCCTACCACACGGCGTTGGCCCTGGGCCGGGACATCGACAAGCCCCGGAACCTCGCGAAGTCGGTCACGGTGGAGTAGTAACGCCGGTGCACGGGAGCGCCCTTCAGAGGCGCGGGGAACTGCGCGAGCAACCCCCACGGCCCGCACCCGAGAACGCCGAGAACGGGTCCCCGCACGTGCCACCAGCACGCGGGGACCCGTTCTTCTCAGGAGCCGGGGCCACGTACCGGGGCTGGACGCCCGCCTGGGGAAAGGGAGTTACGGAATGACGACGACGGGGCGCTGAGCGCGCTTGGCGAGCCGTCCCGCCACCGAGCCGAAGATGCGCCCGACGAGGCCGTGCGTGGAGCCGACGACGATCGCGTCCGCCTCGTACTCCCGCCCCACCTCTTCGAGTTCGTGGCAGATGTCGCCGCCGCGCTCGACAAGGATCCAGGGGACCTCGGACAGGTACTCGGCGCAGGCGAGTTCGAGGCCGAGCACCTCGGTGCGATGGTCGGGCACGTCGACGAAGACCGGGGGCTCGCAGCCCGCCCACACGGTGGTCGGCAGCCGGTTGGCGACGTGGACGATGATCAGGCCGGAGCCGGAGCGATGGGCCATGCCGATCGCGTAGGCGAGGGCACGCTCGCTGGACGTCGAGCCGTCGAAACCGACGACGACGCCGTGCTTGAAGGCGGGATCGCAGGACTGGCGGAGTTCCTCCGCCGCCAGGGGCTCGGCCGCCGTGGGATCGGCGAGCGGGCGCTGGCGGTCCGCGGGATCGAAGAATTCGTGACCGGCCATGGATGTCTCGGCGTTTGGATCCTCGTGTGGGACAACGTCAACGTGCGGCAGAGTTGTGTCCGGGAATCATCTTCCCATCCCCATACCCCCAAGGGTACGGCTGCACGCCTCCTCTGCCCAGATCCCGCGTCGGCCACGCGGCGTTCATCGGAGCATGCATGAGGGGGCGCCCGTAACGCAATGGTTGCTGCCCCGTACAGGTGGTTTGCACAGGGTTCACCCAGGCGTGCCGCACAGTGACCTGCCGGTCCACCACGCGTTGAACTGTTCGGCCACCGCCAGGGGGAGCAATGGAGTATTAGGTACGTACGAGGGAGCACACCGTGCCCGGACCCGAGACCGACTCCCGACCCGCCGCCCGGACCCGCGCCGCGGCGGCCCCCGCCCCGGACACGGCGAGCGATGTGGTTCGCTGGGCGGCCTTCAGCTGTGTACTGGTTCCCGTGGTCCTCGTCTGGTACGGCACCTCACTCGCCGGCGCGGCAGGTACGGCGCTGGGCCTGGCGGCCGTGACCGCCGTGTGCCGGGTACTGCTGACGCGGTCGGAGCGGGGCGCGGCCCGACTGCTCGCCGAGGAGCGCTCCCCGGCCCGCGGACGGCACGGCGGGCACGCGGTTCCGGCCTCGCGCGGCGCTGCGGTCTCCGGTGCGGTGCCGGCCTCGCGCGGGGCGGCACAGCCGAGCGGCCCGCAGGGCAGGAGTGGCGTGGGGGCGCACAGGGGCGGTCGGCACGGCGGGGCGAACAGGCCGGTCGACTGACCGGTTTACGCGCACGCGCCCGCCTCTTTTCAGCCAACTTCTGTGTATGGCGCGTTCCTTGGTCGAACGACCCCCCAACCCCCGTTCGACCTGCACTGAAAGGGCCACCGGGGGCTCGCGCACCCTACGTGGATTGGCCACTGGCAGGAGGCGTACTTCCCTGCACGGCCCACGAGTGCAACGCTTCGTGATCGAATGCTTCACGCCAAGTTGCCTTGTCGACATTCTGTTGAGTATCGAACTGGTCACCTTGGCGCCATGGGACACAGTAGATTCGATCTTGACGTCTTACGGCGGGGGACTCGTGCAGGACCGAGGGGAAACGTGCAGGAGCGACACAACCGAGGAGCCGCGACCACCGAGGGGGGCTTAGCAGGATGAGCCACGACTCCACTGCCGCGCCGGAAGCCGCGGCCCGGAAACTTTCCGGGCGACGCCGCAAGGAGATCGTCGCGGTGCTGCTGTTCAGCGGCGGCCCCATCTTCGAGAGTTCTATACCACTGTCGGTGTTCGGGATTGACCGCCAGGACGCCGGCGTACCGCGCTATCGCCTGCTGGTGAGCGCGGGCGAGGACGGCCCGCTGCGGACCACAGGGGGCCTGGAACTGACAGCGCCACACGGCCTGGAAGCGATCTCGCGGGCAGGCACGGTGGTCGTGCCCGCCTGGCGGTCGATCACCTCGCCGCCTCCGGAGGAGGCACTCGACGCGCTGCGCCGGGCACATGAGGAAGGCGCCCGCATAGTCGGGCTGTGCACCGGCGCCTTCGTCCTGGCCGCGGCGGGACTGCTGGACGGCCGTCCCGCGACCACCCACTGGATGTACGCGCCGACGCTGGCCAAGCGCTACCCGTCCGTCCACGTCGACCCGCGAGAACTCTTCGTGGACGACGGAGACGTACTGACCTCGGCGGGTACGGCGGCCGGAATCGACCTCTGTCTCCACATCGTGCGGACGGACCACGGAAACGAGGCGGCCGGCGCACTGGCCCGTCGCCTGGTGGTCCCCCCCGCGCCGCAGCGGCGGCCAGGAGCGCTACCTCGACAGGTCGCTGCCCGAGGAGATCGGCGCCGACCCCCTCGCGGAGGTCGTCGCCTGGGCGCTGGAGCATCTGCACGAGCAGTTCGACGTCGAGACGCTGGCGGCACGGGCGTACATGAGCCGGCGGACCTTCGACCGCCGTTTCCGGTCGCTCACCGGGAGCGCTCCCCTGCAGTGGCTGATCACGCAACGGGTGCTCCAGGCGCAGCGTCTCC
Source organism: Streptomyces sp. NPDC050535 (assembly GCF_044457665.1). NCBI lineage: Bacteria > Bacillati > Actinomycetota > Actinomycetes > Kitasatosporales > Streptomycetaceae > Streptomyces > Streptomyces sp. NPDC050535. Next base: position 477,665 of record NZ_JBITHE010000002.1, read on the forward strand.
TGGAGACGTCGGACTACTCGGTCGACGAGGTGGCGGGGCGCTGCGGCTTCCGGTCACCGGTCGCGTTGCGGGGCCACTTCCGGCGCCAGCTCGGCTCGTCGCCGGCCGCCTACCGGGCCGCGTACCGGGCCCGGCGTCCGCAGGCCGCCGACCGGTCGTCGGAGCCGGACGGCGCCGCCAGCACGCCGGGACCGCCGACGGCCATCCACCAGGAGAGCCCGGTCCCCTCGCAGACCCGTCGCACGGCGGCCGCCGGCATCGTCGGACAGGCGATGTCCATGTCGACGGACTCGGGCAAGGCGGGCACGGAACTGTACGCGGCGGGACGGCCGAGCCTGCCGGGGCAGCGCAGCGCCCCCTAGACCCACCATTTCCGCCATTTCCACCATTCGCGCCGTTCACGCCGGGCGGGGGGGCCTTCGGGCTCCCCGCCCGGCCGCGCGCACGAGCGGTTCACCTGGGCGTAGTGGGCCGTAGGGTGAGGCACATGAACGATCGCATGGTGTGGATCGACTGCGAGATGACCGGTCTCTCGCTGTCGGATGACGCGCTCATCGAGGTGGCCGCGCTGGTCACCGACTCTGAGCTGAACGTACTGGGTGACGGTGTGGACATCGTGATCCGGCCGCCGGAGGAGGCGCTGGAGACGATGCCGGACGTGGTGCGCGCGATGCACACCAACTCCGGCCTCCTCACCGAGCTGGCCGCGGGCACGACCCTGGCGGACGCCGAGGAGCAGGTCCTCTCCTACGTGCGTGAGCACGTCAAGGAGCCGGGCAAGGCGCCGCTGTGCGGGAACTCGGTGGGCACGGACCGGGGTTTCCTCCTCCGTGACATGCCGACCCTGGAGGACTACCTCCACTACCGCATCGTGGACGTCTCCTCCGTCAAGGAGCTGGCCCGCCGCTGGTACCCCAGGGCGTACTTCAACAGCCCGGACAAGAACGGCAACCACCGCGCCCTGGCCGACATCCGCGAGTCCATCGTCGAGCTCCGCTACTACCGCGAGGCGGTCTTCGTCCCGCAGCCCGGCCCCGACTCGGAGACCGCCCGCACCATCGCCGCCAAGCACGTCCTGCCCGTCCAATAGCGTCGGCCGGCCCCCCGCGCCGCCCCCGGACAGACCTCGGAAAGACCCCGGACAGGCCTTTGTCGGGGCCCTGATGGGCCCCAGCAAAAGCCGGGCGCGAGCACCCCTTCGGACCCTGTACACTTTTTCTCGGCCGGTCGGAGAAACGCAGGACCGGTCATGGTGGGTGTAGCTCAGCTGGTAGAGCACCTGGTTGTGGTCCAGGATGCCGCGGGTTCAAGTCCCGTCACTCACCCTCGATGATCAAGGCCCGGCCTGGGAACAGGCCGGGCCTTGGTTCGTTTCCGGGCGGCGGGTGGCCCGCGGCCCGCCATAGGCTTCGCCCATGCCCGAGCCGATCGTGCCCGCCTGGGCCGCCGAGGTCATCGCCACCACCCGCCTCGACCTCCTCCCCCTCCGCGTCGAGCACGCCCGCGAGATGGCCGGGGTGCTGTCCGACCCGGCGCTGCACGCCTTCATCGGCGGTGCGCCCGCCGCTCCCGACGCCCTGCGCTCCCGCTACGAACGGCTCGTCGGCGGCTCCCCGGATCCCGCCGTCACCTGGTGGAACTGGGTGCTCAGGCATCGCGAGGACGCGTGCCTGGTCGGGACCGTGCAGGCGACGGTCACGGGGGACGTCGTGGAGATCGCCTGGGTGGTGGGTACGCCCTGGCAGCGGCGTGGATTCGCCGGGGAGGCGGTGCGAGGGCTGGTCGAGTGGCTCGGGCGGCAGCCACGTCTCCGTACCGTCGTCGCCCATGTCCATCCCGGGCACCTGGCCTCCGCGGCCGTCGCCGGCGCGGCGGGACTGACGGGGACAGGGCGGCTCGAGGACGGCGAGGTCAGGTGGGAACTGCCGCTGCGGACGTGACTTCAGTTGTCCTGGGGCGAGTTGGCGGCGCGCCACGCGGCGGCGAAGTCGTGGACGTTGTCGAAACGGTCCCCGGGGTCCGCCCGGGTGGCGCGTTCGACGACCGCCAACTGTCGCGGTGTGCCTCGCCAGGCGCGTTCCTCGTCACCGGCGTCCAGGAGGAGGCGGGCCGCGCGGCCCAGGGTGAACACGGTCGTACGGTTGTCGATCACGGCTCCGTGGACGAACCCCTCGGGCGCCATGAACCGCCGCGAGCCCGGCAGCCGGTCACCTTCCACCAGAAAGGGACCGGGCCGGTACTCGTCCAGGTCGATCAGGTGGACCAGGTCCCCGGTGAAGTCGTACAGCAGCGCGCCGTCGTAGAAGTCGACCGCGACCTGGCCCACGGCCTCCACCGCGAGATGCCCGGCCAGGACCCGGTCGAAGGCACGCAGCACGCGGTCGGTCGGGAGGGCACGGAAGCGGGCCATCGGACTGTCCGGGCCGGTACGGTCCTCCGGTTCGCCGGGAGTGGGGTGGTACAGCAGCTCGCCGTCCCGCCAGGGCATCACCACCGCCCAGCTCTGCCGTACGGCGATCCGGTGGACCTGCGGGACGATCGCCGGGTGGCGCACCGCCCGGTGGAACGCCCAGCCGCGCTCGAACGACCGCCGCGCGCCCTCGGTGGCCGCCTCCTTGACGAACCAGCGCGCGCCGTCGAGCAGTCGCACCCCGTACGCCACGGCCCCCGAGTCCTGCCCGCGGAACACCTTGAACACCTCGCCCACCCTGCCCAAATAGGGCTCCACGGCGGGCACTTCGTCGACCCCCAGCAGGGGATGAAGAACCATGCCGTCAGCCTGCCCCACCGAGCCGCCCCGCCGCCGCCCTTCGGCGACAGCGGCACGGGCGGTGGCGTGCCGGGTCCGGCCGCGGCCCGGTCACGACGACGCCCGGGCGACGAGCTCCGTCGGCAGGACGACCTGCCGTCGCTCCAGACCGCGGGACACCGCCGGGCGGCGGTCGGCGATCTCGTCGAGGAGGAGGTCGATCATGGCTCGGCCCATCAGCTCGATGGGCTGGCGCACGCTCGTGAGAGGGGGGTCCATGTGGCGGGCGATGGCGGAGTCGTCGTACCCGACGAGGGCCACGTCGTCGGGTATACGGCGGCCCGCCTCGCGCAGGACCTGGCGGGCGCCGGCGGCCATCACGTCGGAGCCGGCGAAGACCGCGTCGAGGGTCGGGCAGCGGGCCAGGAGTTCCGTCATCGCGCGGCGGCCGCCCTCCTCGGTGAAGTCGCCGGGGACGATCAGCCGGTCGTCGGGCTTCCGGCCGGCCTCGCGCAGGCCCTCGCGGTAGCCGTCGACGCGGCGCTGGGCGCCGAAGACGTCGAGGCGGCCGGCCAGGTGGACCACGGTGTTGCGGCCCTGCGCGATCAGGTGTTCGACGGCCGCGCGGCCCCCGCCGTAGTTGTCGGAGTCCACGGACGGCAGGGTCTCCTCCGCCGAGCGGCGGCCACTGATCACCGCCGGGATCTCGAGCTGGGAGAGGAGGTCGGGGAGCGGGTCGTCCGCGTGGACCGAGACCAGCAGGACGCCGTCCACCCGGTGCGCGGCCAGGTACTGGGCCAGGCGTTGGCGCTCGCGGTCACTGCCCGCGAAGATCAGCAGGAGCTGCATCTCGGTGTCGGACAGCGCCGCGCCGACCCCCCGCAGCATGTCCGAGAAGTACGGCTCCGCGAAGAAACGGGTCTCGGGCTCGGGGACGACGAGGGCGATCGCGTCGGTGCGATTGGCCGCGAGGGCACGAGCCGCCGTGTTGGGGACGTAGCCGAGCTCCGCGACCGCGGCCTCGACGGCGGCGCGGGTCGCGTCGCTGACCCGCGGCGAGCCGTTGATCACCCGGGAGACCGTGCCGCGCCCCACTCCGGCCCGCGCGGCGACCTCCTCCAGGGTCGGCCGCCCGCCGCTCCGGCCCCGCACTCCGTGGCCTGCCATGGTCCGCCTCCCGTCACACCGCGGATCACTCCGCGACTGGCCTGGAATGTAACAGCCCTGCCGAAGAGCACGCTCCCGGCAAGGGCGTCACCGGTACCTTGGGCCCGCCCCGTGAACCTCGCTCCGGCCGATTTCGTTCCACTTCTCGGAGTTAGCTAACAGGCAGATAACCGAACACACTCTCCGCGTCCGCTCTCTTGACACCCCCGCGCGAACCGACGACCCTTCAACACATCACCCGTGGGAGCGCTCCCACGGTACCTGACACATACACATCCCGCACGTTCCCCGCCCGAGCCGCAGCGTCAACAAACGGGCCCAACAATGCAGTTGGCCGGGGGGTCGGCACGTCAGGGCAACAGGAGGACGCAATGCGAGCACGTACCCTCCCCTACTCTCGGCAGCGCTCGAGCGGGGGGACTCCCATCGCCCGCAAGGCGGTGGTCATGATGGCTGTCGCCACGCTGGGCACCGGTCTGCTGGCCGGCTGCGCCGACGACGGAGGCGACGACGACTCCGGCTCGTCGTCAGGGGGCGGCAAGGGCAAGACCACGATCACGATGGGTCTGTTCGGCACCCAGGGCTTCAAGGAAGCCGGTCTCTACACCGAGTACGAGAAGCTCCACCCGGAGATCAAGATCGCCGAGAACGTGATCGAGCGCAACGAGAACTACTACCCGGCGCTTCTGAACCACCTCACCACCAGCAGCGGCCTCCAGGACATCCAGGCCATCGAGGTCGGCAACATCGCCGAGGTCGTCAACACCCAGGCGGGCAAGTTCGAGGACCTCTCCAAGGCTCCGGGCGTCAAGAAGAGCGACTACCTGGACTGGAAGTGGGCGCAGGCCACCACCAAGGACGGTCAGACCATCGGACTCGGCACGGACGTCGGGCCGATGGCGATCTGCTACCGCAAGGACCTCTTCGAGCAGGCCGGTCTCCCCACCGACCGCGAGGAGGTGAGCAAGCTCTGGGCGGGCGACTGGAACAAGTTCATCGACGCCGGTGAGCAGTACAAGGCGAAGGCGCCCAAGGGCACCACCTTCATGGACTCACCCGGCGGACTGCTCAACGCGATCCTCAGCAGTGAGAAGGAGAAGTTCTACGACGCCTCGGGCGAGGTCATCTACAAGTCGAACCCGGCGGTCAAGGCCGGCTTCGACCTGACCGCGAAGGCCGCCGAGGAGGGACTGGTCGGAGCGCAGACGCAGTTCCAGCCGGCCTGGGACACGACGATCGCCAACAGCAAGTTCGCCGCGGTCGCCTGCCCGCCGTGGATGCTCGGCTACATCAAGGGCAAGTCGAATCCCGAGTCGGCCGGCAAGTGGGACGTGGCCACCGCGCCGAAGTCCGGCAACTGGGGCGGCACCTTCCTGGGTGTGCCGAAGAGCGGCAAGCACGTGAAGGAGGCCCAGGCGTTCGCCGCCTGGCTGACGGCGCCCGCGCAGCAGGCGAAGCTGTTCAGCGTGCAGGGCAGCTTCCCGAGCGCGCAGACCGCGTACACCCTGCCCGAGGTCACCGGCGCGAAGAACGACATGACCGGTGACGCGCCGATCGGTGAGATCTTCGCCGAGGCCGCCAAGTCCAGCCCGGTCCAGGTCATCGGCCCGAAGGACCAGATCATCCAGCAGGGCCTGACCGACAACGGCGTCATCCTCGTCACCAAGGGCAAGTCGGCCAAGGAAGCCTGGGACACGGCGACCAAGACCATCGACAACAACCTGGAGAAGTGACCGGTATGGCCACCCGGCACGACACCGCCGCGCCCCCCGAGAAGGAGGGGGGCGCGGCCCCGGCCGCCCAGCCCTCGCCGAGTACGCCCGCGGAGGCGGACGTTCGACGCCGGGACCGGCTCTCCCGCCGATGGCAGCGGGACATGCGCTGGAGCCCGTACGCCTTCGTCTCGCCGTTCTTCCTGCTCTTCCTCGCCTTCGGCCTCTTCCCGCTGATCTACACGGGCTGGGCCTCGCTGCACACGGTGGAGCTGACGGCGCCGACCGACATGGACTGGGTGGGGCTGCGGAACTACACCCGCATCTTCGACGACGACTTCTTCTGGAACGCGGCGAAGAACACCCTGACCATCGGGATCATCTCCACCGTCCCGCAGTTGCTGATGGCCATGGGCCTCGCCCACATCCTCAACTACAAGCTGCGCGGCTCGACCTTCTACCGGGTCGCGATGCTCGCGCCGTACGCCACCTCGATCGCCGCCGCCTCGCTGGTGTTCGTGCTCCTCTTCGGCCGCGACTACGGCATGATCAACTGGGCGCTGAACGCCGTCGGGATCGACAACGTCGACTGGCAGAACGACAAGTGGCCCTCGCAGATCGCCGTTTCGTCGATCATCGTCTGGCGCTGGACCGGCTACAACGCGCTGATCTACCTGGCCGCCATGCAGGCCATCCCGCAGGACCTGTACGAGTCGGCGGCCCTGGACGGGGCCTCGCGCTGGAAGCAGTTCCTGCACGTCACGCTGCCGTCGCTGCGGCCGACGATCCTGTTCACCGTCGTCGTCTCGACGATCGGCGCCAGCCAGGTGTTCGGCGAACCGCTGCTCTTCGACGCCAACAAGGGCGCGTCCGGCGGCGCCGAGCACCAGTTCCAGACGCTCGGCCTCTATCTGTACGAGCAGGGCTGGGTGAACCAGCACCTGGGCCGGGCCTCCGCCATCGCCTGGACCATGTTCTTGATCCTCATCGTGATCGGGATCGTCAACTACGTCATCTCGCGCCGGCTGCGCGCCAGTAGCTAAGGAGTAGAGGCCGTGACGACGACACTGACGCCCTCCACGCCCCCCTCGGACCCCGTGCAGGAACCGCCCAAGCGCACCCGGCGCCCCAAGTCCGCCCGCGCGGGCGGGCAGTTGCACGGCGGACCGATCGCCTACGCCGTGCTCATCCTGTTCACCCTCGGCTCGCTCTTTCCGCTGGTGTGGACGGCGATCGCCGCCTCGCGCGACAACCAGCGGCTGGCGCAGACACCACCGCCGTTCTGGTTCGGCGGAGGGCTGTTCGACAAGCTCGAACTCGCCTGGAAGGACGCCAACCTGGGCGAGGCGATGCTCAACACGACGATCGTGTCCGGGATTTCGGCGTTCACCGTCGTCGTCATGTCCACGGTCGCCGGGTTCGCCTTCGCCAAGCTGCGCTTCAAGGGCCGTAACGCCATGATGCTGATCATCATCGGCACCATGATGATCCCGCCCCAGCTCAGCGTGATCCCGCTGTACATGATGGTCGCCAAGCTCGACTGGACCGACCAGCTCCAGGCGGTGATCTTCCCGTCGCTGGTGAGCGCCTTCGGCGTCTTCTTCATGCGGCAGTACCTGATCCAGGCGCTGCCGAACGAGCTGATCGAGGCGGCCCGGGTGGACGGCGCGAACAGCTGGCGGGTGATCTGGCACGTGGTGTTCCCGGCGGCCCGCCCCGCGATGGCCGTCCTCGGCATGCTCGTCTTCGTGCAGACGTGGAACGACTTCCTGTGGCCGTTCCTGGTGCTGACCCAGATGGGCAACCCGACCGTGCAGGTCGCGGTCGCGGCCCTCGGCCGCGGTTTCACCCCCGACCAGTCCCTGATCATGGCGGGCGCGCTGCTCGGCACACTGCCGCTGCTGCTGGTCTTCGCGATCTTCGGCAAGCAGATCGTGGGCGGCATCATGCAGGGCGCCGTGAAGGGCTGACCACGCCGGCACCGCCGACCACCACGACCACCCGTGTGGGGCCGAGTCACCGCCGCCTCGGCCCCACACACACCGCTTGGCCCCGCCTTCCCCTCCCTGTCCCCCTCTTACTTCCGGTCTCCACGACCTCCTATGGGAGCGCTTCCATGCCTGAGTCTGTTACGCCCGTGACCTTTCCTCCCGCCTTCCTCTGGGGTGCGGCGACCTCCGCGTACCAGATCGAGGGGGCGGTACGGGAGGACGGCCGCACCCCCTCGATCTGGGACACCTTCAGCCATACGCCGGGCAGGACCGCGGGCGGCGAGACCGGTGACGTGGCGGTCGACCACTACCACCGCTACCGCGACGACGTGGCCCTGATGGCGGACCTGGGCCTGACCGCGTACCGCTTCTCGGTCTCCTGGTCCCGGGTGCAGCCGACCGGCCGGGGCCCCGCGGTCCAGCGCGGTCTGGACTTCTACCGCCGTCTGGTGGACGAGCTGCTCGCGCACGGCATCAAGCCGGCCGTCACCCTCTACCACTGGGACCTCCCGCAGGAGCTGGAGGACGCGGGCGGCTGGCCCGAGCGCGACACCGCACTGCGGTTCGCCGAGTACGCGCAGATCGTGGGCGAGGCGCTGGGTGACCGGGTAGAGCAGTGGATCACCCTCAACGAGCCCTGGTGCAGCGCCTTTCTGGGGTACGGCTCCGGGGTGCACGCTCCCGGCCGCACCGACCCGGCGGCCTCACTGAAGGCCGCCCACCATCTGAACCTGGCGCACGGCCTGGGCACTTCGGCGCTGCGCTCCGCGATGCCCCATCGCAACACGGTCGCGGTGAGCCTCAACTCCTCGGTCGTCAGGCCCGTTTCGCAGGACCCGGCGGACCTGGCGGCGGCGCGGCGCATCGACGACCTCGCCAACGGCGTCTTCCACGGACCGATGCTGCACGGCGCGTACCCGGAGAGCCTGCTCACGGCGACGGCGCCCATCACGGACTGGTCCTACGTCCTGGACGGCGACCTCGCCCTGATCAAGCAGCCGTTGGACGCGCTCGGCCTCAACTACTACACGCCCACGTTGGTTTCGGCCTCGGAGAACGCCAAGGACGGCCCGCGCGCGGACGGTCACGGCGCGAGTTCGCACTCCCCCTGGCCCGGCGCGGACGACATCACCTTCCACCAGACCCCGGGCGAACGCACCGAGATGGGCTGGACGATCGACCCGACGGGCCTGCACGACCTGATCATGCGGTACGTCCGCGAGGCCCCGGGGCTGCCGCTCTACATCACCGAGAACGGCGCCGCCTACGACGACAAGCCGGACCCGGAGGGCAAGGTCCACGACCCCGAGCGGATCGCGTACCTGCACGGCCACCTGCGCGCCGTCCGCCGCGCGATCGCCGACGGCGCGGACGTCCGCGGCTACTACCTGTGGTCCCTGATGGACAACTTCGAGTGGGCGTACGGCTACGAGAAGCGCTTCGGCGCGGTGTACGTGGACTACGCGACACTGGCGCGCACTCCGAAGTCGAGCGCCCACTGGTACGGGCAGGCGGCCCGCACCGGGGCCCTGCCGCCACTGACGACGACCGTCGAATAGACCACCGGCCACCATCAGGGGAAGACGGGGCGGGGTGGGGCGCGGCGCCCGAGGGGGGTGCCGCGCCCCTGGCATGCCGGGGGTCGGGCGGAGGCGTACGGCCGACAGATCCACGGGGCCCTCTAAACGGGCCTGACGATTGAGGAGTTGCGGCTCACCGCGACCGTGTTGCGGTGCGGTGCGCCGCGGTGCGGTGCGCCGCGGTGCGGTGCGCCGCGGTGCGGTGCGCGTGCTGGCTGGGAGTTACGGGCTCTGGTGGTGGGGGTTGGGACGTCGGCGCTCGGCGCCTCGATTCGTCGGCGCCTCAGAGGCGGGTGCGTCGGTGGCCGTCGTGAGCACGCTCGCCGCTTGGCGGTCGCCGTCGGCGCGGTGCCGTCTGGGCGACGGTCGCGAAGGGCGCGATGGCGGCGCCGACCGCCGTCGTTCACCCTGGGGGCGCAGATCCCGTACTCGCCGATGGTCTTCGCAGCCCTCCGGCGTCGAGGACGGTCACGCCTCGTAGGACAGCGAACGCGGCGGCCCTACAGGCCGCTCACCCCGTGGAGGACACCGGCCCTCAGGGCCTGGCCCGCTCGTCCCCCACCTCCGCCTCGGCCTCCGCGGTCGCCCCGCCCGGGGTCTGCGCGGACGTTTCCTGCGCGCCCCCGAGCCGCAGTTGCTCCGTGATCTGCACGAAGGCCGCCCGCAGATGCGCCGGGATACCGAGGGCGACGGCCGCCTGTTCGGCGGTGATGGTTCCCTCGCCGGACAGCACGATCTCCACGGGGGCGAGGGCGGGGACCTCGGGCAGGTCCTCCTCGGTCAGCTTGCCGGAGTGGATGAGCGCGTCCCTGACCGGGACGCCGAGCGCGCGGGACAGACCCCGCATCGTCTCCAGGTCGGGCATGCTCTGGCGCTGCAACAGCCGTGTGACCGCGGCGCGGTGCACCCCGGCGTCCTCGGCCAGCTTGGTCTTGCCACCACCGCGCGGGCTGTCGATGTCGTAACCCCGGTCGCGCATCAGATTCTCGATCCAGGTGGCGAACTCGTCGATGTGGTCGGCATCGCTCTGCATAGTCGGCACTCCCTCCGCTCCCCCACACTGTAACGCGCGATCGCGCACGCAATGAGCAGTTGCGCGCACGCACGAGCGGAGGAACCGCACAGGCCGAAGATCCAATTCGCCGATTCCGATTGCGTGCGACCTCGCAACATGTAAAGCTGTGTGCGAGCTCGCAACAACATGTGACCCACCTTTCCCTTGCCTCCCTCCCACACCCTTTCCCGACCCTGCCCGCCCTCCCTACCTGTTGACGCTTGTTCACGGATTGGAGTGTGCCTCCCATGACGACCGGCCTCACCGCCCAGCACACCGCCCGCGCAGCCCGCTGGATCGACATCCTGATAAGCCAGTTCCCGGACCTCCTGGACGAACTGGCCCCCGGGAAACCCGGGTCGGCCTCCCGGTCCCGCACCCCGCTGGCGCCGGCCGCGCTCCAGACCCTGGCCGAGCGCGATCTCGCGGAACGGGCCGACGCCCTGCGCAACGAGCAGCACGACATCGCCCCCCTCGGCGCCGGCGCGGCCCCGATCAGGCTCCATGTGTCCGACGCCATACGGGACATCACCGACGGCGTCATCGAACTGGAGGAGGCCGTACGGGAGAAGCTCCGCCTGGGCCGGGCGGCCCGCGCCGGTGTACCGGAGCGGCTGCGGCGGATCGCGGCGCTCCTCGACGACGTGGCGGCAGCGCACCCCGTACTCGCCCGGCACGTCCTCGACGAGTGCCGCCGGATGGCCCGCCGCTGCGGTCGTGCGCTGGGCGACTCCGAGACGCTGGTCCGGGTCAACGGCCGCTGCCCGTGGTGCGATTCAGTGTCCCTGCGCGCGCTTCCCGCCTGGCGCACGGTGCTGTGTGTGAACCCCGGCTGCCGCTGCACGGACGACGAGTGCGGCTGCGCCGCCAACCCGGCCCACCGGCACAGCTGGACCGAGACCGGGTGGGCACAGCTCGCCGCGGACTCGGGTGCCGACGCGGACGAGATCGCCGCGCTGGTGGACGACTCCGACGACGTGGAGGCCGCGTGATGCCGGGCTCCGCACCAGCACCGTCGGGGCCCGCCCTGGTGACGGGCGCGGCGGCGGCCGCCGAGGCGGGGGTGGTCCCCGCGACCGTACGCAAGTGGGTTCAGCTGGGTCATCTCGCCGCCGCCGGGCGGCAGGGCCGTACGCATCTCTTCCGGCTGGAGGACGTATTCGCCGCGGAGCGGGCGACGCGCGTACGAGGACGACGCCCTCCACTCGACTGACTATCCCCCTCTCCCCTGTCGCCCCGCAGCGCCCCCGTTGCCCCGTCGCACCCTCCGGTGCGGCGGGGCAACTGCCGTTCGCGCCGCCGTGCGCGCCGCCACTCGTGGGCCCGCCAGAACGCCGGACGGAGATTTAGTTGCGCGCGCGCTCGCAACGTGTCACAGTTGGTGCAGCGGCGGAGCTGTGCCCGGCATCGGGACACGGCACCGCCGTTTCGCGTCAGGGCGCCGGCGTTCCTGCGCGACAACCCGTCCGCCCCTCCAGAAGGGAGGCCGCACCTTGGCCGATCCGACGGTCACCTTCCCCGATGTCGAACGGCTCGTCGTCGACTTCCTCACCGACCGGCCCGAACTCGCCGCCGCGACGGTGGACAACGTTCCGCCCACCGAATTCGACGGCACCCAACCGGTCGTCCTGGTCTCCCGCTCCGGCGGGGCCTGGGTCGACGACCTGCACCTGGACCAGCCCCTCGTGGACTTCGAGGTGTACGGATCCAGCAAGACCGCGGCCCACACCCTGGCGCTGACCGCCCGCTCCGCGCTGCTCGCGCTGCGCGGCACGACGTACGGAACGGCGCGCGTCTCCGACGTCGTCGAGGCCGACGGCCCGCGCTGGCTGCCCGACTGGAACCGGTCGGCGGCCAACCGCTACCTCTCCACGGTGCGGCTGCACATCCATCCCGCCTGAGCGCCCATCACGCGGGCACCTCCACCACCCGGGCGCCCTCACCCGCGCCCCCCGTTCGGGCCCCGCCGGCCGGCGGGGCCTTCGTCATATCCGCATCCGGGCGCGCACCAACGCGCCACCTCCTAAAGGGAGTTACTCATGGCAGGCAACAACTCCAGCGAGATCCGCGTCGCCGGAACCGGCCGCATCCTGGTCGCCCCGGTCGGCACGACCGCGCCGACCGACGTCACCACCGCCTGGGCGGCCGCCTGGAGGGACCTCGGTTACACCTCCGCCGACGGCATCAAGCTGTCCAAGAAGGACAAGCTCGACCCGGTCGAGACCTGGCAGTCCGTCTCCCCGGCCCGCTTCATCTACTCGGACCGCGACCTGACCCTGAAGTTCCAGCTCCTCCAGCTCAACGACGACACCCTCCCGTTCTTCATGGGCGGCGACGCGGCCACGGAGACGGCCACCAGTTCCGGGATCTACAAGTACGACCTGGCCGCCGACCCGAAGTTCAACGAGAAGGCGCTGGGCATCGAGTTCACCGACGGTACGGCCATCACGTACCGCTTCGTCGTCTCGCGCGGCCAGGTCACCGAGACCGAGGAACTGTCGCTGACCCGCACGGCCTCGATCAAGCTCGGCGTCACCTTCACCGCGCTCGCGGTGGACAGCACCAAGCCGCTGGCCACCTTCCTGATGAAGGACCCGGCGTACAGCACCGCCTCCTGACCCACCTCTCCTGACTCACCCCTCCGGCCACGGCGGGGGGGGGCGGGGCCCCCCCCCCCCCCCCCCCCCCCCCCCCCCCCCCCCCCCCCCGCCCCCCCCGGGGGGGGGGGCGCCCCCCCCCCCCCGCCCCCCCCCGCCCCTCCCATCTCCCGCACCGTCAAAAGGAGTTGCTCCATGGCAAGTTTCGACGTCGGCGCCGCCCGCGCGCAGCGCCAGGAGGCGTTCGGCCGCGCCTGGTCGTTCACCATCGACGAGGACACCTTCACGCTCCCGACCGAGCTGAACCGCAAGACCGCGCGCACCCTGCGCGAGCTGGACGACAACGACGTGGACGGCCTGCTGCGCGCGCTCATGGGCGACGCCCAGTTCAGCCGCTTCGACCGCCACGAGGTCACGATGCAGGACATCGCGGCGATCATCGAGGCGTACGGCAAGGAGACGGGACTCGGCCTGGGGGAAGGCTGAGCCTCGGCGAGTTCGTGGACGAACACGCCGAGGCCCTCGAGGCTGACCTGCTCCGCCACTACGGCGTGGATCTGCTCGACTGGCACCGCGGCCGGCTCTCCTCCCGCCGGCTCACGGTGCTGGTCAAGTACCTGCCACGCGACAGCGCGACACTGCACGACCTGCACGGCGAGGCGGCCCAGTGGTCGGCCACCGACTACCTGCTCGCCTCGGTCGTCGACCAACTCGCCGAGGCGAACTGGATGTTCGCGACGGTGAACCGGGACGAGGACTCGGACCCGCTGGACTACCCGAAGCCGGTGCCGCGCCCGGGAGCCGAGGATCCGGACTCCGCGTCGGAGGCCTCGCCGCCGTCCGACGCCCCGGCCCGGAACCCCGGCCGGGCCGAACTGGCCCAGTTCTTCGCGTGAGGCTCCGCCCTCGCCCTCGCCCTCGCCCGCTTCCCTGCCCCTGCCTAGTCCCTCCCCTTGCCCTTGTCCCACCCCCTGCCCGTACGACGTGAGAAGTGAGCCCGCCCATGACGCTCTACACCCCGCTCGGCAACCTGCCGTATCCGCAGCCCGCCGACGCCGCGAACCTTCCGCTGCATCTCCAGTCCCTGGCCGAGGCGATCGACGGCCGTACCGTCCTGCGGTACGCCACGGCCGCCGACCGCGACAGCGCCGTCACCACCCCGGTCGCCGGGATGGTCGCCTGGCTCACCACGCCCGGCACCCTCAGCTACTACACCGGGGCGGCTTGGGTGGCCCTCGGCGCCTGGAACCCGTACACACCAGCGTGGACGGCCGCCACCACGGACCCGGCGATCGGCAACGGCACGATCACCGGCAAATACGCGGTGGTGGGCAAGGTCTGCCACTTCACGACCTTCGTCGCGTGCGGATCCACGACGACCTACGGGAGCGGCGCCTACTCCCTCAGCCTCCCCCTCGCCACGGGGGCGACAGGCGGACTGATCCAGTTCAACGGCATGGCGCTCAGCGGAGGAGGCCGCGGACAGATCATCTGCCAGCCCTCGGCCACCAGCGGGGCCACCACCTACACCCTGTGGGGCCAGACCTCGGCCACGTCCTCCGCGATCGCCCAGATCGGCAGCGGCGGACTGTTCGGTACGGCGTTCGCCAACGGCAGTTTCTTCCGGATCAACGGGACGTACGAGGTGGCCTGACCGGCCCGTTTTCTCCCTGCCCGTCACAGGTCGCTCGTGTATCCTCTCGAAGAGTTATCGCTCAAACGTTCGATTCTGGAGTCCAGCGGAAAGACGACGGTGCGGTCGCCGGCCGGAGGTTCGGCCGGCATGGAGGGGTGGGGTTGCGTGACGAAGGACGACGACGGCATGGGGCGGGACGGCGGCGAGCGTCTCGGCACCGCCGAGCTACGGCGGGTGCTCACCGGAGAACTGGGGTACGCCATTCCGGCGGACCTCGTGATCACGACGCGGGCCGAGATCGAGTCGCGGGAGTTCACGGCGTACGGGCAGGGCTGGCGCGACCGCGCGGAACACGAGGAGCACCACGCCGGGGACACCCGCGCGGGGCGCACCGGCCGCGACCAGGAGGCCAAGGTCCTGCCGTTCCCCCGCCAGAGGCAGTCCGCACCCGCCTCTTTCGGCCAACCGGTTCACCCGGCTCACCCGGTCCCTCCGCGCGACGAGCCTTCGTGACATCCCGCCAACTCGGCTTGCAGGCAAGCGGATCGGGGTCGGTGGCGGACCGGGGTCAGTAGTCGAGCAGGGCCCGGCGGCCGTGCCGCCGGGCCGATCCGGCCCCGTCACCCTCCTTCCGCGCCGTTCGGGCTTTCCGCACCGTCGAGGCCGGCCGGCCCCTCTCACCAGGGCAACCCGGGCTTCGGCTGGACACCCCGCGACACCCAGTCAGGGGCGAACCCGGGCAAGGGACTTCCGCCAGCGGGCGAAGGGCTTCAGCACAGCGCGGTGGAAGAGGTACTCAGGGGTCTCCGCCATCGACTCCCATCCCCGGTAGAGACTCACGTTCTGGATGTGCGGCGCCCTGGAACGCAGCGCGTCGAGGTCGTCCAGCACGGATGAGCCCGCGCCGGTGTCACCGAGGAACTGCCAGAACACACGGCGCCCGGAGGCGGCGTCCAGTTGATCGGCCAGGGCCGGCCCCTCCGAGTGAAGTCCCCAGAAGAAGAACAGGACCAGGACCGGAACACCGTCCTCGGGGAGGCCCGCCGCGATCCCTTCGACCGCCGCAGCCGCGTCCTCGGTGCCGAAGAGGCCGTAGCGGTCCGACTCCCGGGCCAGGAGGTTGGCCGGCACCGCGTCCTGGGTGAGCAGGGCCTCGGGCGGCAGCACCCCCCAGTCCGCGATCCACCGCGCGGCATCCGGCAGCCGAAGCACCGGCAGACGGTGCGCCCGCGACGTATAGATCCAGCTGTCCACATCCGACGTGGGGGACAGGAAATCGCCCAGTACGGCCGCTCTGCGCACCACGTCGGCGACTGTTCCCGCCTCGAACGGATAGCGATGCGCCCCCGGGAGGGCCAGCACCACTCTGGTCGAATTCCGTGGCACACCGCTGCGACGGGCCGCTACGGACGCGGCGGTTCGCCCTTTATGGGCATTCAATTCGCCTTCCGACGGATGCGCGTTCTCAACAGTCACACCCCGGAGAGTATGACGCAGTCGCGCGACAGCGCAATAAGCCGATAGGAGTTCACATGGGATTCGACGTCGACAAGGACCTCTACTTCGTACGCAAGGAAACGGAGGGAATCAAAAAGAGCCTGACCGGCTTCAGTCACTCGATGACCGGAGTCAAGGTGGATGTCGAAGGCCTCAAGTTCGCCGTTTCCCTGGTGGCGGCAACCGCCCAGTTCCTCAAAGTCGACTACAGCCTCTGGAAGATCGACGAGAAGGGCGTCACCTTCCGCGGCGTCCAGAAGGTCACCTGGAAGAACGTCAAGGACGCCGAGGACGAGAAGTCGAAGGAAAAGGAGAAGAAACTCGACGACCGCCTCAAAGGGATGTTCCTCGAGAAGTCGAAGAACGAGGAAATCAAGAACGCACGGGAGACCGCCGACAAAGCAAGCCGTGAGATACGCGAACTGAGGACCACCCTGCGCAGCGCCGGCGAGGGAGCGGCCCTCAAATCCGGCGGCAGAGTGCAGAAGGAGCTCGGCAAGGTCAGGACTTCGGTCCAGAGCCTGAGCCAGGCACTCGCAGGGATCTGATCGCGCGGCTGTTCGCGCAGCTTTCCGTGCAGCTGATGCCGCATCCGATGCCGCATCCGATCGCACACACCGACTGAATTGAGGCAGCAATGAATCTGAAGCAAGCCGTCGCGGGAGTGGACGCCAGGCTCGGCGCGCTCGGCAGTGCGCTCGGCCGAGCCGGCACGGCCATGAGCAGGGCCGGGGGCGGCGCCGACTCCGCGTCCCGTTCCCTCGGCAAGCTCAACACCACGACCGGCGGCAGTGTCAGCGCGCTGGGCAGAATTCGTACCAGCCTGCTCAGCGCCGACACGGCCCTCTCCAAGTCGAGAACCGGCTCCGACAAGCTCAAATCCTCCCTCGACAAGCTCAAGTCCGCCGCCAAGGGCGCCCACGGCGAGCTGCTGACCGTCAAGAAGCAGGCGGACGCCGTGGAGAAGTCCGTGGGCAGGGCCGGGAAGAACGCCGATGCCGGCGGGAAGTCCATGGGGAGCCTCGGCAAGGGGCTCAAGGGAGCCTCGCTCGCGCAGAAGGGGCTCAACCTCGCGATGGCGGCGAGTCCGTTCGGGCTGATCATGACGCTGCTCGCGCCGCTCATCGCCCAGTTCATCAACATGGACAAGGTCACCGCGGTGCTCCGGAAGGTGGTGCTCAGCGCCTTCAAGAGCATGAGCTCCGCGACGTCCAGCGCGGTGAAAATGATCGTTCCGCTGCTCAAGGGCCTCGGCAACGGCATGCTCGCGCCGTGGATCGGGCTCACGTCGGCGCTCAACGCGCTGTTCGGCGTGCTGGCCGGCATCAGGATCAAGGTGCCCGACTGGGTGCCCATGTTCGGCGGGAAGTCGTTCTCCTTCCCGTCCCTGCACGTTCCGGTCCCGCGCCTCGCGGCCGGCGGTGTCGTCCAGGCCCGCTCCGGCGGCACCCTCGCCCTCCTCGGCGAGGCCGGTGAGCACGAGGCCGTCATCCCGCTGTCCAAGCTGGACCGGATGATCGGCTCCGGCGGCGGGCTGCGTACCCTCACCGCCGCCGTGGAGAAACTCGCCGACCGGCCCGTCGTCGTACAGGTCGATTCGCAGGAGATCGCCCGCGCCGTGTTCCTGGGACAACGGCAGCTCGCCCGGCGGTAGTTGACCCAGCCCCAGCACCGCGGCCCAACACCGCGCCCCGCTCCGCCCAGCCCTTCGCCGACGGTCCGCACCGTCGGTCTTTTCGTGCCCGCAACCGCCGCCCACCCCAGGAGTCCTCATGGGAAACCTATGGATCGGCCCGCCCGGCTCCATGACCGAGATCGACCAGGCCGCCAAGTCCTTCGACCGCACCGCCGACCTCGGCGTCAGCGAGTTCAAGTCGCTCGGCGGCCGGGTCACCGTCACCCGCAACCTCGCCCCCGTCCGCCGCCTCAAACTCGCCTGGGACCTGCTCCCGCCGGCCCAGGCCCGCGCCCTGGACCGCATCGCCCGCCGCGTCGACGGCTCCGGGCCGGTGTTCGTCGTCGACCCCGCCGCCGGGAACGTCCTGAGCCCCGGCCAGGCCGCCGGACTGGGCGTCGCCGGGGCCACCGGCATCACCGGCCTCACCCAGTGGTTCAGGACGACGACCGGCGCCGTCGCCGAGAACGCCACGGCACCCGGCACCTTCCTCTTCACCGCGACCGACACCACCAGCACCGTCGCCTGGCGCTGCGTCGGCACCGGAGGCAACTTCCCGGTCTCCCCGGGCCTCCAGGTGTCCTTCCGCGCCCCGGCCGCGATCGCCGCGCTCGGCACGGCCGGTGTGGGCGTCGACTTCAAGAAGTCCGACGGCACGTACATCAGCTCCCTCACCGCCACCGGCGCACTGGTCTCCGGCACCGCCCCCGCGACCGCCGCGTACGCCACCCCCACCGCCAAGCCGGGCACCGCCGGCAGCTACTCCCTCGCCGACGCCTGCCTCACCTACGGCGGTACGGCGACGAGCGGCGTCCCCGGCGACGGGCTCCCTCCGATGTCCGTGACCAACTACAGCGACTCCCCCGGCCGTCCGCTGCCGTACCGCAGCATCGGTCTCGACCTCGTGGAGGTGTCCGGTGCAACAGGCTGACGACACCACCGGGACCGCGCTCGCGGCCGGCGAGCGGACCACCGCGCACAGCACCCGGCTCGGCGGCAGGGACGTCTCCGCGCAGGTGCAGTCGTGGCAGGTGGAGCGCTCGTACGCGACCGATCTGCCCGCCGCCATGCGGGCGTTCTCCGGTTCGTCCGCCGCGCAGTTGCAGGTCCAGCTGTCCGGTACGGGCGGAGTGTGGGCGCCCACCATGTACGCCCCCTGGGCCGACCGCGTCACGGGGGACCTCGCCCGGCCCGGGCAGTCCGTGGTCCACCGGGGCGGAGTGGGAACGACCACCCTGCCGGCTTTCCGAGGGACCGTCAGATCCCGTTCCGCGCAAGCCGGTTCGGACTCCGTGCAGATCATCGCGCTGGACGGCGCGGAGCGGCTGCGCGGCCCGGCGCTGCTTCCCAAGCCGTACGCCGGATTCCGCCTCGGACGTCCCGTCGCCACCGCCACCTGGTGCGTGGACGAACTGCTGCGCCAGGCCGGTGTGCACAGCGCCCCGCCGCCCCGCTACCCGGAGTTCGTCGAGGGCGGCCAGCCGCTGACCCTCGTACACGCGAGTCTGCACGGCGGCTTCGCCACACCGTACGGGCAGCCGGAGACCCTCCCCGCCGCCGATCAGTACACCTGGACCAGGGAGGGTGCCCCGCACGAGATGGCGCTGCTGCCCGCCACCACCGGCGTCACCGCGAGCTGGTTCCCGCGCTCCAGGGTCACCGTGCCCGGGAGCCGGCTCCTCCTTGAGGCGTGGGTGAACAGCGCCACCGGTGCGGGCGACACCGTCCGCATGGACCTGGTGCTCGACCGCACCGGCGGGACGAGCGGAACCCTGCGGCTGTACGTGAACTTCGCGACCGGCCGCGTCCAGGTCGGCTCCGGCACCACCGCGACCACCGACGAGGCCTTCCTCAATCTCAACTGGGACAGCTGGGGTGCCGTACAGGCGCTCAAGGGCGTGTGGCACATCGGTGTCTTCATCGACACCGTGAGCACCGGCACCACCGTCTATCCGACCGTGACGCCCCGGCTGACCGGGCCGGACGGGACGGTGCTCCTCGGGGCGACGACCACGATCACCCATGAGTACGGCATCCAGCCGGCGGCGGAACTGAGCGAGCTCAAGCTCGTCACCGACCTGGCCGTGGAAGGGGTCCAGCTCACCAGCGGACTGACCGCCATGCCCTCGGCACCGGTCTTCGACCGCACCGGCGCCTGGACCAAGGCCGCCCGGCTCGACGACGCGATCCTGCCGCTGTACGCGGTGCCGCGGGTCTCCGGGTCGCAGTGGGAGGTCATCGGGCAGATCGCCAAGGCCGCAATGTCGACCGCCGAGTTCGACGAGCGCGGCATCTTCCGCTGGCGCAACTACACCCGCTTCAGCAGTACTCCCACGGATGCGGACGTGGACCTCTCCCTCACCTCGGTGCGGGACATCGCCTCGCTCACCCTGACCGAGGAGATCGACGCCTGCCGCAACTACGTCGTCCAGCCCGCGAGGGTCTTCGAGGACTTCGGGGTCGACGCGGGCACCACGTACACCGACACCGTGGTGCGGACCGTCCCGGCGAACGGCACGCTGACGGTGTCGTACGTCATGGCCGAGGAGGAGTTCGACATCGGGCCGCCGGGCACCGACGACGACTCGGTCGTCACCGCGGGCACCCAGGTCCGCTTCGCCACCACCAGGGCGGGCACCACCGCGGTCAAGGGCGCGGTCGACGTCCTGACCCGTCGTGAGGACGGCTATCTGGTGGTGCGGTTCACCAACCGCACCGCGCAGGTCCTCTACACGGCGAAGAAGGACGGCACCCCGTCCGTCTACCTGATGACGCTGAAGCCGAAGGCGGATCCGGTGGAACGGCCGGCGACCGCGTACGTCCCGGGAACCGCGAGCGAGCGGTACTACGGGCGCCAGGAGCACACCTGCGAGACCACCGACTGGATCCAGGACCTGGCCTCCGCCAAGTCGATCGCCGGCGCGCTGTACAACGCCGGGCTGTACCCGGTGCCGGTCATCGGCGACGTGGAGGTGCTGTACGACCCGCGCATCCAGCTCGGGGACGTGGTGCGGCTGACCGACACCTCGGGCACCCGGCTGAACACCCTGGCCTGGGTGGTCGGCATCAGCACGGCGTCCAACGCCGAGGGCGGCATGCGGCAGACGCTGACCCTGCGGGGCACCCAGCCCAACAGCACACCGGCCGACAGCGGGCTGAGCCCCGACGCGGCGGCGGACCCGGCCACCGTGACCCTGTCCTCGTACGCCGCGGTCGCCACGGCCTTCCCCACCCTGTCCGCGCTCACCGCCTCCGGGTTCACCTGGGGCGAGATCAAGGAGTCGGCGTATGTCTGAGACCACCGCAGAGACGACCATCGACACGGGCACGGAGCCGGTGGCGGTCACCCTCGACGACGAGCAGCTCGCCCAGCTCGCCGCCGCCGTCACCACCGGGCTCGCCGAGTACCTCGTACCGGAGCCGGCCACCGCCGTGCCCGCCGAGGTCACGGTGGTGGTGCCGGAACCGGCGGAGGAGGAGCCGGCCGAGCCGGACGGCGACCCGGAGGAGACCACCGAACCCTCCGGCACCAGCATCGAGGTTTCCGGAACGGAGTCCGCGTGACCGCGTACACCCCGCTCAACGGCCTGCCCTATCCGCGGCCCGCCGACACCGCCGACCTCCCCCTGCATCTGCAGTCGCTGGCCGAGGCGGTCGACGGCCGGACCGTGCTGCGCTACGGCACCGCCGCCCTGCGGGACGCGGCGATCACCACGCCGGTGGCCGGGATGGTCGTCTGGCTCACCAGTCCGGGTCAACTGACCCACTACACCGGCACGTTGTGGGCGCCGGTCGCGCCGGTCCCGGTGTTCCTCCACAACAACGACGCCGGCACGACGACCGCGACCGCGGCCTCGGAGACCCTGACCGACGCGCTCGGCGACCCGCTGGTCGCCGCGTTCGTCGCCCCGCCGACCGGCAGGGCGATCGTGACGGTGGGGGCGTCGATGAACAACTCCTCGGCAACGGCCTGCTACATGGGCGCGACCGTCAAAAGGGTCTCGGACGGCTCGGTGTTCCTGGCGTCCTCCGTCGACCGGGCCGGCACGGTCCACAACACCAACCGGGTGTCCGCCTCCAGCCAGTTCCTGGTCACCGGCCTGGCGCCGGGCACCGCCTACTCGGCGGTCCCGACGTACTGGTCGGCCGTCAACGCGTCCGTCACCAACACGGCGGGCTACGACAACCGGTTCGTCCGGGTCGATCCCATCCTCTGACCCGACCTGACCGCCCGGCCTGACCACCTGGCCAGATCACCCGACCTGGCCACCCGGCCGAACTCCCCTTCCCGAAAGCCCCGGTGCGCCGCGAACCGCGCCGCACCGGGGCTTTCGCGTTCCCGATCTCCTGAAAGGAACTCCCATGTCAACTCCCCTGTCCGCGGCGGCCTTTGCCGCCGCGCTGCGGGCCGAGAGCGTCACCGTCGAGGAACACGGCTCCTGGTCCACGCACAACCGCGACGGCGTCGGTTCCTGGGGACCCGCCCAGGGCGTGATGCTGCACCACACCGCCGGCTCCAACAGCGTCGAACTCTGCCGCGTGGGCCGCTCCGACCTGCCCGGGCCGCTGTGCGTCGCCGTCATCGCCAAGGACGGCACGGTCCACCTGGTCGGTTACGGCCGTACGAACCACGCGGGCCGCGGCGGCCAGGCCGTCTACAACGCCGTACGCGAAAGCACCGCGCTGCCCGCGAGGCCCGGCACCGACGCCGTCGACGGCAACACCCACTTCTACGGCTTCGAGATCGAGAACCTCGGCAACGGCCGGGACCCCTATCCGGAGGCGCAGTTGAAGGCCGCGGAGAAGGTCGCCGCGGCGGTCTGCCGGGCGCACGGCTGGGACGCCGGCCGTGTCATCGGTCACAAGGAGTGGACGACCCGCAAGATCGACCCGACGTTCTCGATGGCGGCGATGCGCACCCGGATCGCCAAGCGGCTGAGCACCACGACCGGCCCCGCCACCGTCGCGTACGAACCCTTCCCCGGCCCGGCCTACTTCACGTCCGGGCGTCGCAGTGCCGTGATCACCGCGATGGGCAGGCGGCTGGTCGCGGTCGGCTGCGGGAAGTACGAGGTCGGGCCGGGCCCCTCCTGGACGGCGGTGGACCAGCGGTCGTACGCCGCCTGGCAGCGAAAGCTCGGCTACAGCGGCTCCGACGCCGACGGCGTTCCCGGGCGGGCCAGTTGGGACAGGCTCCGTGTCCCGCGCCCCTGAAACGGCGCCCGCCCACACACGTCTTTGGAGGCTGTGATGACCGAACCGAACCGCAGGGCCCTGCGCACCACCGTCCAGGTCCTCTTCGCGATGGCGGCCGCGCTTCCCCTGCTGGCCGGCTCCCCCGGCCTCGCCGACATACCGGCGGCGGCCACGGTGGTGGCCGCCGCCGGCGTTCTCAGCCGGCTGATGACCGTGCCGGCCGTCGAGCGGCTGCTGCCGGGCTGGCTGAGGCAGCGGGAGGGCGCGGATGGTGAACAGTGACGAACGTGCCGTGGTCGCCCTCGAACTGGAGCGGCTGAGAAGGGCGGTCGACGTCGGCTTCGCCACCACCCGTGGGGATCTGGCGCTGCTGCTGCAACGCGCCGACCAGACGGACAAGACGCTCGGCGAGCACGAGGAACGGATCGACGCGCTGGAACGGACCCGGTGGCCCCTGCCGTCGCTGGCCGCGATGACCTCCGTCATCGCGCTGGTGGTCACGGTGTGGTCGACGGGCGGCGGGAGGTGAGGGGAACGCCGAGCGCCCCGGCCGAGGGTGGGGACGCCCGGCCGGGGCGTTCAACCCCCTTGCGGGGGCGCTTGTAACGGCGTGTCGCCGTAACCGCGGTGCGTGGACTAGTTGTTGGCCGCGAAGGCCTTCGAGAAGGCGTTCGCGTCCTGGACGATCGAGCTGCACGTCGCGTCGGCGTAGTTCTTCGCGCCGCCCGCGCACTGCTTGTCGCGAGTCGCGGACCACATGGAGAGCCAGCCGATGCCCTTGGACTTGGCGAAGGCGACCAGCTGGGTGGCGTCCTCGACCTTGAAGATCTCCGTCGTGACGTCGTTGACGCCGATCATCGGGGTGATCGCGACCGTCTTCCAGGCCGCGCTGTCGGAGAGCCCGAGGACGCTCTTGACCTGGGCCTGTGTCGCGGTCGCCGCCTGCTCGGCGTAGGTGCCCATGTCACCGCTGTACGCGGGACCGTAGTCCATCGCCATGATGTTGACGGTGTCGATGGAGACGCCGTTCGCCTTGGCGTTGGCCAGCAGGTTCACGCCGTCCTGGGTGAGTCCCTCGGGCATCACCGGCAGCGTGAACGACACGTCCAGCGAGGGGTGTTGCTGCTGGAGCCGCGCGATGGCCTGCGCGCGGGTCGTGTTGGCCGCGGTGTTCGGCAGTGCGCCGCCCTCCACGTCGAAGTCGACCTTCGTGAGGTCGTACGCGTCCACGACCTTGCCGTACGCCGTCGCCAGCGCGTCGGCCGAGGAGCAGGCGGTGGCCAGCTCCGAGCCGGAGGCGCCGCCGAACGAGACGCGGACGTCGCCGCCCTTCGCCCGCAGGGCACCGATCTGCGCGGCGACCGCGTCGCTCGCCAGGTCCGTCACACCGCCCCACTTGGGTGTGCAGCCGCCGCCGTCCGTGATGAAGGCGAGGTTGTACTCCTTCACACCGGTGGCCGTGGCACTGGCGAGCAGGTCGAAGGCGGGGTAGAGGGAGGTGTCGACGTAGGGCGCGAAACCGGCGCTGTCGGCGGTGCCGCTGCCGGTGGTCCCGGAGGGAGTGGGGGTCGGCGTCGCGGTCTGGGTGGCGGTGGCGGTCGGATCGGTCGTCACGGTCGAGGCCGGGGTGGGGGTCGAGGCCGGCGGCGCGGTCGCGGTCGCCGTTTCCGTCGGGCGGCCGGTCGGTTCCGGTGTCGCGCCGTCGTCCACCGAACACTTGACGCCGTCGATGAGACAGCCCGTCGGATTCGCGGAGCCCTTCACGACGAACCCGACGGTGACGGACTCGCCTGCCGCCAGGCCGTCCTTGTCCCAGGACGGCGGTCTCACGGTGACGTGCTGCCCGCTCACGGCGGATTCGGCGTTCCACAGCGAACTGAGCCCGGCGCCGGACGGCAGGTCGAACTCGAGAGTCCAGTCGCCCTTGGCCTGGCCGGTGTCGTTGGTGATGACGTACTGCGCGGTGTAGCCGGTCGACCAGTCGCTGGTCTTGGTGTACGCCGCTCCGACGCCGGCCGCCAGCGCGGTCCCGGAGAACAGGAAGGCGCCGCCACCGGCCACGGCCGCGGCGACCACACCGCCTATCACCTTGTTCCTGCCACTGACCTTGCGCCGGTGGGGACTACTCATCGCGTGTGCCTGCCTTCGCCGTTCACGGGGGGGTGCGGCAGACGCTAGCGATCCGGAATCGGGCAAACCGCTTCATCCGGACGCGGGTTGGGGATCTTAGGGTGCGCTTAAGGAAGACATCGGGAGCGGTTAAAGGTCGAGACCAGTTGGGCGGAAGCGGAGGCTGGACGAACATGTTCGTCCAGAACTTGTTCGCAACGAACATGTTCGTTACTCTGGATGACATGGAAGCCCGACCCGACACCCCGAGCGGCCCCGGCCGCAGCCGCCGCGAGCGCCCCGCCAAACCGGCCCTGACCCGGGAGGGCATCGTCACCACCGCGGTCGGGATCATGCGCGCCGAGGGGCTGCAGAAGGTCACCATGCGCCGCCTGGCACAGGAGCTGGACACCGGCCCGGCCTCGCTGTACGTGTACGTCCGCAACACCGCCGAGCTGCACGCGGCCGTCCTGGACGAGCTCCTCGGGACCGTCGAGTCGCCCCCGGCCGGGGGCGACTGGCGGGAGCGGCTGGAGAGGGTCCTCACCTCGTACACCGCGGTGCTGTTCGAGCACCCGGGTCTCGCCCAGTCCGCCCTGCTGGCCCGCCCCAGCGGGAAGCACTACCTGGACCTCGTCGAGGTGTTGCTGGCCCTGCTGGACGAGGGCGGCGTTCCACCGGGCCAGGCGGCCTGGGGTGTGGATCTGCTGCTCCAGTACGCCGCCGCGACGGCCGCCGAGCACGCCGTCCAGGAGCGGGCCTCCGAGGCCCGGGACGACTGGGACGCCCTCACCCGCGCCCTGCACGGCACCTCCGGCGACACGCACCCGCACATCGCCGCGCTCGCGGACCGGCTGCTGTCGGGCGAGCCGGAGGCCCGACTGTCCTGGGGCTTCCGGATGCTGGTCAACGGCATCCTGCACACGCCCGTCCCCACCTCGACCGAGGGAGCACGACCATGACCACCACGCCCACGCACCACCCGGTCGCCGTCGTCGGCGCCGGGCTCGGCGGCCTCACGCTCGCCCGCGTCCTGCACGTCCACGGCATCGAGGCCGCCCTCTTCGACCTGGACGCCTCCCCGGTCGCCCGCGCGCAGGGCGGCATGCTCGACATCCACGAGGAATCCGGTCAGGCCGCCCTGCGCGCCGCCGGCCTCCACGAGGAATTCCGTGCCCTCGTCCACCCCGGCGGCGAGGCGATGCGCATCCTCGACCGGCACGCCGTCGTCCACCTGGCCGAGGAGGACGAGGGCGACGGCGGCCGCCCCGAGATCGAGCGCGGCGAGCTGCGGGACCTCCTGCTGAACTCGCTGCCCGAGGGCACGGTCCGCTGGGGCACGAAGGTCACCGGCGCGCGCCCGCTCGGCGACGGCCGCCACGAGGTGACGCTCGCCGACGGCTCCACCTTCACCACCGACCTGCTGATCGGCGCCGACGGAGCCTGGTCCCGGATCCGCCCGCTCGTCTCCGACGCCGCCCCCGCCTACTCCGGTCTGTCCTTCGTCGAGGCCGGCCTGCTCGACGCCGACACCCGCCACCCCGACAGCGCCGTCGTCGTCGGCGGCGGCATGTTCTTCGCCCTCGGCGCGGGCAGGGGCTTCCTCGCCCACCGCGAGACCGACGGCGGCCTGCACGTCTACACCGCTCTCAAGGTCCCCGAGCGGTGGATCGACGGCATCGACTTCACCGACACGGAATTGGCCAAGGCGGCCGTCCTCGAGCACTTCGCCGACTGGGACAAGAGCCTGCGCGCGCTCGTCGCCGACGCCGACGGCGCGCTGGTCCCCCGCCGGATCCACACCCTGCCCGTCGGCCACCGCTGGGACCGCGTTCCCGGCGTCACCCTGCTCGGCGACGCCGCCCATCTGATGTCGCCGTTCGCCGGCGAGGGCGCCAACCTCGCCATGCTCGACGGAGCCGAACTCGGCACCGCCCTCGCCGCCCACCCGGGCGATACCGAGGCCGCCCTCGCCGCCTACGAGCGGGCGCTGTTCCCCCGCAGCGAGACCTCCGCGGCCGAATCCGCCGAGAACCTGTTCCTCTGCTTCCGCGAAGACTCCCCCCAGGGCCTGCTCGACCTCTTCGCCGGCTTCC
Organism: Streptomyces sp. NPDC050535; assembly: GCF_044457665.1. Classification (NCBI taxonomy): domain Bacteria; kingdom Bacillati; phylum Actinomycetota; class Actinomycetes; order Kitasatosporales; family Streptomycetaceae; genus Streptomyces; species Streptomyces sp. NPDC050535. Next base: position 504,724 of record NZ_JBITHE010000002.1, read on the forward strand.
GCGCCCAGCTGGACTGACCCCGACCGTGACCCGCGTGGTCGTCGGCCCGGTCGGGCGTCAGCCCACACCCACACCGCGCCGGCGACGCCGTACGGACCCGCGGTGCCCCCGCCGGACCGGCGCGCGCCCGTCCAGCTGGATCCAGATCCGCACTTCCGTCCCGCCGAGCACGGACGACCCTATGCGGACATCCCCGCCCGTCGACTCGGCGAGCCGTCGCACGATGTCCAGGCCGAGCCCCGTCGAGCCGTCGCTCCCGGAACCTCGCCCGCGTGCCATCGCCGCCTCCGGGTCCATGATCCCGGGACCCGCGTCCGACACCAGCACGATCACGGCGTCCTCGCCGTTGTGCACGTCGACCGCGAACGCGGTGCCTTCCGGGGTGTGCCGGAAGACGTTGCCGAGCAGCGCGTCGAGGGCGGCCACCAGATCGGCGCGGGCGACCGGTATCCGTACCGGCCGGTCCACGCCCGCGACGCGCACCTTGCGGCCCTCGTCCTCCGCGAGCGCCGACCAGAAGCCCATCCGCTCCCGCACGACCTCGGACGCGTCGCACCCGGTGACGGCGCCTATCGCCACCGTCTGCGGCTTGGCCTCCCGGGCCGTCCGGATGATCGTGTCGACCTCGCGCTCCAACTGCGCCACGGCCGCCCGGGTCTGCTCGGCGGCCGGTCCGTCGCCGAGCGAGGCCGTGTTGAGCCGCAGCACGGTCAGCGGCGTCCGCAGCCGGTGCGACAGGTCGGCGGCCAACTCTCTTTCGTTCGCGAGCAGTTGTACGACCTGATCGGCCATCGAGTTGAACGCGACCGCCGCGAGGCGCAGCTCGGTCGGCCCCTCCTCGGGCACCCGCGCCCCCAGCTTGCCCTCCCCCAACTCGTGCGCGCCCTCGACCAGTCGCTGCGCGGGCCGCACCATCCGGACGCCCAGCCGGTCGGCCACCGCGACCGAGCCGACGATGAGCGCGACGCCGACCGCGGCGAGTACCGCCCAGGCCGTGTCGATGCCGTTGCTGACCTCGGCCTCGGGGACGTACACCTCGACGACGGCGATCTCGCCGGAGCTCAGCGCGACGGGCTGGAGCAGGGTGGAGCCGCCGGGGACCTCCGTGGTGGAGGCGCGGCCCAGCTTCCGCGTCGTGGTGATGTCCTCGCCGAGGGCGCGCTGCCTGCCTATCTCGACCGCGGCCGAGCCGTCGGCGGCCGGTATGTGCACGGCCATGCCCTGGTCGGAGCCCGCGGCGGCGACGACCCGCTCCAGCTGGGCCCGGTCGGTGGTGATGGAGAGCGCGGGCGCGATCGCGGCGGCCTCCCGCTCGGCGTTGGAGAACGCCCGGTCCCGGGCCATCTCCTTGATGACAAGCCCGAGCGGCACCGCGAAGGCCACCACGACCATCGTGGTCACCGCCACGCACACCTTGACCAGCGCCCACCTCATGACACCCACCCCCCGGCCGCCCGCGTCACAGCGGTGGCTCCAGCTTCACGCCGACACCCCGCAGGGTGTGCAGATAGCGCGGCCGGGCCGCCGTCTCGCCCAACTTGCGCCGCAGCCAGGACAGATGGACGTCGATCGTCTGATCGTCTCCGTAGGCCTGCTGCCACACCTCGGCCAGCAGCTCCTTGCGCGCCACGACGACACCGGGGCGCCCGGCCAGGAAGGCGAGCAGGTCGAACTCACGCCGGGTGAGATCCAGTCGTACACCGTCCAGCTCGGCCTGGCGGCGCAGCGGGTCGACGGCGAGGCCGCCGACCCGGATGACCGACGACGGAGGCGCGCCCCCCGGGGACACCCGGGCGCGGCGCAGGACGGCCGCCATCCTCGCGGACAGGTGCTCGACCGAGAACGGCTTGGTCAGATAGTCGTCCGCGCCGTCGTTCAACAGCCGGACGATCTCCGTCTCGTCGTCCCGCGCGGTGGCGATGATCACCGGGACGTCGGTGATTCCGCGCAGCATCTTGAGTGCCTCGGACCCGTCCAGATCGGGCAGACCGAGGTCGAGGATCACGACGTCGAAGCGGAAATGGGCGACCTCGCGCAGCGCCTCGAGGGCGGTGCCGACGCTGCGCACGGTGTGCGCGGCCTCGGTCAGATGCCGGATGAGGGCTGAGCGTACGAACTGGTCGTCCTCGACCACGAGCACACTTGCCATGGGCAGGACCGTACGCCATCCGGGCGAGCCGCTCCGGTGCCTGTGGACAACTCGGGGCGACTGAGCACGAGTCGGTTGCGGACAACCCCGCTGGAGCTCCGGCGGGGTGCGGGCCGGGGACCGGCGGGACGCGGACCGGGGCCCGCCGATGTGCGAAGTCCGTGACACCCGTGGGACGGGTGAGGCGGTCGTGAGGCAGTATGGCCGCGATGCGCAGAGGACTCGTACACGTACTCGCTTGGTCGCTCGCCACGGGCGCGGCGGTCACGCTGTCGTGGTGGGGTGTCCACAGTGTGATGACGGGGACGGCGTACGACCCGCCGCGCGCCCTGCCCATCAAGGCGGCTGACGCGACGACACAGGAGTCGAAGCCGCTCGCCTCCTCCACGGAGCGGGCCAAGCCGTCGAACTCCCCGTCGAATACCCCGTCGAGCAGGGCGCCGCGGAGCCCCTCACCGAGCCCAACCCCCTCGAAGACGACCGCCGTCAGCCCCTCGCCGTCCCCGTCCGCCACCTCCACCGCCCAGATCAAGAGCTACGACACCGAGGGCGGCCGGGCGGTCTTCGCGCTCGGCAGGACGTCCGCGACGCTCGTCTCGGCGACCCCAAGCTCCGGCTGGTCGATGCAGGTGTGGAAGACGGAGACGTGGATCCGGGTGGAGTTCGCCTCGGGCGCGGACCGGGTGTCGGTGTTCTGCACCTGGCACGACAGCGCGCCGCGCGTGCAGGTCGGGACGTACTGACCGTCGCAGAGAGACGTACTGACTGCCGTAGAGGGACGTACTGAGCTTCGTAGAGGGACGGTTCAGCGGAAGACCGATGGCGGCGGCGCCGGTGACGCCACCGCCACCGCGTCCGTGACCGGTATCGCTCCGCCGGTGAAGTCGGCGAGTTCCCTGCCGTGTTCGACCCGTCCGGGGTGCGGGTCGGAGGCCGCCCGGCGGGTCAGTTCGGCCAGCGGCAGCGGCCGGCCGGAGCCGACGAGGACGGCGTTGCCGAAGCGTTTGCCGCGCAGCACCGTCGGGTCGGCGATCAGCGCGAGTTCGGGGAAGACGGCCGCCGCGGTGGCGATCTGGCCGCGCAGATGCGCGAGCGGCGGCCCGTCGGCGAGGTTGGCGGCGTACATGCCGTCCGGTCCGACGGCCCTGCGGACGTCGGTGAGGAATTCGACGGAGGTGAGGTGGGCCGGCGTACGTGCTCCGCTGAACACGTCGGCGATCACCAGGTCCGCCCAGCCGTCCGGTACCTTCGCGAGCCCTTCGCGGGCGTCGACGGAGCGCACCCGGATGCGGGCGCCGGGGTCCAACGGCAGTTCGCGGCGGACCAGCTGGACGAGGGCCGCGTCGCGTTCGACGACCTGCTGGGTGGAGCGGGGGCGGGTCGCGGCGGTGTAGCGGGCGAGGGTGAGGGCGCCGCCGCCGAGGTGTACGGCGTGCACGGGCTTGCCGGGCGGCGCGACGAGGTCGATGACGTGGCCGAGGCGGCGCTGGTACTCGAAGTTCAGGTATCCGGGGTTGTCCAGGTCGACGTGCGACTGCGGGGCGCCGTCGATCAGCAGGGTCCAGGCGCGTGCCCGGTCCCGGTCGGGCATCAGCTCGGCGAGCCCGCCGTCGACCGCCTCGACCACGGCCTCGGCGGCCTGTCCGCGCCGCGCTGCGCGCCCCTGCGCCGCGTCACGCCCATCGCGCCCGTCACGCCCGTCGTCGGACCGCTTGTTCCTCGCCCTCGCCATCCCGCCATTATCGGGCCGTACGAGCGGGTCGGCTCAGCGGGCGGAGACTCAGCGCCGGGGAACGCCGGGAGCCCGTCCCGGGGCTCAGCGGCAGTTGTCCGCCGCCTCGATGAGCCGCGCGGCCTCGCCGAGGGCCGCCCGCAGCACCGCCGGGTCGGTCGCGAGGTCCGCCTCGCCGGGCGGCAGGAGCCAGTCCGAGCCCTCGACGGGGGGCTCGGGGGCCAGTCTGAGGCCGCGGCCGTTGGTGTGCGTACAGGTGCTGCCCGGCACGTCCCACGCGTCCGCGGTGCCGGGGGGCACCAGGAAGCCGAGGGTGTCGCAGCCGTCGTCGTGGATCACGGGTCCGACCGCGTCGCCGCAGCCACGACGCAGGATGTCGACCGCCTCCAGGCCCTGCCGCGCGGGCACCGTCACCAGGTCGCAGTCGGCGACCGGCTCCGGTGCGGCGCTGCACTCCGGCGACGGACGGTGCTGCGCGGTCGACAGCGACGTGCGGAACTCGGCGGCCTGCCTGGTATCCATCCCGGCTTCCAACACGGAACCCCTCCTCCTGACGAGTGGGTCGGGAGTTCGGGTGGCTCCCGGTACACCGGGTTCAACGCGTCAGAACGTCAACGGCTACGGCGTAACGCCGCCGCAAAGGATGGCAGTTCATGGCGGATCGTGCATGAGATATCCGGTTTGTAGCCAAACCCAGCGTGCGGGCACCGTCACAGCAGGTACGTTCTTGCCCCGCCGGACGCATTGGCACCCATAGGGCACAACCCGGGTAACTCACCCTGTATCCGGCACGGTTCGACGGTTCGCAAGAGAGGGCCCGACCATGGCGTCGTCAACGGTGACCTCGTCCCAGCCCCCCAGGCCATCGCGGCCGAACCTGGCCTTCCGGCGGCTGCGCGCGCGGCGCTCGCCCGGCGAGTTCGCCGCGGCGGTGCGGCGGGCCGCGCGTGAGATCGGCGAGCGGGTCAGCTGCGACGCACGCTATATCGGGCGGGTCGAGGCGGGTGAGATCCGTTGTCCCAACTACGCGTACGAGCGGGTGTTCCTGCACATGTTCCCCGGCCGCACGCTCACCGACCTGGGCTTCGCGCCCCGCTCGTCGGTACGTGGGCGCGGGGCGCGCGACACGGACGAGGCGCCCCCCGCACAGTCCGCGAGCCCTTCGCGCGCTCCACATGAACCGGAAGGGGCGTACGAAACGTATGAAGTCCAGAACCACCCGCTCCGCAGGCATGACTCGCACGATCCGTGCCACTCGTACGACCGGCACGATCCGTACGGGAACCACGAACAGAACAACGAGGAGAGCGACGTGCAGCGTCGCGCATTCATGACGGGAGGCACCGCCACCGTGGCGGCAGCCTCACTGGTGCCCCTCGGGGTCGCGCTCGGCTTCCCCGCCGCGGCCGCCGACCGGCGTGTCCACCGGGCGGGAACGTCCGAGGCCGGCGCCCTCGAAGAGGCCGTACGCAAGATCCGGCTGCTCGACGACAGGCACGGGGCCGACGGTCTCTACCGGCGGGCCGCGGCGCCGCTGCGCACCGCGTTCGAGCTGCTCGACGCGGGCACCACCCGGCAGGCGACCGCCGACCGGCTGTACGCGGGGGCGGGCGAACTGGCCCTGTCGGTGGGGTGGCTGGCGCACGACTCCGGACGCTTCGACGACGCGCGCTCGCACTACGCGGAGGCCCTCGCGACCTCCCGGATGTCCGGCGACCCGGCCCTGGAGGCGCACGCCTTCTGCAACACGGCGTTCCTCGCGCGCGACGCGGGCCGCCCGCGCGAGGCCGTCCGCGCGGCACAGGCCGCCCAGCGCGCCGCGCGGCCCCTGGGCTCCCCGCGCCTGCTCTCGCTGCTCGCGCTGCGTGAGGCGGGCGGCTGGGCGGGGCTCGCCGACCGGGCGGGCTGCGAGCAGGCGCTGGCGCGCGCGCAGGCCCTCTTCGAGCGGGGCCCCTCGGACACTGATCCCGAGTGGATGAGCTTCTACGGAGAGGCCGAACTGGAGGGTCTGGAGGCGCAGTGCTGGTCGACGCTGGGCGACTGGCCCCGGGCGGCCCGCCACGCACGCAGGGCCGCGGCCCTCCAGGACCCGCACTTCACCCGCAACCTGGCCCTCTACACCGCCGAACTCGCCGACGACCTCGCGCGCGGCGGCCACCCCGACGAGGCCGCCGTCGCCGGAATGCGCGTCCTGGACCTTCTGAACGAGGTCCAGTCCTCCCGCATCCAGAACATGCTGGCCGGAACGGCACGGGTGCTGCTGCCGCACCGCAGGGCGTCGGGCGTCTCGGCGTTCCTGGACCGGCACGCGTCGCTGCCGCGCACCGCGTGAGGACGGCCGCCGATGTCGAGCGGAGGGCTCGGCGCTTACGCGGGCAGGTGTCCGCAGTCGTTCCAGGCCTCGATGGCGGGCTCGCCGTAGGCCCAGCCGAGCACCGAAAGCGAGGTCGGACCGAGCCGGACGCGGGCCGCGAAGTCGATCGGGAGGCCCAGCCAGCGGGCGCCTATGGAGCGCAGGATGTGGCCGTGGGCGAAGATCAGCACGTCGCGGTCGGCGGCGCGGGCCCAGGCGACGGCCTCGTCCGCGCGCGCGGAGACCTGTTCCGGGGTCTCGCCCCCGGGGACGCCGTCCCGCCAGATGAACCAGCCCGGCCTGACCGCCTGGATCTCGGCCGGGGTCATGCCCTCGTACGTGCCGTAGTCCCACTCCATGAGGGTGTCCCAGGCGGTCGCGCGGTCCCCGAACCCGGCGAGTTCGCATGTCTCACGCGCGCGTGCCAGCGGACTGGTGCGGACCTCCAGGCCGTCAAGGCCGTCGAAGGGCGCCCGGTGCAGCCGCTCGCCGAGGAGCTTGGCGCCGCGCCTGCCCTCCTCCAGGAGCGGGACGTCGGTCCTGCCGGTGTGCTTGCCGGACAGCGACCATTCCGTCTGTCCGTGCCGGGCCAGCAGGATGCGCGGTGCCATGGAGAGATGCCTTTCCGACAGGTGTGGGGAATGGGTCATTCAGGTGTGCGGAGCGGGTCGTCCCGGGGTGCGGGAATCCGTCGTCCCATCATCGCTCACACCCGTCGTGGGCAACCCGGCGGGCGATCTCTGCGTCTTTGACGACCGAGGGCGCCCGTTCAGGGAGTTCACATACACCGTAAAATCGAATGTGGCCACGGATCGTCGTGTGCAGACTGTGCAGGCCCGCCCGTCGGCGGACCGCGCGGGCTGCCAGGTCATCGCGAGCAGACGGGCCGCAAGCAGATGGGGGAGGGCGATCGGATGCCGCAGACCGATGCACCGCGCGCCGAGGCGGCACCACGCGCCCGGCTTGGCCGGTGGACCGAGCTGCGCGGTTCCAGGGCGTCGCAGGCCCGGCTCCGCTGGTGGACCGAGCTCCCGCTGATCCTGCTGGTGTACGCGTCGTACTCGGCCGGCCGGCTGCTCGCCCGCGGCAGCGAGGCCGGAGCCGTCGACCACGGCCTGGCGATCCTGCGCATCGAGAAGGCCCTGCGTCTGAACGCCGAGCACCCGCTGAACCGCCTCTTCACCCGCGAGGCCTGGCTCGGCGTGCCCGCCGACTTCTGGTACGCGTCGCTGCACTACATGGTCACGCCCGCGATCCTGATCTGGCTCTTCAGGTCCCGGGCCGTGCGCTACCGCGCGGCCCGCACCTGGCTCATGACCTCCACCTTCATCGGCCTGATCGGCTTCACGCTGCTGCCCACCTGTCCGCCCCGGCTGCTCGACGCGAGCCACGGCTTCGTCGACACGATGGCCCAGTACAGCGACTACGGCTGGTGGGCCGGCAACGCGAGTGCGCCGCGCGGCCTTGGCGGCATGACGAACCAGTACGCGGCGATGCCGAGCCTGCACGTGGGCTGGGCGCTGTGGTGCGGAGTGATCCTCTGGAAGTACGGCCGCACACCTGTGACCAGGGCCGCGGCCATCGCGTATCCGCTGATCACCACGATCGTCGTGATGGGCACCGCGAACCACTACTTCCTCGACGCGGTCGCGGGCGCCGCGGTGATGGGCACCGGGCTGCTGCTGACACCCTTCGTGATGCGGGTCTCGGACCGCTGCCGGACCGTGCTGGGCGCGCGTATCGCCCACGTCGTGGCCGCGCGCTCCGGCCGGGTCTCCGGCGCCCGGATCGCACGGGCCTCGGGCACCTCTCGCGGCTCGTGTTCCTCAATTGTCAGTGCGGGGTGCCAGACTCCCACGGGTGAACGATTCCCCCGACAGCGCGAGTCCCGAACCGGTCCGGGAGCCGAGCCGGGTGCCACCCCCACGGACGCGGGGGACGGCGCTGCGGCAGCGGCTCGCTGACCTGCGCGGCCCGGAAGTAGCACCCAAGGCTCTGGACGCGCGTGCCCTCGCGGCACTCGCGGCGAACCCCGGGTGCGATCGGCGGGCCCTCCTGGACGGCGCGGGGGTCGACAAGGCGAAGCTGGCGGAAGGGCTGGGCTCGCCGTCCGCGTTCGGCCAGTCGCAGTTCGCCTTCATGCGGGGCAACGCGTTCGAGGCCCGCGTCAAGGCCGACGGGGGCGCGGAGCTGCTCCGCCTCGTGCACGAGAAGCTGGACCCCGGTGCCGTACCGCCCGCGTCCGGGCGGGTGCCCGACCTCTCGGCGGTCGGTCCCGAGGGGCGTGCCGCCCGTACCGCGCTCGCCCTGCGCGAGGCCACCGCGGCCGGCGCCTGGACCCTGCTCGACCACCCCATGGTCGCCCTCGACGTCGCGGGCTCGCCCGCCTTCCTGGAGCCCGACGCGGTGGTCGTGCACCCCGACGGCGGCTGGACCGTCGTCGAGATCAAGTCCTTCCCCATGCTGGACGGTTCGGCGGACCCGGCGAAGGTGGGCGCGGCCGCCCGCCAGTCCGCGGTCTACGTCCTGGCGCTGGAGGAGGTCGCCGCCCGCCTGGATCCGGTGCCCGAGGTCCGCCACCGGATCCTTCTGGTCTGCCCCAAGGACTTCTCGAACCTCCCGACCGCGTCCGCCGTCGACGTCCGCAAGCAGCGCGCGGTCACCCGCCGCCAGCTCGCCCGCCTCCCCCGGGTCGAGGACATCGCCGCCGCCCTCCCCGAAGGCACCTGTTTCGCCCCCGGCCTCCCGGCCGGCGACCTGACAGCCGCGGTCGAGTCCGTCCCGGCGACGTACGCCCCCGAGTGCCTGGCCGCCTGCGAGCTGGCCTTCCACTGCCGCGACCGCTCCCGCGCGCAGGGCGCGGTGACGTCCCTGGGCCGCTCACTGCGGGCCGAGCTGGGCGGCCTGACGACGGTGGCCGACGTGCTCGCCGCGGCCCACGGCAAGGCCGGGGACCCGACCGACCCGGCGGTCGCGGCCCTGCGCAGAGCCGCGGAACTACGGGCCGAGGCGCTGGAATCCCGGCCACCGGCACCCCAGCCGCCGGAAGCCCAGGGCGGTGTCGAATGTCGCTGATCGCCGCCCTGGCCCGTCTCGAAGCCGTTGACAGGGGCCGGGCGCAGCCCGTCGCCACTGTGCGGCACCGGCATCTCGCCGAGCGGCCTCTCGTGTTCGTGCCGCTGATCACCGCCGGTGAGGCCGGGGCGCCGCTCGGCGCGCTCGTCGGGACCGAGCGGGACGCGCCCCGGCTGCTCGTCGTACCGCAGCCACGCGACCGCGACCTGCGGTTCGCGTTTCTCGCCGAACTCGCGGACGTCGTCCTGCCGTACATCGACTCCTACGCGGACGTCGTCGAGGCCGCCGAGCGCAACGAGACCGATCCGGAGACCGGCAAGCGCGTCAAGGTCGAGGTCGAACTGTGCGCGGACGCGCCGCAGTTGATCGTGCCGAGCCGGTCGGGCGTCGAGTTCGTACGGCTGCTCGGCCGCTCCATGCGGTTTCGGCGCACGGCGGAGCAGGAGCCGGAGGAGCCCTATCCGGCGCCGCCCCGGGTGCCGTTGCTCGGGCGGTGGATGACCCACTTCGGGGAGCGGGCCCGGGTGCCCGGATCCGCGCTGCTGCTCGCCCTCACCGACGTGCTGTCGCGGCACTGGGCCACCGGGCAGAGCAGCCTGGAGGACCAGCACCTGGGAGCGCTGCTCGCCTGGATCGACCCGGCGGACGGCACGCCGGGCGCCGAGGCCGCGCTGCGCGCCGAGTTGCTGCGGGACCCCCGGGGGCAGCTCCTGTGTCCGCCCGCCGGACCCGCCACCGACCCGGCGTTCGACAACAGGCTGCTGGCTCCCGCCATCGAGCGCTACGGCCGCGCGCGCACCGCGCTCGCCGTCGCCGAGGACGGCATCGAGGCGGACGACCGGCTCGGTGACCTCACCGCCGCCGAGATGGAGATCCACACCCTGGTGGAGAGCGTCACCCGGCCCACCTGGGACGCCGTGTGGCACGGCCTCGACCTGCTGCGGGCGCTGCCCGAGGGTGCCCACGCGACCGACCGGTGGACCCGCGACCGCTGGTCGTTCACCGGCCACCGCGACCGGATCACCGCGGGAGAGCCCCCGCAGCCGCGCCGCGACGACGCGGTCACCGCGGCGAACAAACTCGCCACCCGCGAACGCGAACAGGCTCGCCTGGAAGCACAGGAGGCCCTTGACGACCCGCTCGTGATGGCAGGCCGGCGGCTCGGTGGCGAGGCCTTCGCCGGTGAGGTCACCGATGTCGTCATGGCGTACAGCGAGGGCAAGCGGCCCAGCCCGCGCCCGCTGGTCACCGTACGGACGGACGACCGGCCGCAGTTGGGCGAGCGGACGAAGGTGTACCGGTCGTCGGGCGGCAAACCGCAGGCGGCGGAGTTCGTCACCGCGGAGGAGGACGGTGCCCTGGTGGTGCTGCGCGTGGTCGACAGGATGGGGCGCGGCAAGGAGCCCGAGGTGGGGTCGGTGCCGGAGAAGGGGGACCTCGTCTGCTTCACGCTCTTCGAGCACGAGCAGCGGGGCGGGGCGAAGCTGCCCGATCGGGAGGAGACGCCGTGGACGCACGGCGGGCCGCCGACCGAGACCGACGTCGTACCGCAAGCCGACCCGGTGACACCGGAGGACCTCCTGTGACACCCCTGACGAGCACCGGCTTCGATCCGGGCGCCGCCGCCACCCGCGCCACCGACGCGATCCTGCACGACACGCTGCACGGCACGCACCGAGGAGTCGTGGTCGACTCCCCGCCCGGCGCCGGCAAGTCCACCCTCGTCGTCCGGGCCGCGCTCGAACTGGCCTCCGCGGGACGCCCGTTGATGGTCATCGCGCAGACGAACGCGCAGGTCGACGACCTCGTGCTGCGGCTCGCCGAGAAGAACCCGGAGCTGCCGCTCGGGCGGCTGCACAGCAGCGACCCCGACCCGTACGACAAGGCGCTCGACGGCCTGGAGAACGTCCGCAAGTCCGCGAAGGCGGCCGACCTCGCGGGCCTCGACGTCGTCATCTCGACCGCCGCGAAGTGGGCGCACGTCAAGGGCGTCGAGCCATGGCGGCACGCGATCGTCGACGAGGCGTACCAGATGCGTTCGGACGCGCTGCTGGCCGTCGCGGGCCTCTTCGAGCGGGCGCTGTTCGTGGGCGACCCGGGGCAGTTGGACCCGTTCGCGATCGTGGGATCGGAGCAGTGGGCGGGTCTGTCGTACGACCCGTCGGCGTCCGCCGTGACGACCCTGCTCGCCCACAATCCCGAGCTGCCGCAGCACCGTCTGCCGGTGTCGTGGCGGCTGCCCGCGTCCGCGGCGCCGCTGGTCTCGGACGCGTTCTATCCGTACACCCCGTTCCGCAGCGGCACCGACCACGGTGACCGGCGGCTCGACTTCGGTGTCCCGTCGGACGGTTCGGGTCCCGACCGGGTCATCGACGAGGCGGCGGAGGCGGGTTGGGGGCTGTTGGAGCTGCCGGCCCGGCACACACCTCGTACGGACCCGGAGGCGGTACGGGCGGTGGCCCAGGTCGTACGCCGGCTCCTGGACCGGGGTGGCGCGGCCACCTCGGAGCGGTCCCCCGAGCCGGTGGCGCTGACCGCCGACCGGATCGCCGTCGGCACGGCCCACCGGGACCAGGCCGCCGCGGTGCGGGCCGCGCTGGCCGGGCTCGGTGTCGTGGACGTCACCGTCGACACCGCGAACCGGCTCCAGGGGCGGGAGTTCGACGTGACGGTGGTCCTGCATCCGCTCTCGGGGCGGCCCGACGCGACGGCGTTCCATCTGGAGACGGGCCGCCTGTGCGTCCTGGCCTCCCGGCACCGGCACGCGTGCGTCGTCGTGTGCCGGGCGGGGGTGACGGACCTGCTGGACGCGCATCCCTCCACCGAGCCGGTTCAGCTGGGGGTCACCGTCAAGTTTCCCGATGGCTGGGAGGCGAACCATTCGGTGTTGTCCCACCTGGGGGAGCATCGGGTGGTCTGGCGGCCCTAGATCTCCGGATCGGCGATCGACACTGGTGCCGACACCGGTGCCGGGGCCAGGGCCGGGGCCGGTGTGAGCCCGGTTCCCGCTCGGCACGTGCTCGGCTCCCGCCCGCTCCCCCGGGCCCTCTTGCGCGGCCGGGGGACAATAGACGGTGGCCCGCTCGCAAGGCGGGTCCAGAACCGTACGAGGAGGAGAAGACATGGCGGAGCCCACGCCGCGTCGGAACGAACAGCGGCTTCGCCCCGCGCCCCTGCTCTTCGAGCCGGCGGAGGCCGTCGGCGATCCGGAGCACTTCTTCGACCTGGAGTCGATAGACGATCCGCGGGCGCTGCTGGCGCGGGCGACGGAGCTGAGCCAGGCGTTCCGGGCCGCGGCGGACCGGGCCGTCGAGTTCCAGGCGGTCGCCGCCGCGCAGCTCGCCGATCCGCGGCGCTTCGACCGGCTCACCGCGGCCGATGTCGCGGAGCGGGCCGAGTGGACCGAGGACTACGCGAAGAAGATGATCGAGTTCGGCCGCGATCTGCTGCGAGGGGTGGAGGGGAGCGGGCACGCGCGCGGGCTGGGACACGGGGTCGGCGACCACGCCTGAGACCGGTGGGCGTGCGGGGAGGGTGTCCGCCGCATCAGTCATGGCATATGCCAGCGCGGCAAGATACCCCACTCCGCCCCCTCCTGTCCCGGCTTCCGGCAACCCTCGGAGACCGCGCGCTCACCGCCGGTAGATGTTGTCGCCATGAGCTGCACACGGAACCCGGCAAGCACTACCCCCCACGGCCCCGGCGCACCGTTGTCCGACCCGTTCGACGTCTCGGGCGCCACGTCCGAGGGAGTCGCTTGGCTCGCCTCGGCGGAGACGTACCCGCGCAGCGCTCTCGCGCTCTGGGAGGACCGGCCGGGCGCCCCGGTCGTCCTGCCCTGCGGGAGCACCTTCGACGTCGTGAACGCTCCGGCGATCTTCGGGCGGCTGATGCTCGACCGGTTGTGGGACGAGGGACCCGGTTCGGGCCCGGTGGCCGCGTTCCGGGGGCGGATGCTGCTGTTCGCCGCGCCCGGCACGGCACAGCGGCTGCCCTCGCTCCTCGGCTGGGAGGAGTGGGGATCCCACGGGGGCGAGCATCCCGGAAACGGCCGCGGCGGCGGGATTCCGCCCCTGCTCTGTCACGGCACCGGCGACGCGGTCACCGTCCCCGCGCCGAGCGCCGGTCAGGCCCGGGGGCCGGGCCTCGCCACCCGCCCGGAATCCCGTTGGCTGGTCGCCCCCGACACCCGGCAGCCCTGGCTCCCCGGCCCCGAGATTCTGGTCTGGGCGGCCGTCCGGGCGGCCCGTGCCGCGGCCTCCGCGACGGTGCGGATATCGATTTTTCCTCCCCGCGATCAGGATGCTAAGGTCTACGACGTCAGCAGGCGCCGCTAGCTCAGTTGGTTAGAGCAGCTGACTCTTAATCAGCGGGTCCGGGGTTCGAGTCCCTGGCGGCGCACGCTAGCGAGGGCCGGGTGGTTCGCGGAAACGCGCACCACCCGGCCCTCGTCATTTCTTGTGCGGCCCTGTCGTGATCTTGACCGTCCACGCCCCCGAAGCCGTCCGGTCCTCCACCTCGACCCGTACGTTCTCGCCGGGCACCGTGAAGCTCTCCCCGAGTGCCACCGGCGCGTCCGCGAGCGGCGGGTACACCGAGTCCTCCCAGCAGGACTCGGAGCGGGGGTGCGCGTCGAGGACCTCGATCGGGCCGCGGCCCGACTGGGCCCCGCCGCGGACGCGGTAGACGAGGACGCCCTGCGTGCATGTCGTGCCGTCGTTGCCCGCCGAGCCGCGCGCCTCGAAGGCGAGCACGCTGTCGGGCCCCGTACGGACCACCGCCAGCTTGGTACCCCGCCCGGAACCGAAAGCCTGCCTGCCGGAATCACCCGTACCACCGGACCCGCCAGAGCCACCGAAGTCACCGGTAGCTCCGGAGCCGTCCGAGCCACCGGAGCCGGCGGAACCACCAGAACCTCCCGAGCCCCCGACCCTCACCCCGGCCCCGGCCCCGACCCCCGCGCCCGCGCCCGCTCCCGCCGCTCCGACCGTCTCCGGCCCCGCGCTCAACGGCTCCAGCGTCAGCCGCGTACTCCCCCGCCCCTCGACGCACGCGACCTGGCGCGGTTCCAGCCAGCCCAGCTTCCACTTGTGCCAGCCGAACAGGTCCGGGGCGAGGCCGAACTGGCTGCCCATGAGGTCCCAGTCGCCGACGTAGGTGTCCCAGTCGCCCTTGCCGTCGACGGGGCGGTGGTAGAGGTCGGGGAGGTCGAAGACGTGGCCCGTCTCGTGGGCGAGGACGAGCCGGTCCGGCGGGTGCTTCTCGAAGACGGTGACGACCCGGCGGATGTCCTTGCCGTCGGCCCGCAGGGGGGTGTCGAGGTTGACGACCTTCGTCGCGTCCGAGTCGACGCCCGGCGCGTCCGGGTCGGCGACGAGATAGACGATGTCGTAGCGCGAGAAGTCGATCCGCCGGTCCGCCACGGCGAGCGCGTCGCGCAGATAGGCGGCGCGGTGGGCGGCGCTCCAGTCGCGCTGTATGGCGTACGTGGTGGAGGCGTGCGGCATCCGGATCCAGTCACGCTGCGGGTGCGGGCGCAGCGTGAACCTGCCGAAGGAGGCACGCTCGAAGAAGTGACTGGTCGCCGGAAAGTAGTCGGCGGTCAGTTCGGCGGGCGTGGTCTGCGGCTCGGAGTCGGGGAAGGACAGGAAGACCAGCAGCGCGTCCAAGGCACGGGTGGGGCGCGTGTAGGCGGCGTTCCAGGTGTCGACGCCCTCCGAGTGGTGTGCCTCGGTTCGCTTGAGGGCGCACGGGTCCGCGCGGGGTTCGGCGAGCGCGGGACCGGGCAGCAACGAGGTCGCGGCCAGTGCCGACATGGAGGTGAACACTGCCGCGCTGCTGCGCCAACGCGGCGCCCCGTCACGGGTGAAGACCCGCAGGGCCTCACGGGTGAGCTCCTTCAGGGGGAGCGGACGCGGCACATCGACCTCCGGATGCGGATTTCGGGACACCGCACCCAGCCTGGGTCAGTTCGTAATACTTTGCCCTGTTTGTCTACACCGGAAGGGTGATGGGCCATGGGGAGACGACACCCCGAACACTCACGGAACGTCACAGGCGATCGGAGGGGGAAGGATCCCGTCCAGATGCAGGCAGAAACGATCTGTCAGAACGGGTGGTTGTTCCGGGACACTGGACAGTGGCTGCGACTCCCCGGGGCCAGCCTCTATGATCGGCACACTTTCCTGCACGGACCCGGCTTGTGCGGCCACCCATCACCGGCCGACCACCCGAGAGACCCATACGAAGATCGAGTGCACTGCGGGAGTGAGCGGTGAGCGGAACGTCCGAAGGGCCGGCGCCCGCGGCGGATCTCGTCCGGCCGGCTGTCACAGAGCGTCACATCGACCCATCTCCCCGTATGCCGGCCGGGTTGCCTGCCGGCACCTCCGTGTCCCCCGGGTCACCTCCCGGCACTTCCGTCTCACCGGAGTCACCTCCAGGCACTTCAGCCCCCGGCGTGACATCCCCCGACGGAGCGTCACCCCGCGCCCTCCAGGCCGCGTTCACCACCGCGCCCCTCGCGATGGCCGTGGTCGACCGCGACGGTCTGGTCGTCACCGCGAACGAGTCGCTGGGCGCACTGCTCGGCAGCGACTCCGCCGTCCTCGCCGGGCAGATCGCCTCCGACCTGGTGGACCTGACGTCCGACGCCCGCGTCTGGCACGCGTACCGCGAGGTGCTGCGCGGCCGGCAGGCCAAACTGCGCTGCACACGCCGGCTCAAGCACCCCGAGGGCCACTCCCTCTGGGTCCAGGTGACGGTCGCGCCGCTGCCCGCCCAGGAGCGGACGGTGCTGCTCTCCGTCTCCGACATCAGTGCCCGGCACGAACTCCAGGCGCGGCTGCGGCACTTGCAGATGCACGACGCGGTGACCCGGCTGCCCAACCGCACGCTGTTCTTCGAGCGCCTGACGGCCGCGCTGGAGGCGGAGGCGTACGAGGAGGGCGGCACCGGCCGGATCGGGCTCTGCTATCTGGACCTGGACGGGTTCAAGGCGGTCAACGACACTCTCGGACACCGGGTCGGCGACCGGCTCCTCGCGGCCGTCGCGGAACGCCTCACCCGGTGCGCCGAAGAGGCGGGCTACGCGCGGGCGAGCACCCCGCTGGTGGCGAGACTGGGCGGTGACGAGTTCGCGCTGCTGGTCGAGGACTCCACGGGCACCGAGCAGTTGGCCGACCTCGCCGAGTCCGTCCTCACGTCACTTCAGGCGCCCTTCGACCTCTCCAGCCAGCGGGTCTCCGTCTCGGCGTCCATCGGCGTCGTCGAACGCCGGGCCGCCGGGACCTCCGCGACCATGCTGATGCAGGCCGCGGACACGACGCTGTACTGGGCGAAGGCGGACGGCAAGGGCCGCTGGACCCTCTTCGACCCGGAGCGCAACGCCCACCGGATGACCCGCCAGGCCCTCTCCTCCACCCTGCGCGCGGCCGTCGAGCGCGGTGAATTCACCCTGGAGTACCAGCCGTTGGTGGGTATGGAGGACGGCGGCGTACGCGGAGTCGAGGCGCTCGTGCGCTGGAACCACCCCCAGTTCGGAATGCTCACGCCGAATCGGTTCATCGGACTGGCCGAGGAGGACGGCTCGATCGTGCAGCTCGGCCGCTGGGTTCTGGCCACCGCGTGCCACCAGGCCCGCCGCTGGCAGTTGGCCCACCCCGACGCCGTACCGATCTTCGTCAGTGTGAATGTGGCGGTCCGTCAGGTATGGGACTCCGACCTGGTCGCGGACGTGGCGGAGATCCTGGCGGAGACCGGACTCCCGCCGCACCTGCTCCAGTTGGAGCTCACCGAGTCCGCGGTGATGGGCTCGGCTGGCCGTCCCCTCCAGGCTCTGCAGGCCCTCAGCGACATGGGCGTACGCATCGCCATCGACGACTTCGGCACCGGGTACTCCAACCTGGCGTACCTCAGCAGGCTCCCGGTGTCGGTGCTCAAGCTGGACGGCGCCTTCGTGCGGGGCTTCCAGTACGAGAACCGCGACGGCACCGACGTCCACCCCAACCCCGCCGACGAGGTCATCGTCGAGGCGCTCATCCAACTCGCCCACCGGCTGGGCCTGACGGTCACCGCCGAGTGCGTGGAGACCGCCTCGCAGGCCTCCCGCCTGCGCGGCATCGGCTGCGACACCGGGCAGGGGTGGCTGTACTCACGGCCGGTGGCCGCGGACCGCATCTCCATGCTGCTGGAGGCGGCCACCTGCGGGCAGGTCTGAGCGCGCCCGGTCACCGGCGGGGTTTTCAGGCCCGCGGCAACCCGTAGGCGTCCGCGATCAGTTCGTAGGAGCGCAGGCGCAACTCGCCGCTGTGGGCGTGCGACGTGAGCATCAACTCGTCGGCGCCCGTGCGCTTCTGGAGGTCGTCGAGGCCGGAGCGGACCTCGTCCGCGGTGCCGTGGATGACGTTGGAGTTCCAGGAGTCGATGAACTCGCGCTCCATGGGGCTGAATTCGTACGCCTCCGCCTCTTCCGGTGTCGGGACCAGGCCGGGGCGGCCGGTGCGCAGGCGGACCATGTTCAGGGCGGCGGCCAGCACCTGGCGGCGGGCCTCCCGCTCGTCGTCGGTGGCGAGGGCGGAGACACCGATCAGGGCGTACGGGGCGTCCAGGACGGCGCTCGGCCGGAAGAACTGCCGGTAGAGGTCCAGGGCCGGGATCGTGTTCTGCGCCGAGAAGTGGTGCGCGAAGGCGAAGGGGAGGCCGAGGGAGCCGGCCAGGCGGGCGCTGAAGCCGGAGGAGCCGAGGAGCCAGACCGGCGGGCGGTGCGGGGACTGCACTCCGCCGGGGGAGGTCGACTGGATCGGGCCCGGGACGGCGTGGATGCGGGCGTAGCGGTGGCCGGAGGGGAAGTCGTCGTCCAGGAAGCGGGTCAGCTCCGCGAGCTGTTCGGGGAAGTCGTCGGCGCCTTCGTTGAGACGGTCGGTGCGGCGGAGGGCCGCGGCGGTGGCGCCGTCGGTGCCGGGGGCCCGGCCGAGGCCCAGGTCCACTCGGCCCGGGGCCATCGCCTCCAGGGTGCCGAACTGTTCCGCGATGACCAGGGGGGCGTGGTTGGGGAGCATGACGCCGCCCGAGCCGAGGCGGATGCGGGTCGTGTGGGCTGCCAGGTGGGCGAGGATCACCGCGGGGGACGACGAGGCGACGCCCGGCATGGAGTGGTGTTCGGCCACCCAGTAGCGGTGGTAGCCGCGGGATTCCGCGAGGCGGGAGATCTCGACGCTGGTGCGTAGGGCCTCGGTCGCTGTGCGGCCCGCGCCGACTGTGACCAGGTCCAGTACGGAGAGGGGGACCGGGGCGGTGCCCTGTGCCGTGCCGCGGATCTCGTCCGTCTCGTTCACCGGGGGTGCCTCCTGTGTTGGTGCGTCACGCTGTACGCAGCGTGCCAACAGGAGGGTGTCTCCGTTTATTCCCCGGCGGGGGCGGACACGGCTGTTCTCGCCCCCTCCGCCCCTGCCCGTCCCTTGTTCCCGGGGCTCCGCCCCAGACCCCGCTCCTCAAACGCCGGAGGGGCTGTTTTTATCGAAGCGGGGGTCCGGGGGCGGCGGGGGCGGCGGGGGCGGACAAGCCCCTACGCCTGGACCAGCGGCTCCCTGGTGAAGAGTGCCCCCAGTTCTGGGGCGTTCACGCGGCGGTCCGTGAGGCGTAGCGCTTCCCAGACGGTGACCTGGTTGGCGGTGAGGACCGGCTTGCCGAGTTCCTTTTCCAGGGCCGGGATGAAGGACGCGGTGTGGAGGGCCGTGTCGGGGAGGAGGACCGCCTCGGCGTCCGGGTGATCGCCGGCCCGGGCGAGCTCGAGGACCTCGGCCTCACCCCACGTACCGGCCTCCGCGGCGGTGACGACCCCGGAGGCCCGCACCGCGACGACGTCCACCCCGGCGTCCTTGAGGAACGCGGCGAAGAGCGCGCTCACGTCATCCGGGTACGTCGCCGCGATGGCGACCCGCCCGACCCCCAGCTCCCGCACCGCGTGCGCGAAGGCGAAGGACGTGGAGGAGGCCGGCAGCCCCGCCGCCACGGCAAGGGCGCGGACCTGCTCGTGGGCGCCCTCCCAGCCGTACACGAAACTGCCGCTGGTGCAGGCCCACAGCACCGCCTCGGCACCCGAGAGCCGCAGCTCCTCGACGCCCGCCGCGAGCCGCCCCGCGGAGCCCATCTCCAGGAGCGCGTCCACACGGTGGGCGTCCTCACCGATGTCCGTGTGGACCAGGGACAGGCGGATGTCGCTGCCGAGCAGCTGTTCCATGCGCGGGTAGTCGTCCTCGGCCGAGTGGCCCGGGTAGAGGAATCCCAGTGCGGTCATGCCCAACCTTCCTGCTGCGTCCGTTCCGGCAGTACCGGGCCCCGACGAGCCGACTCCGCGAGGAGCGCCTGACAGGGGCCCACCGCACGGGTACCCAGATGCCGCAGGGCTGCCCACATCGTCACTTGGTTGGCCGAGATCACCGGAATGCGCAGTTCGGCCTCGAGCTGGGGGATGACGTCGTACGTCGGAAGATTGGTGCAGCTGATGAAGAGCGCGTCGGCGCCGCCCCGGACGCTGTCGCGGGCCATGTCCACCACCGCGCGGTAGGGGACCTTCCAGATGTGGCTGGTCAGGCCCATGTGGGCGCGCCCGGTGACGGTGATGCCCGCTTCCGCGAGGTACTCCTCCAGGGACCGGGTGACCGAGACCGTGTAGGGGGTGACGAGCGCGATACGGCCGGCGCCCAGCTCCGCGAGCGCTTCGAGCAGGGCGCCCGAGGTCGTGAGGGAGGGGACCTCGCCCGCCCGGGTCATCACCTCGCACATCGCCCGCTCGCCCGCCACTCCCCCGACGAAACTGCCCGAGGTGCAGGCGTACGAGATGATCTCGGGCGCGACCGCGTTCAGGGCGCGTACCGCCTCGCCGAGCGTCTCGTGCTCGGAGACCAGCCTGGCCAGGTCGAGGCTGACCTCGACGGGCACGAACGGGGTGCGGGTGAGGTGCAGGGAGACGTCGTCCGGGACCCAGCGCCACAGCTCCCGGTCGAGGGCGAAGTCGAAGGGGGCGACCACCCCGATGCCGCGTTGCGGACGAGGTCCGCCGAGAAGGGAGGCGTCCATGGCAGGCACCGGCCTCACGAAGGGGAACGGGTGAGCAACGGACCGTATCCGGGTCCGTGTTGACGAAGGTGGGTTCGGGTGCGAGCGTGGGCAATCCGCGCATCTCAGACGGCTACGGACCACACTTCACCTCTTCAGAGAAGCGGACCCGTATTGCGAAACGGTTTCCTGGCGATGCCCGGTACGACTCTGCTTGTCCTCGACGCCGAACCGCTCCCCCGTCTGGGCAGCCTCACCGGGCGGGTGCGGATCGAACACGCCGACGCGTCCACGCTGGCCGAGCGGCTGCCGCGCGCCGATGTGCTGCTCGTCTGGGACTTCACCTCGCACGCCGTGCGCGACGCCTGGCCCGGCGCGGGTCCGCGGCCGCGCTGGGTGCACACGGCGAGTGCGGGCGTGGACCATCTGATGTGCCCCGAACTCGCCCAGTCCGACGCGGTGGTGACGAACGCGCGCGGCGTCTTCGACCAGCCGATCGCGGAGTACGTCGCCGCGCTGGTCCTCGCGATGGCCAAGGACCTGCCGAGGACCTGGGACCTGCAACGGCGGCGGGAGTGGCGGCACCGGGAGTCGCAGCGGGTGGCGGGCACCCGCGCCTGCGTGGTCGGTTCGGGGCCGATCGGGCGGGCGATCGTCAAGTCCCTCAAGGGACTTGGCATCACGACGGCCCTGGTGGGACGCACCCCGCGCACCGGTGTCCACGGCCCCGAGGAACTGGACCGGCTGATGGCGCGCGCCGACTGGGTGGTGTCCGCGGCGCCGCTCACCGAGGCCACGCACGGCATGTTCGACGCGCGGCGCTTCGGGATGATGCAGCCGTCGGCGCGCTTCATCAACATCGGACGCGGGCAGCTCGTCGTCGAGGACGCGCTCGTCGAGGCGCTGTCCAAGCGGTGGATCGCCGGGGCCGCGCTGGATGTCTTCCAGCACGAACCGCTCGGCTCCGAAAGCCCGTTGTGGGAGGTCCCCGGGCTGATCGTGTCGCCGCACATGAGCGGGGACACCATCGGCTGGCGCGACGAACTCGGCAGGCAGTTCGTGGAGTTGTACGAGCGCTGGGAGGCGGGGAAGCCGCTGCCGAACGTCGTCGACAAACAGCGCGGGTACGTGCCCGGTCACTGAACTCCCGTCACCCACCATGTTGAACTCCCTTTGGAGGGCCGATGCCGGAACTCACCGAGCTGACCGCAGTGCAACTCCTGGACGGCTACCGCAAGGGCGGGTTCAGCCCCGTGGACGCGACCCGCGCGGCCCTCGACCGGGCCGAACGCGTCCAGCCCGCGGTGAACGCGTTCGTACGGCTCGACACGGACGAAGCCCTGGCACAGGCAGGTGAGTCGGCGGAGCGCTGGCGGCGCGGTGAGCCCGCGGGCCTGCTCGACGGTGTGCCGGTCACCGTCAAGGACATCATCCTGCTGCGCGGCGGCCCGACTCTGCGCGGCTCCAGGAACATTGATCCGCAGGGGAGTTGGGACGAGGACGCGCCGTCCGTCGCCCGGCTCCGCGAGCACGGCGCCGTGTTCCTCGGCAAGACGACGACACCCGAGTTCGGCTGGAAGGGCGTCACGGACTCCCCGCTCTCGGGTGTGACCCGCAATCCGTACGACGTCTCGCGCACCGCGGGCGGCTCAAGCGGCGGCAGCGCGGCAGCCGTGGCGCTCGGCGCGGGCCCGCTGTCCCTGGGCACCGACGGGGGCGGCAGTGTCCGTATCCCGGCCGCCTTCTGCGGGATCTTCGCGCTGAAGCCGACGTACGGGAGGGTGCCGCTGTATCCGGCGAGCGCCTTCGGGACGCTGGCGCATGTGGGGCCGATGACCCGGGACGCCGCCGACGCCGCGCTGATGATGGACGTGATCTGCGGGCCCGACGCGCGTGACTGGTCGGCGCTCGGGCCGGTGAACGGCTCCTTCACGGACACGCTGGAGGACGGGGTGCGCGGCCTGCGGGTCGCGTACTCGCCCACGCTCGGCGGGCAGGTCGCGGTCGGGCCGGCCGTCGCGGCGGCGGTCCGGCAGGCGGTGGAGAGGCTGGCGGGGCTCGGCGCCTACGTGTCCGAGGCCGACCCCGACTTCACCGATCCGGTGGACGCCTTCCACACGCTGTGGTTCTCCGGCGCGGCCCGCGTGACCCAGCACTTCGGGCCCCACCAGCGGGAGTTGCTCGACCCCGGACTCCGTGAGATCCGCGATCTCGGCGCCCGCCACAACGCGCTGGAGTACCTCGCCGCGGTGGACGCCCGCATGGAGCTGGGCCGGCGGATGGGCCTCTTCCACGAGTCGTACGACGTCCTGGTCACGCCGACGCTTCCGCTGACCGCGTTCGAGGCGGGCGCGGAGGTACCGAAGGGCTCGGGCCACCGTCGCTGGACGGGCTGGACCCCCTTCACCTACCCCTTCAACCTGACCCAGCAGCCCGCGGCGACGGTCCCGGTCGGCGTGGACGGCGACGGGCTCCCGGTGGGCCTCCAGATCGTGGCCGCCCGCCACCGGGACGACCTCGTCCTGCGGACGGCCCACGCGCTGTTCACGGCGGGCGCGGCCGGAGTGCCCGCGCCCCGGCTGCCCTAGAGCCTGCGGAAGCTGAGCGTCTCCCCCAGCGCGCCCGAGCGCCACAGGTCGTTGCAGGCCTCGGCCATCGCGTCGAGGCCCTCGGTCACCTGGCCCCACACAATGCCCGGCACCCAGCCGACGTCTCCGTTGAGGAGCAGGTTGTTGCGCTCGTAGAAGAGGGCGAGGTCGACGACGGTGGTGCCGGGGCGTACGTCGGCTTCGTAGCCGTACGACTTGGTGCCCAACTCCGTGCCCGCGAAGGCGAAATAGCAAAGGTCGCCGGGTATGGGAGTGACTGTCGGGTTCTCCAGGGGTGGTTCCGTGCGCGCGAAGGGCGGGAACAGGGCGTAGATCTCGTTGCGCGCGTACTTGGCGTGGTAGACGTCACCGCTCAGCGGGAGAGCGTCCCAGACCGCCGCGCAGGTGATCGGCGCACGGTCGTCGAGCAGTTTCGCGGTGCAGTGCACTCCCCGCTTGACCAGGGAGATCTCGATGTGACGGGCGGTATCACGGTCGGTGTCGCGGTCGGTCATGCGTTCCATGGTCCCGCCGCGGTCAAGGGGGCGTCGGGGGCGCAAGGGCCGTACGGGGCTCAAATCGATCCGCATGGCTCGCATCGCCTCGGGTAGCAGCGCCGCCATGGCTCCACCACTTGCGAATGACACGAAGGACGCGAAGGACGACGAGAAACGATGGCCGAGCCGGCGGACGCTGCTCGTCGGCGCATCGGCGCTCGGTACCGCCGGAGCACTGGGCGCTACGGGCTGCAGCAGGGTCGCCACGGCCTCCGGCACGGACGGCGGTGACCTGCTGGACCGGCTCAGGGCGCAGGGCGTCGTACGGCTGGGTATCGCCGGTGAGATCCCGTTCGGCTACATCGACACGGACGGTGAGCTGACCGGTGAGGCTCCGGAGCTCGCGAAGGTCATCTTCAAGCGGCTGGGAGTGGATCGCGTCCAGCCGGTTCCGATCGAGTTCGGCTCGCTCATCCCCGGGCTCCAGTCGCAGACCTTCGACGTGGTGTCCGCCGGGATGTACATCAACCCCGAGCGCTGTGCGCAGGTGATCTTCTCCGACCCGGACTACCAGATGCTCGACGCGTTCATCGTGCGCAAGGGCAATCCGAAGAACCTGCACAACTACAGGGACGTCGTCGAGGCCAGGGCCAAGTTCGCGACCGGGACCGGCTACGCCGAGATCCAGTACGCGGTGGAGGCCGGGTACGAGGAGAGCGACATCCTGATCGTGCAGGACCAGGTGGCCGGGCTGAACGCGGTCGAGGCCGGGCGCGCCGACGTCTTCGCGGGGACCGCGCTGACCACGCGTGAAGTGGTGAAGAAGTCCTCCAAGGCCGAGAGCACCGAGGCGTTCGCCCCGCTGGTGGGCGGCAAGCCGCACGTCGACGGCGGCGGCTTCGCGTTCCGGCCGGCCGAGACGAACCTGCGGGACGCCTTCAACGTGGAGCTGCGGAAGCTGAAGGACACCGGCGAGCTGTTCCGCATCCTTCGGCCCTTCGGTTTCACCAAGGCCGAGATGACCGGCATGACCGCGAAGGAGCTCTGCGGCGGATGACCTCAGGACTCTGGGAACTGGTACTCGAGGGAATCTGGGTCACCGTCCAACTGCTGTTCTTCAGCGCCCTGCTGGCCGGTGCCGTCTCCTTCGTCGTGGGCATCGCGCGCGCCCACCGGCTGTGGGTCGTCCGCTTCCTCGCGGGCTTCTACACCGAGGTGTTCCGCGGCACCTCCGCGCTGATCATGATCTTCTGGGTGTACTTCGTGCTGCCGCTCGCCTTCGGCTGGCAGCTGGTGCCGATGTGGGCGGGCACGCTCGCGCTGGGACTGACGTACGGCGCGTACGGCAGCGAGATCGTGCGCGGCGCCCTGAACGCGGTCGACCCGGCGCAGCGCGAGGGCGGTATCGCGCTCAGTTTCACGCCCTGGCAGCGGCTGCGGCTGATCCTGCTGCCGCAGGCGATACCCGAGATGATCCCCTCCTTCTGCAACCTGCTGATCGAGCTGCTCAAGGGCACCGCCCTGGTCTCGGTCATGGGGATGGGCGACCTGGCGTTCAGCGGCAACCTGGTGCGGCTGGCGTTGCAGGAGAGCGCGGAGATCTACACGTACGTCCTGCTGATCTATTTCGTGATCGCCTTCCTCCTCACGCGGCTCATGCGCGGTCTGGAGAAACGGCTGAAGGCCGGGGTCGGAAAGGCACCGGAGCGTGGTGTGTCCCGGCGTGAGCCGCGCCGGGCGGAGACCACCGGAGTCGGCGGAGGTGCCGTATGACCTGGGACTGGAGCGCTGTCGGCGACTTCATGCCGCACTTCTGGGACGGGCTGCTGGTCACCCTCCAGGCGACGGCCCTCGGCTCGGTGATCTCCTTCGCGCTCGGGCTCGTGTGGGCGCTGCTGATGCGGACGCCGAGCATGGAGGTCCCCCCGCGCGAGCGAAGCCGGGCGTGGGGGATGGTGCGCCGGCCGGTCGGTGTCGTCACGGAGTTCATCCGGAACACCCCGCTGCTGGTGCAGTTGTTCTTCCTCTTCTACGTACTGCCCGAGTGGGGCATCACGTTCTCCGCGCTGACCACCGGTGTGGTCGCGATCGGGCTGCACTACTCGACGTACACGATGCAGGTCTACCGGGCCGGTATCGAGGCGGTGCCGGCCGGCCAGTGGGAGGCGGCCACGGCGCTCAGCCTGCCCCGGACGCGCACCTGGACCGCGGTGATCCTGCCGCAGGCCATCCGGCGGGTGGTGCCGGCGCTGGGCAACTACGTCATCTCGATGCTCAAGGACACCCCGCTGCTGATGGCGATCACCGTGCTGGACATGCTCGGTGAGGCGCGGCTCTTCTCGCAGCAGCACTTCCAGTTCACCGAGCCCCTGACGGTCATCGGGGTGGCCTTCATCCTCATCTCCTATCCGGCCTCCCTCCTCCTGCGAGCATTGGAGCGACGTCTTGTCCGCTGACGCTGTGGCAATTCCCGAAAATCCCGAGATCCCCGCGAACCCCACGATCCTCGAGATCCCCACGACGACGGAGAACCCCGAGAGGCTCGACGACCGCGTGGTGCCCGAGAAGCCCGAGAACCTCACGGAGTCGCTTCCCACGGAGCTGATCCGCTTCGAGAAGGTGACCAAGCGTTTCGGGGACAACACCGTCCTCGACGGGCTCGACTTCTCCGTCCGGACGGGCAGGCACGTCACCCTGATCGGGCCCTCGGGATCCGGCAAGACGACGATCCTGCGGATGCTGATGACGCTGGCCCAGCCCGACGAGGGCACGATCACGGTGGCCGGGGAGCGGCTCTTCCCGGCCGGGGAGAAGGAGATCCGCGAGGTCCGCAAGAAGATCGGGATGGTCTTCCAGCAGTTCAACCTGTTCCCGAACATGAAGGTGCTCAGGAACATCATGGAGGCGCCCGTCACCGTCCTCGGCATGTCCAGGGACGAGGCCGAGGCGCGTGCCCGCGAACTGCTCGACCTGGTCGGTCTCGCCGACAAGTGCGACGCCTATCCGAGCCAGTTGTCCGGCGGCCAGCAGCAGCGGGTCGCGATCGCCCGGGCGCTGGCGATGCGGCCGCAGGTGCTGCTCCTGGACGAGGTGACCTCCGCGCTCGACCCCGAACTGGTCGCGGGCGTCCTCGACGTCCTCAGCGACATCGCCCACACCACGGACATCACGATGCTCTGTGTGACCCACGAGATGAATTTCGCCCGGGACATCTCGGACCAGGTGCTGATGTTCGATTCCGGCCGCGTGATCGAGTCCGGCTCACCGGAGAAGATCTTCACCGATCCCAGCCAGGAAAGGACCCGGGAATTCCTCAGCGCGGTCCTGTGATTGCGGGGAGTGAGCACGGCGCACTCGGGAAGGCCTGAGGTCCGGATCGTGGGGCATGCCTTGCGCGCCATGAGCTTGGCATATGCCGGTGTGGCGCGTTCTTGCCGAGGGGCACGGGACGCGCCACCGATCTCATCAACGGAACCGCACAGCAGGCACGTTGACGGCTATCGTGGTGAAAGCTCAGCTGTCCGAAAAACGGCCCAGAAGCCAGGGGGAGACCGTGGCGCTGAAGCACGAGCCGACCGCGCCGTACCACTCGCCCCAGGACGCACTCCGCGTGCTGGAGACGGTGTCACAGCACTCCTCCGGCGTCCTCGACGCCGAGATCGGCCGCCGTACCGGACTCGACACGGACCGCCTGGCCACGCTGCTGCGGATGCTGCGCCGCGAGGGGTACGTGGAGCAGGGCGCCGACGGTGCGTACGTCAGCGGCGCCGCCCTGCGCCGTCTCACCTCCGCCGGTGAGCGCGACCAGGCGCTGCGGGAGAAGGTCCAGCAGACCATCGACCGGCTGCGCGACACGGTCGGCGCCGCGATCTACCTCAGCCGGTACGTCGACGGTGAGATCCACATCTCCCAGTACGCCGACGGCCCGGCGACCCCCGCGGTCAACGAATGGGTCGACTTCCGTTCCTCCGCGCACGCCACCGCGATCGGCAAGAGCCTGCTCGGCCAGCTCGACCACGACGGCCGCCGCGACCATCTCTCCCGCCACAGGATGGCCCGCCTCACCTCGCGCACCATCACGAACGAACGGCTGCTGCTGTCCCGGCTCGGCGCCCAGCCGCCGACGGTCCCGGTCCTGGACCTCCAGGAGTACGCGATCGGCACGGTCTGCGCGGCGGTCCCGATCACGGCCGGCTCCCTGGTCGGCTGCCTCGCCCTGTCCCTCCCCGTCGAGCACGCGCACCGGCTGCGCCGAGCGGCGGACTCGCTGAACCGCGGGGCGGCTCCCGTGCTCCTTTCCATGGCCCTGTAGGGCGGCGTACAGCGGTCGGAGCGTGGTCGGGAGCACCCGCGCGGACCAGGTAGTATTTCTTTTGTCGCAGCCCGCCGAGTGCGGGAGGCGAGAGTCATGCGCCGCTAGCTCAGTTGGTTAGAGCAGCTGACTCTTAATCAGCGGGTCCGGGGTTCGAGTCCCTGGCGGCGCACAACTGATGAAGGCCCTCCACGATGTGGGGGGCCTTTCACGCATGTACGGCACCCGCCGGGTTCACACGGGTGGCGGGCTCAGCCCGCCGTGACGAACTCCGTGAGCGCCCGGGTGAGCAGCCCCGGGTCCCGCGCCCCGCACAGTTCGCGCGCCGAGTGCATCGACAGTCCCGGTACGCCCACGTCGACGGTGGCGACGCCGAGGCGGGCCGCGGTGATCGGGCCGATCGAGGTCCCGCACGGAATGGCGTTGTTGGAGACGAAGGGCTGCCACGGCACTCCGGCCCGTTCACAGGCGGCGGCGAACGCGGCGACTCCGGTGCCGTCGGTGGCGTACCGCTGGTTGACGTTGACCTTGATGACGGGGCCGCCGTTGGGAAGGGGCCGGTGGTCGGGGTCGTGGCGCTCGGCGTAGTTGGGGTGGACGGCGTGCGACATGTCGGAGGAGACGCAGAAGGCGCCCGCGAGGGCCCGGTTCCCGTCCTCGGCGCTGCCGCCGCGGGCCGCTACACCACGGCTCAGCACCCGTTCCAGGAGCGGCCCCTGGGCGCCGGACTCCGAGCCGCTGCCGACCTCCTCGTGGTCGAAGGCGGCGAGTACGGGAATGTGCGCGGGCGGCCGGGAGGTGGCGGCGGTGACCAGGGCGGTGACACCCGCGTGCACGGAGATCAGGTTGTCCAGGCGCGGGGAGACGACGAACTCCTCGTCCGCGCCGAGGTATCCGGGCGGCTGAATGTCGTGCAGCATCAGGTCCCAGCCGAGGACCTCGGAGCCGTCGGCGTCGGCCTCCGCGGCCACCCGGCCGAGCAGGGCGCCCGGTTCGCCTGCGCCGAGTCCCCACAGGGGGGTCATGTGGCGCTGCGGGTCCAGGGCGACGCCCTCGTTGACGGTCCGGTCCAGGTGGATGGCGAGCTGTGCCACCCGCAGCAGCGGCTTGTCGACGCGGACCAGCCGGGTCGACCCGTCGCGCAGCGCCAGCCGCCCCGAGACGCCGAGGTCGCGGTCGAGCCAGGTGTTGAGCGGTACCCCGCCGTAGATCTCGACGGCGACCTGCCGCCAGCCCGCCGAGCCGGTGTCGGGCGAGGGCTTGACCCGCAGGTTCGGCGAGTCGGTGTGCGCGCCGATGATCCGGAACGGCGTGTGGGCGGGGGCGCCGCGCGGGACGTACCAGGCGATCAGCGCGCCACCCCGTACGACATAGCGGCCGCCCTCGGCACCGGTCCAGTCGTCCGTCTCGCGCAGCTCCTCGAAGCCCGCCTTCTCCAGCCGCTGGGCGGCACTCGCCACCGCGTGGTACGGCGAGGGACTGGCCCTGACGAAGGTGAGCAGGTCGTCGCTGTGACGGCGGTCGTACTCGGGCTCGTGCGCGGGGTCATGCGTGGGGGACATGGGTGCCTTTCGGGTGGTGTTGAGGGTGATCACTACAGGCAGGCACATGACAACCGCCTATGCGGAAGCGCCCGGCGCCGACGCGGTTGTCCGGTGCATCCTCCCCCCGTTCGCCCATGGGGATTCCTCCGGGTGCGCGGGAGTCGGCCGGCCGCACGGACAGGCCGGTGGGCACTGGTCCGCTGGGGGGTGTCGTTCGGATCGGCCCGGATCAGGCCGCGGCGTCCGGTGCGGTGCGTCGCAAGGCGGAGCGTCATCCGCGTACCGGGCGTACTCAGTGAAGCGACAACGCGGCGAGGTGCCGTGCCAGGCGTCGCGGACCCGGGCCGATCCGGACGACACCCCCTAGCCCCGGAGATAGGCCAGTACCGCCAGTACCCGGCGGTGGGTGTGCTGGGCGGGGGGCAGGTCCAGCTTTCCCAGGATGTTGCCGATGTGCTTGCCCACGGCGGCCTCGGTGACGACCAGTTCGCGGGCGATCGCGCTGTTGGACCTCCCCTCGGCGACCAGGCCGAGGACCTCGCGCTCGCGCGGAGTGAGCGCCTGAAGCGGATCGCGCCGGCGGCGCAGCAACTGCCGTACGACCTCGGGGTCCACGACCGTGCCGCCCTCGGCGACCCGCCGCACCGCCTGGGCGAACTGTTCGACCTGGCCGACGCGGTCCTTGAGGAGATAGCCGACGCCGGTGCCGTCCCCGGTGTCGAGGAGTTCGGCGGCGTACGCGCGCTGGACGTACTGGCTGAGGACGAGCACGGGAAGCCGTGGGTTCGCCTCGCGCAGCGCGAGGGCCGCGCGCAGGCCCTCGTCCTGGAAGCCGGGTGGCATGCGTACGTCGGTGATGACGAGGTCGGGGTGGTGCGCGGAGGCGGCGTCGCGCAGGGCGTCCGCGTCACCGACCGCCGCGAGGACCTCGTGCCCGAACCGGTTCAGCAGTCCCACGAGCCCCTCGCGCAGCAGCACACTGTCCTCGGCGAGCACGACTCTCAGCAAGGGATCTCCATGGTCAGGACGGTCGGCCCACCGGGCGGGCTGTCGAGGGCCAGTGTTCCATCGAGCACGGCGAGGCGGTCGGCGAGTCCGGTGAGCCCGGAGCCGGATCCGGGCTCGGCTCCCCCGCGTCCGTCGTCCCGCACCTCGATCCTCAACCGGCCTTCCCGGTAACGCCCTTGTATCCGGGCCCGCCCCGCCCCGCTGTGCCTGCCCACGTTGGTGAGCGCCTCCCGCACGGCGAAGTACGCGGCGGACTCCACGGGTTCGGCGAACCTCGGCAGCTCCACGTCCACCTCCACGGGCACGGCGGAACGGTCGGCGGCGTCGGCGATCGCGTCCCCGAGGCCGTAGTCGGCGAGCACCTGCGGATGGATACCGTTGATCAACTCCCTCAGCTCGACCAGGACTTGGTCCGCCTCGGCGTGGGCCTCCGCGAGTTGTTCCGCCAACGCGGGCGGCGCGTCGAGCCGGGCAAGACCCAGCCTCATGCCCAGCGCCACCAGCCGCTGCTGCGCCCCGTCATGCAGATCCCGCTCGATCCGCCGCCGCTCGGCATCGAACGCCGCCACCAGGCGGGCCCGCGACCTCGTCACGTCGGCGAGCCGCTGCTCGGCCGGGCGCGGCGCGAGGAGCAGCCGGGTGAGGGCGGCGCGGGCACGGGCGTACCGCACGAGCGGCCGGCGGAGCAGGAGGACGAGGACGATCCCGCCGGCCGCGCACAGGAACGCCTGCCCGTACGTGTCGACCACCCACAGCTTGGCGGTCCGGGTCTCGCCGCCGGTGAGCGCGAGTTGCAGCGGCGTCCCGATCAGGGCGCCTGGGATCCCGAGGGCGCAGGTCAGCACCACCGCGTCCAGCGGCCACAGCACGACGGCGAGCAGGACGGCGTACGCCAGTTCGCGCCAGGTCGCCTGCTCGGTGAACCGGAGCCTGGCCCAGGCGGCGAGGCCGGGTTCCTCCGGCGTGCGGTGCGGCGCGGGTACCGGCGCCGGGTCGAGGAGCCGCAGCCGCCACCGCTCCAGCATCCCGACGGGTACGCCGGTCAGCGCGAGCAGGGCCAGCAGCGGCAGCCCGACGAGTACGGGGGTCAGCACGGCCCCGGCGATGCCGAGCAGCAGCATCCCGACGAGCAGCGGGGCGCCGGCCAGGACGCCGCCGACGAGGTACCGCACCGAACGGATCATGGGCTCACGGTAGGCGGCGCCGGACGCCCGGGACCATACGCGCAGCGGGTGCACCGGGGGTGGGGCGGGCCCTACCTCGTCAGCAACTCCTCGCGCCCGCGCGCCCGGTACTCGGCGACCAGCTCCTCGATCTCCGGCTCCGCCAGCGGCCGGTACGCGGACTCCCCCGGCGGCCGCCACCACACCGGGTCAGCACATCTGAAGCCCTCGCGCCGCAGCCCCACCCGGTGGACCTTGTTCGTCGCCGTGACGGGCATCCGCTCCACGATCCGGACGAAGCGGGGGGCCATCTTGGTCCCCAGGTCGGGCTGGGACAGCAGGAACTCACCGAAGGCGAGCGGATCGAACCCGGCTCCCTCACGGAGTGCGACGGCCGCCATGACCTGGTCGCCCGCGACCGCGTCCGGCACGGCGTAGACGGCCACGGCGGCGGCGCCCTCGTAGCGGGCGAGGATGTTCTCGATGACGGCGGCGGCGAGGTTCTCGCTGTCGACGCGCAGCCGGTCGTCGGTGCGGCCCGCGAAGTACAGGTATCCGTCGGCGTCGCGGTAGAAGAGGTCGCCTGTCCAGTACCAGCCGTCGCGCTGCCGGGCGGCATCCGCGTCCGGGTTGCGCCAGTACCCCTCGAAGGGGTTGGCGCCCCGGTTCACCAACTCCCCTATCGCGTCGGCTCCGTTGAGGAGTCGTCCGTCCCCGGCGAAGACGGCGGCCGGGCACTCGTGCCGTGTCACCGGGTCGACCACGGCCAGGTCGTCGCCGGGCGCCGCCCGTCCGATCGCCCCGGCCGGGGTCCCGGACGTGCGCTGGATCGCCGCGCCGCCCTCCGAGGAACCGTACCCCTCCACGAGCCGCACCCCGAAGCGCCGTTCGAAGGCGGCCGCGTCGACGGCGCCCGCCTCGGTCCCGAAGCCCGTCCGCAGCGGATTGTCGCGGTCGTCGGGGCGGGCCGGGGTCGCCAGGATGTACTGCACGGCGCGTCCCACGTAGGTGAAGTACGTCGCCCGGCAGGCCCGTACGTCCGCGAGGAATCCGGAGGCCGAGAAGCGCCGCCGCAGCGCCACCCCCGCGCCCGCCGCCAGCGCGGGCGCCCAGTCGGCGACCACCGCGTTGCCGTGGAACATCGGCATGCAGATGTAGTGCGTGTCCTCCCGGCGCACCCCGAAGTGGTCCACCAGCGACTGGCCCGCGGCGGCCAGCCTGCCCTGGGTGCAGATCGCGGCCTTGGGGGCGCCGGTCGAGCCGGAGGTGAAGTAGAGGAGCAGCCGGTGCTCCGGGGTCGCCGTCGAGGCGTCGGGCTTCGTGCCCCCGTAGGGCGTGAGGAGGTCGGCGTAGGCGTCCGTGTCGGTCACCAGCACGCGTACGCCCGGGAGCCGGAGGCCGTCGAGCAGGGGCAGGTGGGCCCGCTCGGTGATCAGGACGCGGCACTCGGTGTGCAGGATGTCGCGGGCCAGTTCGGGGCCGCGCCGGGTCGGGTTGATGCCGGCGACGGCGGCACCGGCGAGTGCGGCGGCGCTCAGCCACATGGGGTACTCGGGGGTGTTGTCGAGCAGCACGCCGAGGTGCGGCGGGTCGGTCTTCGGCGGCAGCAGGTCGGCGAGCAGTGCCGCCCGGGCCGCGGCGCCCGCCGCCACCCGGTGATGGCTCAGGACCTGACCCTCGAACCACAGCCCCGGCCGGTGGTCGTTCCACCGTTCCTGTACGAGCTCCGCGACGGTACGCCTAGTGGATCCCATGAGGGCGCACCATAATTGACGTACCGTCAGATGGGGAGACTCGCGGGTGCGGAGTCTCGCGGCGGCCGGACAGGTCTCAGGGCATGCCCGCGAAGGGATCCTCGGAGACGGCCGTGTGGAAGGTGACCATGAAGCCGACGCAGACGGCGGCGACCACTCCGAGGAGGACCAGGACGCCGACCGTGCCCGCGGCGGCCTTGACCGGGCTCGGCGCGTGGGCGGTGGCCTTCTCGGGGCGCTCGGCCGCGTAGTGCACGGTGACGAGATCGCCCTCCACGACCGTCGAGGGGCCGTTGCTCTCGTCGAAGCGGACCGCCCGTCCCCCGCTCGTCCGGAACTCGTAGACGTGGTGCA
Organism: Streptomyces sp. NPDC050535; assembly: GCF_044457665.1. NCBI lineage: Bacteria > Bacillati > Actinomycetota > Actinomycetes > Kitasatosporales > Streptomycetaceae > Streptomyces > Streptomyces sp. NPDC050535. The sequence goes on from NZ_JBITHE010000002.1 coordinate 538,311, forward strand.
GGGTGGTGGACACGGAAGTGTCGCCACCGCCGCCGCTGGTCGTGGTGTACGAGCGCAGACAGCGCGCCTCGGCGGTCAGTCCGCTGTTCCAGGCGCGCCGCAGCTCCGCCGAGCGGCGGACGATCCTGACCGCCATGAGGGCGGCCATGGCGATGATCAGCCCTGGTACGGCGTAGAAGAACACGTCCATCGCGATCCCCGGCTCTCGTGCGTTCCTCGCACGCCGGCACGGTCATACCGGCGTGCGGGGAACCTACCCGCCGGGGAAGGGTGTGCGGCTCAAGGGAGCCTCAGAGAACGAGGCTCCCTTCAGGACGGTCCCGCCCGGCACGTCTAGAACGTGACGTCCGAGCAGGAGTAGAACGCGTTCGCCGTGTCGGCGATCGTCCATACCGCGACGATCACGTGGTGTCCGGTCCTGCCAGTGGGGATCGTGCCACTGTGCGAGATCGTGGACGGCGGGCGCGCGTTGTTGTAAGGGACGGTGAGGAACGGCGTGGTGTTCAGGTCCGAGCGCGCGAGCGCGTGGTTCTGATTCCAGCCCTGCTTGGTCAGGTAGTACTTGAAGTCGGTCGTGGCGTGCGAGGCGGTGAACTGCCAGCGGAAGTTGTAGCTGGCACCGCCGGTGACCCTGGTCGTCGGCCAGGCGCCGCCCGAGGGAGTCGTCGGGCTGTTGAGCTGCCCGAATTCGGTGTGGTTCGCCGAGCAGATCTGGCCGTCGGCCGCTCCGCCCGCGGGGAAGCCCTTGGGGCCCTCCACGCTCTGGGGCTCCCACTGGATGTTGCCGCAGTTGGTCACCGTGCCGTTCTGGCACATCTTCTGACGGCTGAGGGGCAGGTCGGTGTAGCCGTGACCACTGGCACCGCCGCTGGAGAGCACGAGCGCTCCCGTCGTGGCGAGGCCGACCATGCCCGCGTACATCTTCGCTTTCCTGGTCGCACGTATGCGCATCCTGCCGCTCCTGAGGACGTGGGGGAGGTTCACATGAGCTGTGCGCGCGATATTGCAGGTCTAGACCAAGTCCCAGATTATTGCCCGTTGTTGAACATGTCCATACCAATCAGGTGGACGATTCTCTGCGGCCCGTGTAAAACGCCACCGTCAAGTCCTTGACCAGCGCCTTGCGTTCGTAGTCGTCGAGTTCGACGAGCCCCCGCACCGTCAGCCGGGTCACCGTGTCCTCCACCGAGTCGACGACGGAGGTGAGCACGGTGTCGCGGTGCTGGGCGTCGAGCGCGGCGATCCGGCGGCGCTGCATCACGGCGGCGACCTCGGGCGCGTACTCGATCCTCGTCGGCTGCGCCGAGAACACCTCCAGGCCGACCGGCGCCGTGTCCGCGGCCACCAGCCGGGTCAGCGCCTCGCCGACCGCCTCGGTGTTGCGCAGGGTCGCGTCCTTGACGACGGCGGGCGGCAGTTCGGCCGGGAGCCGCGAGAGCACCCGGGAGAGCGCCGCCTCCACGCACTCGCGCAGATACGTCTCGTGGTCCTCCACCCCGAGCGTGGCGCGCGCGGTGTCCCTGATCCGCCAGACGACGAGCACGACCACCCGCAGCGCGACCCCGTTCGCGTCGACCACGGCCATCGGCTCGCTCCGCCAGTGCCGCAGCCGGACGTCGACCCGGCGGCGCAGCACCAGCGGGTTGACCCACATGAGTCCGGTGCGCCGCACCGTGCCGCGGTAGCGCCCGAACAGTCCGAGCACCCAGGCCCGCCCGGTCCGGCCCCGGGCGAGACCGCCGAAGCCGAACAGCCCCAGCGCGCCCGCCCCCGCGTACGCCGCCCACTGCGCCGGTCCGAGCCCGGCGCCGCCGTGCCCGGGAAGCTCGAGCGCCTGTACCACCGGCGACGGCAGGGTGCCCGCCCACCACGAGGTGAGGACACATCCGGCCAGCCCACAGGCCCCGGCCAGCACTCCCGCCGCTCCGGGCAGCACTCGTGCGGGGCGCTCCACCAGTTCGGGGTCGATCTCCGGCACCGGGCGCGGCGCCCTGCCGGGCAGCGGACGCCGGATGCGCGGCTGCTCCCCCGTGCCGCGCCGCCGCCCCACGACGGCGGGCGCGAGCGGGACGGACACCGGCTCGGGATCGTCCCTGAACAGCAGGTGGACGGGAATCTCGGTGGTCGCCTCGTTGCGGATGAGCCGGGTTGCGCGCGTGCCGCCGCCCTCCGGTGGCGACTGCGGCCCGGCCGCCCGGGAGGACGGCCCTTCGGACTCCGGGGTGTGTGACGTCGTCGTACTCATACGAGCCTCCATGCCTCCGCGCGTGGAAGTGTGATCAAGGGGTGCGTGCGCCGGACCGTGCGCCAGTCCGTGTGCCGGCGCCTCCGCGGGCCGCGAGTCGCAGGTCGCAGGTCGCAGGTCGCAGGTCGCGGATCCATGCGTCCGTGCCTGCATGCGCCCATACGTCCGTGCGCCCGTGCGCCCGTGCGCCCGTGCGTCCGTGCGTCCGTGCGTCAGGAGAAGAGCCGCCGCCAGGTCTCCGGTCCCGGGTAGCCGTCGGCCGCCCCGCCTCGCCAGCCCTGCGCCCGCTGGAACGCCTCGACGTTGCGCCGGTCCGCCTCGCCCCAGCTCGGCCCCGGGCCCGACGTGTAGTACTTGCCGAACCCTTTCTTGAGCAAACGCTTTCCCAGCTCGGTGACATGGGCGTTGGCCGCCCCTGGGCGGAACATCCCGCGCCCCGGATAGCCGGGCGCCTGGGGCGCGGGGGAGCCCGGGCCGTGGGCCGGCGGCGGGCCGGGGTTGCCCGCCGGGGGGATGTCCCTGCCGGTCCTGTTCACCAGGTACGACCAAGTCAGCGGCCCCGGCAGTCCGTCCGCGGCCGCCCCCGTCCAGCCCTGCGCCCGCTGGAACGCCTGGGTGGCCCGCTGGTCCGCGGTCGACCAGCGGGGGCCGGGACCCGAGGTGTAGAAGCGGCCCGCGCCGCGCTCCACGAGGAGCCGGCCGAGCTGGGTGACGTACTTGTTGTTCGCGCCGGGCCCGAAGTACGCGGCCCCCGGGTAGCGGTTCACCGGCTGCGGCTCCGCCGGCTCGGCTCCTCCCGCGCTCTCCTCCAGTCCCTTGTAGCGGTACGCCAGATAGCGGTCCGAGTTGCTCCAGTACGCGTACGGAGTGGTCCTTTTCCGGGCGTGCGGGGGCGCCGCCTCGTAAGCGACGTAATAGGTGTGCGTGTAGTCGGTCCAGCCGCCGAAAACAACGACGTGCGAGCCCTTCTCCGGGTTCGCCGGATTGTGGAAGAGCAGAATGTCGCCGGGCTGAAGCTGTTCGCGGGTAATGCGCACGCTGACGGTGTCGAGACTGCCGGTCCATTCGTTGCCCGGAAGGTTCCAGGCCATCGAGACGAAGCCGGAGCAGTCCTGCCGGTAGCCGTCCGACCAGTACGCGCTCATGCTGTACGGCACTTCCGCGTCGACCCAGACCTTGGCCCGGTCGATGATCTCGGCCCGGGTGGTCACGGGCGCCTTGGACACGGTGCCGGGCTTTCCGGCGGTGGACGGCCTGCCCGCCGGGCCGTGCAGCGGGGCCTTGCCGCCCTGGGGGGTGTCGGGTCCGTCGTCAGCCGCGGCGACGCCCGGCCGGGCGGCTCCGTGGGCGGCCGCGACCGCCGTCATCGGCGGACCGGCGCCGAGGACGGTGCCCGCCGCCGCGGCCAGGACGAAGGCCCTGCGGGCCCCCGTACCGCCCAGCGGACCGCGGGCCGGGGAAAGGCAAGAGGGACGGGAAGAGGAAGGAGAGGATGAATAGGGCATGATGCGTCGCCATTGCGCGCATCCGGGGCAGTCGCAGTCACTCACGGCATCGAATTCCTCGAATACCGGAGCCTTCATGCGATTCCCCTCACACTCCAGGTCGAAATCTCCGCGCTTCTGCACAGGCGCCAGTTTCTCAACTGTCGTCCGGTGTCGCATGTTGACGGTCCGAATGATGTACAAGGCCAGGTCCGGGCGCCGCGCGCGGTGCGCGGGCGGTCCGGGGCACCCTGCCCGGCGGGGTAGAGTTCTCGGGTCAGCGCGCGCCGCTAGCTCAGTTGGTTAGAGCAGCTGACTCTTAATCAGCGGGTCCGGGGTTCGAGTCCCTGGCGGCGCACCGACCGGAGGACTCCTCGCCGTGGCGAGGAGTCCTCCGTCATATGCCACAACAAATCCTTGGTCGCACACACGTCCCAAATAGCGCGTATGACCGGTTAACACCGCGTTTCGCATCTTGCGATCATGATGTAAGCCGTAGAACCCTGGGCCTCGAGGGACTGTCGATACCCGACAGTTGGGGGCAAGGTCGGTTGCAGATGTGACGGGGGCGGGGGCCCCGGTTCATGAAGAGATGCCGAGGGGGGCATCATGCAACCGGAAGGTCGTCGTTCCATGTCTCTGTGGTGGAGATGATGTGGTGACGCTGGCCTGCCAGTGATGCGTCCGGGACGGTCGAGGGGGACCCGACCGGACGACTGAACCGACGAACACGCGGACATCCGCGTGCGGGGGGATGACTCATGACGTCGACGCCGACGGGCGCCCGACCGGACTTCGACCCGTCCGAGACAACACAGCTCAGGGTGCCTTCGCACCGGACGGGTGGCTTCCGCAGAATCAAGAAGACTCTGCCGAGATACGACTACGAGCACTACAGCCGGCTCTCGGGGCCCCTCACCCAGCCCGACCCGACGAAGCCGTACAAGGTGCAGTACCGCACCCTCCTGTCCCAGGAGCCGCACCGCATACGCGCGGCCCTGATGCTGGGTGCCGCGCCGCTGCTCTCGGTGGTCCTGCTCGTCTGGCTGCTCCAGCCCGCACACTGGACGGAACGCGACTACCCCGCGTACGACTTCCTGCCGGCGCTCGACATCGTGATGCTGGTCTCGATCGGCCTGATCGAGTTCTTCCGCTGCATGAACGTGCTGTCGAACGCGCACGCGACCCTGGTCGCCCGCGACCCCATCCCGGTGGTGCCCGAGACCGGCACCAAGGTCGCCTTCCTCACCTCCTTCGTGCCCGGCAAGGAACCCCTCGGCATGGTGACGAAGACCCTGGAGGCGGCCGTCAAGCTGCGCCACCGGGGCCTTCTGCACATCTGGCTCCTCGACGAGGGCGACGACCCGGAGGTGAAGGAGGTCTGCGCGCGCCTGGGTGTGCACCACTTCTCCCGCAAGGGCATCGCGAAGTGGAACCAGGCCAAGGGCCCGCACCGCGCCAAGACCAAGCACGGCAACTACAACGCCTGGCTGGACGCGCACGGCGGCGACTACGACTTCTTCGCCTCGGTCGACACCGACCACGTGCCGCTGCCCAACTACCTGGAGCGGATGCTCGGCTTCTTCCGCGACCCGGACGTCGGCTTCGTCATCGGCCCGCAGGTCTACGGCAACTACGACAACGTCATCACCAAGGCCGCCGAGTCCCAGCAGTTCCTCTTCCACGCCCTGATCCAGCGCGCCGGCAACGCCTACGGCTCCCCGATGTTCGTGGGCACCTCCAACGCCGTACGCATCAAGACGCTGAAGCAGATCGGCGGTCTGTACGACTCGATCACCGAGGACATGGCGACCGGCTTCGAGATCCACCGCGCCAAGAACCCGGCCACCGGCAAGAAGTGGCGCTCGGTCTACACGCCGGACGTGCTCGCGGTCGGCGAGGGCCCCAACGCCTGGACGGACTTCTTCACCCAGCAGCTCCGCTGGTCGCGGGGGACGTACGAGACGATCCTCAAGCAGTACTGGAAGGGCTGGTACTCGCTGCCGCCGAGCAAGCTCTTCAACTACACCATGATGATCATCTTCTACCCGATGTCGGCCCTGAACTGGATTCTCGCGGCGCTGAGTTGTGCGCTGTTCCTGGGCCTGGGCGCCTCGGGTGTGAACATCGACCCGACGGTCTGGCTGATGCTGTACGGCAACGCGTCCGCGCTGCAGATCGGGCTCTACATCTGGAACCGCCGTCACAACGTCTCGCCGCACGAGCCCGAGGGCAGCGGCGGCGTGGCGGGCATGATGATGTCGGCCCTCTCGGCGCCGATCTACGCCCGGTCGCTGATGGACGCCGCGCTGCGCCGCAAGAGCAAGTTCGTGGTGACCCCCAAGGGCGACTCGGCGAGCCCCGACACCCTGTTCGGGACCTTCCGGATCCATCTGTTCTTCATGCTGGTCTTCGCCGGCTCGATCACCGCCGGCCTCGTGCTCGGGCACGCCCACCCCGCGATGATCATCTGGGCCACCTTCGCCCTGCTGATAACCGCCTCGCCGATCTTCGCCTGGCGCTGGTCGATGCGGCAGGACAGGAAGAAGCCCAAGGGGGCGCACGCCAGGCCGGCCTCGCTGCCGCCGCAGTCCGCGCTGCCGCCAGAGGCCTCGGTGCCCCAGCAGGAACAGCACGCCCCGCACGCACCGCAGCACAAGCCGCACTGGGCCGCCTCGAACAGCGGGAACGACCAGACCATGCAGATTTCCCTTGGGGGACATAAGAAATGAAAGACGGTGCCAGCCGCCGCCGTGCCCGTCGTCTTGCGATCGGTGCGGCGGTGGTCATCGCGCTGGCCGGGATGAACGGCCCGTGGCTGTATCGCTTCGGGACGGAGCAGTACCACCAGTACAAGATCAACAAGTCGGAGTACAAGGCCGCGAACGGCCACTGGGACGTCGTCGACTTCCCCGAGGAGTTCCGCCAGAACACGATCCACGCCGCCCTGCTGCACACCGGCAAGATCCTGCTGATCGCGGGCTCCGGCAACAACCAGGACAACTTCGACGCGAAGAAGTTCGACACCCGGATCTGGGACCCGGTCAAGGGCACCATCAAGAAGGTCCCGACGCCGGCCGACCTCTTCTGCACCGGCCACACCCAGCTCTCCAACGGCAATCTGCTGATCGCGGGCGGCACCAAGCGCTACGAGAAGATGAAGGGTGACGTCACCAAGGCCGGCGGCCTGATGGTCGTGCACAACGAGAACCCGGACGAGCCGATCACCCTGCCCGCGGGCACCAAGTTCACCGGCAAGGAGAACGGCAGGACGTTCGTCTCGAAGGACCCGGTGCTCGTCCCGCGCGCCAAGAAGGTCTTCGACCCGGACACCGGCGTGTTCCTGCGCAACGACCCCGGTCTCGGCCGTATCTACGTCGAGGCGCAGAAGAGCGGCACCCAGTACGAGACGGGTACCCAGGACAACTACCGCGTCCAGGGCCTGACCGGCACCGACGCCCGCAACACGTACGGCATCGCGGAGAAGCTCGCCCTGGACAAGAAGGACTTCCAGGGGATCAAGGACGCCTACGAGTTCGATCCGGTCGCCGAGAGGTACATCAAGGTCGACCCGATGAACGAGGCCCGCTGGTACCCGACGCTGACCACCCTCTCGGACGGCAAGGTCCTCAGCCTCTCCGGCCTGGACGAGATCGGCCAGCTCGTCCCCGGCAAGAACGAGGTCTTCGACCCGAAGACCAAGAAGTGGACGTACACCGAGGGCATCCGGCAGTTCCCGACCTATCCGGCGATCTCCCTGATGCAGTCGGGCGAGCTCTTCTACTCCGGCTCGAACGCGGGGTACGGCCCCGACGACGTGGGCCGCGACCCCGGCATCTGGGACGTGGACACCAACAAGTTCACCAAGCTGAAGGGCATGAGCGACCCGAAGCTCCTGGAGACCTCGGGGACGGTGCTGCTGCCGCCCGCGCAGGACGAGAAGTACATGGTCATCGGCGGCGGCGGGGTCGGTGAGTCCGACAGGTCCAGCGAGAAGACCCGGATCATCGACCTGCTGGCGGACGACCCGGCGTTCGTGGACGGGCCGTCTCTGGAGAAGGGCACCCGCTATCCGCAGTCCTCGATCCTCCCCGACGACTCGGTACTGATCTCGGGGGGCTCGGAGGACTACCGCGGGCGCGGCGACTCCAACATCCTCCAGGCGCGGATCTACGACGCGAAGTCGGGCGAGCTGAACCGGGTCGCCGACCCGCTGGTGGGCCGCAACTACCACTCGGGCTCGCTGCTGCTGCCCGACGGCCGCGTGATGTTCTTCGGCTCCGACTCGCTGTACGCCGACGAGGGCAACACCAAGCCCGGCGTGTTCGAGCAGCGCATCGAGATCTACACGCCGCCGTACCTGTTCCACGGCTCGCAGCCCACGCTCTCCGGCGGCCCGGAGACGATCGCCCGCGGCGCCTCGGGGACCTTCAAGACCCAGCACGCCTCGTCCATCAAGACGGCCCGGCTGATCCGGCCGAGCGCCTCCACCCATGTCACCGACACCGACCAGCGGTCCATCGCCCTGGACCTGGAGAAGACGGCGGACGGCGTCACGGTGACGGTGCCGAAGAACCGGAACCTGGTGGAGTCCGGCTGGTACATGCTCTTCGTGACGGACGACGAGGGGACACCCAGCAAGGCGCGGTGGGTGAAGGTGCCTTAGCCCGTACGCGACTGGGGGCGCCGTCCGCTTTTCGCGGAGGGCGCCCCCACTCACGTACCGACTAGCTGGAAGCCTTGGCCAGCTTCAGGGCGTAGTCCGCCCACCACTGGCCCGCCTTCGGGCCGCCCTTGCACTCGCCGTCCGACTCACCCGGCCGCTTGACCCACAGATACGCGTCGACGAGCGGATCCGCGGTCTTGGTCGTCGGCGTCTCGCCGAGCGCCCGGCCCGGCGGGTTGCACCAGTTCTCGTCGGCCTCGCCCGCGGTGTACGGGCCGTTGCCGTTGCGGCTGGTGTCGATGACGAAGGGCTTGCCGCCGACCTTCTCCGAGAGCTGCTTGCCGTACGCGATGGAGTCCTTGGTCGAGTAGAAGTTGGAGACGTTGACCGAGAAGCCGTCCGCCGCCTCGATGCCCGCCCACTTGAGGGGCTCGAAGATCTGGTCGGGGTGGCCCCAGCCCGCGTTGCCCGCGTCCACGTACACCTTGGTGTTCTTCAGTGCCTTGAGCGCGCCGATGGCGCCCTTGAGGAGGTCGTAGCGCTCCTCGTGGAACTCCTCCGGGGTGCACTGGTTGACCAGGTGCAGCACCGCGTCCGGCTCCAGGATCACCGTGGCGGGCCGGTCGCCGATGCCCTTGGCGACCCCCTCGATCCAGGTCCGGTAGGCGTTGCCGTCGGCGGCGCCGCCCTGCGAGAACTGGCCGCAGTCGCGGTGCGGGATGTTGTAGAGGACCAGGATCGCGTCCCGGTCGGCCTTCTCGGCGGCCTCGGTGAAGCCGCGCGCCTCCTGCTCGGGGTTCTCCGCGCCGATCCACTCACCCGTCGGCTGCTGGGCGATCTTGCGGATCTGCTCGGCGTCCTCGTCCTTGCCCGCCTTCGCATAGGTGGCGACCTGCGCCGCCGCGTTCCCGTCCGGGTTGACCCAGAACGGGTCCGAGTCCTTGGGCTGTTGTGTGACCTTGGCACCGGAGCCGTCGTTCTCGTCGCCGTCGCCCCCCGAGGAGAAACACCCCGCGAGCAGCAGTGCCGCCCCCGCCATCGCCACGGACGCCCGTGCCCCGGCCTGCCTGCTGCCGTACATCCAACTCCCCCTCGGGTGCACTGTCCGAAGGGTCAATCCTGACATAGGTCCCGCCTCGCCCACGAGATCACCCAACCCTTGGTGGAGAGCTGTTACAGCCCCGGGCCTTCGGGCACCCGTAGGCTCGGACGGGAGGCGCGGGGCAATGGAATCGGGGTAGGTCACATGCACCTCAGTACCCGGGAATCGCTCCTTGCATCAGCTCTGATCGAGGCGTCGGACACACTGTCCGACAGTTTCGACACCGAGCGATATCTCCAGGGGATGTCCGACCACTGTGTGGAGCTCCTGGGCGCCCGGACCGCCGGGATCATGCTGATCGAGGGCGGTGAGCCGGTGTCGCTCGCCGTGAGCAGCCGACAGCGGGAGGTGGCGCTCGATCTGCTGGCCGTCCAGCACCTCGGCGGACCCTGTCTGGACAGTTACGGCACGGGACGGCCGGTCGCGCCCGTCTCGATCAGCGTCGCCCATGCCACCGCCCGCTGGCCCGACTTCACCGAGCGGGCGCTGCGCCACGGCATCGCCGCGACCTTCGCGGTCCCGCTGCGCCACCGCGAGACTCCGCTCGGCGCGCTCAACGTCTTGCTGCCCGCCCTGCCCGAGCGCACCTCTCCGCCCGAGGAGCACGGGAGCGTGCGGCTGGCCCAGGTGCTCGCCGACGCGACGGCCGTCGGACTGCGGAACCACCGGATGTACGCGCGGTACCGCACCCTGGCCGGGCAGTTACAGGGGGCCCTGGCCAGCCGCGTACGGATCGAGCAGGCCAAGGGCATGCTCGCCGAGCGCTGGAACACCGGGGCCGATCAGGCGTTCCACACGATGCGCCAGTACGCGCGCCGGCGCCAACTGCCGGTCGACCAGGTCGCGACGGCGGTGATCGACGGCTCGGTCGACGTGGAGGAGCTGCGCGGCGGGCCGGGCGGGCGACCGTCGTAGCACCCTTGGTGGCGGTTCCGGAGCACGTGCCACCTGCGCGGATTGGCCAGAGGCCGCCTTATCGACCTCATGTCAGAAAGCCCCTAGGCCGGAGCGCTGATCCGCTCTAGAGTTGCCTCAAACGGCCCCAGCCCCTGGCCGGTTGGTTGGGTGAACCGCGAAATCTGCGGATTACTCCCCCTACCTCCCGCGCCGGACGCCGGGCTACTCCCGCAGCCCGTGCGCGCGCGGTCGAGGACCAGCCCGGTCGGCGGCTCCCCCCGGGGGGAGCGGGTCGCCGGCCGGGCCGGGTGCCCGGCAGCCGGCCGCCCGCACGGTCAGAGTCCGCTTCCCGTGAGGTACGCCGAGACGATCACGTTCGCCGTGTAGGTGCGGCTCGCCGCGTCGAAGGTGCCTCCGCAGGTGATGAGACGTAGCTCGGCCCGGCCCGACTGCCTTGGGCCGTAGGCCTGTTGGGCGTCGAAGTCGTCGCGGGAGAGAACCCGTACGTCGTCCACGGTGAACTCGGCGACCGTCCCGTCGTCGCGGATCACCCGGACGGTCTCGCCGGGCCGTACCGTGCTGAGCTTGTAGAAGACCGCGGGCCTGGTCTCGGTGTCGACGTGCCCCACGAGCAGTGCGGTACCGGCCGCTCCCGGTTTCGCCCCGGCGCCGTACCAGCCGACCACGCCCGGCTGGTCGAAGGGCGGCGGGTCGATCGCGCCCCGCTGATCGAGTCCGCGAGCCACGACGGGCGCCTGCACCCCCATCGCGGGGATGTCGACGCGCTGCGGCTTCGCGTCCCCCATCGGCCGCCTCGCGGGCGGCAGCCGTATCCCAGGCGGGCGTCCCACCGCGGCCATGTCGCCGGTGGTCGGCGCCGACACCCCTGGCCGTACGTCGGTCACCTCACGGCCCCACAGCCAGAGCCCGAGCAGCAGTACCGCCCAGGCGACGCCCGTCATCAGGCGCCCGGCGGCCGAGGAGTGCTCCTCCGTGGACATGTCAGTCGCGGGCGTCGCCGTGCCGGCTCCGGCGGGCACTGCGTACCGCCACGGCCACGGCCGCCACGCTCGCGAGGACGAGGCCGGTCACCGTGTGCCAGGTGCCGGGGCCGGTCTGCCGGGCGTCCACGAGGGCGAGCTGTGTCGCGGCTCCGCCGCCGCCCGCGTGGACGGGTGCGACCGGCGAGGCGGGGGCGGCGGGACTGGCACTGCCGTCGGGGGCGACGCCGACGGTGACCGTGCCCTTGATCCTGTCGTCGTAGCCGTCGCAGCTGACCTTGATGTCGTAGGTGCCGGGCTTGAGCGAGGTGGGCACCCGGGTCTCGCCGACGAGTGCGCCGTCCTCGCCGGTGAGCCGCGCGTCGGCGACGAACGCGGCCGATTTCGCGGTGCCCGTCCGTCCCGCGCAGCCCGTCGCCCGGAGCTGGATGTCGCCGCCGGGGGCCGGGGAGCCGGGCGTCACCCGGACGCCCGCGTCGGCCGCGTGGGCGACGGGAGCGAACACGGCCGCCACCGCCGCCCCGACACAGAGAGTGATTCGCAGTGAGCGCATCGTGAACCTCCAGATACCTGGAGACTCCTCCTGGGGACGCCGGGGCGCATCTCCAGAGGGGGCGGACTGCTCCGTACGGGTGCCGAATGGTTTAGATCACGGTGCGGGCTGCGGCTCAGACGCGGTCGACGAGATCCGCGATCGAGTTGACGATCTTCGAAGGGCGGTAGGGGTACTGCTCGATCTCGGCGGGCGTGGTCAGCCCCGTGAGCACCAGGAACGTCTCCATGCCCGCCTCGAGCCCGGCCAGTACGTCGGTGTCCATCCGGTCGCCGATCATCGCGCTGCTCTCCGAGTGCGCCCCGATGGCGTTCAGGCCGGTCCGCATCATCAGCGGGTTCGGCTTGCCGGCGAAGTACGGGTGCTTGCCGGTCGCCTTGGTGATCAGCGCGGCGACCGCGCCGGTGGCGGGCAGCGGGCCCTCCGCGGAAGGGCCGGTCTCGTCCGGGTTGGTGGCGATGAAACGGGCGCCGCCCTTGATCAGCCGGACCGCCTTGGTCATGGCCTCGAAGGAGTAGGTACGGGTCTCCCCCAGGACCACGTAGTCGGGGTCGTGGTCGGTGAGCACGTACCCGATGTCGTGCAGCGCCGTGGTCAGGCCCGCCTCGCCGATGACGTACGCGGTGCCGCCCGGCCGCTGGTCCTCCAGGAACCTGGCGGTGGCGAGGGCGGAGGTCCAGATGTTGTCGACGGGCACGTCAAGGCCCATGCGCTGGAGCCTGGCGTGCAGGTCACGGGCGGTGTAGATCGAGTTGTTGGTGAGCACCAGGAAGGGTTTTCCGGACTCCCGCAGCCTCTTGATGAAGGCGTCGGCGCCGGGGATCGGCACACCCTCGTGGATGAGCACACCGTCCATGTCGGTGAGCCACGACTCGATGGGCTTGCGCTCTGACATGTGCTGGGTCTCCTGCCGTCCTGACGTGGGTACGCCATCGGTCCGGGGGCGCCGGAACGGCGCTGTGCCGACGCCCCCCACCCTAGTCAGGCCCGCGTGGTACCGACCTGGTCAGGCCGGTTTCACCGATACTCCGTCGATCACCCAGTACCAGTTGTTCCCGCCGGTGTAGCGGAACCGGACCCGCGCCGTCCTGGCGCCGGGCGGCACCTGGAGGGTCACCTTCTCCACCCGGGAGGACGTGTCGGCGGTGTACGTCTTCACGCCGACCGGCGTCGCGCCGTCGTAGGAGACGAGCACCTCGCCCTTCTGCGGGGACTCCTGGCGGTAGTACGTGGTGTACGTGAGGGTGGCCGCGGCGCCTCCGGTGACCGGGTACGCGGGGCTGACCAGGGTGGAGTCGAAGGTGCCCGAGAAGGCCTTGTCCTGCCACTCGTCACCGTCGGCGACCGCGAAGACGTCGCGGGCCCGGACGTTGCTCTCGCGGTTCTGGTCGGCCTGCGCCTTCGTCCAGAACTCGTCCGTGGTGAAGGACCAGCCCCGCCACTCGGTGACCCCGCCCGTCCCCATCGCGGAGTTGTCGACCGACCAGCCGCTCGGCGGGGTGTGGGTGAAGCCGGCCACCGAGGCGCCGATGCCGGTCTCGTCGACGCGGGTGGCGAGCTGCGGGCGCAGCGCGTCGAAGTCGTCCGGCGCGGGCTGCTGCACGGGCCGTCCGTCGAGGCCCCAGGCGGGGTCGATGGCGACACCGAGGTGCGCGAGGGCGGAGGCGGCGATGTCCGGCATCTTGACGTCGTGGCGCACCGAACCGGCGGCCAGGGTGGGACCGGTCGCGATCATGAAGGTCTGCCGCTCGGGCCAGCTCGAACCGCCGTGGCCGCCCGCGTCGGTGTGCCCGTGATCGGCCGTGATCATGATCAGCCAGTCCTCTGAGGCGTACGTGGCACGGGACTTGACCGCGGCCACCATCTGTCCGACCTGTGCGTCGGCTCCGTGGACGGCGTCCAGGTACTGCCGGCTGGCGGCGCCGTAGCTGTGGCCCGCGTGGTCGACGTTGTCGAGCTGCACGAACACCGCGTCGGGGTCGGCGTCGCGCAACCGGGCGACGGCGCGGGAGGTGGTGCCGGTGTCGTACTCGGCGCTCGGGGTGGACACGCGGGTGTCGACCTTCAAGGAGAAGACGGTGTCCGTCAGGGGCGCCCAGGAGGAGACGGCGTACGTCGACAGGGACGGCTTCGCGGTCTCGATCCGGGTGAGGAAGTCCGGGTACTGGGCGAACTTCTGCCCGGTGAAGTTGTTGTCCTTGACGTTGTGCTTGTCGGGCCAGACGCCGGTGATGATCGTGGACCAGCCGGGGCCGGAGAGGGTGGGCGCGAGCGGGTTGGCGTAGACGCTGCTGGGCGCGGTGAGGCCCGCGGCCATCAGGGCGTCCAGGCTGGGGGCGTCGGCGTCCTTGACGCGGCTCAGCAGCGTGCCGTCGAGGCCGATGACGAGGACCTTGGGGGTCTTGGCGGCGGCTCGGGCGACGGACGCGAGCGGGCCGGCGGCGAGGGCGAGGCCGGCCGCGGAGGCGAGCAGGGAGCGACGGGACATGCGTGACGACACGTGATCCTCCGGAAGGGGGACGAGGGTGCGGGGCACGGATGGAACGGCGAGGGGTGGCGCGGTGGCCGGTCATGTCGACGCCCCCGGTGGTCCAGGGGCGTCGCGGGTGAGGGTTGTCGTGTGGGGCGGGGGTCCGGCTGCCGGTGGTTCAGCTGCCGGTGGCGGACTTCCAGTCCTCGACGTACGAGGTCAGGTTCTTGTCGATGTCCGCCCAGTCGGGCTCGAAGACCTCGACGCCGTCCATGAGCTCGGTGAGGGCGATGGCGTTGGCGTCGGTGGCCTTGATGTCCTTGCGGGCGGAGAAGCCGCCGCCGATCTCGCTGACCTGCTGCTGGGCCTTGGCGGTCAGCAGGTAGTCGAGGAGCTTCTTGCCGTTCTCGGTGTGCGGGGCCCTGGTGACGAGGCCGGCGGCGTACGGGAGCGCGAAGGTGGTCGGCCTGCCGGCGCCGTCGGCGGCCTTGTCGGCGGCCTGCGGGAACCAGATGCCAAGGTTCGGCATGTCCTTGGACTGCGCGTAGTTCATCTGGACGTCGCCGTTGGCGACCAGCAGTTCGCCCTTGTCGACCTTGGGGGCGAGCTTGCCGGTGGAGGCGGAGGGGCCGACGTTGTTCGTCTGGAGCTTCTTCAGGTAATCCAGCGCCGCGTCCTTGCCGCCGAAGTCGTGGATCGCCTTGATGAGTACGGCGGTTCCGTCACCGGCGACGCCGGGCGTCGAGTACTGGAGCTTGTTCTTGTACGTCCCGTCCAACAACTCCTCCCACGTCGTGGGCGCCTGGCTCAGCTCCTTCTTGTTGTAGACGAAGCCGAAGTAGTTGTTGACGACGGAGGTCCAGGTGGCGTCGGCGGCCTTGTCGGCGCCGTCGACCTGGTCGGAGCCCTCGGGCGCGTACTTCTGGAGCAGTCCCTTGCCGTCGGCCTGCTGGATGAACGGCGGGAGGGTGACGAGGACGTCGGCCTGCGGGTTGGTCTTCTCGCGGACGGCCCGCTGGACCATCTCGCCCGAGCCGCCCTCGACGTACTTGACCTCGATCCCGGTCTCCTTCTCGAAGTCCTTGAAGACCTGGTCGTACCAGCCGTCGCCGTTCTCGCCCTTGAGGCCGTCAGCGCTGTAGACGGTGACGACCTTGGCGTCGGAGGCGGCGGACTCGCCGCCGCAGGCGGTGAGGGTGGAGGCGAGGGCAAGGGCGCCGACGACGGCGGTGACCGGCCTGAGGTGCGTGTTTCTGGGCATGGCGAGGTGAACTCCTTGCGTGGTCTGTGCTTTTGAGGGTTTCGGAAGGTGGGACGGATCAGCGGGTCAGCGGTAGGAGGCCTTGGTGCGGATCCGGGAGACGAGGAACAGCACGAGCACCGTCGCCGTCATGAGGACCACGGCGAGCGCGGAGCCGGTGAACAGGGCGCCACGGTCGGTGGCCGCGTAGATCTGGACGGGCAGCGGGGTCCAGTCCGGCGGGTAGAGCATCATCGTGGCGCTCAACTCGCCCATGGACAGGGCGAAGCAGAGTCCCGCGGCGGCGGTCAGGGAGGGCAGCAGCAGCGGCAGCCGCACCCGCCACAGCACGTACGAGGGCCGGGCGCCGAGGGAGGCGGCGGCCTGTTCGTACGCCGGGTCGAGACGCACGATCGCGGCCGACACCGACTGATGGGCGAACGCCGTGACAAGAACGGCGTGCGCGAGGATGACGATCCACCGGGTGCCGTTGAGCAGCACCGGCGGCTTGGAGAAGGCGACCAGGATCGCGAGCCCGACGACGACGGAGGGCACCGCGACCGGCAACATGAACAGCGCGTCCAGCAGGCGCTTGCCGCGCTTCTTCAGGGCGTGCCCGGCGAGCGCCGCCCAGGTGCCCACGACCAGCGCGAGCACGCTCGCGGTGAGGGCGGTGACCAGGCTGGTGGTGAGGGCCTGGAGCGACTCGCCGCGAGTGGCGGCGGTGTAGTGCCCGGTGGTGAAACCGGACGGCAGCACGCTCGACCAGTTCGTGGCGAACGACGCGGCGAGGACGACGAGCAGGGGCAGGGCGAACAGGGGCAGGAAGAGGACGAAGAAGACTGCCCAGGTGGCCCACTTCCCCTTGCGGCTATGCACCAGCACGGCGGCTCACCACCCGGTAGAGGCCGTAGAGACCCACGGAGATCAGGACGTTGACGACGGCGACGACACACGCTCCCGGATAGTCCGACTCCAGGATCGCCTTGCCGTACACGAGCATCGGCAGGGTGGTGACCCCCTTCGCGCCGGTGAACAGCACGATGCCGAACTCGTTCAGGCACAGCACCAGGACCAGGCTGCCGCCGGCGGCGAGCGCGGGCAGCGCCTCGGGCAGGATGACCTGCCGCACGATCCGCGCCGGCCGCGCGCCCAGCGAGGACGCCACCTCCAGCTGACCGGTGTCGATGCCGGAGAAGGCGGCGAGCAGCGGCCGCATCACGAACGGGGTGAAGTACGTGATCTCCGCGAGGAGCACACCCCAGGGCGTGGTGAGGAACTGGAAGGGCCCCTCGGCCGCCCCGGTGGCGCCCGTCCACAGCCCGTTGGCCATGCCGACGGTGCCGTAGACGAACAACAGCGCGAGCGTGATCAGGAAGGACGGGAAGGACAGGAAGACGTCGATGAACCTGGCGACCGCCTTCCCGCCGGGGAACGGCACGAAGGCGATGACCAGGGCGAGGACGAACCCGAGCACCAGGCATCCGACGGTCGCGGCGACGGCCAGCCAGACGGTGGTCCAGAGCGCCTCACGGAACGCGGTGGAGGCGAACACATCCGCGTAGGCCTGCGCCGAGGTCCCCCCGCTGTCCGGCCGGAACGACTGCTGGACCACCAGGGCGAGCGGATAGAGAAACACGAGGCCGAGCACGGCGACGGGGGGCAGAGCCCAGAGCGGGGCGGCCGACCAGCGCCGGGGGCCTTGTTCCGACGCCGACGACTCGGGCCGGCCCGGCTGACCCGGCTGACCCGGCTGTGGGCAATCGTTCCGCAGGGCGATGGGGGTCCCCCCGCTCGAGCGAAGCCGAGAGTGGGGGAGGGCGGGCACAGCCACCGGCGCCGGGCCGCTTGTCATCTGAGGTTCACCGGACCTACCCATCGGTCACCCCGCCGGCGAGCAGTACCGCGTCCTCCGAGGCGAAGTGCAGGTCCACCGGGTCCCCCGGAGCCGGCGGCGTCCGCAGCTCTCGGAGGTCGGCCATCACCCGGTGGCCCGCCACGTCGACGTACAGCCGATGGGTGGCCCCCCGCCACTGCACTTCGGCGACGGTCCCGCCGAGGGAGTTGGGGCCCTCCCCGAGCCCGACGAGGTGAGGGCGTATGCACAGCGTGGCGGACGCACCCCGGGCGGCACCCCCGGTCGGGACCTTGAGCTCGGTCCCGGCGAGGGACACCGTGCCGGAACCCACCGTCACCGGCAGCAGGTTCGCGTTGCCCACGAAGGACGCCGTGAACTCGGTGCGCGGCGCCCGGTACAACTCCTGGGGCGTCCCGACGTCCCGCAGCCGGGCCCTGTCCATGACGGCGATCCGGTCCGCCAGGGTCAGCGCCTCGACCTGGTCATGGGTGACGTAAAGGATCGACACATCGGGCAACTCCCGGTGCAGCCGCGCGAGTTCGGCGAGCATTCCGGAGCGCAGCCGGGCGTCGAGCGCGGACAGCGGCTCGTCGAGCAGCAGGACGCCGGGCCGGATGGCGAGCGCCCGCGCGATGGCGACGCGCTGCTGTTGCCCGCCGGACAGCTCGCGCGGATAGCGCCGCGCGTACGCCGCCATCCCGGTCATCTCCAGCGCCTCGGCCACCCGCCCGCGGATCTCGCCCTTGGGAGCCTTCCGCGCCCTGAGCCCGAAGGCGACGTTGTCCGCGACCCGCATGTGCGGGAAGAGCGCGTACTGCTGGACGACCATGCCGATCCCGCGCCGGTGCGGCGGCAGGCCGGTCACGTCGCGGTCGCCGATGAACACCCGCCCGGAGAAGGGCCGTACGAACCCGGCGACAGCGCGCAGCGCGGTCGTCTTGCCGGAGCCGGAGGGCCCGAGCAGCGCCATGACCTCGCCGGTCCCGACGGTGAGGTCGAGCGAGTCGAGGACCGTGGTCCCGTCGTACGCGACCGACACGTTCTCGAAGCGGATGCCGCCGGTCATGGCCCGACTCCTCTGAGCAGGGAGGGCAGTTCGGCGACGGACCCGAGGACGGCGGTGGCGCCCGCCGCGCGCAGCGCCGTGTCGCCGTGCGCTCCGGTGAGGACTCCGGCGACGACTCCGGCCCCGGCGCGTACGCCGCTGAGCATGTCGTACGAGGTGTCGCCGACCACGGCGACCTGCCGCAGGGCGTCGGCGGCCCGGGTCCGCAGGAACGCCTCCAGCACCATGTCGGGGTACGGGCGTCCGCGGCCCCCCGCGTCGGCGGGGCACAGCGTGAGCGGCACCAGGTCCTGCCAGCCGAGGGCGGCGAGGATCGCGTCCTGGGTGACCCGGGCGAACCCGGTGGTCAGTACGACCGTCCGCCCGGCGTCGGTGAGTTCCCCGATCGCCTCGCGCGCGCCGTCGATCGGTGCGATGAGCCCGCCCTCGACGAGTTCCCCGTACGCCTTCTCGAAGGCGGAGTTGGCCCGCTGGGCGAGCGTCTCCTCCCCGAACAGGTGCCGGAAGACGGAGATCTTGGACTCGCCCATGGTGGCCCGGACGTAGTCGAGCTTCTCCGCGTGGTCGGCGGAGCCGGGCTCGACGCCCAGTTCCCCGGCGGCCGTCGCGAAGGCCCGCTCGACGAGTCCGCCGTCGGCGACGGTGGTGCCGGCCATGTCGAGCACGACGAGCCGTATGTCTGTGGCCGTATCCGGGTTCTCCGGGCTCTCCGGGTTCTCCGAGGTCAATTTCCTCACCATCCCAGTTCGTTGGCGGTCTTCTCGGCTATGGCGGGCGAGCAGGTCATGCCGCGCCCGCCGGGCCCGGTGACCAAACAGACCCCGTCCCGCACCCGCTGCCGGTGCACCACCCGGCTCGGGTCGGTGCACTGCGCGTACACCCCGGCCCAGCGCCGCCGGATCTTCGGCAGCGGCCGTCCGAGGAAGGACTCGACCACGCCGGCCAGGTGGTCGTACGGCTCCTCGACGGTGTCGAAGGCGAAGGGGTGCTCGTACTCGTGGGTGTCGCCGATGGTCAGCCCGCCGTCCGCGCGCTGCACCATGAGGAGCTGCATACGGTGGGCGGCCGCGGTCTCGGCCTGCGGCTGACCGGAGTTGAGCCGGTCCAGTGCCTCGCCGCGGTAGGCCGGGTAGTAACGGAAGCTGTCCGCGTCGGCGACCGAGGTGGTGAGCGGCTCGCCCAGCGGCTCGGTCTGCATCATCTGCAGCCGCACGCGCCGCACGGGCAGCTCGGGCCCGGCCAACTCCCGTACGAGACCACCCAGCCAGGCCCCCGTGCACAGCACCACCACGTCGCCACGGTGCACATCGCCGTGGTCGTCACGGACCGCGTGCTCGCCGACGACGTCGCGGACCTCGCGGCCCGGCAGGAAGGTGTAGCGCGGGGACTCCAACAGCGCTTCACGAAGGGCGAGTTGGGCGACACGCGGTTCGACGGCCGCGTCGCGCTCGCAGTACAGGGCGGCGTCGTACGTGCCCCGCAGAGCCGGGTTCACGGCGCGCGCCTCCCCCGCGGTCAGCAGCTTGTAGCCGCGGGCGGCGGCGTCCGGGCGGGCCAACGCCTCCTCGGCGACGGCGAGTTCACGCTCGCCGCGTACCGGGGTCAGCGACCCGTTCGCCCGGAAACCGATCCTCGGGACGCGGGCCCCGATCGATTCCCACAACTCCCTTGCCCGCAGGGCGGTTTCGAGCTCCTCTCCTCCGGCGCGACCACTCACCCAGATCTGTCCGAAGTTGCGCAGCGAGGCCCCACGGGCCTCCGCCTCACGCTCGATCTGCACGACCTCGTGGCCGCGCTCAATTGCGTGCCAGGCATGCAGGGTGCCCACCACGCCGGCTCCGACGACTATCACTCTCACGACGGCAACGCTCCTTGGAACGGGGGAATCGAAAGGGACCGCACAGCATCCAGATGGTGAACTGCCCATCACGTTTGGGCTAGACCCGTTATGTGTCTGTTATAAAAACGGGCGGGCCGCAGCCCGCCCGAACCGTGAGGGATCAGCCGCCGAGGTGAGCGGTGAACGAGAACCGGTCCCCCCGGTACAGCGTCCGCACCCGCTCCAGCGGCTTCCCCGCCGTGTCCCGCGAGACCCGGTGGATCAGCAGCATCGGCAGCGCGGGCGAGGTACCGATGAGCAGCGCCTCGCGGGGGGTTGCCAGCACCGTCTCGATGCGCTCGTCGGCGTCGCCGAACGCGATACCGAGCCGCTCGTGGAGGTAGGCGTAGAAGGAGGAGTCGGGGGTGAAGTCGCGGTCGAGGTGCGGCACGCGCGCCACGGCGACGTAGGTGCTCTCCAATCCCACCCGCTCGTCGTCGGCGAGCAGCACCCGCTCCATGTGCCAGACGGGTTCGCCGCGCGTCAGCCCGGCCTCGGCGGCGAGGCTCTCGGGGCAGGGGAAGCGGTCGAGGCTGATCAGCGTACGACCGGGGGTGCGCCCCTGCCGCCGTACGCCCTCGGTGTAGCTGGCGAGCGAGAGCGGCTGCTCCAGCTTCGGGCCGGCGACCACCGTGCCGCGCCCCTGCCGGCGCACCTTCCCCTCGAGCAGCAGCTCCCGCAGCGCCTGCCGCACGGTCTCCCGCGCGACCTCGTACTTCTCCGCGAGATCCCGCTCGGGCGGCAGCGGGCCTCCCTCGCCCAACTCCTCGATGAGCAGGGCGATATGCGCCTTCACCGCGTAGTACTTCGGGATGCGGCCGTGCTCCGGAATGCCGGAGCGCACGGGGGCGCCGGGGGCCTGGTCGTTCGGGTAGTCCACGGGAACGATCGTCGCAGACGGGGGCTTCGCGACGACTTCCAGGTATCACCGGCGGGGACACGCACCGGGGCCGGGCCCTCACCGGGGCGCGCGCGGACCCGGGACATCAGCGACGCGGCCCCGCCACACGGGCGGCAACACGAACCCCGGACTCCACGGCCCGGCCGCGCCCGCCGGAACACGGCGAGGACTCCCGGCATCAACGACCTGATCTCACCCGCCGGGACACGACCAGGGCTCCCGGCATCACCCCTTGGCTACGGCCGCCGGGGCGCGCGGCAGGCTCCGGGCGCGTAAGCAGCCCGGTCCCACCCGGCGGGACACGGCAGGCTCCGGGCGTCAGCGACCTGATCCCACCCGCCGGCACACGACCAGGGCCCCGGGATCACCGCCGCAGCCTCGCCCGCCGGGACACCACCAGGAGGACGACTCCGGTGGCGGACAGCACGATGCCCGCCGCCAGGCCGAGCCCGTGCGATGCCCTCGGGCCGGTGCTGGCCAGTTCGTCGGCTGCCGGGGCGGCCCCCTCTTCCCGTACGACACCGCCGTCGGCGCCTTCACCGCCGGTCCCGGCATCGGTCCCGGCCTCGGCCTCGGTGCCGGCCACGGTCCCGGTCCCGGTCCCGGTCCCGCCGGTGCTGTCACCGCTCGTGCCCCCGCCCGTGTCCTCTCGATCCCGCGGGTCCCGCTCCTCCTCTCCTCCGTCTCCGCCCTCGTCCTCGATGCGGAACCGGTAGTCGTTCGACTCCCCCACCCAGTCGCCGTCGTCGTCGTGCCGCTGCACGACGGCCGCGTTGGCGACGACGTCGTTCGGGGCGGCAGCGTCGGAGGTGACGGAGAGGCGCACCTTCACGGTGAGCGTGCGCCCGGGTCCCACGGTGAACCCCGGGAAACCGTCGTCGAACGCCCCCACGTTCTCGTCCTCGTCGGTCTTCTCGAACTCGACGGGATGCGGCAGGTCTCGCACACCGTCGCCCTCGCCCTCACCGTCGCGATCGCCCTCCCTCCCCCTCTTGCCCTCGCCCTCGCCCTCGCCCTCGTAGAACTCCAGCCGCGCCTGCTCGGGCCGCAACGCCCGCTTCCCGTCCACGAGGACGACGATCGGGTGGATGCCCTCGCAGGTGTGCGCGGTGGTGTTGGTGAGGTCGATGTACCAGGTCCCGAAGTCGCCCCCGACGTCGTAGCGGGCGGGACCGCCGTGGATCCGGGTCTGCACAGGGAAGGCGCGGCTCTCGGTGGCCGCGCAGGTGGGGCGTGGGTCCGCCAGCGCCGTACCGGGTGTGGCGAGCGTGAGTGGGAGGGCGGCGGCCGCAGCAGTAACGGAGAGGGGCAGGGACGTGCGCAGTCTCAATCGCGTTCGCGTTCGCATGAAGAGCCTTTGCCGATCGGGAGCGTAAGCGGTACCGGGCAGCGGCCCGCGACCCTGCCACGCGCACCCGCCCGCACCCCACCGCCACGCCCACCGGAACCCCGATCGGCGGCACGACTCCCCCCGACCGGCGGAAACGATCTAGCCCGTACGGTGCCGCCGAACGCCCCGGTCGGTCGGTGTCGGTGGCCACCGATGCCCGCAGGACGCGAGAGGAGGAAGCCTGCGAGGCGAAGCGCAGGATCCCACCGGTCCCGAACCCTCGCTGCCCGGTGAGTTCGACGACAACTTCCTCTGGGACGGCGACGACCTCGCCCTCGGCCGACGGCTCCGGGAGGGCATCCTCGGAACGCCCGCCCCGACCAACCCACGGGCACGGGCACGGGCACGGGCCGGACGGCAACATCCACACGGCGTATCCGATCTGAACCGTCCCGGGGAGGCGTGCCCCTGCCCACCTGTGGGAGCTTCTCCCTGGGGCTTCCCCGTCGGCCCTCACCCGTCCCCCCGCCCGAACAGCGGCCCCAGCAGCAACTGCGCGGCTCCCTCCGCCACGCCTCGCGCCCCGCCGGGAGCGACCCGTACGGGAACCGCCGTCTCCGCGCCCTCTCGCCGGGCCCGCTCGTCGAGTACGGCGCCGACACCTCGTACGAAGGTCTCCTGATGGGCCGCGATCGTACGGCCGCCCAGCAGCACCAGGTCGATGTCCAGCAGCCCCGCCAGGTTCGCCGCCCCGACGCCCAGCACCCGCGCCGCCTCCGCCACCGCGCCCCGGGCCACCGCGCCCAGGCACAGCACCTCGACGCAGCCCCGGTCGCCGCAGCCGCACAGGGGCCCGTCGAGCTGGATGACCTGGTGTCCGAACTCGCCCGCGCCGGTGCGGGCGCCGCGGTGGACGGTGCCGCCGATGACGAGGCCGGCCCCGAGGCCCGTACCCAGATGCAGATAGGCGAAGGAGCCGTTGCCCGCGGCGGCGCCGGGGCCGCCGCCCGCCGCCAGGCCCAGCGCGGCGGCGTTCGTGTCCTTGTCCACCACCACGGGCAGCGCGAGCCGCCCCGCCAGGGCGTCCCGGAGCGGAAACCCGTCCCACTCCGGGAACCCGGTGACCCGGTGCAGCACCCCTCGTACGTGATCGAGCGGGCCGGGGACAGCGACCCCGACCCCGAGCACGGAGTCCACCCCCCTGAGCAGCGCCGCGACCTCCGTGGCCGCGCCCTCGACCACCGCGTCCGCGCCGCCGCCCAGATCGAGGGGAGCCCGGCGCTCGCCCACGACCGCCCCGGTCAGATCGCAGAGCACGGCTGTCAGCTCGTCGCGGTCGAGGTGGAGGCCGACCGCGTGGCCGGCCTCCGGGACGAGCCGCAGCACCGTGCGGGGCTTGCCGCCCGTGGAGGCGCGGCGGCCCGCCTCCGTCAGCAGACCGTCCGCCCGCAGCCGGGCCGTGATCTTGCTGACGGCCTGCGGGGTGAGCCCGGTCCGCTCGGCGAGTTCGAGGCGGCTGATGCCGGCCGGTCCCGCGGTGCGCAGCAGGTCGAGCACGAGCGCCGCGTTGTGGCTACGCGGGGCGAGCAGGTTCACTCCCGCCCCACCGCCGGTCACCGAGCCGCCCGCAACCGAACTCCCGATCACCGAACCCCCCGCAACCGGACCCCCGGTCACCGAACCCCCCGCTCCCGCACCGCCAGTCACCGAGCCGCCCGCCGCCGCGCCGCCGCTTGCCAAGCCACCGCTCACCAAGCCACCGCTCACCGCGCCGCCCTCCCCGGCGGGCTCCGCCCCCCGCCCGGCGTGCACACCCGGCGAACCCACCCCCGTCTCGGCATCCGGCCCCGGCTCCGACCCCGCATCGCTCCTGTTCACGTACGCCATTGTCCTCCGCGCTTGCACTTTGGCAACAGCGTTGCGAAAGTGGACGTATGACTGGCACAGGTTCTGAACCCGGCGCGCCCGCCGCCCCCGCAGCCCCCGGCACCCCGGGCGGCCCCCTCCGCGTGGCCCTCGTCGGCTACGGCCTGGCGGGCTCCGTCTTCCACGCCCCCCTGATCGCGGCGACCGAGGGCCTGGCCCTCGACACGGTCGTCACCTCGAACCCGGAGCGGCAGGAGCAGGCGCGCGCCGAGTTCGGCGACGGGCTCCGCTTCGCCGCCACCCCCGACGACCTCTGGGCCCGCGCCGACGAGCTGGACCTGGTCGTCATCGCGTCGCCGAACAAGACGCATGTCTCGATCGCGACCGCCGCGCTCAAGGCGGGCCTCCCGGTCGTCGTCGACAAGCCCCTCGCCGGTACGGCGGCGGAGGCCCGCGAGCTGGCCGCCCTGGCCGACGAACGCGGCCTGCTGCTCTCCGTCTTCCAGAACCGCCGCTGGGACAACGACTTCCTGACGCTCCGCAAGCTCATCGCCGAGGGCGAGTTGGGCGACGTATGGCGCTTCGAGTCCCGCTTCGAGCGCTGGCGCCCGCAGCCCAAGGGCGGCTGGCGCGAGTCCGGCGACCCGGCAGAGATCGGAGGTCTCCTCTTCGACCTCGGCAGCCACGTCGTCGACCAGGCGCTGGTCCTCTTCGGCCCCGCGACCTCGGTGTACGCGGAGTCGGTCATCCGCCGCGCGGGCGCCGAGACGGACGACGACACGTTCTTCGCGATCACCCACGAGAGCGGCGTCCGCTCCCACCTCTACGTGTCGGCGACCACCGCCCAACTCGGCCCGCGCTTCAGGGTGCTGGGCTCGCAGGCCGGTTACGTGAAGTACGGCCTCGACCCCCAGGAGGCGGCCCTGCGTGATGGCAGACGCCCCACGGACACCGACGAGGAGTGGGGCGTCGAGCCCGAGTCCCTGTGGGGCCGGCTGGGCGCCGGGGAGTCACCGCTCACGGGCGGCGGCCGGCCCGAGCCCACGGTTCCGGGCGCCTACCCCGCGTACTACGCGGCCATCGCGGCCGCTCTGCGCGACGGCGGCATCAACCCGGTCACCGCGCACGAGGCCGCGGCCGCCCTCGACGTCCTGGAGGCGGCCCGCCGCTCCGCCCGCGACGGAGTGGTGGTGTCGCTGTGAGCGCCCCCACGATTCCCGAACTGGAGGAGCAGGAGCGCCGGTTGACGCTGACGCACTTCACCCACGCCGACGCGTGGGCGCTCGGCACCCTGCTCGTGGACATGGCCCGCGAGCAGGCCGCGCCCGTCGCCATCGACATCCGCCGCGGCGGCCAGCAGCTCTTCCACGCGGCGCTGCCCGGTTCGACCCCGGACAACGACGCCTGGATCGACCGCAAGCGCCGAGTAGTCGAACGCTACGGCTCCTCGTCCTACCTCGTCGGCTCCCGCTTCCGCGCCAAGGGCACGACGTTCGAGGACTCCTCGCGCCTCGACCCCGACCAGTACGCGGCACACGGCGGCGCGTTCCCGATCACGGTCGAGGGAGCGGGAGTTGTCGGCACGGTGGTCGTGTCCGGGCTGCCGCAGGTGGAGGACCACGCGATGGTCGTGACAGCCCTGGAGCGCTTCATCGCCGGGTGAGGGATACGCCCCGTCAGGGGCGCGGGGAACCGCGCGACCAACCACGGACGGCCGTCAGCCGACGACAAACGGCGGACGGCCGACCGTCCGCCGATGGCCGGCGGCGGGTGACGGTGGCCGCGGGCCGGCGGTGACCGGAGGGCGCTGACCAGCGGGTGACCGCTGGCGGCTGGCCGTCCGCCGACTGCCACCGGCAGGTGACGGTGACCGCCAGCCGACGGGTGGCCGAGTGGCGCTGACCAGCGGGTGACCGCGGGCGGCTGGCGGCTGGCCCGGGCCGCGGGGAACCGCGCCCGGCAGCCCACCCACAGCCCCCCGCTCCAGCCGGCGCAGCGCCTACGCGTCCTTGAGTTCCTGCCGCTGCCGGCCCAGCCCCTCGATCTCCAGCTCCACCACGTCCCCGGCCCGCAGGTACGGTTTGGGCTCCGGCGCCCCCATGGCAACCCCCGCCGGCGTACCGGTGTTGATGACATCGCCCGGGTACAGCGTCATGAACTGGCTTACGTACCGCACCACTTCGGCGACCGGGAAGATCTGCTCGGCCGTCGTCCCGTTCTGCTTGAGCTCGGCGTTGACCCAGAGCTTCAGGGTCAGGTTCTGCGGGTCCGGCACCTCGTCCGCGGTCACCAGCCAAGGCCCCAGCGGGTTGAACGTCTCGCAGTTCTTGCCCTTGTCCCACGTCCCGCCACGCTCGATCTGGAACTCGCGCTCGGAGACGTCGTGCGCCACCGCGTACCCGGCGACGTGCGCGAGCGCCTCCTCGTGGGACCCCAGATAGCGTGCCGTGCGGCCGATGACGATCGCGAGCTCGACCTCCCAGTCGGTCTTCACGGACCCGCGCGGCACGAGCACGGTGTCGTTCGGGCCGATCACCGTGTCCGCCGCCTTGAAGAAGACGACCGGCTCACCGGGCGGCTCGACGCCCGTCTCGCGGGCGTGGTCGTGGTAGTTCAGCCCGATGCACACGACCTTGCCGATCCGGGCGAGCGGCGGCCCGACGCGCAGCCCGGCCGCGTCCAGTTCGGGCAGCTCACCCGCCTCGGCGGCGGACCGGATCCGGCCGAGCGCCGCGGGATCGGCGAGCAGCGCCCCGTCGATGTCCGTGACGACACCCGACAGGTCCCGCAGGGTCCCGTCGGCGTCAAGCAGCGCAGGCCGCTCCGACCCCGACGTACCGACTCGCAGCAGCTTCATGATCTGTATCTCCCTCGATCTCGGGCAGTCGTCCGACGGGTGCAGCCATCGGATGACTGGTCGATCGTCCAAGCTCGGCGTCCAGTCCGCAAGACCCTGATCACGGACTGGACCGCCCTCCGATGTCCAGAGGCCACGGTTCACCTGCTCAGGAGGCACGGCTCACGCGTTCAGGACGTACGGCTCGCATGCTCAGGACGTACGGCTCACGCGTTCAAGGGGTACAGCCGCGCCCGCTCCACCGCGCTCCACGTCGTACTGGTCACCATGTAGAGCGCGGCCGCCAGCGGCATCACCGCCACGGAGAAGAGCGTGAGGAAGGACATGAACGGCATGACCTTGGTGATCGCGGCGAGCCCGGGCACCGGCTGGCCCGCGTCGCCCGCCGAGGCGGCGGCCAGTGCGGCGCCGGCCGCCGTCATCCGCTTCGTACGCCAGTAGTTGAAGCTCGCGACGCCCGCCACGAGGGCGAAGAGCGCGAGGTAGACGAGGCCCGCCGCCCCGAGGAGCCCGCCGTCGCCCAGCGCGTCCGCCCAACGGTCGCCGAGGGGCGCCGCGAAGAGCTGGTGCGCCAGCAGGCCGTTGGCCTCGCCGCCGATCGTCGAGCTGGAGAACAGGTGGTAGAGCAGGAAGAAGGCCGGCATCTGGCACAGCCCCGGCAGCAGCCCGGACAGCGGCGACACCTTCTCCTCCTCGTGCAGCTCCAGCACCGCCTTCCGCAGCTTCTCTGGATTCTTCGCGTGCTTCCTGCGCAGCTCCGCGACGCGCGGCTGGAGCCTGGTGCGCGCCCGCTGTCCCCGCGCCGCGGCCCGGGACAGAGGATGCACGAGAAGACGTACGAGCGCGGTGAACAGGACGATCGCGGCAGCCGCCGCGGAGGCGTGGAACAGCGGTTCGAGCAGCTCGGCGAGCTGCTCGACAAGGCCGGCGAAAGCGGACAGGAACGTGGACATGGGTGAGCCCTCCGGGGGTCTCGTCGTGCCGGGAGTACGGGCGTACGCGGGCGTGTGGGCCTTGGGCGTACGGCGTACGGGGTGTCGGCATGACGACCAGGCGCGGGGGCACGGATGTCGCGGTGCACGCACGGACATGGCTGCGCACGGCTGTGGCGGTGCACGGACATGGCGGTGCACCGGTGTGACTCGGGAGATCCCCTACGCGGCGGCCGTCAGGAGGGCACGCCCCGGCGCCCGGGGGCGCGAACGCCCCGCCGCGTCGGGATCACGCTGGGACAGGAACGCCGTACGGTGCTCGCGGTCGCGGATGGCCGTCCGTACGCGCGTACGCGGCACGGCGGGCGCGCAGCGCGAGCCGATGAGCGCGCAGACGGCGAGCGCGGAACCGGCCGCGGCGGTCGCCGTGAACGCGACGGCCAAGGCGGCGGCCAGGCCGCCGGAGTCGAGCAGGGCGACCTCGACGAACAGCAGGAGCAGCAGGGCGGCGGGACGCATGGTGTCCTTACCCCAGGCCTTCGTCATCGGCCGCTCCTCCTCCCTCTCACGGCTTGCAGCTCCCTCGTACGGCTTGGAGCCACACGGCTTGTACGAGTTACACGGCTTGTACGAGTTATACGGGAAGCGACTTGATCGGCTCAAGCAGGTCCCCGCTCGGATCCCGGCCGGTACAGCGCGGCCCGCCCGGTTCCGGCACGGTCCCGCCCGGTTCCGGCGCGGCTCAGCCCGGTTCAGCGCGGTCGCATGGAGGTGAGCTTCCCCCAGACCACCAGCCGGTACGTGGAGGTGTACTCGGGGGTGCAGGTGGTGAGGGTCAGGTAGTACCCGGGCTCGCTGTACCCGTAGGCGGGCCGGGTGGCGCTGCGCGGCACGGGGCCGATGACACCGCCGTCGCGAGCCGAGGTCTGCGGAAGGGTCCTGTCGACGACGTACGTGTAGAGGGCGGCCTCGGTCTCGACGCTGATCTCGTCGCCGGGCTTGAGCCGGTTGATGTACCGGAACGGTTCGCCGTGTGTGTTGCGATGTCCGGCGAGCGCGAAGTTCCCTGCCTCGCCTGGCTGTTGGGTGTCCTTGTAGTGGCCGACGTACCCCTTGTTGAGTACGCCGGGTTTGCTGACGCCTTCGGCGACGGGGACCCGGAGGTTCAGCCGGGGGATGGCGAGGACGGCGTAGGCCTGGGACCAACTGGGCTGCGGGGCAGCACGGTTGACGCCACCCGACGACTCGGTAGCGGACGGCTCCTCGGTGACGCTCTCAGCGGGCGTGGCGGCCACCCGCGGCGTCCGCGCCTCCGAGGGCGCCGCGCTCCGCCACTCCCTCTCCAGGGCCCGCACCTCACGCTCGGCGCCCTGCTGGGCCTGCCGGTTGGTCCACCACAGTTGGTGCGCGACGAGGAGCAGCAGCACCACGCCCACCGTGACGAGGAGTTCGCCGCAGCTCCACAGGGCGCGCCTGAGGACGGCTCGCCGCCGCCGGGTGCTGTGCCGCACAACGGGAACCCGCATGCGTACGCCTCCTTCGCCGTGGCGGCACGCACGATAAGGGGTGCGCCGCCAAGTCACCAGCCCCGCAAAGGTTCATGACTCGGCATGCCCGCCGCTCCTCTCCGCTTTTCCCCGCTTCCCTCCGACGGCTTCATACAGCGGTTTTAGAAAGGGGTGTCACAACCCTCGACAACCTCACGCGACACCCTCGATGCTTCCTGATGGCATCAGCGGGACAGGCCGGAGCAGGCCGCGACAGCCCAACGCCGGTGGGACGACCGGCAGTTGGGCGGGACGGACGGAAAAGCCATGATCCGACGCAGAACACTGCTGGCCGCGGCGGGCGGCGCGGTCGCCGGCGGCGCCCTGGCGACGGGCACCGCGCACGCGGACGCGACCATCGCCGTCACCCCGGCGACGACGTACGGGACTTGGGAGGGCTGGGGTACATCGCTGGCCTGGTGGGCGAACGTGTTCGGCGCCCGGGACGACTTCGCCGACATCTTCTTCACCACCAAGTCGGTGGCGTACAGCGGCAGGACACTGCCCGGCCTGGGCCTGAACATCGCCCGCTACAACCTCGGCGCGTGCAGCTGGAACAGCGTGAACGGCGAGTCCATGGTCGCCTCCGCCAACATCCCCGGCTTCAAGCAGATCGAGGGCTTCTGGCAGGACTGGAACAACGAGGACCCGACGTCCGCCGCCTGGGACTGGACGGCCGACGCGGCACAGCGGGCCGCGCTGGTGAAAGCCACCCAACGGGGCGCCGTGAGCGAGCTGTTCGCCAACTCGCCGATGTGGTGGATGTGTGCGAACCACAACCCGTCGGGAGCGTCCGGCGGCGGCAACAACCTCCAGACCTGGAACTACCGCCAGCACGCCTCCCACCTGGCGGCCGTCGCCCTGTACGCGAAGTCGAACTGGGGCGTGAACTTCGCGACGGTGGACCCCTTCAACGAGCCGTCCTCCAGTTGGTGGACCGCCACCGGCACCCAGGAGGGCTGCCACATGGACGCCGCCGTCCAGTCAGCCGTACTCCCCTACCTGCGAAGCGAGTTGGACAAGCGAGGCCTGACAGCCACGAAGATCTCGGCGTCGGACGAGACGAGCTACGACCTGGCACGCACGACCTGGGGCTCGTTCAGCTCGACGACGAAGGCCCTGGTCAACCGCGTCAACGTACACGGCTACCAGGGTTCGGGCGGCCGTCGTGACCTCCTCTACACGGACGCCGTCACGACGTCCGGCAAGAGCCTGTGGAACTCCGAGTACGGCGACGGCGACGCCACCGGCCTCACCCTGGCGAGCAACCTGCTCCTGGACCTCCGCTGGCTGCACCCGACGGCCTGGGTCTACTGGCAGGTCATGGACCCGTCGTCGGGCTGGGCGACGATCGCGTACGACGCGAGCACCCTCCAGCCGGGCGCCGTGCAGACGAAGTACTACGTGCTGGCGCAGTTCAGCCGACACATCCGCCCCGGCATGAAGATCGTGAACACGGGGGTGGATTACGCGACGGCGGCCTACGACGCGGCGGCGAGACGCCTGGTGATCGTCGCGGCCAACAAGTCCACCTCCGCCCAGACCCTGACCTTCGACCTCTCCCGCTACACGACGGTGACCGGCGGTACGGGCGGCCTGGTCCCCCGCTGGAACACGGCGACCTCGGGCAGCGGCGACCTCTACACGGCCCGCTCGGACACGTACCTGAGCGGGAAGTCCGTGAGCGTGCCGTTCGCGGCGGGGGCGGTGCAGAC
Source organism: Streptomyces sp. NPDC050535 (assembly GCF_044457665.1). Lineage (NCBI taxonomy): Bacteria > Bacillati > Actinomycetota > Actinomycetes > Kitasatosporales > Streptomycetaceae > Streptomyces > Streptomyces sp. NPDC050535. The sequence continues at coordinate 569,920 of NZ_JBITHE010000002.1, forward strand.
GCTGCAGATCGACGGGGTGGTGGTGTGAGGCCGTGAGTCCGGGCGGGTCCGCGTGCGACCGCGTGAACCGGCGTGCGCCCGCGCGGATCCGCTCCGCCCGAGCCGTGTGATCCTCTCCCCTCCTCCCGCCTCTGGCCTGCGGATCCCTCTCGTTCGCGGGCCGACGGCAGTACGGTGTCCACCATGCGCCCCGACACGCCTGCCGAGAACGTCGACCACACCGGCGAAGCAGCCCGCCTGGAACGTACCGCCGGCCTCTATCCCGAGGACGCCGAACACCTGCTCGTGCAGGCCGCGGCCCACCTCGAGCTGGCCGGCGAACGCCCCGGAGCCACCGCCCTCTACGACCGCCTGCTGTCCTCCGCGAGCTCCCTGGAAAACCCCCACCTGGTACGAGCCCTGAAGGCCTCCAACCTCTGGGAGTACGGCCACGAGGCGGAGGCCCGCGCGATCATCGACGGAGTCCGCGCCGCGTCCCCCCGCGACCCGGCCCCCTGGGTGATCGTCGCGGAGTCCCTGGAGTCCCACGACGAGCTGGAAGCGGCCCAGGAAACGTTCACGCAGGCGGCCACGCTCCTGCTCACCGACGTGACCGAACCCCCGTACGCCACCCACCCCGTCCTCTTCGGCCGCCACCGGGTCCGCCGCATGCTGGGCGCGTCCCACGACGACTGGGACCTCCTGGCGGACACCCTGCACTCGTCCCCCGTCTCCCTGGACGAGCTGCACGACCCGAAGCGGGTCTGGTCCCTGGGCTCGGACAACCCGGCGGAACTCCAGGCGGAGATCTCCCGCCTACGCGCCGAACTGGACACCCACCGAGCCGCCCTCTCCCGCCCGTTCCCGGTCGCGGTCCTCCACTGGTCCGCCCCCGAACTGACCGAACTCCTGACGGCGTACCCCTCCCTCACCTCGGAGTACCCGTCCCACGAGGACCACCTCGCGACCATAGAGGCGTCCCTCCGAGAACTCGCGGCCTCCGGCACCCCGAACCTCGGCATCGTCACCGGCACCGTCCCCTCCTACGAGGCCTTCGCAGCATCCGAGGCGTCCTCCCCGACGGACGCGACGCTGTTGCCGCAGTACGCGACGACGCTGGCGGCGAGGGGCTTGGCGGTGGCTTGGCCGCCGCAACGGGGGGCGGAGTGCTGGTGCGGGTCGGGACGGACTTACGGGGAGTGTCACGGGGCGACCGACTGACCTGCTCGCCCACCGAGTTGCGGCTGCTCGTCATTACCTGGGCGACGGTAGGAGGGGCAGCCGCAGGAGCCGCAACTGCTGGTTGCTGCTGTGCTCAGGCGCCTGATGACACCGGGTGGCGGGTGTGGCTCCTCGCACTCCTTGAACCCCACGGAGGCCGAAGGGACTTGCACGAAAGTCGACTCATATGATTTTCTGTTCGCCGCGCCACATCCCAAATCCCGGCCTAGCCGAATAATCCCCCTGCCGTGGCGCTGAAGGGCACATCCATGCCTAAAGCCCGGTACACCTTCGAGCTCCCCGAGCATAAAGTGGACTACGGGGTCGAGGTTTCGATCAAGAACCTTAATATCGACCCGCAAGCGCAGCGCACTCTTAATGAGAAACGCGCCCAAAACATCGCCGCGAACTTGGTTCGTGAGGCTATCGGCTCAGTAATCGTGTCGGAGCGCTCAGACGGTGACCTTTACATTGTTGACGGACAGCATCGTTGGCGTGCATGTGCACTGGCCGGTAAACCAACCATCATGGCCGAAGTGCACCACGGCCTCACGCAGGCTCAAGAAGCGATTCTTTTCCTGATAAAGAATCGTGAATCCCACAAGCCGCGCCCCATCGATGAGTACCACGTGGGCCTCACCGGCGGAGTTCCCCTTTTCGTTGACACAGACAGGATCCTGGACAAACACGGGCTAGCCCTCGGGTCAACGTCTACCAACGGCGTGGGCGCCGTATCCGGCGTGCTTCAGATCGTGGACCGCTACGGAACACCTATTTTCGACCGCACGCTCACGGTCGCCGAAGAAGCTTGGGGCCGTTCAGCGGAGACCTGGGACGGCATGCTCCTTGGTGGCATTGGCATGTTCCTTGGCCGATGGGGCGATCTTGTAGACGACACGGAACTCGCCAAAAAGATTCTAGCCATGGGCACGGCGGCCAAGTGGCGGTCAGAGATCCTGAGCCAGTCATCCCGCGGCGGCTTCAACAACAGCGGCACGGGATCTCGAGTGACCACTGCGTATCGCCTCGTCGCGACCGCCTGGAACAAGAGCCGCAAGGCCGAGAATCGCATCGAAGCGTAACTCGACGGTAAGCCGGCGCCTTCCCCTCGCAAGGGGAGGTAACAATCCATCGACTTGACCTGAGCACGCGCTGCTCCAGACGTGTACCCGCAGACCCTTATAGCTGTGACACAGACGAGAACAGCGTTCTAGGCACCTCGGGCATTGCTAGTTCCTGCGCCCCTTTTGACGGCCCGCAGGTCCGGCTCTCACCCGGCGTCGACTACCCCGCATCCCTTGCGAAGGAACCGCCGATGATGTCACTCTCGTCTCGCCGACCGCAGCGAAAAAGGTCAGCAAACCGTGTTCTCCCACCTTTTTGATAGCGCACCTCCGGAAATCGCCTTCCCCTCAGTTGCCGCCTGCGTGATGCTCGCCCTAGCCAGGGTGGTAAAAAACCTCCCCCAGGATTCGATCAACAGATTCTTCCAGCACCGCATGACCAAGTATCAGATCATTGCGAGTGACTCCAAGGGCCGAGTAGCGGTAATGCAGAAGCAGCGACTCATCTTCTTCGGCTTCGTCTTCACATGCGTCGCGGTGATCGCACTCGTCTACATAAGCTCGACGGAGAACGAGGCGGATGCCCCCAAACCCAGTCCTCCTCCGACCACCACGGAAGCTCCGCGGCCCGCCCGCTAGTTGGCCCCGGACTCGAGCCCTCCCGGAAGGTCCTAAACCCACATCCATCCAGGCTTTCTGCGAGTTGGACTCTACAGAGCAGCGATTCCATAGACATCTTGCGCGGTCTCCCATATAGAGCCGCCGCGGACGCCTGTCATCCGATGTAGTCGGGATTAGGGACCAATGTTCGATGCAAGTGCCTAAGGTCGATTCCGCAGTGCCGAGCGATCCGCTCCTGAAGCGTGCGCTCGGCCGCAGACGTATCGAGCCCGTCACGTGTGGTGACTACTATCATCGGCCTCTCCTTATCGTGTACCGCTATATGCAAAGAAGCCCAAACAAGGTCGCTGACTCTATCCGGTCTCCCCCAGCAGACATAACGCTTCGAGTGACCGTTAGTCGCGTAACAGTGATTTGGCTTCTCGTCGACGCTATCCGCAACTACTGTCCAGCCGTTACTCAAGCCGACTCGAACAATCTCTTCGGCTCCCCGGAATCGATGCGATACAAAGCGCACATATCCCCCGATACCTTCCAGGGATCGCGCATATTCCTTCATAGGAACATCCTTGATCCAAACTCGCACATCTTTCTCTGGTGCGAAGTTTAGGAGAACGCCACCCACGCACTCGTCTTCAATCCATTTACGATACTGAGCAGTTTTGTGAGTATTACTCATAAGCTCCCAGTCCATCTCCTCCGCCTGCTTGTAGATTTCGAGGATAAGCTGCTCCCGCAGCGATTCCGGAAGCGCGAGACGAGGCATAGATTCACTCCAGAGAGACGATGTTCGCGGGAAACTGCAATCGATAGTCGTCGTACGCGGTTTCCAGGCTGGCGGCGTCTTTGACCCATTCATCCATAAGCCCAGCAACCCTCTGATCACTGAACGTGATACTCGAGTGTGAGGCGCGGGAGATGGTCTCCATCTCACCACCGCCCTCCAAGGAACGTCGGAGGTTCAGGGCCGCCGCGATTCGTCGAAGGTCACTTACAAAGTCGAGCACTGTCACCCGATCCTTGCCTTCACGCAGGCGAAGTCCTCGCCCGAGCTGCTGGACGAAGATCCGCCTGGAGTGGGTGACCCGCGCGAAGCACAGAATATTGACGTCTGGGACATCGACGCCTTCGTTAAGGATGTCGACGGCCACGAGGACTGGAATATCACCGGAGCGGAAGGCCAGCAGCCTTCGTTGCCGCTCCCGTTTACTCAGGCCAGCGTGGACGGCGAACGCGCCGGACCACAAGGGTGTGCGCCGCAACAAGTCCGCGAGTCGCTCAGCGTGCTCGATAGTACGACAGAAGACAAGGGCCCTGGGTCTTTGGATCTTGGCCCAGGCGGAGGCGAGTTCGTCACGGATGGCCTCGTCGCGCTGAGGCAGGAACAAGCGTCCATTGAGTTCGGAAAGGCCGTAACTGTGGGCACTCGCCTCCCGAACAGTATCCCAGTCGATATCGTCGACGAAGAGCCGGTAGTCGACCTGGGCGAGATAGCCGCGCCTCATGCCTTCCTCGATCCCCAGAGTGAAGCTGGGCGGCCCAAGTTGCTCAGTGATGTCATGCGCATCTCCACGCCACGGTGTAGCCGTGACGCCGAACTGACGGGACTCGACGAGCCGTTCCAATAGCTCGTCATACTGTCCGTCGGCCCCGATGTGGTGTGCCTCGTCGACCATCAGCAGACCTGGGCGGAAACCGAAGCGAACCGCATTTAGTGCGGAGGCGGGGGTCGCGCAGGTTAGACCGATGAGATCGTCGGGCTTCGAGTCCCCCGTCAAAGTGCGAGTACGGACTCGCTTCGGAAGATGTCGCCAAAGGGCTCGCTCCAATTGCTGAACGAGCTCTCTCGAGTGGGCGATGACAAGTACCTGGTCCGTCGGATGAGATCGCAGGTGCTTGGCGATGACCTCGCCGCCAACGACTGTCTTCCCGAGCCCGGTCGCAAGGACGAGCAAAGCCCGACCAGTTGTATCAAGATCTACATCGAGGGCTCGCACCGCGTCTTCCTGGTACGGTCGCAGAACAAGTTCCCCAAAACGATCCGGCACGCGATCAAAGCTCGCGTCGAGATCGCTGCCTCCCCACAGCAGGATGGGAGGGCCAACACGGGTGAGATTCATGACGCGTTGGCGGGCGTCCGGGCTAAAGCGGGCATTGGTGACGACAACCGCATGGTAAGCACGATAGCTGTCACGCGCGCGTGCGACCTCGTCTACGGCTGCGGCGCCGATGGCACCCTGCCGCTTCCACTTGCACTGAAACACCCAATCCTGGCCTTTGAGCTTGGCTAGGATGTCTCCGCCCCCATCGCCAGGGCCGTCAATGTTGACGACGGAGGTGAAACCAAGGTGCCACAGGAGTCGCTCGATCTGGCGGGGAAACTGCAAGGGTCCGGCGTCGAGCAACGGCCCCCGGGAGAGGAAGCCGGCCATGAGGTTCCTTCCGACTAGGCGCTGTCGACCAAGTCGCGGCTAATGAGCCGACAGCTGAAACGGATGCGCGCGAGTTCCTCCGGATCGAGGCGAGGCCGATGTTGTTCCAGGAGCGCGAGATCACTCAGGGGATTGACCAAGCGTTCGACTACGAGCTCTCGTGCCATCGCGTCGGTAAGTGCCGCGTACGTCCGCTTAAAAAGGCGTCCATCTAGGAATGCCTCGGGCGCGACTGAGATCAAGCGTACGACCGCGCTCGCTGGGACGTAGCGTACAAAATTCCCGTTGAAGATGTTCTCCTCCCAGCTGGAACCGGGAACAGACTCGACCGCGAACCGACGCTCGGCGACGGAGCGTTCGGCCGATGTCAGCGTATCCCAGTGGCGACGAGGGCTTTCCGAGACGGGTACCACAAGTCCCGATCGGACCTCGTCGAGAATACGTTCGGCCTCATCCGCCATCGCGGCGGGTGTCAACGGCGCGGTTCCACTCTGACTCTTCAAGCGGGAGACAATAGAGGTCAGTGGCGTCGAAACACTCCTGGCCCGCACTCGCATGAACTCGGCGACTTCAATTAGCGCGAGGTCGCGCGTGTCCGATCCCTGCTCTTTGAAAAGCGGATCATCGACATCGATGAAGACTTCGAGACGGGGCGCTCGCTGCATGATCGCGACGATGGGCGCTTCCACTCGCTCCTTGTTGTGGAGTCGTTGCCCTCGGACGGCCCACACGGAGAGCTCGATGGTGCCTAGCTCCGGAACGGAATAGCCACCTGTCAAGTCAAAGACTGGCTCCGCGTTGGCCCTATATCTCGCAAGACGCTGCTCGAGTGTCTCCTCGGGTGGCTCGGGCGCTCGTTCCTCAGAGGCTGGGTTAACCGCAGAAGAGCCCTCCTCTTCAAACATTGCAGCCTCAAGGCCGGGGAGGATGTTCTCGCTCTCGGGGCGGGGAGTCGGGAGGACGGGATTGTCGTGCTGGTAGGCGGCCTGATACCAGATCTCGTCGGTCTGGTAAGCCAGCTCACCTTTGCGAAAGTAATCGGCCCACTCAACGGCTCTCTCATGCAGAGCCCGAGTGCCGTCTCCCGGAATCAGGTAGTTCAGCCCCGCGTCCTGCCGACGGAAACCAACATAGAGCCGCGCGAGAGGACTGGTATTCTCAGGCAGTCCTAGCCGCCTGGCGATCACGGGACGCAGAGGGGAATTCCCTCGCACCTCACGGAGTACCTGGCGCCACTCGTGCGTATCGAACTCGAATGCGGTCTTCTGGTAGTTCGGAGCCACGTGATCGCAGTGGATCTCTCCCACCAAACGCCCCATAGGCTTCTTGCTGTCAATGGGGTACTCCAGCTCAGGCTCGGCGAGTTCGTCGTCGTCCTGCCAGTAAAATACCTTCTTATCCTTGAGAAGGATCTTCCTGCCATTACGAATGAAGTCCACTCCGTAGTCCGTGCTATGCACGTACCTCTGAACACCAAGCCATCCCCAGATCCTTCGCTCACTGGGCTTGAGTCTCGGCTGTCCGCACTCCTCGCAGACCTGCGCATCCACGCGGCTCCAGTACCCGCAATCCATGCAGACCTGCTTCTCGCTGAGGGTCTTCTCGATCCTTAGCAGCGCCGGAATTCCCACGCCGGAACGTGTCACATACCGCGCCTCGTTCCAGACACAAGGCAGGCGGGGTGAGACCTTCGTCCGGTTGATGGTAAGCAGATATCCGCGCTCGTGAAGAAGATAGCTATAGATATCGCCGAGCTTCTCACGGATAATCTTCTGGGTCTGTGGACGCCGCAACGAGTCGAACTGCTCAGTTTTTAGGTCGCTGATGGTGACTGTTGTGCCGTGCTCGTTCGCGTCGGCCTTGGGGACCAGCCGGTATGGGGCCAGGTAGTCCGAGGAGCGAGAAATGCGGGGAAGGTCGAGGACCACCTCAACCCAGTGAGCGTCACCCGCGCGACTAGTACGGATGGACGTCTGGCGGCCGAGGCGTGCGGTGCTGATGTTGAAACCCATACCGAATAGTCCGAGCGATCCGTGTCGACCGTTGCTGGACCAGCCCGCACTGATGGCGTTTGTGACCGCCTCCAGCCCCATGCCCCGTCCGTTGTCCTTGACCGTGATCGCAGCTGTCGAGCGGGGGGTGTTCGCGGCGGGAAGCACGATAGATACGGTGGGAGTGATCGTCTGGTCGCCTGCGGATCGGAACTCATCGAAGCAGTTGTCGACGAGTTCCGCGATGCACTGCCAGTGGGAGAACTCAATGTCGCCCAGCACACCAAGAATCCGCGGGTGCGGCTGGACATTGATGTATTGACTGTCGCCCACGAAGTGTTCCCGCTCTCCCGACCCGACGTTCGCTTGGTTGAACTTGGCGGACGCTGTTCCCTTACCACGCCAGTGGGCGAGGCGGAGCACTAACCGCCTTCTTCATCTGGCCTGACGCCAAGTCCACAGTAGTGCGGCACTGGCCACGTGTGGGCAGAAGATTCGATCTCAGCCGTCGGCCCTCGACACCCGGAGGGAGCGGGGCTCGACGGATTGCCCGGCTTGGTAGTAGCGCAGGGCGCTTGGGTAGTCGCCCTCCTCGGGATACATGATCACGTACCCGGGCAGCGCTGTGATGCGCCAGCCGTCGGGCAGTGCTCCAGAGATCACCGCGAGGAGCTGGTCCGCATCGCCGGTGCCGGTCGGGACTTCGACGACGATATCGGCGAACGAGGGCGAGTCCTGGTAACGGAACAGGTACGGCAGAGCCCCCTTCGTCCAGACGAGCAACTGTGCTAGAGAGGATCGGCCTTGGGGGATGCCGGGAAGCGTCCAGTCCAGGTCGATCGGGAACAGGCGGTCGAAGTGATCTCCTTCGACCAGCGTCCTGTCACGGCGCTTGCCGGGGTCGTTGTTCCCGAAACCGTTGTAGTTCCAAGGGACTTCGCCCAAGCCCTTGTGGCGACTGATCAACAGTCGCTCCGGCGCGACGGCGGAGAAGTCCTCCTCTACATAGAGACAGCTGAACGTTACGTCCGCTATGTCCATGCCGCTGCGACTGGAGAGCTTACGGAGGTGCTTCTCAAGGCGCTGTGGGAGGGAGCGGTCGGCCTTCCCGACATAGACCAGCGCTCCGCCCAGGTAGAGCTGGTAGACGCCCGGGGAGGCGTCCAACGCCCCAAGGGCGTCCGGGGTCAGCGGGATCGGCGTCAGCGTTTCCAACGCCAGGGCCAGCTGATCACCGAGCGCCTTGGTGATGCTCAACTTGAACTCCGCCGCGTGCTTGCCCACCATTGTTCCCTTCTCCACCGCGAGACACCCTCTTACAGGTCACGACACAGTACTCACTCAAGGAACTTGGGTTCTCCCGAATAGGCTCATGATCAACAATTCCGCGGTATGGTTTTTCTCATGCATGAACAGGTAGAGGAACCGTTGGTCGACCGCACCGCCGTGGAGCTGTTCGCTGGCGGCGGCGGGCTCGCCATGGCCGTCCATCGCGCCGGGTTTCGGCCCCTTCTGTTCAACGAGTTCGCCCCTCGGGCATGCGAGACCTTGCTCGCAAATCGTGCTGCACTCGCTCCTACTCAAGGTGACCCGCCGATCCCCACCCCTGGTGACCGGCCGCCGTTGGTGTCGGGCGACATCCAGGGGGTGGACTTCTCATACCTCGCCAGGGCCAAGGAGGAGGCCGGGCTTGAGGTGGATGTCCTGGCGGGGGGCCCGCCTTGCCAGCCGTTCAGCCTAGGGGGCGTCGCCAAGGGCGACGAGGACAAGCGGAACATGTTCCCTCAGATGATCCGCGCCATGCGTGAGATCCAGCCCAAGGCTGTGATCTGCGAGAACGTCCGTGGATTGCTGCGGAAGTCGTTTGATCCCTACTTCCAGTACATCCTGGACGGGATGCGGCTACCGACGGTGGTACGCGGTGAAGAGGACTGGCGGCATCACGCGCGTGAACTGGCGCGCCGCATCGCGGATGGGAGCGTCGCCCCCCATGAGCGGTACGACGTTGAGTGGATCAAGGTGAACGCCGCAGACTACGGCGTCCCCCAGATTCGGCACCGCGTCATCATCGTCGCCTTCCGTGCGGACCTCAAGGTGGACATGAAGCAGTTCGTCGCTTCCGTTGAAGCCACCGAGTACTCCGAGGACGCCCTTATTCGATCCCTGCTACCTGATGGCGATCAGGACGGGGAGTACTGGCGACGGCACGAGCGGATCCGTGAGCGCGCGATTCCCGACCACGTGAAGGAACGCGTAATTAGCGGACTGCGTGCCCCACTTGCCCTCCCGGACGGGAAGAAACCCTGGCGAACCTTGCGAGACGCACTGGCGGGCGAGTGCGCGGATGGCAACGTGCTGCCCGACATCCCGGACCATCAGTTGGACACCGTGGAACGCAATCTAGGGGGCTACACCGACCACATCGGATGGCCGGGAGCTCGGATCTATCCGGGGCACACCCCTAATGAGCTCGACCGGCCGGCGAAGACGGTGAAGGCGGGTGTTCACGGCGTTCCTGGTGGCGAATCGGTGCTGCTCCTTGACGAGCGTGTACGGGACGAGGAGGCCCCCGGAGGGTTGCGCTACAAGCACCGTTACATGACCGTTCGAGAAACCGCCCGCGTGATGACCTTCCCCGACGACTGGCAACTGGTCGGCCCCCGCGGCGAGAAAATGCGTCAACTCGGCAATGCCGTTCCTGTGCTTCTTGGCGAGGTGTTCGCCAAAGCGGTCTTGGCCGCCCTAGAGAAGGCCTCGAAGCAGGAAGGACGGTGAATGATCGTGACGCCCAACCACAAACAGGGACTTTGGAATGACAAGCCACCGTCCGCCCGTGCGTGGAAGGGGCGCCCGGGTAGGAACCGGAACTCTCTGGCCGCTGAGCAGGATCGAGCCGCTGGCGGCAGGAGCCAGCGTTTCTTGTCTCTCGCTGACGGACGGCTCGCCAGGGCCTCTGTGGAATTGAAGGTCCTGCCAAGTACTCGGCGGATTCGTGCCTACCTGCGGTGGTCTGACCAAGGGAAGTCCCCTGCCGTCTACTTGGGTCAGGTAGACGAGGACACCCGTGCCGCGAACCTGGCGGTCGCATGGCGGATGGCTGCGGCGAAAGGCCTCCTTACTGCTGAGCCGACAGCTCTGGGCTCGTGGGCTGGCTCACCCTCGATACGCGCGTCGATGAAGGGAAACCGAGGCAAGGACACCAAACCCGAACTGCGCTTGCGATCACTCTTGTACGCAGAGGGTCTGCGATACCGGGTATCGGTACGTCCCCTCCCCGAGCTCCGCCGCACTGCCGATCTGGTATTCATCAAATCCCGCATAGCTGTCTTCGTCGACGGATGCTATTGGCATGGGTGCCCAGAACACTATCGCCCAGCGTCTAGAAACGCGGACTTCTGGACAGAGAAGATCAATGGCAACCGTGAAAGGGATATTGAGACTAACCACCTGCTATCGCAGGCTGGTTGGACCGTCATCAGGATCTGGGAGCATGAAGATCCTGCGGAGGCAAGCCAACGCGTGATCCAAGCGGTCCGTGGCGACTTCACCGCCTTGACGGGCGGAACTACACCTAACCGCCCGGCTAGTGATCACACGGACGACGTGTAGGGATGGTGCGGGAGCATGAACGGGCCACGAATAGCCCCGGGGCTGTATGAAGAGCCGCCAAGAGTGATCGACTTGATGGACCCGAGGCAGTTACGGGTATTCCTCGGAGAGGATTGTGCTCACGGAGCACCACTGCGAACGCTGAGGAATGGGCTGTGACAGCGGGCGAAGAGCCGATCGGAGTACCCTCCAAGGGCCTGACCGACGGATTCGAAGGGTACCTCTCACCTTCGGACGAGGACTATCGAGCGGTACTCACAAGTGGGCTTGTGGTACTGGACACGAATGTTCTACTCAATCTCTACCGTTACGAGGTACGCACTCGCGTTGACCTAATCCAAGTCTTGGAGCGCCTCTCGCCCTGTCTTTGGATCCCGCATCAAGCGGCGGATGAGTTCTGGCGAAACCGAGAGCAGACTTTAGTCAATCGACGCCAGAGCACGAAGGAGGCACTCGAGCAGTTGGAGAAACCCACCCGTGCGATCGACCATGCGATCACTAACTGGGCACGCAGCGTAGGCCTACCGTCGGAGCGCCAGGCCGAGATCCGTAAGCTACACACTGAGGCCATCACCACTGTGCGGGAAGCCATCAGTAGTTTGGTGGAGGACGATCATCTAGGACGAGCACGCGACACTAACGAGGACCCGGTTCTCCAGCGACTCGTCCCGGTCCTCAAGGTAGGGCCCGCCCTTCCTCCGGAGGACTACGCGAACGCGCTACAGGAAGCCGATGCGCGAATCACCAATGAAGTTCCGCCTGGATACAAGGACGCTGGAAAACCGGATCACCGAGGAGCGGGGGACTATCTGGTCTGGGAGCAAACCTTGCGAGAGGCGGTAGTTCGCAGAACCGATGTTCTCCTCGTTACCGGCGATGTGAAAGAGGATTGGTGGCGAAAGTTCCAGAACATCACGCGCGGACCCCGGCTCGAGCTTATCCAAGAACTGCGTGAGCGGGCGGGGACCCAGTTGTTCATGCTCCAACCCCAGGATCTGCTGCGCATCGCCGGCCGACTGCTTCAAGTGGAGGTTGGTCCGGAGTCCGTCGGCGAGATTACTGAGATCGCAAAGACAGCCCCTCTACCCTTGGAAGGTGCCACCAATCGCGAGCGCATCCGCCCCTATCTCGTCACCGCGTTGGTTGAGTCACTTTCGGAGTCGTTCGCAGTTCACACAGGGGGATCGGGGTCGGGTTCCGCGTGGGATGTGACGGTAGTGCGACAAGGCACCGTGGTCGCCGCTGTGTGGATCTACGATCCGATCAAGCCTTTCAATGATCTGGCCACAGATTCAGTCGGCTCCACTGGTCAATCCATGATGCGAGAGCTTCTAGGCGACCGATCAGGACCACGGAAGCCTTGGGTCGCTTGCGTCGTGGACTTGGCCAGCCTCTTGCGCGGGATGAGCACCGACGCATCCCCTTGGTCCGCCTCGCGCGGATCCACATCGATTCTCTCTGCGGACGCCGCTGAGATCTTTCACGCCCACGCGGACCAACTCATAGACGCTGGCTTCGATCACATTGAGGTGTTGTCCAGCGTCGATAGTGCGGACGCGGTGAATCGCGACGGCTTCGCTCGGATAAGGATGGTAATTGACCTACTCAAGCAACAGGTCGAGTCTGTGCCTGATCGTTAATTACCACGGGTTCGCCACTTCGCGCGATCAGTACCCCCTGCAGCGAACTATGCCAAGGGTTATCGTACGGCCTCGCGCAAGCAAAGCACGTCACCATACCCTTCTGTGCAAACTGAAGCACAAGGTTCCGGCGGACGTCTGGCCATCGCAACCGGGTAACGTCTCATCATGAACCCCGACGGCAAACCTTTCGGCCTCGAAGCGCATCTGGGCTCGGTCGAGTGCCTCGTGCGCGTCGCCGCCGTGTGCCCGGAGCCAGTGCAGGAGATCGGCGATCACGTCGACCACGATGCCCTCCGGCGTGGCCACACTCAGTCGGCTTGGCCCCGGATGAGCGTGCTGGCGCGGGTGCGCTGTAGAGGTCGAACAGTTCCTCAGTTCTCGTTACTCGGGAGCCTCCACCTTGTCCAATGGGTGTGGCCAGGCACGTGGAGAGCTCGCACCACGTCACCTTCGCTCAGCGAAGAGAGTTGAACACCCCAGCGGTCGGCGATGGCGTCCACGAGTGCCGTGCCCCGTTCCGATTCAGCGTCGGCATTCGCGCTGAGAGGCGTTGGCAAGGCACGCGGGTCAGGGTCGTGTACTTCAATTCGCAGGTGAGTGTCGTTCATGGAGACGGCGAAGGTCGTCGGGATACCAGCGTCGACGTGGTTGATCACGTTGGCGACGAGCTCACTCAGACAGAGCTGGGCCGCGTCCATCAACTCATGCAAGCCCCAAATCCCCAAGTGGGCCTTCAGAGCACGCCGTAGCGATGCCACTTCTTTGGGCTCCGCCAGGAATAAAGTCCCACAGGGCAGCGGGCCAGGGTTTGCTGAAGGAGTGACGCTGTCCGGCGGCTCGCTACCCTGCACTCATGATTCGCGCAGTGGTCTTCGACGTCGGTGAGTGTCTGGTGGACGAGACTCGTGAGTACGGGACCTGGGCCGACTGGCTAGGCGTGCCCCGGCACACCTTTCACGCGATGTTCGGTGCTGTCGTCGCTCAAGGGCGCGACTACCGGGAGACTTTTCAGGAGTTCAGTCCCGGCTTCGATCTCCATGAGGAGCGAGAGAGGCGGGCCGCTGCCGGGCAGCCCGAGTCGTTCGGGGAGGACGATCTGTATGAGGACGTCCGGCCGGCTCTCACTCAACTTCGTGCCGATGGACTGTGGCTCGGCATCGCGGGGAATCAAACAGTGCGAGCCGGGCGCATTCTCCGCTCCCTGTTCTCCCATGACGTGGATCTGATCGGGACGTCGGACGACTGGGGTGCCAGCAAGCCCGATCCGGAGTTCTTCAAGCGTGTAGCCGCTGTGGTGCCCTTCGACAGCGACGAGATCCTTTACGTTGGGGACCGGTGCGACAACGACATCCGCCCCGCTGTTGAGGCGGGGATACACACGGCGCTCGTACGCCGTGGTCCTTGGGCCACGATCCAGTGGAACAGTTCGGAAGCTCGGGAGCTTCCGACGTTTCGTGTCGGCACTCTCCTCGAACTGTCTGGTCTCATCCTCAACTTCAACGGCTCAGGGCACTGACCGTCGTCGTCCATCCATAGAGCCGATCGTCCAGGTCCCGTACGCAACGCTCCTGCTGGTGTGGCGCGAGCACACGCCTCACCTCGCGTACTCGATCCATGCCAGTGGCGTACCACGTAAGCATCAGTTGATCGAGCGCTTGTCCTGCATACCCACACGCCTGCTCAGGATTCCCAGAAGCGGCCTCGACAGCGGCCAGGTCGCCGAACACGACACTTCGCTGCTTATCCTCGCTCGGCGGCATTTCGTCCAAGACGCCGAGCAAGGTGTCGCGCGCCTGAGGAAGGTGTCCGGCGACCAATTGCGTGTTGCCCTTGAACGCCGCCAGTCGGGCTGGGGAGAACCAGTCCATCCACTCGGGCGACGGGTACTCGTTTCCGGTGGCGAGGATGTCCTCGGCATGTCCGATCAGGTGTAGGGCAGTGCGAGCATCGCCACACCGTGTCTCGCACTCCGCTTCCACAGCGTCGAGCCAGGCGAGCAACTCCGCCGAAGCGGGCGCACGACGGGCGTATGTACGTGCAGCGATCATCCGCTCCAGCGCCGCGTCGCGATCGCCCGCCCAGCCCGGGATGAACGCCATGTGCGCGATGATCGCCGAGCCTAGCAACGGATCGTCCGCCTCGCCCGCGGCCTGGAGGGCCAACAGAAATGTGTCGCCCGCACTGCTGGCTTCTCGGCGGTCGAAGAAGTCGATCCGTCCCGCGAGGAGATAAGACTCGGCGAGCGCGGTCGCAACCGTACGGCGAGTGGAGCCTGTTGTCTCCGGTAGCAACCCGCATCCCAGCGTCGCGTGGGCGAGTACGGCCGGATGCAGTTTGGCGGGGGCGACGGACCAGTAGAGCCGCCGATGCGAACGTGTCACAGCGGCGAAGTCCGTACCGGCAGTGGCTGGTTGTGTCGTGGCAGCGGCATGGCCGGGGACAGCGGCGAGTCCACCAGCAGCCACGCTGCCTGCTACGAGGGCACGCCGGGTCCGGTCGGGTTGAGTCCCGTCAGGGTCCCACGGAGGAGTAAACCCAAGTGACTCCATGCTCTGGCCCAGCAGGTGGACCAAGACCCTCTGGCAGTCAGGTTGCGGCCAGGGAGGGCTGTCCGACTCCCAACGCCGGACCTGACGTACGCCGATCGACAGACCGCGAATGCCGATGTGCTTGGCGGCGCTGGACAAGGCATCGGCCAGGTCCTGTTGCGAGTTGAAGCCGGCTGCCACGCGAGCGGCCTTCAAACAGACGTTGCCAGTGGGACGGGGCATGAGCACCTCCTAGAGGAGATTGCACTGTCCGTCTCAGAGTAAGTCCGAGGTAGGACCTACTGTCACCCCTGAGTGTCAAATAGGCCCCACCGAAGTCCCCTTAAGGACCTTCTGAAGTCCTCGAATTGAGCGCATGCTGCGTCCAGGCTAACTCCAAGTCCTACCAGCCAAGCACTGATGACGAGAGGTGGCCTCGTGGCCGACACACAGCAGGCAACGGAGCGAGCGATTGCCGAGTGGCTCACCTGGGAGCACCCCGTGCCTGCGCAGGTGTGGACAGAGTGGACAACCCATGGAGTCGCGTTGGTTCCTCTTGGTAAGCGGTTCGCCGCTGTGCGGATGCCCATGGATGTTGTCCATGCCGCCCTCGATACCGACCATCCGGCGCAAGTAGCGTCTCTGCTTGAGCAGTTGCTCTGTGGACCCATCGTCTATGACCGCCGGGTCGTGGGCGTGACGTACTACGCCTTGATCCTGTCGAATGCCGAACTCGTGTGGGCTCACGAGGAGGTCGCGCCTTGTCTCGGACGGGGCATCTACCTGGGAGTGCCGCGTATTGACCGGCGTACGCCTCCCGGCACGTATTGGGTGGTGGCACCGAGATACGCGGGGAATCTGTGTGCGCCACATGCCGTGGCCTCGTTGATTGAGACCGGTCGGCAGCGGCTCATCCAGTCAGCGGAGTTGTCGCTGAGTGAGGGACCTGCGGTTCCCTGGCAACCGACGTCCTGATTCTCAGTCTCGGCAAGGTAGAAATCTTCGTGCCGGACACCCCGCCCCGACGGGCCGTTTGCGGGGGCAAGCCGTCGTAGGTGCCGCTCAGCGATGCCGTGACCATGAGGTGCTGCCTTTCAGTCTGGCCGTGTCGAGGGCCCATCCCATTCCGCCGCCTCGGCGACTCGCTTGATGTTCGCCAGCCGCCGGTCCCAGTCGGCTGCGAGGCCGACCATCCACCGCGCTGTCGCGTTCAGTGCCGCGGGCCGCACCGCGTACCGCACCTCGCGTCCGACCCGGCCGCCGGAAACCAGCCCTGCGGCGTCCAGGACGGCGAGGTGCTTGACCACCGCTTGCCGCGAGACGGGAAGCCGTTCGGCGAGTGTCGTCGCGGTGGCCTCACCCTGTGCGGCGAGCAGGTCGAGCAGTTGACGCCGCGTCGGGTCGGCCAGCGCGCCGAGGACGCTGTCGACGGCATCGGCGGCGGGACGTTCTTCCGTCACGTGGAAGGCTGTTCGGCGCGCGTCTTGAGAGCGTCGAGCTCCAGGGGCCAGCCTCCGCTGTGGTCCTTCAGGTTCTGGCTGCGCAGTTCCTCGGACCCGGCCAGCTCCGCGAACCCGCTCTCGACGACGCGGAGCCGCGTCTGGTCGCCTTCCTGGCTCAGGGTGAACTCCACGAGGGTGCTGTTGCTCTCGCTCAGCTCTTCTCCGGGGAACGCGCTGGTCCAGCGGTACGCCAGGTACGTCGGCGGCTCGACTTTCTCCACGCGAATCGGGAAGTCGCCGTGCTCGGGGTTCTTCGCCACCATCGACTCGCCCTCCCTGGCCACGGTGCCGGGCAGGCTCGCCTTGTCTGCCACCCAGAACCCGGGTTGGGCCACCAACGACCACACCCGCTCCAGGGGCGCCGCGATCAGGGTCTCGCGCTCGATCCGGTCCTCGCTCATGAGGGTCTCCTTCGACGTCGACAACCGACATTGGGTGCAACCAAAGAGTTGCACATCAGTTCCTCAGGTGCAACCTGATGGTTGCACTTCTTAGGTGCGGTCATCCACGATCGCGAGGGAGGGATCGGCTCGCGGATTCCTCGCGCGGCTACTCGCCGCGAGCGAGCCACTCAGCGACAAGGGCGTAGTCCGCGTCGGTGACCCCCCGCCTCGGGTCGACGCGATGGAGCATTGCCCGACCCCGATGGTGTGCGGACACCCACGCCCGATCCGGCTCGGTGATCTCGTCGTCTACCCAGACGAAGGGGCGGCCCGCCGCCCACTCGACGAGGTGGCGGGTTTTCCAGTGCAACCCAGAGTGCCGCCCGGCTCGCTCGTCCTCCCCGTCGGTGTCCGATCCCTCCGGCCAGATCACCACCGGCAGCTCCGGCAGCCCAAGCCACGGAGCGATGACCTCGTTCGCGTCGGTCATCCAGGTCGTGGCCCAGACCGGCTCGCACGGTAGCGCCGCCAAGCGGGGACCGTGCCCGGGATTGATCCTGGGCAGAAGGGGGTTCGAACCGGCGCCGGGTGGTTCGGGAGCCATCCAGTAGGTCGGATGCCCGTCGGGATGCTCGGGCGGCGGCGGTCCGAACGGGATGAGCGGTCCGTCGACGTCGAGGAAGAGCAAGGGGCGCTGTCCAGGACCAGTCACGGCTGGACCCTAACCCGCGGGGGCCAGGGAACGGGCGGCCGCGCGTCGGGCCGCGGACGTGGCGGGCTAGCCTCGGTTCGTCCGAGACACGTAGCAGCGGAGGCAGTGATGGTGAAGGTTCCGGCCGCGGTGGTGGCCGCGAGTGGGCTTGTCGGTGGGTACGGGGTGGCCCGCTGGAGCAAGAAGCGGCAGCTCGGCGGGGTCGTACTGGCCGTGGCAGGGGCCACTGCCGCGCGGCAGTGGCGGCAGCAGGCCGGCGGGAAGGCCGCCGGGGCGCTGACCGTCGCGTACGTCGCCGCCTTCGCCGGGTCCCATCCACTGTCCAAGAAGGTGGGCGCCTGGCCCGCCGTCTTCGGCGTCGCCGGGGCCGTCGCCCTCGCCTCGTGGGCCGTGGCCGACCGCCGGGCTTCCTCCTGAACCGCACCCGGTGAGAGCAGCGGACTGGCGACGGCCATACCCCCGCCGTCACCAGACACCCGGGCAGCGCCCGAGCGACCCGCCCACAGCCACGCGCGGACACCGCGTCAGCTCACCACGTCAGCCCACCCCCTGAAACGCCCGCCGATACGCGTACGGACTCGTCCCCACCACCCTCTTGAAGCGTTCCCGGAACGCCGTCGGTGAGCCGAACCCCGCCTGGGACGCGATGCGTTCGACGGGGTAGGTGGTCGCCTCCAGGAGGTGCTGGGCGCGTCGTACGCGGGCCAGGTGCAGCCACTGGAGGGGCGTCGTGCCCGTCTGTTCGCGGAAGCGGCGGTTGAGGGTTCGGGTGCTCATGCCGGCGTGGGCGGCGATGTCCTCCAGGGTGAGGTCCCGCCCGGCGTTCTCCTCCAGCCAGTCGAGGAGGGGCTCCAGGGTGGCGCCGGACGGTACCGGTGGCCGGCTGTGGATGATGAACTGCGCCTGCCCGCCCTCCCGTTCGAGCGGTACGACGGACATGCGGGCCGTGTGCGCGGCGACGGCCGAACCGTAGTCCCGGCGGACCATGTGCAGGCACATGTCGATCGCGGCGGCGGCGCCCGCCGAGGTGAGGAACTGGCCGTTGTCGACGTAGAGGACGTTCGGGTCGACGGTCACCGCGGGGTACATCTCCGCCAGGTCCCGGGCCGCGATCCAGTGCGTCGTCGCGCGCAGCCCGTCCAGCAGGCCGGTGGCGGCGAAGACGAAGGCGCCCACGCAGATCGAGGCGATCCGGGTGCCGTTCGCGGCCGCCGCGCGCACCGCCTCCGCGACGCCCGGCGGCAGCGGCGCGGTCGGGTCGGCGACGCCCGGCAGGATGATCGTGTCGGCCTCGGCCAGTGCCTCGAGACCGTATGGCGCACGCAGCGTGAACAGGCCCGCGCTGACCTCGTCCGTCGGCGAGCAGACGCGGATCCGGTACGCCTCCCGCCCGTCCGGCAGCCGCGCGAAGCGGAAGGTGTCGATCGGGGCGGAGAGGTCGAACGGGATGACCTGGTTGAGTGCCAGTACGGCCACGGTGTGCATGGCAAGAGAGTAGGGGTAAGCCGGGTTCTGGTCAGCAGGGTGGTGCGGTGTCTCGGGCCCGGTGTCTCGGGCCCTGCTGCGGGCCCTGCTGCGGGCCCTGCTGCGGGCCCTGCTGCGGGCCCTGCTGCGGGCCACACGTCCCCGGAGACACCCACCAGCACCTGCGGACCACCGCTCGATCCACCCTCGTACGCCCCTGGCGAGAATCCGTTGCCTCCTGGCAGAACCGCCACTTCTCCAAGATCCCCAGCGCCCCTACGGTCACCTCGTGACCAAGTTCCTCCTCGCCGTCCACGTCATCGCAGCGATCGTCGCCATCGGGCCCGTCACGGTCGCCGCCAGCATGTTCCCGCCCATGGCCCGCAAGGCCCTCGCCGAACCGGGAGACACGCAGACCCTCGCGACCACCCGCCTGCTGCACCGCATCTGCCGGGTGTACGCCACCGTCGGCGTCGCCGTTCCCGTGTTCGGGTTCGCCACCGCGAGCAACATGGGCGTACTCGGTGACACCTGGCTGATCGTCTCGATCGGGCTGACCGCCCTCGCCGCGGTCGTCCTCGGCGCGCTGGTACTGCCCAGGCAGGCATCGATCATGGAGGGCATCTGGGACGCCGGGGGCAGGGCGATCGTGGTGACACGGCGGACCACCGCGCGGCTCGGCATGTTCACCGGGATCTTCAACCTGCTCTGGGCCACCGTCACGGTGCTGATGATCATTCGGCCGGGGTCCACGACGGGGGCGTAGACCGTACGCCGTGCCGCGACCCCGCGCCGCGACCCCGCGCCGGCACCGCCTCGACCCCCGGCCCCTCCCTCAAAGCACCGGGCCCACCCGCGCCTCAACTCACCCGGTGCCCCAGCACGTTCACCACCCGCCCGTTCGGATCCCGTACGAAGAAGCGCCGTACGCCCCACTCCTCGTCCCGCAACTCGCGTACGACCTCCGCGCCCGAGGCGAGGACCTGCGCGTACACCGCGTCGACGTCCTCGACCTCCACACTCAGGTCGGGGACGACGGGGGCGGTCCGCTCCTCGGTGAAGAAGCTGATCTGGGCGGTGGGATTGGCTGGGGAGGCGAGGGTCATGGCCCAGCCCAGGTGCATGACCTGCTCAAGGCCGAGGAGGCCGTAGAAGGTGCGGTTGGTCCTCATCGACTCCTCGGAGCCGACCTGGATGTCGGGGACGATCCTGCGGACGGTCATCGGAAGCGGCTCCTCACGTGAGGTGGGCTGCGTACAGCAGTCCCTCCATCGAGTCTTCCTGCTCCGGCCTGAACATGCGGGCCACCGCCGTCGCGACGAGCGTCCCGGCGCCGATCAGGAATGTGCAGAATCCCCAAGTCAGGGGCCAGGAGTGGGCCATGCCGTCCGACGGTCCGGGGTTCGCGCGCAGGGACACGTACAGCAGGGCCGCCGGCGGCGCGGCCACCAGCAGCAGGGGCCAGCCCAGATAGTCCCGGTGGCCGAAGTAGGCCGCCAGCGTCAGCAGGACCAGCGCGAGGCCGGCGACTCCGAGGCCCGTCACCGGGGTGCTCTCGTCGACGGAACCGGCGCCCTGGGCGCGGTTGTTCAGGTCCCACGGGACGCAGACCAGGTACGCCGCGCAGGAGAGGGCGGCGCCGACCATGCGCGTCAGCCAGCGTTCCGGCCAGGGGCGCGTTCGCAGAGGGCTCAACAGCTTCTCGGTCATGTGTACGAGGTTTGCGCGGCGGGCGGAGGCCCGACAGAGTACGCGTACTCAGTCGGGCCGCCCATCTACTCAAACGGGCGCCCGCGCCACGCAGTGGCAGGCGCCCGCGTCACCTCGCCGGTGCCGAAGACGTCGACGCCCGCGTCACATCCCCGGTGCCGAGGACGGCGACTCCTTCTCCACCGCGGACAGCGGCGTGGCGATGTCCTCCAGCGAGCGGCGTTCCGCGTTCACCGCGAGGAACACGGCGACCAGGCCCGCCGCGCACATCAGGCCCGCGCCGATCTGGAAGGCGAGCACCGTGTCGCCGACCACGCCGGACTCCGTGAGGTCCGCGAAGACCAGCGGGCCGCTGATACCGCCGGCGGCCGTGCCGAGCGCGTAGAAGAAGGCGATGGCCATGGCGCGGGTCTCCATCGGGAACACCTCGGAGACCGTCAGATACGCGCTGGAGGCACCGGCCGACGCGAAGAACAGCACCACGCACCAGCAGGCCGTCATCGTCACCGCGTCCAGGGAGCCCTGGTCGAAGAGCCAGGCCGTGCCGAACAGCAGGATGCCGGAGAGCAGATACGTCGAGGAGATCATGATGCGGCGGCCGACCGTGTCGAACAGCTTGCCGAGCAGCAGCGGGCCCATGAAGTTGCCGGCCGCGATGACGGCGAAGTAGTAACCGGTCTTGCCGGTCGGCACGTCGAAGAACGTGGTGAGGATGGCACCGAAGCCGAAGGTGATCGCGTTGTAGAGGAACGCCTGCCCGATGAAGAGCGCGAGGCCGAGCGTGGCCCGCTTCGGATAGCGCCCGAACACGGTCCTGGCGATCAGGCCGAAGCCGATGCTCTTGCGCTGCTGGATGGTGATCTCACGGTCGGGCGGCGGCAGCGGCTCGCCCCTCTCCTCCTCGATCCCGCGCTCCACGGAGGAGACCAGGGCCTCGGCCTCCTCGCCCTGGCCGTGGATGAACTGCCAGCGCGGGCTCTCCGGCACATGCCGCCTGACCAGCAGGATCACCAGGCCCAGGACGACGCCGAGCGCGAAGGTCAGCCGCCAGCCGAGGTCCTTGGGGAAGATGTCGGTGTTCAGCATCACGACGGACAGCAGGGCTCCGCCGATGGCGCCCAGCCAGTAGCTGCCGTTGATGATCAGGTCGACCCGGCCGCGGTACTTGGACGGGATCAGCTCGTCGATCGCCGAGTTGATGGCGGCGTACTCGCCACCGATACCGAAACCGGTGAAGAAGCGGAAGACGAAGAACCACCAGGGCGAGAAGGACAGCGCGGTGAGGGCCGTCGACACGAGGTAGACCGCCAGGGTGATCATGAAGAGTTTCCGGCGGCCGTAGCGGTCGGTGAGCCAGCCGAAGAACAGCGCGCCCGCACAGGCCCCCGCCACATAGAGCGCGGCTGCGATACCGGTGACCTGCGCGGACGTGATGGGCAGCCCGCTGCCCTCCTCGGAGAGGCGGCCCGCGATGTTGCCGACGGTGGTGACCTCAAGGCCGTCCAGGATCCAGACGGTTCCCAGGCCGATCACGATCATCCAGTGCCAGCGGGACCACGGCAGCCGGTCCAGGCGGGCCGGTACTGCCGTGGTGACGGTTCCCGTGGCGGCGGGCACAGCGCCCGGCGTCGCTGATGCTGACATGGCTCCCTCGCCGTTGAGTGACCCCGAGTGATCACGCAGGTGTCCCTGAGTGATCCGCGGCTGACCCGACCAGAGTGCCCTGATCTGCGCCTCTCACGCCCGGCGAGCGGCGCACGGCGGAGCCGTGTCCTCGACCGCCGCCGGGGCTCACGCCACGGTCACGCCCCCAACGCCCGCGACACCGTGTAGATCAGCAGCCCCGCCAGCGATCCCACCACCGTGCCGTTGATCCGGATGAACTGGAGGTCGCGCCCGATGTTGGCCTCGATCTTCCGGGTCGTGTGCTCGGCGTCCCAGCCCGCGACCGTGTCGGTGATCAGAGAGGTGATCTCGCCCCGGTAGGTCGTCACGACGTACACCGCCGCGCCCTCGACCCAGCCGTCGACCTTGGCCTGGAGCTTGGGCTCCACCGCCATCCGGGCACCCAGCGACAGCAGCGACGCCCGCACCCGCAGCCGCAGCTCACTCCGCTCGTCCTCCGCGGCGGACACGATCATCGACCGTACGGCGGTCCAGGCGGACGCGATCAGGTCCTGGACCTCGCCACGGCCGAGGACCTCGCCCTTGAGGCGCTCCACCCGGGCACGGGTCTCGGTGTCGGACTGGAGGTCGGAGGCGAAGTCGGAGAGGAAACGGTCGAGGGCGCCGCGGGCCGGGTGCGAGGGGGCGTCGCGCATCTCGGTGACGAAGCGGAGCAGTTCCTTGTAGACCCGCTCGCCCACCCGCTTGTCGACGAACCGGGGGGTCCAGCCGGGGGCGCCGCCCTGCACCGCGCCCATGACCTGCTCGTCGTGCAGCACCAGCCAGTCGTGGGCGCGCGCGACGACCATGTCCACGACCCGCTTGTGGCCGCCGTCCGCGACGACCTTCTCCAGCATCTTTCCGATGCCGGGCGCGATCTCGGCGGCGTCGGCACGCCGGGTGATCGCCTCGCCGACCACCGCCTGCACGTCGGAGTCGCGCAGCACGGTCAGTGCCCCGCGGAGCGCGGCGGCCAGCTCCGCCGTCACCCGGTCGGCGTGCTCCGGCTCGGCGAGCCAGGCACCGAGACGGCTGCCGATGCCCACGGCGCGCAGCCGGCCGCGTACGACCTCCTCCGAGAGGAAGTTCTCCCCGACGAACTCACCCAGCGAGACGCCGAGCTGGTCCTTCTTGGTGGGGATGATCGCCGTGTGCGGGATGGGCAGGCCCAGCGGGCGGCGGAAGAGGGCCGTCACCGCGAACCAGTCCGCGAGCGCGCCGACCATGCCGGCCTCCGCGGCCGCGGCGACATAGCCGGTCCAGGGACCCGCACCTTCGTTCGATGCCCATTTGGCGAGGACGTACACGACCGCCACGAAGAGCAGCAGGCCGACCGCCGTCGCCTTCATCCGCCGTACGCCCCGCTGTTTCTCCTCGTCGGCGGGGCTGAAAGAGGTCATCGCGCGACGCGCGCTGACGGCAGACGTGCTCTCCCCGTTCGCGACGGCGTCCGCCAGGGCATGCTGCCCCTCGACACCTTCGCCCGTTTCTTCCACTTTCGTACGTTCCATCCACTCCACCCGTTCGCGTCCCCCGTACACATTGTCCCTTCCTGAGCGACTCCCGGAACGGAACAGGAGTTCCCGGCGTCTGTCCTGTCGGGGAAGTTCCGGGTGAAGGCGCGGGGGTATGGCGCCTTCACCCCACCTCATGACCCATCATGGGGTGATCACACCGGGGCCTTGAGGCTCCCATCGCCCGAGGAGAATCGCACCGCATGACCAAGCGTCACGGTTATGCCTTGCTGGCCACGATCGTCGCTGTGATCGTCGTCATTTCCGCTGCCATATACATCGGCGTCGCAGCCGACGAAGGCGGCGGGCAGAGCAACCTCGCCGGCGGCCGGGCCCCGCGTGGCTCCGCCGCCCCCGCGTCCACCGGCACCTGGGTCGGCGCCTGGTCCGCCTCCCCCGCCGGAGCCGAGCCCGGCACCGGGACGGCCGGCATGGCGGGCCGCTCGGTCCGCAACGTCGTGCACACGAACGCCGGCGGTCCGGGTGCGCGGATCACGCTCTCCAACCTGTACGGACAGCAGCCGCTCACCGTCACGCACGCCACGATCGCCGTCGCGGAGACCCCGAACAGCGCCACCGCCAGGGCCGGCACCATGACCCGGCTCACCTTCGGCGGCGCCACCTCGGTGGTCATCCCCTCCGGGGAGCAGGTGCTGAGCGACGCGGTGAGAGTGCAGATCCCGCACGACGGGGACGTACTGGTCACCACGTTCTCGCCGACCCGGTCGGGCCCGGTCACCTATCACCCGCACGCGCGCCAGATCTCCTATCTCGCCGACGGCGACCTCTCGGACGAGGTCAGCGGCGTCTCGTACACCGTGGAGACGCCGTACTGGCGCTATCTGACCGCCGTCGACGTCCTCAGCGACGAGTCCCAGGGCACCGTGGTCGCCCTGGGCGACTCGCTCACCGACGGCGACGCATCCACCGTGGGCGCCAATCACCGCTGGACCGACTACCTTTCGGACCGGCTGCGCGCCGCCGCCGGCACCGACGGAGTGCCCCGCTACAGCGTCGTCAACCAAGGCATCGGCGGAAACCAGATCCTGGCGTCCAGGCCCGGCACGCCCGCCGACAACCCGAGCGCCGTGTCCCGCTTCGGCCGCGACGTCCTGGGCCGTCCGAACGTCAAGGCCGTCGTCATCGACCTCGGCATCAACGACATCCTGCGCAACCCGAACGAGGTCGACCCCGAGACGATCACCGACGGCCTGCGCGCGCTGGTCCAGCAGGCGCACGCCCACGGGCTGCGGGTCGCCGGGGCGACGCTGATGCCGTTCCAGGGGCACGGCGGATACACCGCGCAGCGCGAGGCCGTACGCGAGGCCATCAACGCGGAGATCCGCGCGGGCAAGGTGTTCGACACGGTCGTCGACTTCGACAAGGCGGTACGGGACCCGTACAACCCCCGCAGGATCCGCTCCGACTACGACTCCGGCGACCACCTGCACCCCAGCGACAAGGGGTACGAACGGATGGCGGATGCCCTCGACCTGGGCTCACTGAAGGGCGCAGTGGCGGCGGCGCTGTAGGGGGTTGAGGGCGGGTGGCGGATGGGAGTTGCCGGGCCAAGGCCCCGACAGCAGCCGCCCGGCCTCACGACGTCGGACAGCGGTAGCCCGACCTCAGCGGCCTACGACCGGTCACCCCGCCCCAGGCCGGCGTCGCACAGCAGTCACCCGGCGCCCGGGACTTCCAGGGCGCCGGGACAGCGGTGGCCCCCGGCCTCAGTGACCCCCGTGCCGCCGCCGGTGGCGCTCGTCGCGGCGCTCCTGCTGGCGTTCGCGGCGCTCCTCGTGTCGCTCGCGCCGCTCCTCCTGGTGTTCGCGCATCAGGTCGCGGGCCTCCTCCAGGGCGTCGGACGCGTCGCCGAAGCCGTCGCGGTCACCGCGGGAACCCTGCAACTCCTTGCGGGCCGCCCGCCGCTCCAGCTTCTCCTGGCGGCGCTCCTCCTTCAGCCGCAGCCGCTCGGCGCGGGTCAGTTTCCGCTCCACGCCCACACCGCCCCAGAAGGCGAAGCCGGTGACGATCACGCGCGGAGCGCCGGGCTCGCCCGGGACACCCTCCTCGCGGGTGTCGAAGCCGCCCATGATGCCGATGCCGCGCACGACGACCTCGACACCGGGCGGTACGACGACGCTCATCCCGCCCATGATCGCGACGCAGTTGACGACCACCTCA
Organism: Streptomyces sp. NPDC050535; assembly: GCF_044457665.1. Lineage (NCBI taxonomy): Bacteria > Bacillati > Actinomycetota > Actinomycetes > Kitasatosporales > Streptomycetaceae > Streptomyces > Streptomyces sp. NPDC050535. Next base: position 596,139 of record NZ_JBITHE010000002.1, read on the forward strand.
CGGTCCGCGAAGTTCGCCTCGCGCAGGTCGATCTCACCGCCGCCCCAGAACACGAGGGAGTTGAACCGCTTCGGCACCGTCCAGCGCCCCTTGCGCTGGAACCCCCCGAGGATCGCGACACCCCACGTCGAGGAACCCTCGCCGCCGACGATCCGGCCCGCCCAGGAACCGGTCCCGGCCCCGGCGGGCCCCTTGACCATGTTCACCGGCGGCGTCACGCCAGGCGCGGGAAGATCACGGGTGATCGGCGTCAACTCCCCGTACGTACGGGCGTTGTACGTCGCCTCCAGCCGTTCCTCGAACTCCTCCATGTCGAGGCGGCCCTCCGCGAGGGCGTCCCTCAGCACTTCGGCGACTTGCTCACGGTCCGCGTCTGAAGCCCGGAGTTCGGGGAGGTCCTCGGTCATGGGGGCAAGCCTACGAGTTCGCCTTCTCCGCGTACATGCGGCTGATGACCGCCTCGATGTCCGGCTCCCGCACCGAGAGGTCGACCAGCGGATAGTCCGCCGCGATCCGCGCCACCAGCGGAGCCGCCGACGCGCCCGCGGGAAACGCCAGCCACTGCCGCGGCCCCTCCACCCGCACCACCCGCGCCGACGCGACCTCGATCGGCGGAAGCTCCCGCTCCAGGTCCACCACCAGCGTCCGCTCGCTCTCCCCCACCTCGTGCAGCCCCGACAGCGCGCCGTCGTACATCAGCCGCCCGTGGTCGATCACCATCACCCGCTTGCACAACTGCTCGATGTCGGTGAGGTCGTGCGTGGTGAGCAGGACGGTCGTGCCGCGCTCGGCGTTCAGGTCCCGCAGGAACTCCCGCACCCGCGCCTTGCTGATCACGTCGAGCCCGATCGTCGGCTCGTCGAGATACAGCACCTCCGGATCGTGCAGCAGAGCCGCCGCGATGTCACCGCGCATCCGCTGCCCCAGTGAGAGCTGCCGCACCGGCACGTCCAACAGCTCACCCAGCTCCAGGAGTTCGACACACCGGTCGAGGTTCTCGCGGTAACGGGCGTCCGGGATCCGGTACATGCGGTGCATCAGCCGGTACGAGTCGACCAGCGGAAGGTCCCACCACAGAGTCGTACGCTGCCCGAAGACGACGCCGATGCGCTGCGCGAGCCGGGTCCGCTCCCGGGACGGGTCGATGCCCGCGACCCGCACCCGGCCGCCGCTCGGCGTGAGGATGCCGGTCAGCATCTTGATGGTGGTCGACTTGCCCGCGCCGTTCGGCCCGATGTAGCCGACCATCTCACCGCGCGGCACGGTGAAGGAGATCGAGTCGACGGCCCGCACCTGCCGCCGCTCACTGCGCAGGAACCCGGTCTTCTTGCGCACCTCGAAGACCTTCTCGACCCCGTCGAGCTCGATGAAGGCGCCAACCTGGTCCGTTTCCAAGCGAGTTCAGCTCCCCGTGCTGCGATACGAACGAAGTCCCGCCCGCCAGGCGAGGCCCGCCAGCGCGCAGCAGCCCACGGCCACCAGCGGCGACCCGAAGGCGGTCCAGGCCGGCAGGTCCAGCGGATAGGGCCGCCCCAGCACATACAGCGCGGGCAGCCAGTTGACGAAGGCCAGCGGGAGCACGAAGGTCACCCCGCGCACCAGATCGGCGGCGAAGACGGTCGGCGGGTACTGCAGGAGCGTACTGCCGCCGTACGTGAAGGAGTTCTGCACCTCGGACGCGTCCTGCGCCACGAACTGGAAGGCCGCGCCCGCCACGAACACGGCCCCGAAGATCGCACCGCCGCTGAGCAGCATCACCGGAATCAGCAGCACCTTGAGGGGAGTCCAGGAGAGGTCGAGCGCGACCAGCGCGTACCCGAGGACCAACACCCCCTGGAAGACGCGGCCGAGGCGGCGCAGCGCGAAGCGGTCCGCGGCCACCTGGGCGAGGACGGGCACAGGTCGCACGAGCAGCGTGTCGAGCGTGCCGTCGCGCACCCGCCGCCCCAGCCGGTCCATCGAGCCGAGCGCGAGGTCCGCGAGCCCGAAGGCGATGCCCGCGACGCCGTACAGGAAGGCCACCTCGGGCAGCGAGTAACCGCCGAGCCGGTCGACCTGCGAGAACATCAGCAGGATCGCGACGAAGTCGAGCGCGTTGGCCGCGAAGTTGCCGATGGCGGTCATCACGAAGGACGCGCGGTAGGCCATCGTGGAACGGATCCACATGGCGGCGATCATGCGGTAGGCGCGCAGCCCGTCACGCACCCGGACGTACGGCCCCTGCCTGGGCGCCGGCCACGAGGTGTCCGGCACCCGCTCGTCGACCTGGCTAGCCACCCTGCACCACCACCCGCCGCGTGGCCACCGACTGGACGAGCCGGCCCACGGCGAACAGCGCGAGAGCCCAGGCGCCCTGGAAGGCGTACGTGCCGAGCGGATCGGCGGTGCCGAGCAGCACGTCCACGGGTGCCTGGATGAGGGACGACCAGGGCAGCACGCGTACGACCTCGCCCAGCACGCCCGGGAAGACATTCAGCGGCAGCGTCATCCCCGAGCAGAAGATCCCCACGATCCAGGCCATCTGCACCACGCCCGTCCCGTCCATGAGCCAGAACGCGGTCAACGCCACCAGATAGCGGATCGAGAAGCTGACGAGCACCCCGAGCGCGACCGCGACCAGGAACGCCAGCCAGGTCAACGGATCTGCGGGCAGAGCGAGTTCGAAGACGAACGCGCCGAACGCCAGCGGAACCACCCCGCGCCCCAGCAGATGGAACAGTGCCCGGCCCGTATCCTGCGCCAGCCACCACAGCTGCAGGTCGGCGGGCCGGTACAGATCGATCGCGATGTCACCCGTACGAATGCGCTCGATCAGCTCGTTCTCGAAGCCGCCGCCCATCACCGCCACCACCATGAGCAGCGACTGCCCCAGCCACACATAAGTGAGCGCCTGCGCCTGGTCGTAGCCGCCGAGGTGCGGCTTCTCGTCCCAGAGCGCGGTGAAGGTGTACGCCAGGATCAGCCCGAAGACGGTGTTGGTGAACACCCCCGCCGCCGTGGCCGCCCGATAGGTGGCGTGGCGCCGGAAAGCACCGGCCGCGACGGCCGCGTACAACCGTCCAGTGCCCACAGAGAGGCCCTCCCTCAGCGCGTCAAGGCCGAAGCGCAGGAGCCTAGCCGCCGGGTGACGCGCCCCGCCAGGCATTTTCCGGGCGGGACGCGTGCCGAGGTGAGGGAACGGAACGCATGGTGCGACAGTCTTCAAGAGGGGGCGCAACAGGCGTACGAGGGCGTACGGCAACGTACGACGCGAAACGGGAGTCCGGCGAACAAATGAGTGACGAGCCGCAGCCGCAGCACGGCAACCAGGGCTGGGCGCCCAGGGAACCAGGACAGGGACCGGGGCAGGGACCGAGGCAGGGACCGGGATCGGGACAGGTGCCGCCGGGAGTGCCCGGCGGGAAGCAGAAGAAGCAGAGGCGCAGGCGCACCGGCTGGCGCCGGATCTTCCCGACCTGGCGCATGGTGCTCGGCACCTTCATCACCGTGGTCCTGCTCGTGATCGGTTTCTTCGCCCTCGGCTACTACCTGGTCAAGATCCCGCCCGCGAACGCCGCCGCGACCAAGCAGAGCAACGTCTACCTCTACGCGGACGGCAGCCAGCTCGCCCGCGACGGCGAGGTCAACCGCGAGAACGTGACACTCGCGCAGATCTCCAAGGACGCCCAGCACGCCGTACTCGCCGCCGAGGACCGGGACTTCTACACCGAGTCGGCCGTCGACCCCAAGGCGATGATCCGCGCCGCCTGGAACACGGCCACCGGCAAGGGCAGGCAGTCCGGCTCGACGATCACCCAGCAGTACGTGAAGAACTACTACCTGGGCCAGGAGCAGACGGTCACCCGGAAGGTGAAGGAGTTCTTCATCTCCATCAAGCTCGACCGCGAGAAGAGCAAGGACGACATCCTCGAGGGCTACCTCAACACCAGCTACTTCGGCCGCAACGCGTACGGCGTCCAGGCCGCCGCCCAGGCGTACTACGGCGTCGACGCCACCGACCTGACGGTAGGTCAAGGTGCTTATCTGGCAGCCCTGTTGAACGCGCCGAGCGAGTACGACGTGATCGCGCACCCGGAGAACAAGTCCGCGGCCGTGGCCCGCTGGAACTACGTACTCGACGGCATGGTCAAGAAGAAGTGGCTCAGCGCCTCGGACCGCGCCGCGGTCAAGTTCCCCTCCCCCAAAGAGGCCAAGGGCTCGGCGGGCATGTCCGGCCAGCGCGGCTACCTGGTCCAGGCCGTCAGGGACTACCTCACCAGCAACAAGATCATCGACGAGGACACCCTCGCCACCGGCGGCTACCGCATCACCACCACCATCCAGAAGCCGAAGCAGGACGCCTTCATCGAGGCCGTCGACGACCAGGTGATGGACAACCTCGACAAGAAGAACCGCAAGGTCGACACCTACGTCCGCGCGGGCGGCGTCGCCATCGACCCGGCCACCGGCAAGGTCGTCGCGATGTACGGCGGCATCGACTACACCCAGCAGTACGTCAACAACGCCACCCGCCGCGACTATCAAGTCGGCTCCACCTTCAAGCCCTTCGTCCTCGCCTCCGCCGTCCAGAACGACTCGCAGACCCAGGACGGCCGCACCATCACCCCGAACACCGTCTACGACGGCACCGACAAGCGCCCGGTGGAGGGCTGGGACGGGGGGAGCTACGCACCCGAGAACGAGGACGGCGTCTCCTACGGCGACATCACGGTCCGCACCGCCACCGACAAGTCGGTGAACTCGGTGTACGCGCAGCTGGCGGTGGACGTCGGCCCCGCCAAGGTCAAGCAGACCGCCATCGGCCTCGGGCTCCCCTCCGGCACCCCCGACCTGACGGCCACCCCGTCCATCGCGCTCGGCCCGGCCACGGCCAGCGTCCTCGACATGGCGGAGGCGTACGCCACCCTCGCCAATCACGGCAAGCACGGCACGTACACCCTGGTCGAGAAGATCTCCAACGACGGCGCGGCGGACGTGAAGCTGCCGAAGCAGAAGACCAGGCAGGTGATCAGCCGCGAGGCCGCCGACACCACCACCTCCGTCCTCCAGAGCGTCGTCGACGGCGGCACCGGCACGGCCGCGCAGGCCGCGGACCGGCCCGCCGCGGGCAAGACCGGCACCGCCGAGGAGGACCAGGCGGCCTGGTTCGCCGGCTACACCCCCGACCTCGCCACCGTCGTCGCCGTCATGGGCCAGGACCCCGACACCGGCGCCCACAAATCCCTGTACGGCGCCCTCGGCGAGACCCGCATCAACGGCGGCGGCTACCCGGCGCAGATCTGGGCCCAGTTCACCAAATCCGCCCTGGACGGCACCGAGGCGAGCGACTTCGACCTCCGGCTCCAGCCGGGCGCCGAGGAGCCGGACTTCCCCACCGACGAGTCCGCCGACGAGCCGTCCGCCACCGGCGGCCAGGTCAACGGCGGCGCCACGACGGGCGGCACGGAGACCCCGGCCCAGACGGGGGGCCAGACCCAGGGGCGGACCCAGGGCCAGACGGACGGCGGCACCACGACGACGGGCGGCACCACGACGGACGGCGGCGCCACGGACGGCGGGACCGCCACCACCGGCTCCACCACCGACGGCGGCACGACCACCACCGGCGGCGGCACCACGGACGGCGGCACGACCACCGAGGGCGGTACGGCCGACGGAGGGACGGACATCGGCGGGACGGACATCGGGACGATCGCGGGAGCCGGCCCGCTGACCCGGCCGGACACCCGAAAACCGTAAACGGGCCGCACCGGCCGGAGGCGGCCCCGGGCCTCAGTGGCCGGAGGTGACCTTCAGTCCCACCACGGCCACCAGCAGCAGGCAGACGAAGAAGATCCGGGCGGCGGTCGCCGGCTCACCCAGCACGACCATGCCGAGCACCGCCGCACCGGCCGCGCCGATCCCGACCCAGACGCCGTAGGCGGTACCGATGGGCAGCGACTTCGCGGCGTACGACAGCAGCACCATGCTCGCGACGATGCCCGAGCCCGTGAGGACACTCGGCACCAGCCGCGTGAAACCGTCCGTGTACTTCATCCCGATCGACCAGCCGACTTCGAGCAGACCGGCGACGAGCAGCAGAACCCAGGCCATGAGAGGCACCTCCGTGATCCATCAACAGGGGTGCGTCGTCTTTGCGGTCCCTCGGGCCCTACTCTCCCCGGTACGGCGCGTCTCGTCGGGGTTCTTCAACCGTAGCAAAGGAACGCCGTAGGGGCTGGTGACCATGGTCACCAGCCCCTACGGGCAACGAATCACAGGTACCGAATCACCGGTACCGGGTCACAGGTACAGACCGGTCGAGTCCTCGGACCCTTCGAAACGGTCCGCGGCCACCGCGTGCAGATCCCGCTCCCGCATCAGCACGTACGCCGTCCCGCGCACCTCGACCTCGGCACGGTCCTCGGGGTCGTACAGGACACGGTCACCCGGCTCCACCGCCCGGACGTTCTGCCCGACCGCGACGACATCCGCCCAGGCGAGACGGCGGCCGACGGCCGCCGTCGCGGGGATCAGGATGCCGCCGCCGGAACGCCGCTCGCCCTCCGCGGCGTCCTGCCGCACCAGCACACGGTCGTGCAGCATGCGGATGGGCAACTTGTCGTCATGAGGGGTGCTCTGCTTGTCCCGGTTGGCGCTCACGCCCCGAACCTACCTGCCTTCGAACGGTCCGTACGCCGCCGGGTCAGCGCCCGCGCCGACGCGAGCCGACGGCGAACAGCCCGACGATCCCGACGACGACCAGGGCCACCGGCACGATGCGTTCGAGCCGCGGCGCGCCTTCCTCGGTGACGAACTGGGCCCTCACCTCGCCGACGAGTCGGTTCACACCGACGTAGGCGCGGCCGAGCGTGTGGTCGATGTTCGAGGCGACCTTGGCCTTGGCGTCACCGACGACGGTCTTCGGGTGCACGCGCACGCCGATCTCGTCGAGCGTATCGGCGAGGGTTTCGCGACGGCTCTTGATGTCCGCCTCGATCTGCGCCGGAGTCCTGCTATCCGACGTGTCCGACGTGTCCGGCACCGCGCTGCCTCCCGTGTTCGTGTATCTGGGGTCATGTGTCCGGGGTCGTGTGCCCGGCGCTGCTCCCGACAGTCTGTCAGCTCGGGCAGCGACGCACCCCTCGGCACCCCCACTACGCTCGTTCCGTAGTCCGTAAACATCCCCGGCCACGTGAGGTACCGATGAGCGAGCGACTCCAGCCCGGCGACACCGCCCCCGCCTTCACCCTGCCCGACGCCGACGGCAACGAGGTCTCCCTCGCCGACCACAAGGGCCGCAAGGTCATCGTCTACTTCTACCCGAACGCCCTCACGCCCGGCTGCACCAAGCAGGCCTGCGACTTCACCGACAACCTCGACGTCCTGGCGACCGCCGGCTACGACGTCATCGGCGTCTCCCCCGACAAGCCCGAAAAGCTCGCCAAGTTCCGCGAGAAGGAGAACCTCAAGGTGACCCTCGTCGGCGACCCGGACACCAAGGTCATCGAGTCGTACGGCGCCTACGGCGAGAAGAAGAACTACGGCAAGACCTACGTGGGCGTCATCCGCTCCACCCTCGTAGTCGACGAGGCAGGCAAGATCGAACACGCCTTCTACAACGTCAAGGCCACGGGCCACGTCGCGAAGATCATCAAGGACCTGGGGATCTGAGGGCTCCCTACGGCTTCGCGAACTGCCCGTACCGGCGTGATCCGGTACGGGCAGTTTCACGCTCCAGGCGTGACTGTCCGATAAACGGTTCGTTACTCCGTACGAGGTCACGAACGGGTGACCGAGAACGGAGGGGAATTCGATGGGGACCAGTGCGTACACCAAGGAGCGGCTGGAGGAGGCCGCTCGGGGGGCGCGGACGTTGTCGGAGGCGTTGGTGAGGTTGGGGGTGGATCCGAAGGGCTGGAAGCGCCGGTATGTCTCCGAGCGGATGAAGAAGCTCGAAGTGGACGTCTCGCACTTCGAACGGGAGGGCGCCAAGTGGACGAGGGAGATCCTTGAGCCGGTGGTCGCAGAGTCGACGAGCGTCAACGAGGTTCTACGGCGCCTCGGGCTCGAGATCGTCGGCGGACACCATACGAACATCTCCCGGCGAATCAGGGCCTACGGCATCGACACCTCGCACTTCACGCCAGTGGTCCGCACGGAGCGGCAGCGGTACAACCAGCGCCGCAGGACTGCCGAGGAGATCCTCACCGAGGACACGTCAGCACACGCCACGCGGGTCCCGAGCAGCCGTCTGAAGCGGGCGATCGGTGAACTGGGTGTGGAGGAGCGCTGCGCCCTGTGCGGGATCGAAGGGGTGTGGCTCGGGGAGCCGCTCCCCCTGGAGGTCGACCACGTCGACGGCAACTGGCGGAACAACCGCATCGAGAACCTGAGGCTCCTTTGTCCCAACTGCCACTCGACGACGGACAGCTACCGTGGGCGCGGCAAGGCGGGCGCCTCGTGACCAGCAGCGTGCAGTACACCCGCGAGCGCCTGGTCGAGGCAGCAGCTCGATGTTCCGACCTCTCACACTTCGGCCCCTTGGGCAGGCCCGCCAGGCCCACCCCCGACGGGTTGCGCGCGGCCGTCACCGAGTCAATCTCCTTGGCGGAGGTGCTTCGCCGCCTGGACCGCACGAACACAGGCGCTCAGCGGAGGAAGCTGCGTGAGTGGATCGCCGATGATCATCTGACGACGGAACACTTCCTGGGGCAGGCACACCGGCGGGGACGGCGACCACTGAATGCCAAGCGACCTGAGGATGTTCTGGTACAGCACAAGGGCAAGCAGCGGACGACGACAAAGCGCCTACGTAGAGCCCTCATCGAGGTCGGCGTAGCCGAAGAGTGCGCCAGGTGTGGCACCGGCCCTGTATGGCTCGGCAAGCCCATAACCCTGGAGATCGATCACATCAACGGCGACTGGCGCGACGACCGGCGCGAGAACCTGCGGCTGCTGTGCCCCAACTGCCACGCGATCACCAGTACCTGGTGCAGGGGAGGCAACCAGAGTCGGGAAACAGCGTGAAGCAAACCCCCGCGCACCGGCAGCCGCCTGCCCGGTACGATGACGGACGGCTAGCGGCGGTGGTGCAACTGGCGACACAGCAGACTTAGGATCTGTGGCCCGTGAAACGGCTTGAGGGTTCGAATCCCTTCCGCCGCACAGCAATCGGCCTGCACATCGAAGGATGCGCAGGCCGATTTCATGGGCGCACTCACCCCAACAACTCCCGAACCACCGGCACCAGCCCCCTGAACGCCTTGCCTCGGTGGCTGATCGCGTTCTTCTCCTCGGGGGAGAGTTCCGCGCAGGTCCGGGAGTCGCCGTCCGGCTGGAGGATCGGGTCGTAGCCGAAGCCGTTCGTGCCGACGGGGGCGTGCCGCAGCACACCGCGGAGTTGGCCCTCGACCACCCGTTCCGTCCCGTCCGGTAGGGCGAGGGCCGCGGCGCAGGCGAAGTGGGCGGCGCGGTGGCCGTCGGGGATGTCGCCGAGCTGGGCCAGGAGGAGCGCCAGGTTCGCGGCGTCGTCGCCGTGGCGGCCGGACCAGCGGGCGGAGAAGATGCCCGGGGCGCCGTTGAGGACATCGACGCAGAGGCCGGAGTCGTCGGCGACGGCCGGGAGGCCGGTGGCCTGCGCCAGGGCGTGGGCCTTCAGCAAGGCGTTCTCGGCGAAGGTGACGCCGGTTTCCTTGACGTCGGGGATCTCGGGGTAGGCGTCCGCGCCGACGAGGTCGTGACTGAGACCTGCGTCGGCGAGGATCGCCTTCAGCTCGGTGAGTTTTCCGGCGTTGCGGGTGGCGAGGATCAGGCGGGTCATGCCCCTCAGTATCCCCAAGCCCCCGCGGCCTCCGCGCGGCTGTTACGGCGTGCAGACCTTGGTGAGTTCACCCGCCGCGTCCGTGACCGGGCTGATGTCGGGGGTCTCGTCGCCGTTCTCGATGGCCGTACGGACGTTGCCGACAGCCCTGCTGAGGTCGTCGACCGCCTTGTTGACGTCGGCGTTGTCTGTCTTGTCACCGATCTCGTCGAGGTTCTGCTCGATCGAGTCGAGGGATTCGCCGGTCTGCGTCGGGTCGTTCGCCGCGTTCTCCACGGCCTGCTGGAGGTCGGTGACGCTGTCGGCGATGGCGTCGGCTGCCTGGACGCAGTCCAGGGCCTTGTTGACGGCGTCGCAGCCGGTTGCCGCCGGTATGGCGACGAGTGCGGCGATGACGGCGAATGCGGCGGTGCGTCGGCGTTGGCGCGCGGCCATGGAACGGTCCCTCCCCGTGGGCAGAATGTGTCCGACCCCGTGGTGCGGTCGACCCGGCCCCGTGCTGGGGCCGGGCTGGGGCGCGCGGCTGGACCGTACGCCTGTACCCCTTAGAACGCGTGGGATCAACGCGTGGTTGCCTCAAGTGCCGTGCGCTGTACGGCGGCGAGCTCGTCGCAGCCCGCGACGGCGAGGTCGAGCAGGGCGTTCAGCTCCTTGCGGTCGAACGGCTCGGCCTCGGCGGTGCCCTGGACCTCGACGAAGCGGCCGTCGCCGGTGCAGACGACGTTCATGTCGGTGTCGGCGCGGACGTCCTCCTCGTAGCAGAGGTCCAGCAGGGGGACGCCGCCGACGATGCCGACGGAGACCGCCGAGACCGTGCCGGTGAGCGGCCGGCGGCCGGCCTTGACGAGCTTCTTGCCCTGGGCCCAGGTGACGGCGTCGGCCAGTGCCACGTACGCGCCGGTGATCGCGGCCGTGCGGGTGCCGCCGTCTGCCTGGAGGACGTCGCAGTCGAGGACGATGGTGTTCTCGCCGAGCGCCTTGTAGTCGATGACGGCGCGCAGCGAGCGTCCGATGAGGCGGGAGATCTCGTGGGTGCGGCCGCCGATCTTGCCGCGGACGGACTCGCGGTCGCCGCGGGTGTTGGTGGCGCGCGGCAGCATCGAGTACTCGGCGGTGACCCAGCCCTCGCCGCTGCCCTTGCGCCAGCGCGGGACGCCTTCGGTGACGGAGGCGGTGCAGAAGACCTTGGTGTCGCCGAAGGAGACGAGGACGGAGCCCTCGGCGTGCTTGCTCCAGCCACGCTGGATGGTGATGGGGCGAAGCTGTTCGGGGGTGCGGCCGTCGATTCGAGACATGGCGAAGAGCCTAGCCGCATACGGGCTGGGCCCTGTCGCCAAGCTGGTGCCGCGAGGCAGGCGTCAGCTTGGCGACAGGGCCCTGGGGCTGCCGCCGGTTACGGGAGCAGCCCCTCTGGGGTGAGCCGCGCGGGCTCAGGAACCGTGGTGGTTCACATCATGTCTTCGATGTCCGCCGCGATCGGGTCGGCGTCGGTGCCGATGACGACCTGGATGGCGTTGCCCATCTTGACGACGCCGTGGGCGCCGGCGGCCTTCAGGGCGGCGTCGTCGACCTTGCTCGGGTCGATGACCTCGGTGCGGAGGCGGGTGATGCAGCCCTCGACCTCTTCGATGTTCTCGATGCCGCCGAGCCCGGCGACGATCTTCTCAGCCTTGGTGGCCATGTCCTACTCCCTGATCCGAACCGGTTTGTCGCAGTAACCCACAGTTGGCCCATCTTCGCGAGCGGTCATGTCACGGGTGCCGAATCATGGCGTTCACGACAGTGCGACCGTTCGTTGACTGGTCTACACCAGTTGACGAACGGGCGCCAAACCCGGTTCCGCCCGGAGGACGCCCATGAGTGCCAGCAGTGCCGCCGCGCCGACGCGCACCCCCTGGAGCAACCTGTTCCAGGGCTTGCAGAAGATGGGCCGGAGTCTTCAACTCCCCATCGCCGTACTGCCGGCCGCGGGCATCCTCAACCGGCTCGGCCAGCCGGACGTGTTCGGTGACGACGGTCTCGGCTGGACGAACGTCTCGAAGGTGATGGCGGGCGCCGGCGGCGCGCTGCTCGACGGGTCGCTCGGGCTGCCGATGCTGTTCTGTGTGGGCGTCGCGATCGGGATGGCGAAGAAGTCCGACGGGTCGACGGCGCTGGCGGCGGTGGTGGGCTTCCTCGTCTACTTCAACGTGCTGCGCCAGTTCCCGATCGACTGTGCGACCGGGGCGCAGAAGATCGCGGCCGGCTGCCAGGCGTCGGACGGCACGGTGGACGCCTTCTCGTACCAGAATCCGGGGGTCTTCGGCGGCATCGTCATCGGGTTGCTGTCGGCGTACTTCTGGCAGCGGTTCCACCGTACGAAGCTGGTCGACTGGCTCGGCTTCTTCAACGGGCGCCGGCTCGTGCCGATCATCATGTCGTTCGTCGCGATCGCGTTCGCCGCGTTGTGTCTGTGGGTGTGGCCGCCGATCGGTGACGGGCTGGAGAACTTCAGCGACTGGCTGGTGGGACTGGACGCGTGGGGTGCGGGCTTGTTCGGTATCGCCAACCGCGCGCTGCTGGTGATCGGGCTGCACCAGTTCCTGAACGTGCCCATCTGGTTCCAGTTCGGCACCTACACCAAGCCGGACGGGACGGAAGTCCACGGTGACATCAACATGTTCCTGGCGGGTGACCCGAACGCGGGCCAGTTCACCTCGGGATTCTTCCCCATCATGATGTTCGCGCTGCCGGCCGCCTGCCTCGCGATGACGCACTGCGCGAAGCCGCACCGGCGCAAGGAGGTCGGCGGTCTGATGCTGTCGATCGCGCTGACCTCGTTCGTCACGGGGATCACCGAACCGATCGAGTACTCCTTCGTGTTCATCGCGCCGGCGCTGTACGCGGTGCACGCGCTGCTGACGGGTGTCTCGATGGCGGTGACCTGGGGGCTGGGGGTCCATGACGGCTTCAGTTTCTCCGCCGGTCTGATCGACTACGTCATCAACTGGAACCTGGCGACGAAACCGTGGGCGATCATTCCGATCGGGTTGTGCTTCGCCGTCGTGTACTACGCGATCTTCCGTTTCGCGATCACCAAATTCGATCTGAAGACTCCGGGGCGGGAGGCGGACGACGAACGCGAGGACGCGACGAAGGCGTAGCCGCTCGCCCGATCCCTCACTCCCTCGCTCCCGATGGGCCCCCGGACCTCCTGGTCCGGGGGCCCTTCGGCGTGTTTACGGAGGCTTGCGATCAGATGTCCGGCTATGGCCCAGGCCACAAAATTGACGGTTCCTTATCTCACCTTCACCGTGCTAAAACAGGTCTACACCACTTAGTGGTGTAGACCACGTGGAAGCTGCCCACCCTTTTGCGCGACTTCGTGCCCCCTTCCCGTCCCCCGGCAGCTCCGGTACATGGAGGAACTATGACCACCGCCAGCACGACGGCGGCCCCCGCGAAGAAGCGGGGATCCGGCCTGTTCCAGGGCCTGCAGAAAGTCGGCCGCAGTCTCCAGCTTCCGATCGCGGTGCTGCCGGCGGCGGGTCTCCTGCTGCGGCTCGGGCAGACGGACGTGCAGGACAAGCTCAACCTGCCGGACAAGGTGACGTCGGTCTTCGCCACCGCCGGCGGCGCGATCTTCGACAACCTGCCGATGCTCTTCTGTATCGGTGTCGCGATCGGCTTCGCCAAGAAGTCGGACGGTTCCACCGCCCTCGCCGCCCTCGTCGGTTTCCTGGTCTACAGCAATGTGCTGAAGGCCTTCCCGGTCACCGAGGCGAAGGTCCAGGCGGGCGCGGACATAGCCGCGACGTACAACAACCCCGGTGTCCTCGGCGGCATCATCATGGGTCTGCTGTCCGCGGTGCTGTGGCAGCGGTTCCACCGGACCAAGCTGGTCGACTGGCTCGGCTTCTTCAACGGCCGCCGCCTCGTCCCGATCATCATGGCCTTCGTGGGCACCGTCATGGGTGTCTTCTTCGGTCTGGTCTGGGAGCCGATCGGTGAGGTCATCGCCAACTTCGGCGAGTGGATGACCGGCCTCGGCTCGGTCGGCGCGGGCCTGTTCGGTCTGATCAACCGCGCGCTGATCCCGGTCGGCATGCACCAGTTCGTGAACACCGTCTCCTGGTTCCAGATCGGCGACTTCACCAACCCCGCCACCGGCGTCGTCGTCCACGGTGACCTCAACCGCTTCTTCGCCGGTGACCCGACCGCCGGACAGTTCATGTCGGGCTTCTTCCCGATCATGATGTTCGGCCTGCCGGCCGCCGCGCTCGCCATCGCGCACAGCGCCCGCCCCGAGCGCCGCAAGGCCGTGATGGGCATGATGATCTCGCTCGCGCTGACGTCCTTCGTGACCGGCGTGACCGAACCGATCGAGTTCTCGTTCATGTTCGTCGCGCCGATCCTGTACGGGATCCACGCCGTCCTCACCGCCCTGTCCATGGCGATCACCTGGGCGCTCGGCGTGCACGCCGGATTCACCTTCTCCGCGGGTGCGATCGACTACGGCCTGAACTGGAACCTCGCCACCAAGCCCTGGCTGATCATCCCGATCGGACTGGTCTTCGGCGCGATCTACTACGTCGTCTTCCGCTTCGCGATCACCAAGTTCAACCTCACCACCCCGGGCCGCGAGCCCGAGGAGGAGGTCGAGGACCTCACCAAGGTGTGAGCCTCGCCCGTACGGCATGAACCCGCACGCATGACAAAGGCCCCGGAACCCACTCGGTTCCGGGGCCTTCGCGTACCGGCGTTCAGATCTCGTACGCCGCCCTGGGCACCGCCAGTTCCACGGGCCCGGCGTACACCTCGCGCGCGTCGGCCAGGTTGACCTCGGGGTCCGTCCACGGGGGGATGTGGGTGAGGACCAGGCGGCGGGCGCCGGCGCGGGCGGCGGTCTCGCCTGCCTCGCGGCCGTTGAGGTGGAGGTCGGGGATGTTCTCCTTGCCGTGGGTGAACGCGGCCTCGCAGAGGAACAGGTCGGCGTCGCGGGCGAGTTCGTCGAGGGACTCGCTCACGCCCGTGTCCCCGGAGTAGGTCAGGGCACGCCCGGCGTGCTCGACGCGGATGCCGTACGCCTCGACCGGGTGACGCACCCGCTCCGTGTGGACGGTGAACGGGCCGACCTCGAACGTGGCCGGCTTGACCGTGTGGAAGTCGAACACCTCGCTCATCGACGAGGCGGTGGGGGTGTCCGCGTACGCGGTGGTCAGGCGGTGCTCCGTGCCCTCGGGTCCGTAGACCGGGATCGGGCCGGCGCGGCCGCCGTCGTGGCGGTAGTAGCGCGCGACGAAGTACGCGCACATGTCGATGCAGTGGTCGGCGTGCAGATGGCTGAGGAAGATCGCGTCGAGGTCGTAGAGACCGCAGTGGCGCTGCAACTCGCCAAGGGCACCATTGCCCATGTCGAGGAGCAGCCGGAAGCCGTCGGCCTCTACGAGGTAGCTCGAGCAGGCCGATTCCGCGGACGGGAACGACCCCGAGCAGCCGACGACGGTGAGCTTCATGAGAGCTGGAACCTCCGCGCTGACAGGAAGTGCAGGGAGTGGACGCGGCGAGCGGAGACCCGGCGAGGACACTCGGAGCAGATACGGAAACGGGGGTCGTGCGGTCCGTCGAGCGTAAGGCGCAAAAGGACCGGTCGCTCCTCCGCCAGGGGCCGTTGTGGGCGAACTCACCTGTGCTGTCACCGGTTCGGATGGACCTGGGGCCGGGCTTGGACGGGCGCCCCCGCCCGGGCGGGGGTGTTCGACGGTACGCACCGGTACCTTCGTCCTATGAACACGTTCTGGTGGCTCGCGCTCGCGGCGGTGGTATTGCTCGCGCTGGTCGCGGCACTCGTGGACGGCTGGGGGCGGGGGCGCCGCCCGGCGGGGAGCAGGCGTCCGCCCGGGCGGCCGGCCAAACCCCGGCCGAGCCGGTCACGGGGGCCGCAGGCGGCGGAGATCTGGTGGGCGAGCGTCCCCTACGAGGACGGGCCCGGCGGCAAGGACCGCCCGTGTCTCGTCCTGCGGGTGAAGGGCAAGGTGGTGACCGTCGCGAAGATCACCAGCAAGCACCACGACGAGCGGCCCGGGGTCATCGCGCTCCCGCCGGATGCCGTGGGCGACGCCCAGGGCCGGGCGAGCTTCCTGGAGACGGACGAACTGCGCGAGGTCCCGGTCCGGGACTTCCGGCGTCGGGTCGGCGAGGTGGATCCGGCACTGTGGGACCAGGTGCGGCACCTCGCGGGGTGATTCCCCGCGCGAAATGCACGAAATGCGCGCAAGGGGGGTCTGGGGGCGCAGCCCTCAGGTACGGGACGGGAAGGGGCGGAGGGGGCGAAAAACCCGCCCGCACCCCCCGCCCGTTACGCGCCTACGCCCACAACTGCCCCTGCAACGTCTCGATCGCTTCCTCCGTCGTCGCGGCGGTGTAGACCCCGGTCGAGAGGTACTTCCAGCCCCCGTCGGCCACCACGAACACGATGTCGGCGGACTCCCCCGCGGCGAGGGCCTTCCTGCCGACCCCGATCGCGGCGTGCAGCGCGGCCCCCGTGGAGACGCCCGCGAAGATGCCCTCCTGCTGGAGCAGCTCCCGGGTGCGGGTCACCGCGTCCGCGGAGCCGACCGAGAAGCGGGTGGTGAGGACGGACGCGTCGTACAGCTCGGGGACGAAGCCCTCGTCGAGGTTGCGCAGCCCGTACACCAGATCGTCGTAGCGCGGCTCGGCGGCGACGATCTTCACGTCCGGCTTGTGCTCACGCAGGAAGCGGCCGACGCCCATGAGGGTGCCGGTGGTGCCGAGGCCCGCCACGAAGTGGGTCACGGACGGGAGGTCGGCGAGGATCTCCGGGGCGGTCGTGGCGTAGTGGGCGCCGGCGTTGTCCGGGTTGCCGTACTGGTAGAGCATCACCCAGTCCGGGTGCTCGGCGGCGAGCTCCTTGGCGACGCGTACGGCGGTGTTGGAGCCGCCGGCGGCGGGCGAGGGGATGATCTCCGCGCCCCACATGGCGAGCAGTTCGCGCCGCTCCTGCGAGGTGTTCTCCGGCATGACGCAGACCATGCGGTAGCCCTTGAGCTTCGCCGCCATGGCCAGGGAGATGCCCGTGTTGCCGGACGTCGGCTCCAGGATCGTGCAGCCGGGCGTCAACCGGCCGTCCTTCTCCGCCTGTTCGACCATGTGCAGCGCCGGACGGTCCTTGACCGAGCCGGTCGGATTGCGGTCCTCCAGCTTGGCCCAGATCCGCACGTCCGGGGACGGCGAGAGCCGCGGCAGGCGCACCAGAGGTGTGTTGCCCACCGCGGCGAGCGGGGAGTCGTAGCGCATCAGTGATCAGAGCCCGACCGGATCAGACCATGCCGCCGGCCACGGCCGGCAGGATCGTCACGTTGTCGCCGTCGGTCAGCTTGGTGTTGATGCCGTCGAGGAAGCGGACGTCCTCGTCGTTCAGGTACACGTTGACGAAGCGGCGGAGTTCGCCGCCGTCCACGATGCGGCCCTGGATGCCCGTGTGCCGGGTGTCGAGGTCGGCGAACAGCTCGGCGAGGGTCTCCCCGCCGCCCTCGACGGCCTTCTGGCCGTCGGTGTAGGTGCGGAGGATGGTGGGGATGCGGACCTCGATGGCCATGGTTGCGGGCTCCTGTCGGAAGGAAGAGTCGGGTCGGTGGGCGCGCGGCAGCGCGGGAAGCATGGGGTACGCCGGTTGCGGAGCCGCGGCTCACGGCCGTACGGCGGCAGGGTTCAGCGTGTACAGATGGCGCTCTGAAGCCTGCACAGGTCGACGTGCAGCCGCGCCACGAGCAGTGCGCCCGGCGTCTTCTCGCTCACGTCGTGGGAAACCATGGGGTCATCGTATCGATTCCCGGTCCGGATCCCGGAGTGTGATCTCACATCCCGGACATTTTCGGGCCGAAGGGTGAGATGGGGACGGAGAGCGAGATCAGTACGCCTCCACCACCTTGATCTCCTCCTCCGTCACCACGCCCTCGACGATCCGGTACGAGCGGAACTGGAAGGGCCCGGTGTCGTCCGAGTCGGCCGTGGAGACGAGAACGTAGTGGGCGCCCGGCTCGTTGGCGTACGCGATGTCGGTGCGGGACGGGTACGCCTCGGTCGCCGTGTGCGAGTGGTAGATGACGGCGGGCTCCTCGTCGCGGTCGTCCATCTCGCGGTACAGCTTCAGCAGGTCGCCGGAGTCGAACTCGTAGAACGTGGGCGAGCGGGCGGCGTTGAGCATCGGGATGAACCGCTCGGGGCGGCCGGTGCCCTCCGGTCCCGCGACGACGCCGCACGCCTCGTCGGGGTGGTCCTGTCGCGCGTGCGTGACGATCTGGTCGAACAGGGCCTGGGTGATGGTCAGCATGCTGGCCAGGATAAGCAGAAGGCCGCCCCGTACCGAAGCGTGGTACGGGGCGGCCCACATGGTGAACCGGCGTGGTCAGCCGACCTTCTCGAAGACCGGGTCGCGGCGCTCGGCGACCTGCGGGTTCCTCGACTTGAGGACGGCCCAGCCGATGCCCAGGGCCGCGGCCCAGCCTGCCATCACGTAGAGGCAGACGCGGGAATCGGCGTCGTAGGCGATCAGGCAGGTGACGAAGAGCAGGAACGCGACCGCGACCCAGCTGAACCTCGCGCCGCCCGGGGCCGGGAAGGAGGACGCGGGCAGGCGTCCGGCGTCGACCGCGCGGCGGTACAGGATGTGGCTGACCAGGATCATCAGCCAGGTCCAGATGCCGGCCGCGGTGGCCACCGAGACCACGTAGCCGAAGGCCTTCTCCGGGACGACGTAGTTCAGGACCACGCCGATGCCCATGAAGAGCACGGAGACGGTGATGCCGAACGCCGGGGTCCTGGTCGAGGAGAGCTTGTTGAAGATCTTCGGGGCCTCGCCGTTGTCCGCGAGGGTGCGCAGCATGCGGCCCGTGGAGTACATGCCCGAGTTGCAGGAGGACAGGGCGGCGGTGAGGACGACGAAGTTGACGATGCCGGCGCCGGCCGGGATGCCGATCTTCGCGAAGGCCGCCACGAAGGGGCTGACCCCCGGGGCGAACTCCGTCCACTTCACGACGCAGAGGATGACCGTGAGGGCACCGACGTAGAAGAGCGCGATGCGCCAGGGCAGGGTGTTGATCGCCTTGGGGAGGGTCTTCTCGGGGTTCTCGGACTCGCCCGCCGTGACGCCGACCAGTTCGACGGCCAGGTAGGCGAACATCACGCCCTGGAGGGTCATCAGGGACGAGCCGATGCCCTTGGGGAAGAAGCCGTCGAACTCCCAGAGGTTGGAGACGGCGGCGGTGTCACCGGCGGAGCTGAAGCCGAAGGTGAGGACGCCGAGGCCGATCACGATCATGCCGATCAGCGCGGTGACCTTGACCATCGAGAACCAGAACTCGATCTCGCCGAAGAGCTTCACCGAGATCAGGTTGGCCACGAAGAGGACGACCAGGAAGACCAGGGCCGTCACCCACTGCGGGACCGACGGGAACCAGTAGTGGACGTAGATCGCGGCGGCGGTGAGCTCCGCCATGCCGGTGACCACCCACATCAGCCAGTACGTCCACCCGGTGAAGTAGCCGAAGAACGGGCCGAGGAACTCGCGCGAGTACTCCGCGAAGGAGCCCGAGACGGGGCGGTAGAGCAGCAACTCGCCGAGGGCCCGCATGATGAAGAAGATGATCACGCCCGCGAGGGCGTACATGAGGATGAGGCTGGGCCCGGCCTTGGCGATGTTCGCCCCGGCGCCCAGGAAGAGGCCGACGCCGATGGCGCCGCCGATCGCGATCATCTGGACCTGGCGGCTGCCGAGCCCGCGCTCGTACCCCTCTTCGGGGGCGTCGCCGCCCACGGCCTCACTGCCGTCGCTGTCGTACCGCTTGCCGACCTGCGATGAGGTCATGTGTGCTGCGCCTTTCTCCATGCCGGTCCGAGCCAGTGCGATGGCCTCGGATCGGGTTCCGATCCCCCCGGATGGTGGAGCTTTCCGCCTGGCCGGCGATCCGCCGGCTCGGTGGCGCACCCGGCCGGACCTGGGTGTTGTCCTGTCGGGCGGTCGTGAAGATTTATCACGGCCGCAACGACGGCAGGTCGAGGTGTTCGTGGTGCACACCACAGGCAGAACCGGACAAAAGTCTGACCGCGCCCCATAGGACGCGGTCATGGTGACGTGATCGTTATTCGGATTTGAGCGTCCTCTGAGCGAACAGGGAATCGTGACGGCTCAGGGCATAAGGGTCTCGACGAGGGTCTCCTGAAGCCCGCCCAGCCACAGGTACGCCATCACCATCGGCTTGCGCGGGTCCTCGTCCGGCAGCCGGAAGAGGAGGTCGGTGTCCTCCTCGGCGACGACGTCGAGCCGGGCGCCGATGGCCAGCCGCAGGTCGTTCAGGGTGCGCAGCCACTGCTCGGCCTCCTCGGCGGACAGCTTGAGGACCGCGCCGCCGTCACCGCCGGGGGTCAGGCCGTCCAGCGAGCGGATCACCGTCAGGGCGTTCTCCCGCTTGCCCGCGCGCAGGTCGTTCTCGGTGAAGCGGCGGAACTCCGAGGAGTGGGCGCGCTGCTCCTCGGCCTGCTCGGGCGAGTGGGCCTCGACGTCGGGGCCGCTGTACGCGTCGGGGAAGAGGCGTTGCAGCACCGGGTCGGAGGGCGGCTCGCTGGGGCCCTCCGCGAACAGTTCGGCGAGCGGATCGTCCTGGGCGTTCTCGGCGGGGCCGGGGCCGATGAGTTCCATGAGCTGCACGGCGAGGGAGCGGATGATGGAGATCTCGACCTCGTCGAGCGCGACGGCCGCGCCGCCGCCGGGGATCGGTTCGAAGTGTCCTGGCATCAGGTTGTGTCGCCGCTTCCGGTCCGCTCGGTGCTGTTTTCCGGTCCACTTGCCGCGTGGGCTCACTTGCGGTCCTGCTGAAGGGTGGCCCACAGGCCGTAGCCGTGCATGGCCTGTACGTCGCGTTCCATCTCCTCGCGGCTTCCGCTGGAGACGACGGCCCGGCCCTTCTGGTGGACGTCCATCATGAGCTTGGTGGCCTTGTCCTTGGTGTAGCCGAAGTACGTCTGGAAGACATACGTCACATAGCTCATCAGGTTGACCGGGTCGTTGTGGACGATCGTCAGCCAGGGGACGTCCGGCTCGGGTACGGCGAAGACCTCCTCCGCCGACTCGGTCTTCTCGGTCTCTAGGGGTGCGGGAGCCGTCACACGGCCCATGCTGCCACCAGAGGGGGGTGCCCGCACAAACGGACGCCCGCCGCCGGTCGTCCCGGGCAAACCCGCAACCCAAATCGTCAGAGTGACGAGATGGGGGTACGATCCCGTCATGAACACAGCGGACCTTGGGCTGCCGGTGGACGTTCCCTCGACGGCTCTCTTCACCGACCAGTACGAGCTGACGATGCTGAGGGCCGCTCTGGCGGCCGGAACCGCCGAGCGGCGCTCGGTCTTCGAGGTCTTCACCCGGAGGCTGCCGGAGGGGCGGCGCTACGGGGTGGTGGCCGGCACCGGACGCGTCCTGGACGCCGTCGAGAACTTCCGCTTCGACGCGGACGTCCTCGGCTTCCTGCGCGAGCGCGGCATCGTGGACGAGCCGACCCTGGAGTGGCTCGCCGGCTACCGCTTCGGCGGGGACATCTGGGGCTACCCGGAGGGGGAGGTGTACTTCCCGGGCTCGCCGGTCCTGCGGGTCGAGGGGTCCTTCGCGGAGTGCGTGCTCCTGGAGACGGTGATCCTCTCCATCCTCAACCACGACTCGGCGATCGCGGCCGCCGCCTCCCGGATGGCCTCGGCGGCGGGCGGGCGTCCGCTGATCGAGATGGGCGCCCGGCGCACCCACGAGCTGGCCGCCGTGGCCGCAGCGCGGGCCGCGTACGTCGGCGGCTTCACGACCACCTCCGACCTGGCCGCCGGTTTCCGCTACGGCATCCCGACGGTGGGCACGTCCGCGCACGCCTTCACCCTGCTCCACGACCACGAGCGGGACGCCTTCCAGGCCCAGGTGGACTCGCTCGGCCGGGGCACCACCCTGCTCGTGGACACGTACGACGTCGCGGAGGCGGTCCGCACGGCCGTCGAGGTGGCCGGGCCCGAGCTGGGCGCCGTCCGCATCGACTCCGGGGACCTGCTGCTCGTCGCGCACCGGGTGCGCGAGCAGCTGGACGAGCTGGGCGCGACCGGCACGAAGATCGTCGTGACCTCCGACCTGGACGAGTACGCGATCGCCTCGCTGGCGGCGGCGCCCGTGGACGCGTACGGCGTGGGCACCCAGCTGGTGACGGGATCCGGCCACCCCACCTGCTCCATGGTCTACAAGCTGGTCGCCCGCGCCGAGTCGGCCGACCCGAAGGACCCGCTGGTGGCGGTCGCCAAGAAGTCCTCCGGCGGAAAGACGTCCATCGGGGGCCGCAAGTGGGCCGCGCGCCGTCTGGACGAGCACGGTGTCGCCGAGGCCGAGGTGATCGGTGTCGGTCCGGTGCCGGCCGGGCTGGCCGACCGGCAGCTCCTGGTCGAGCTGGTCAAGGGCGGTCGGGTCGTCGCCCGCGAGCCCCTCGACGTCGTGCGCGAGCGGCACTCCGCGGCCCGCGGCAACCTGCCGCTGTCGGCGACGCAGCTCTCCCGCGGGGAGGCGGTCATCCCCACGGAGTACGTCTGACGTATCCGTACGCCACCGCGCCCGCGCATGAACAACCGGTGAGCGGGCATGACACGGCAACACCCCCTCCGCACCGCGCGAGCGTTCCCGCACACCCCGCGGGGCGCCGCGCGGCAGCCGAATGCCCCCTCCCGGAGTGCACTCGAAGTCTCTAGGCTCGGTAGCTCACAGGCCGGGCCGCGCACTCCCCCACCGACCCCACCGCCCTCCTGCCGAGCCGAAGGACACCGACCATGCGCCGCGCCTTGATCGTCGTAGACGTGCAGAACGACTTCTGCGAGGGGGGCAGCCTCGCGGTGGCGGGGGGCGCCGACGTGGCCGCCGCCATCACGGAGCTGATCGGGCAGGCGCCCGCCGGCTACCGCCATGTCGTGGCGACCCGCGACCACCACATCGCCCCCGGCGGCCACTTCGCCGACAACCCCGACTACGTTCACTCCTGGCCCGCGCACTGCGTGGCCGGCACGGAGGGCGTCGGCTTCCATCCGAACTTCGCCCCGGTCGTCGCCTCCGGCGCCATCGACGCGGTCTTCGACAAGGGCGCGTACGCGGCGGCGTACAGCGGCTTCGAGGGCGCCGACGAGAACGGCGTGACGCTGGCGGACTGGCTGCGCGCCCGGGAGATCGACGAGGTGGACGTGGTGGGCATCGCCACCGACCACTGCGTGCGCGCCACCGCCCTGGACGCCGCCCGTGAGGGCTTCCGTACGCAGGTCCTGCTGGACCTGACCGCCGGAGTGGCCGAGGAGACCACGAACCGTGCCCTGGAGGAGATGCGGAGCGCGGGCGTGGAGCTGACCGGCAAGCCGGTGGTCTGAGCGTCCTAGGGGGTGTCGTTCGGATCAGTCCGGATCAGGCCGCGGCGTCCGGTGCGGTGCATCGCGAGGCGGAGCGTCGTCCGCATACTGGGCGTACTCGGGTGATGCGACAACGCGGCGAGGTGCCGTGCCAGGCGTCGCGGACCCGGGCTGATCCGAACGACACCCCCTAGGTGCCCTGGTGCGCCGTGGGTCTTCGCATCAGCGCCCGGATCGGGTGCCACAGCTCCTGGACGAGCTCCGGGCCCAGGACAGCGTTGTCGGCGGCCGGGGCCGTGCGCCATATCAGGCCGTCGGGATGGTGCAGGACCGCGGTGATCTCGTCCGGGGTGGGCGGCTGGGCGTTGCCCCGCAGGTACACCGCGCGCAGGCCCAGGTTGCGCAGCCTCGTCAGCGCGCGGGCCCGGTTCTGGGCCAGCACGAGCACGCGCACACCGGCGACCGGGCTGTACGCGCCGGACGGGCTGGGCAGGTTCAGCGCCACCACCACGCTGCCGTTCGGCAGCTTGCAGAAACCTCCTGCGGCCATGAGAAGTCACACCCCCGTGCGGTCCGGTGTCAATAAGAGAATCACAGGACGCACCTAAACACGATCGGCCGCGACCCGCCAGGGGGTCACGGCCGATCATGCTCTGACCTGCGGAAACAGGGTTTACTTCACCGCGGGGCCGACCTGGAGCGAGATCGTGGAGCCGTTCAGGGCCTCCTTGACGATCTTGATCTTGGTGTTGGTGTCAGTGATGGCGACACCGGCGAGCGGGGTGCTCTCGTCGTAGTAGGTGTGGGTGTGGTCGTCGAAGACCGAGACGCCCCGCTGCGACGGAATCCTGGTCGCGACGTCCGCCTTGTGCAGGGTGAGGGCGTCCGTGCGGTACAGGCTGAAGGGCGAGTCGTACGCCTGGATACGGCTGCGCATCACCGTGCCGTCCGACCACTTCAGCGCGGTCGGGTGGGCGTCGACGGGCAGCACCAGACCGGCGCCGGGGTGCTGGGTGGTGTTGTTGTCCGGCTGGGAGGTGTCCCACTTCCAGATCAACAGACCGTTCTGGTACGGGAAGTGCTCCACCCAGTCCGGACGGGTCGTCGCGAAGCCGAAGTTGTACGGGCCGACCTTGAGGGTCTTGTCGTACGACACGTACTGGCGGTTCTCGGCGATGTAGTACTGCGCGTAGTCGTCCGTGATGGCCGCGCCGATACGGGAGAAGCCCTTCACGGTCCAAGCCGCGTCCGCGGTCTCCGCGTTGTCCGAGAAGAGGGCGGTGCCGTCCGCGGTGACGCTGATCTCGTCGGCCGCGAAGCCCTTCTGGGCCACCCCGCCGTCGGTGGCGTAGCGGAAGCGCAGGCCGATGTTCTGGCCCGCGTAGGCGTCGAGCGGGTACGACAGCTTCGTGTACGCCTCGGTCGTGCCGTCGAGCGCCGGCTTGCCGCTGCCGTCACGGCTGATGGCCGCGCCGTCCGCGGTGCCGTCGATGGCCGTCCAGTTGGCGCCGCCGTCGGTGGACACCTCGGTGTAGAGGTAGTCGTAGCCCGCCTCGATGTCCCACCAGCCGTCCAGGGTCAGCGTGGCCGAGGACCTGCCGGTGAGGTCGACGGAACGGGTCAGCGTCTGCGAGAGGTTGTCGCCGCTGCCGCTCCACCACTGGGTCGCGCCCTGCGCCGGTTCGACGATCTCGTTGGTGACCGTCTTCTCGGGCAGCTCGACGACGAGCGCCTGCGCGTCCTTGGTGTTGTACTCGGCGACGCCCAGGGTGTGCTTCGACTTCGTCGCGGCCTTCGCCGTGTCGTAGTTGAGCCAGCCGAGCTGGAGCTTGTCCCAGGCGGTCATGTCGCCGGGGAGGTTGCCGATCTCGCCCTTGCCGGTGCCGAGCCAGGAGCCGGAGGACATCAGCGTCCAGAACCCGGTGGAGTTGTCGCCGCCGTTGGTGTCGTAGAGGTCCGGCAGACCGAGGTCGTGGCCGTACTCGTGGGCGAAGACGCCGAGTCCGCCGTTCTCCGGCTGGATGGTGTAGTCGCCGACCCAGATGTCGGTGTCGCCGATCTCGGCGCCGCCGAGCCTGTTGTCCGCGGGTCCGGTGGAGCCGGCGTCGGTGCCGAACGCGAACCAGCGGTGGGCCCAGATGGCGTCCTCGCCCTGGGCGCCGCCGCCCGCGGACTCGTCCTCGCCGGCGTGCACGATCTGGAAGTGGTCGATGTAGCCGTCGGGCTCGTTGAAGTTGCCGTCACCGTCGAAGTCGTTGCGGTCCCACAGGTCGTACTGGGCCAGGTCCGCCTTGATCTCCGCGTCGGTCGCGCCTGCCGCCTTCTGCGCCGCGACCCAGGCGGTGACGCCGTCCTGCACCGCGTACCAGGCACCGGTGTCCGCGGCGTTGGAGCCGTAACGGGCCTCGTTGTAGGGGACCTTGACCCAGTCGGTGACCTCGCCCTCGACCGAGTAGCGGCCGGAGGACTGCTTCTCGTAGTACGTCTTCAGCGAGTCGACACCCTTGCCGGTGCCGAAGTAGAGGTCCTCGAAGTGCGCCTTGTTGTAGTCCGCCTGCCAGGCCGTGCTGTTGTCCTGGGCGGGGTCCGGCTCGGCTATCTCGTTGTGCAGCGGGCCGACGGTGCCGCCGTAGCGGGGGTCGACCTGATCGCCGAACTCGACCAGGATCGTGAAGATCTTGTCGGTCTTCTCCCGGCCGAGCTCGACGTACTTGCCCTTGCCGAGCTGCACGACCTGCGAGCCGTTGCGGTCCTTGACCTTGGCGTCGCCGGATATGACCTGCTTGAGCGCCTCTTCGCGCTGGGCCGCCTGACGATCGGAGAGCGGGCCCTTGAGGTCGTGCTCGGTGTCGCTCTGGGCGGGCGCGGCCGGGTCACGGCGGTCCACCGTCGGGGCCGCGGAGCCGGCATCGGCCTGTGCCACGGCGAACGTCGAGAACGTGGCAGTAGCCGCCGCGAGGGCAACGCCCACCGCCGCCGTTCTGAACGTCCATGATCTGCTGGTCACTTGATGTCCTCCCTCGCGTCCGCTCGCGCGGACGGAGGGGTCCAGGTCATGGGGTCCGCGCGCGTATACGCGTGTCAAGTGACGACATTGGACCGGAGTTACCAGAGAAAAGACAGATCTTGACTTGTACCTGGCAACTGCACTATGTGGAGTGGCGGTTCGCTGTCCGGAGCGCCACCACACCGCTCAACGGGCGCGTCCGGAACCCGACTCGGCGCGTGTGATGACTCCGTGCGCCCCCTGTGCACCGACACCGTGCGTTAGGTCAGGCTTACCAGCCGTTCCACTCGGGCATGCAGGCGAATAGAGTCGGCTGGCGGAGCGTCGGAATGTCGATGGATCGCCAAGTTGACACCGTTATCGTCAAGTTGACAGCGTTATCGACCCCCCGATTCACAGTTCCGCCCACCTTCTCTGTCCGCCCCCTCCCCCATCGCGAGAGGCACCCGGGGGGAGCACCCCCACCCGAGGGAACGATTGCCATGCCTCGAACGACTGCCATGCCTCGTCCGACCGCCGCACAGCTCGCCTACGGTTCCTGCACCGTGATCCTCTCCACCCTCGCCATGCTGCTGCTGTCAAAGACGAGTTCGGGCCTGGGGATCGTGACGATCACCCTCTCGGCACTCGTTCTCGGACTCCTCGTCGCCCTGACGGTTCCGCTGCCGAAGCCGGCGCGCACCCGGGCGATGCCCGTCGTGCCCCTGCTGAAGGAGCGCGCCCCCGGCCGGCGCGAGACCGCGTCCGTGGCCGCCGCGACCTCCAAGCCCGTACGGGAACCGGCGAACCCCTAGGGGGTGTCCTAGGACATCACCACGTACGAGAACCGGCGGGCCCGTGTCTCACGGGCCCGCCGGTTCTCGTTGCCGCTCCTCCGCGCCGCCGGTCAGCCGGCGCTGACCACCACGGTCTTGGCGGCCTTGTCGTGGAGGCCCTGCTTGTAGGGCTTGTCGAAGAAGCTCCAGCCGCCCGCGATCGCGGTCCAGATGCACGCGCAGCAGAACGCGAACGGGATCCACAGCACCAGCGAGCGGACCAGCGTGGTCTGCAAGGAGGGCGTGGAGCCGTTGTCGAGATTGGCCACCCGCAACTTGAACAGCCGCTTGCCGAGGGTCTGCCCCGTGCGGCTGATCATGACGGTGTCGTAGCCGATGTAGAGCACGGCGGCGACGAGCGACTGCCCCAGCGACCTGCCGGTGTCGATCTTGTCGGTGTCGACGTCGTACTCGGTCACCCCGAACGCCCACGACAGCAGCCACACCACGACACCCACGATGATCATGTCGAGGATCCGCGCCAGCGTCCGTTTGCCGCTGTCGGCGAGCGGCGGCATCCCGGAGAGCGGGTCGCCTCCGTAGGGGCCGCCACCGCCGTAGGGATCGCCGCCTCCGCCGAAGGGGGGCGGCTGATCGCCGTGCGGCGGGGGCCGGCTGCCGTACGAGGGGTCGTACGGGGAGCCGCCGCCCGCGGCGGGCGGCGGCTGCTTCCTGAACGGATCGTCCTCCGGGGGCCGGCCGGAGCCCGGGGGCGGCGGTTCGCTGCTCATGGCCCGAGTGGACCGCGAACTCCCGGCCGCCGCATCCGGCGAGCGGCCGTCCGGGCTACCGGGTCGTGTACGACCGACGAACCGCGGCCGGGTACGCCCCGGGGCGGCGCCCTCTACGTGCGCGCCGCCACGAAGGTGTGGGCCGCCTTGTCGTGCCAGCACTGGCGCCACGGCTTGTCGAACAGGCACCACAGGACACCCAGGACACCGACACCGAGGACGCCCGTGACGGCGTAGACGAGCCAGCGGCGCAACGCCGAGCCGAACGACGGGGGTTCGTGGCCCTCGATGTCGCACACCTGGATCCCGCAGAGCATCTTGCCGAGGGTGCGGCCCCACCTGGAGGTGGGCAGCGCGTCGTAGAGGACGCCGAAGACGAGCAGGACGGCGAGGACGATCCCGAGGTAGCCGGCGGTCGTGCCGTCCAGGAGCCAGACCGTGACGGTCTCGCCGGACAGCTTGGCCGCGTCGACCTTCGCGTCGACGTGGTCGGCCGCCTTGGTGCCCAGCGGTACGGCGGCCACTCCGGTGACCGCGGCGAGCACGACGCTGTCCACCAGCCGGGCGGCCAGCCGCCTGCCCAGGCCCGCGGGACGTGTCGCCGACTGCCTGCGCGCGGCGGCCGTGAAGATGTCCTCGACCGGCGGCTTCCACGGCGCGACGGGCTGCCCCTCCTCCGCCGGGTCACCCGCGAGCCGGTGCACCTGCTGGGCCCAGGAGGGCTGCCCGCCGCCGGTACCGGCCGCCATGGGGGCGCCGCCGGCCTGCTGGGGGACGGCCGGGGCGGCGGGGGCGGCGGCCTGGACCGCGGCCTGGGCGGCCTGCCCGGCGGCGAAGCCGCCCCCGGCAGACGCGGCGGCCGGGCCCGTGCTCTCCGGCTGCGCCGGGCGCTGGGCTAGCGGACGGAAGGTCATGGTGCCCTCGGAGGGCAGGTCCTCGGCACCGGAAGCGCGGGAGTGCCCGCTGCCGCTGCCACTGCCACTGCCACTGCCGGTGGATGCGTCCGGCGTATCTCCGGTCGTCCCCGCGGGCCGCACCGGTCCCGTCGGGCGCCGGAACACCACGGGGCCGCCGGACGCCGCGGGCTGGGAGCCGCCCTGGCCGGCGGGCGGGATCGTCGCCGTGCCGTCCGTACGCGAGGAACGGCCGTCGGGCTGGACGAGCGGGTCCGCGGGGTCGGCGGCACGCGGCACCCGCGGGTCGACGGCTCCGGGGGGCGCGCCCCAGGACACCCGGCGGTCCTGGTCGAGGCCGAACCCGGACTGCTGGGAGCGGTCGGCACCCCAGGCGGCCGCGGGTTCGGGACGGCTCCCGTGCTGGGCCTCGGCGGGGCTCACCTGGCGGCCCCCGCGGGACGGTTGCGGGTCCTCGTCGAAGAAGTGCGGTCCGGTCTCCTCGGCGGGAACCGGCGCCTGGGACTGCGCGGGCACGGAGGCCGGGGGCGTGCCGGGCGGTGCGAGCGGTACGCCGTCGGACGGCGCCGGACGGCTCGTGCCCGGTACCCAGGCGGCACCGTTCCAGTAACGGACATATCCAGGAATGGAGGGATCCGGGTAATAGCCTTCGCGGGGCCTGTCGTCACCGGGTGCCGGGGTTGGGGCGCTCATGTCCGTCGTCCCGTATCTGCTCGGGGGTCTGTTGGGGGCTCCACATCTACCAGACGGGCGCACCCGCCACTGCCGCTCCCGCTGTACCCGCCCCATTCGGGCATGGATCCGCTATGTGCGCGGGCCGCCCGAAAAATACTTCGCGGAACCCGCGTAATGATTCCGCTCCTTCGCGCTCTCCACTCGTACGGGCCCGCCCCGGGGCCCCGTACGAGAAAGGAAGCACCGGTATGCACACCGTGGTGGAACGCGAACTGGAACTCAAACTCGTCCTGTCGCCGGAGCGCAGCATCCCCGTCCCGGCGCGGCTCAGTTACCGGACCGACGATCCGTACGCCGTCCACATCACCTTCCACGTCGGCACCGACCATCCGGTCAACTGGACCTTCGCCCGTGAACTGCTCGTGGAGGGGGTGTTCCGGCCGTGCGGGCACGGCGATGTGCGGGTGTGGCCGACGAAGGTGGCGGGCCGCGGTGTGGTGCTGATGGCGCTGAGTTCGCCCGACGGCGACGCGCTGCTCGAAGCGCCCGCCGCGCAGGTGTCCGCCTGGCTGGAGCGCACCCTCCGGGCGGTTCCCCCGGGCTCTGAGGCCGAGCGGCTCGGTATCGACGACGGCCTCGCCGAGCTGCTCGCTCCGACTCCGGCCGACGATCTGTGGCTGCGCGACCCGTGGCCCTCGGACGAGTCCAGGGACGGTGAGCAGTAGAGGGGTGGGCGGTAGAGGTGGGTCGGCGTCAGAAGAGCTTGCCGGGGTTGAGGAGCCCCAGCGGGTCGAAGGCCGCCTTGATCGCCCGCTGCATCTCCACGCCCACCGGGCCGATCTCGCGCGCCAGCCACTCCTTCTTCAGGACGCCCACGCCGTGCTCGCCGGTGATCGTGCCGCCGAGTTCCAGACCGAGCGCCATGATCTCGTCGAAGGACTCACGGGCGCGCCGGGACTCGTCGGGGTCCGCGGCGTCGAAGCAGACCGTGGGGTGGGTGTTGCCGTCGCCGGCGTGCGCGCAGACGCCGATGGTCAGGGCGTACTTGTCGGCGACGCGCTCGATGCCCTCCAGCATGTCGCCGAGCCGGGAGCGCGGCACACACACGTCGTCGATCATCGTGGTGCCCTTGACCGCCTCCAGCGCGACGAGCGCCAACCGGCGCGCTTGGAGCAGGAGTTCGGACTCGGCCGCGTCCTCGGCCGGCACCACCTGGGTGGCGCCCGCGGCCTCGCACAGGGCTCCGACCGCGGCGAGGTCGGCGGCGGGGTCGTGAGTGTCGAAAGCGGCGAGGAGCAGGGCCTCGGTGGTCTCCGGGAGGCCCATGTGGGCGAGGTCGTTGACGGCCTTGACCGTCGTACGGTCCATCAGTTCGAGGAGGGACGGCACGTGACCGCCCTCCATCACCTTGACCACGGCGTCGCAGGCGGCCCGCGCGGAGGCGAACTCCGCTGCCAGCACGAGTTGTTGGGGCGGCTGCGGCTTCAGTGCGAGCACCGCCCGTACGACGATGCCGAGCGAGCCCTCGGAGCCGACGAAGAGGCGGGTGAGGTCGTACCCGGCGACGCCCTTGGCGGTGCGGCGGCCGGTCGTCATGAGCCGCCCGTCGGCGAGCACGACGTCCAGACCGAGGACGTACTCCGCCGTCACCCCGTACTTGACGCAGCACAGGCCGCCCGACGCGGTGCCGATGTTGCCGCCGATCGTGCACGTCTCCCAGCTGGAGGGGTCCGGCGGGTAGTACAGGCCGTGTTCGTTGACGGCGCGGGAGAGGGTCGCGTTGACGACTCCCGGCTCGACCACGGCGATCCGGTCGACCGGGTTGATCTCGAGCACGCGGTCCATCTTCAGCAGGGACAGCACGATGCACCCGTCCGAGGCGTTCGCGGCGCCGGACAGGCCGGTGCGGGCGCCCTGCGGGACGACGGGGACGCGCAGCTCGGTGGCGGTGCGCATGACGTGCTGGACCTGCTCGACGGTGCGCGGCAGCACGACGACGGCCGGGGTGCCCGCCTCGCAGAAGCTCGCCATGTCGTTGGCGTAGGAGGCCGTGACGTCCGGGTCGGTCAGCACGGCCTCGGTCGGCAGACCGCTCAGCAGGCGGTCCACGAGACCGCCGGTCACTGTCCCGTCCTCGTCGGGCCGGGCTTCGATACGGCTCATGATCACAGCGTCCCACCCGGGGCCATCGGTGTGAACCCCGTCCGCTGCACCCAACGCGTGCCGCGATGTGGTCTTCGTACTGACGCACAGTGAGCGGCATGGAGATCGAAGAGCAGCGACCCGCCGCGCGGCAGCAGGAGCCCGAGCCCTCCGGATCCCGTTTCTCCCCCCTCGCCGGGCGCACCCTGATCGGCGTCGCCGCGGCAGGCGCCGTACTCGGCGGGGTGCTGGTCCTGCTGCCCTCGTCGGGGCGCGAGGCGGCGGAGCCCGCCGCCGGTCCGGTGGCGCGGGCGCAGACGGCGGTGGGCGCCGGAGTGCCCGCGGCGCTGCCCGATCTGGCGGCGCTCATCGGCGACCGCGAGGCGCATCTGCGGGCCCATCCGGGTGACGACCAGTCGTGGGCCGTGCTCGGTGCGGCGTATGTGGAACAGGGCCGGCGGACCGCGACGCCCGCGTACTACCCGAAGGCCGAGCAGGCGCTGCGTACGTCGCTCAGGGCCCGTCCGAAGGGGAACGTGGAGGCGCTCGACGGCCTCGCGGCGCTCGCCAACGCCCGTGGTGACTTCCGGGCGGCGAAGCGGTGGGGCGAGGCGGCCGTGAAACTGTCGCCGAAGCGCTGGACGACCTATCCGCTGCTGATCGACGCGTACACGGGTCTCGGCGACCACAAGGCCACCCGGAAGGCCCTCGACAAGCTGCTGGAGCTGCGCTCCGGTCCGACGGTGATGGCGCGTGCCGCGCGGGTCTACTGGGACCAGGGCTGGCGCGAGGACGCGGCGGCCGCCGTCGCCGACGCCGCTTCGGGCGCGGCGACCCCCGCCGAGCAGGCGGCCTTCTTCCAGCAGGCCGGCGAGCTGGCCTGGGAGCGCGGCGACCGCGAACAGTCGCTGGGCTACTACCAGCGCGCGCTGCGCACGGACCCCGACGAGCACGGCGCGCACGCCGGGCAGGGGCGCGCACTGGCGGCGCTGGGGCGCACGTCGGAGGCGTTGCGCGCCTACCAGACGGCGCTCGCCAAGCGGCCCGAGCCGCGGTACGCGCTGGAACTGGGCGAGCTGTACGAGAAGCTCGGGGTCGAGGGGGCCGCGCGCGTCCAGTACGACGTACTGCGGGAGCGGGTGCGCCAGGAGGCCGCCGGGGGTGTGGACGACGAGCTGGTCCTCGGGCTCTTCGAGGCGGACCACGGCGATCCCGCGACCGCCGTACGGCTGCTGCGCGAGGAGTGGAAGCAGCACCCGGCGATCGCCGTCGCGGACGCGCTGGGCTGGGCGCTGCACCGGGCCGGGGAGCACGAGGAGGCCCTCGGGTTCGCCACCAGGACCATGGACAAGGAGCACGGTGGCGGCGTACGCAGTGCGCTGTACGCCTACCACCGCGGCCAGATCGAACGCGCCCTGGAGCGCGACAGCGCGGCCCGCCGTCACCTCGCCGAGGCGCTGCGCGTCAACCCGTACTTCTCGCCGCTCCTCGTCCCGTCCGCCGAGGCGGCGCTGGAGGCACTGGGCGAGCCGGCGGCCGGGGAGGGACCGGGCGGGCCGGCGGAGGACTCCGCGGACTCGGAGAAGACGGCGGGCGCCGACGGGACGACGGACTCCGGTGGAACGACGGAACCGGACGAGCCGTCGGCTTCGAACAGGCCCAGTCCTTCGGACAAGCCCTCGCCCTCGGGCGCACCGTCGGCCTCGGACAAGCCGTCGGCCAAGCCCGCGCGGGCCGCCGTTACAGGTTTCCGCGCCTCTCCTGCTCGCGCTCGATCGCCTCGAACAGCGCCTTGAAGTTGCCCTTGCCGAAGCCCATCGAGCCGTGCCGTTCGATGATCTCGAAGAAGACGGTCGGGCGGTCCTGGACCGGCTTGGTGAAGATCTGCAGCAGATAGCCGTCCTCGTCGCGGTCGGCGAGGATCTTCAGTTCGCGCAGGGTGTCGACGGGGACGCGGGTGTCGCCGACCCACTCGCCGAGGGTGTCGTAGTAGGAGTCCGGGGTGTCGAGGAACTGGACCCCGGCCGCACGCATGGTGCGTACGGTCTCGACGATGTCGCCGGTGTTCAGCGCGATGTGCTGGACGCCCGCGCCGCCGTAGAACTCCAGGTACTCGTCGATCTGGGACTTCTTCTTGGCGATGGCGGGCTCGTTGATCGGGAACTTGACCTTGAGCGTGCCGTCCGCGACGACCTTCGACATCAGCGCGCTGTACTCGGTCGCGATGTCGTCGCCCACGAACTCCTTCATGTTCGTGAAGCCCATGACCTTGTTGTAGAAGCCGACCCACTCGTTCATGCGGCCGAGTTCGACGTTGCCGACGCAGTGGTCGACGGCCTGGAAGGTGCGGTGGGCGGGCGGTTCCACGATCGGCGCGGCGGCGGCGTACCCGGGGAGGTAGGGGCCGTCGTAGCCCGAGCGGTCCACCAGGGTGTGCCGGGTCTCGCCGTAGGTGGCGATCGCGGCGAGTACGACCGTGCCGTGCTCGTCCTTCAGCTCGTACGGCTCGGCGACCGAGCGGGCGCCGTGCTCGACGGCGTACGCGTACGCGGCGCGCGCGTCCGGGACCTCGATGGCGAGGTCGACGACACCGTCGCCGTGCTCGGCCACGTGCTCGGCGAGGAAGTGGCCCCAGGTGGTCGCGGGCTTGATCACGGAGGTGAGGACGAAGCGCGCGGAGCCGTTCTCCAGGACGTACGAGGCGGTCTCGCGGCTGCCGTTCTCCGGTCCGGAGTAGGCGACCAGCCGCATGCCGAAGGCGGTGGAGTAGTAGTGGGCGGCCTGCTTGGCGTTGCCGACGGCGAAGACGACCGCGTCCATTCCCTTGACCGGGAAGGGGTCTGCCTGCCGGGCGGTGTCGGGAGTGTGGTGAGTGGTCTGGGTCATGCTCGCAGGCTCCCCCCGCTTCGCAAGGTGCGCAATAGTTTGCGTTTTCACAGGACACTCTGTTCATACGATCGCTCGATTCAGCGGGCGTTATGTACAAGCTGACCATCCCGGAGGCCCTCATGGCGATCGATCATCTGGACGGCCGGCTCATCGTGCTGCTCGCCGAGGAGCCGCGCATCGGCGTCCTGGAGATGTCCCGGCGGCTCGGTGTCGCGCGCGGCACCGTACAGGCGCGGCTCGACCGGCTTCAGTCGAATGGAGTCATCCGGGGGTTCGGGCCGCAGGTGGATCCGGCCGCGCTGGGATACCCGGTCACGGCGTTCGCGACCCTCCAGATCAGGCAGGGGCAAGGCCCCGACGTACGGGCCCACTTGACGACCGTCCCCGAGGTGCTGGAGCTGCACACGACGACCGGCGGCGGCGACATGATGTGCCGGCTCGTCGCCCGCTCGAACGCCGATCTCCAACGTGTGATCGACCGGGTTGTCGGTTTTGATGGCATCGTCCGGGCCTCCACGGCGATCGTCATGGAGAACCCTGTTCCGCTGCGGATCATCCCGCTGGTGGAGCAAGCGGCGACCGAGCACTGACCGACGACGGGGGTGACTGGTGTGAACTTCTGGGAGTACCTGGGCAGCCGCCACCAGCAACTGCTCACGGACGCCTACCAGCACGCCAGCGCGGTCTTCCAGTGCATGGTCGTGGCGACCGTCATCGGTGTGGTGATCGGTGTCGTCACCTACCGCAGCGAGTGGGCCGGCGGCGTCGCCACCACGACCACCTCCATGATCCTGACGATCCCGTCCCTGGCCATGATCGGTCTGCTGATCCCCGTGGTCGGACTGGGCGTCCCGCCGACCGTCATCGCGCTGACGCTGTACGGACTGCTGCCCATCGTGCGCAACTCGATCGTCGGCCTGCGCGGGGTCGACCCCTCACTGGTGGACGCGGCGAGAGGCATCGGGATGTCGCGCGTCGCCCAGCTCGTGCGGGTCGAACTGCCGCTGGCCTGGCCGCCGATCCTCACCGGCATCCGGGTCTCCACGCAGATGCTGATGGGCATCGCGGCCATCGCGGCGTACGCCTCCGGGCCCGGCCTCGGCAACGAGATCTTCCGCGGCATCGGCTCCCTGGGCAGCAAGAACGCGCTCAACCAGGTACTCGCGGGCACCCTCGGGATCATCATCCTGGCGCTCCTGTTCGACGCCGTGTACGTCCTCATCGGGCGGCTGACCATCCCGAGGGGGATCCGTGTCTGAGACGACCGAGAACGCGGCCGACGCCGGTCCCGTGCCGGTGGAGGAGCGCACCTCCGGCGCCACCATCGA
Source organism: Streptomyces sp. NPDC050535 (assembly GCF_044457665.1). Taxonomy (NCBI): domain Bacteria; kingdom Bacillati; phylum Actinomycetota; class Actinomycetes; order Kitasatosporales; family Streptomycetaceae; genus Streptomyces; species Streptomyces sp. NPDC050535. Next base: position 631,849 of record NZ_JBITHE010000002.1, read on the forward strand.
GCTGGAGAACCTCACCAAGCGCTATCCGGGCAGCGCCGACCCGGCGGTCGACAACGTCAACATGGAGATCAAGGCCGGTGAACTGGTCGTCTTCGTGGGCCCGTCGGGCTGCGGCAAGTCCACCACCCTGAAGATGATCAACCGGCTGATCGAGCCGACGGGCGGCCGGATCCGCATCGGCGGCGAGGACGTCACCGACATGGACCCGGTGAAGCTGCGCCGCACGATCGGGTACGCCATCCAGTCCTCCGGGCTCTTCCCGCACATGACGGTCGCTCAGAACATCTCCCTGGTACCGAAGATGACCGGCTGGCCGAAGGGGAGGATCAAGTCGCGGGTGGAGGAGATGCTGGACCTGGTCGGGCTCGACCCGGGCGAGTTCCTCGGCCGTTATCCGCGTCAGCTCTCCGGGGGCCAGCAGCAACGTGTGGGTGTGGCAAGGGCGTTGGCCGCCGACCCGCCCGTCCTGCTGATGGACGAACCCTTCGGCGCGGTCGACCCGATCACCCGCGACCACCTCCAGGACGAACTGATCCGGCTCCAGCACGAGTTGCACAAGACGATCGTCTTCGTCACCCACGACTTCGACGAGGCGATCAAGCTGGGCGACCGGATCGCGGTACTGCGCGAGCACTCGCACATCGCGCAGTTCGACACCCCGGAGGCGATCCTCACCAACCCGGCCGACGACTTCGTGTCCGGGTTCGTGGGCGCGGGCGCGGCCCTGAAGCGGCTCAACCTCAGCCGGGTACGGGATGTGGAGATCACCGAGTATCCGACGATCACCGTCGACGACCCGCTCCAGGACATCTTCAACAAGCTCCGCTCCAGCGGCACGAACGAGATCCTGCTGCTCGACCGGCGCGGGCGCCCCTACAAGTGGCTGCGGCGCGGCGACCTGATGCGGGCGAAGGGTTCGCTGGCGCGGGCGGGCACGCTGGTGCACGACACCGTGACCCGGGACGCCACCCTGCGGGACGCCCTGGAGGCGGTGCTCACCGACAACACGGGCCGGGTCGCGGTGACCGGGCGGCGCGGCGAGTACATCGGCGTCGTCGACATGGAGACGCTGATGAACTCCGTGCACGAACTCCTGGAGGCCGACCGGCTGGACGCCATGGAGCACCAGCACGAGCTGGAGGAGGCGCGCGCCCAGCAGACCCACTTCGAGCAGGAGGGCGTCGAGGGCGGGGAGGGGAAGGCGTGAACACTCCCCCGCCCGGGCAGCGGCCCGAGGGTGAGCACGAGGTCAAGGGGCTCGCCTTCCGCGACTCCGCCGACGAGGGCACGGACGGCGGCTCGGTCGAGCCGGGGCCGCCGCCACCGGCCGCCGCCCCGAGGCGCCGGATCACCTGGCAGAAGCTGACCTTCCTGCCCGCGGCGCTGGCGGCCGTGCTCCTGGCCACCTGGCTCTGGTTCCAGCAGGCCGACCTGGACTCGATCTCCGAGAACGCGATCTCCGGCGGCCAGGTGTGGAAAGCGCTGACCCAGCACATCCAACTCACCGTGATCTCCACGTTCTTCGTGCTGATCATCGCGATCCCGCTGGGCATCCTGCTGACCCGCAGGGCGTTCCGGAAGGCGGCCCCGGTCGCGATGACGTTCGCCAACATGGGCCAGGCGACCCCGGCCATCGGCCTCCTCGCGCTGCTGGTCATCTGGCTGGGCATCGGCGAGAAGGCGGCCCTGATCGGCATCATCATCTACGCCGTCCTGCCGGTCCTCTCCAACACGATCGCGGGACTGAAGGCGAACGACCCGACCCTGCTGGAGGCCGCGCGCGGCATCGGCATGTCGCAGCTGGGGGTCCTGTCGCGGATCGAACTCCCGCTGGCCGTACCGCTGATCCTCGCGGGTGTCCGTACCGCGCTGGTCCTGAACGTCGGCACCGCCACCCTCGCCACCTTCGGCGGAGGCGGCGGCCTCGGCGTCCTCATCACCACCGGCATCACCACCCAGCGCATGCCGGTCCTGGTCCTGGGCTCGATCCTCACCGTGGCCCTCGCGCTGCTCGTGGACTGGCTCGCCTCGCTGGCCGAACTGCTGCTGCGGCCGCGGGGACTGGAGGTGGAGTCATGAGGGCCGTGCGCGTCACCAGGGCCGTCAGGCGTACGTGTCTGGGGCTGGCCGGGGTGCTGGTCGCGGCGTCCGGCTGTGGGCTGACCAGCGGCTCGCCCATGGTCGACGACGTCGAACCGGGCTCGATCGGGCAGGGCAAGCCGCTGGAGGGCGCCGATCTGACGGTGACGTCCAAGGAGTTCACCGAGCAGCTCATCCTCGGCGCGATCATGGGCATCGCCTTCCAGGCGGCCGGCGCTGAGGTGCTCGACCGCACCGGCATCCAGGGTTCGATCGGTGCCCGCGAGGCGGTGAAGAGCGGCGACGCGGACGGCATGTACGAGTACACGGGCACCGCCTGGATCACGTACCTCGGCAACAGCGAACCCATCACCGACCCGCGGAAGCAGTGGGAGGCCGTGCGGGACGCCGACGCGAAGAACGGCGTCACCTGGCTGCCGCCGTCCACCCTCAACAACACCTACGCGCTCGCCATGAACCAGTCCAACTTCAGGAAGTACCGCACGAAGACGCTCTCCGACGTGGCGGCGCTGGCCAAGTCGGACCCGAGCGCGGTCACGCTGTGTGTGGAGAGCGAGTTCGCCAACCGGGCGGACGGGCTGCCGGGCATGGAGAAGGCGTACGGGATGAGCATCCCCGCCGGGAACGTCACGCAGATGGACACCGGGATCATCTACACCCAGGTGGCGAAGGGGACCTGCACCTACGGCGAGGTGTTCACCACCGACGGGCGCATCAAGTCGATGAACCTGGAGGTGATGGCGGACGACAAGAAGTTCTTCCCCAACTACAACGTCGCCCCCGAGATCAACACCAAGGCCCTGAAGAAGTATCCGGCGATCGCCGAGGTCCTCGACCCCATCACCAAGAAGCTGAACAACTCCGTGGCGCGGGACCTGAACGCCAAGGTGGACGTGGACGGGGAGGACCCGCACCAGGTCGCGCTGGACTGGATGAAGGAGGAGGGGTTCGTGAAGGACGGCTGACGGAGGTCCGTGCGGTCGGGCCGGCGCCTGGCGGGTTCAGCAGCTCGGTACCGAGCCGGTCCCCTTCTCCAGGGCCACCAGGGACTCCACCGCTCCCTCGAGGGTGGTCACCGGGATCAGGCGCAGCCCCTTGGGCAGTTCCGTCCTCGCGTCCGAGCACTCCGCCTTCGGGACCAGGAAGACGGTCGCGCCGTCGCGCCGGGCCGCCCGGGTCTTCAGGGCGACGCCACCGACCGCGCCGACCTTGCCGGCGGCGTCGATCGTTCCCGTACCGGCGATGGTGCGGCCCCCGGTGAGGTCGCCGCCGCTGCCGTCGCCGTCCAGCTTGTCGACGATGCCGAGGGAGAAGAGCAGTCCGGCGCTGGGCCCGCCGACGTCGGCGAGCCTGAGGGTGACCTGGACGTCGTTCTTCTCACCCAGGTACGAGAGTGCCGCCTCGGCTGCCGTGTCCTGCGACTCCTGCATCTCGGCCGCGTTGTGCTGCTTGATCTCCTTGACGCTGCCGCCGCTGGGGTAGACCGAGTCGCGCGGCATCACGGCCTGGTCCTTGCGGAACCAGGCGTCGAGCAGGTCCCCGAGGTGGACACCGGCGTCCGGCCCCGTCGCCTCGATCGTCGTCATCCGGAGCTGCCCGGTCGTCTCGCGCGTGGACGCGCCCGTGATCGTGATCACCGGTTCCCCCTTGTTCTCCCCGAGCACGTTCGCCGTGATCCCCGGCTGCGTCAGCGAGAACGGCAACGGCGCGAACACCGCCACCGCGACCAGAGCCACAACGGGAACAGCACAGACAGCGACGGCCCTGGGGCGCGTGAGACGAGAGAGCACGGGGTCAATCTAACGCGCGGAGGGACCGCGGGCGGGGGCCGGTGCCCGCGCCCTCGCCTTAGCTGCGGGCATGCGTGCCGCCGGGGGCGGCACGGGTGGGCGCGGCGGCACCCCGCAAGCGCCGGGCCGCGCGACCCACCCCGAGCTCAGCCTCACGCGCCCGGCCCGCCCGAGCTCAGCCTCACGCACCCGCACCCGGCAGGCCCGCGCTCAGCGCAACGCGTCGGCCACTTCGCGGGCCGCGTCCAGGACGCGCGGCCCCACCCGCTCCGGCACGGAGTCCGCGAGCATCACGACACCCACGCTGCCCTCGACCCCGGTCACACCGACCAGCGGCGCCGCGGCCCCGCTGGCCCCCGCCTCCAACTCCCCGTGCGTCAGCGTGAACCCGCACTCCCCGACCGGCGCCTGCCGCGCGGCGAGAATCGCCCGCCCGGCGGCACCCCGGTCCAGCGGATGCCGGAACCCGGCGCGATAGGCGACGTGGTAGTCCGTCCACGTGGGCTCGACGACCGCGACCGCGAGGGCCTCGCTGCCGTCGACGAGCGTGAGATGGGCCGTCGCCCCGATGTCCTCCGCGAGCGAGCGCAACGCCGGCAGCGCGGCCTCCCGTACCAGCGGATGCACCTGCCGTCCCAGCCGCAGCACCCCGAGCCCGACCCGGGCACGACCGCCCAGATCACGGCGTACGAGAGCGTGCTGCTCCAACGTGGCCAGCAACCGGTACACAACCGTCCGGTTCACGCCCAGTTTGTTGGAGAGTTCGGTGACGGTCAGCCCGTGATCCGTGTCGGCGAGCAGCTTGAGGACACGCAGTCCCCGGTCGAGCGTCTGAGAGGTCTCCGCGGTCACGACGCCCGCTCCTTAGTGGTGAGGTCGACGGCCCCCTCGCGGCGGTCGCGGCACCGAGTCCCGTCGGCGACGCGCTTCAGAGGCCGCCGGTCGGCTGAGACCCGGTTCTCCCGGGCGGAGTCGCTTCACGGCTGCGCTCCGCGGCTGCGCTGCCACGGGGCGTGTGCGTAGCGGGACAGTAGCGAGCCGGTTCGCTCAGCGGAAGGCTCCGTCCAGAATCCGGGCATCGGCTGGTACGGACTGATTTTGTTTGCCCCGATTCGCCCGGCGCTCGCGACCCGGCGTACACCACCTCTGCACACAGCGCACGCGAGCGTCCGCACGCCGCCACCAGGACGTGGACACGGCTACGTGTAGAGGTGCAGGTGGAGGTAGAGGGTAGATAGAGGTGAGGTACAGCCCCAGCAACCGACGCCAGCACGGCCACCGGCACAGCGCCCGGCGTCACCCGCACAGGCACAGCGCCCGGCGTCACCGCATCCGCGTGGCCCACTCCTGCACCTTGGCGATCCGCTGCCGCAGCTGCCCCGCCGTGGCCTCCGCGCTCGGCGGCCCCCCGCACACGCGCCGCAGCTCGGTGTGGATCACCCCGTGCGGCTTGCCGCTCTGGTGGACGTACGCGCCGACCATGGTGTTGAGCTGCTTCCTGAGCTCCAGCATCTCCTTGTGGGAGACCACCGGCCGCCGCTCGGCGGGCAGTTCGAGAAGGTCCGCCTCGTCGTCCGGCTTCTTGCGGCTGTGCGCGATCTGCCGGGCCTGCCGCTTCTGGAGGAGCATCTGCACCTGGTCGGGCTCCAGCAGCCCGGGAATGCCGAGGTAGTCCTGCTCCTCCTCGCTCCCCGGGTGCGCCTGCATCCCGAACTCGGCACCGTCGTACAGCACCCGGTCGAAGACGGCCTCGGACTCCAGCGCCTCGAAGGAGAACTGCTCCTGCTCCCCGGTGTCCTCGTCCTCCTCCCGGTTCGCCTCCTCCATCTCCTTCTCGGACTCGGCGTACGGGTCCTCCTCGCCCTCCTTCTTGGGCTTGTCGAGGACGTGGTCGCGCTCGACCTCCATCTCGTTGGCGAAGCCGAGGAGGTCGGGAACCGTCGGGAGGAACACGGAGGCCGTCTCACCGCGCCGCCGGGAGCGCACGAAGCGCCCGACGGCCTGGGCGAAGAAGAGAGGCGTGGAGATGGTGGTGGCGTACACGCCGACAGCGAGCCGCGGCACGTCGACGCCCTCGGACACCATCCGCACCGCGACCATCCAGCGGGCGTCGCCCTGGCTGAACTCGTCGATACGGTTCGAGGCACCGGTGTCGTCGGACAGTACGACGGTGGCACTGGTCCCGGTGATGTCGCGGATGAGTTTGGCGTAGGCGCGGGCCGACTCCTGGTCGGTCGCGATGACGAGCGCGCCGGCGTCCGGGATGCCCTTGCGCACCTCCGTCAGGCGCCGGTCGGCGGCGCGCAGCACACTCGGCATCCACTCGCCGCGCGGGTCGAGGGCGGTGCGCCAGGCCTGCGAGATGGCGTCCTTGGTCATCGGTTCGCCGAGCCGGGCGGCGATCTCGTCGCCCGCCTTCGTACGCCACCGCATGTTGCCGCTGTAGGAGAGGAAGATGACGGGCCTGACGACCCCGTCGGCGAGCGCGGACCCGTATCCGTACGTGTAGTCGGCCGCCGACCGCCGGATCCCGTCCCTCCCCTCCTCGTACGTCACGAAGGGGATGGGGTTGGTGTCGGACCTGAAGGGCGTACCGGTGAGCGCGAGGCGCCGGGTGGCGGGCTCGAACGCCTCCAGGCACGCCTCGCCCCACGACTTGGAGTCACCGGCGTGGTGGATCTCGTCGAGGATGACGAGGGTCTTGCGCTGCTCCACGCGGTTGCGGTGCAGCATGGGCCGCACACCGACACCGGCGTACGTCACGGCGACGCCCTGGTACTCCTTGCTGAGCGGACCCGCGCTGTACTCGGGATCCAGCTTGATCCCTATCCGCGCGGCCGCCTCCGCCCACTGCTTCTTCAGATGCTCGGTCGGCGCGACCACGGTCACCTGCTGCACGACATGGTGGTGCAGCAGCCAGGACGCGAGGGTCAGCGCGAACGTCGTCTTGCCGGCGCCGGGCGTGGCGACGGCCAGGAAGTCGCGTGGCTGCTCCTGGACGTACCTCTCCACGGCCCTCTGCTGCCAGGCACGCAGCTTGCCGGCGGTGCCCCAGGGGGCACGGCCGGGAAAGGCGGGTGAGAGGTGGTGGGAGGCGGAAGCGGCGGTGGTAGTCACGGTCTCCGGTGTGGGTTGAGCGGCTCGGCTACGTATGACAACCGGGCCACCCTACCGGCGCCCCGCACACACCAACGCGCGCACGACACCGGCGCCCCCTGGGATGGGACTCAGGTCACATCGCATCGCGTCGTGCACGGCGTCGGGGTTCAGGTCTCGCCACCTCAGGCGGCGTCTTCAGGGTTCGGATCCCGCGACCGCTCACGGCAACCCTCAGGACTCGGAGCACACCACCTCACGGGCACCCTCGGGGTTCAAGGCCGCGCCACTCACGCGGCACCCTCGGACCCGGGGTGAGTGCCCCGCACCCGGGTGGTCACCCACGCACCCACCAGCGCCACCCCCGCCATCGGCAGGAACACCGCCGCGAAGGCGGCCGGGTGCGAGCCGGATGCCGTGGTGGCCGTGTGACTCAGGGCACCGCCGCCCAGCGCGGCGAAGGCAGCGCCGCCCGCGGCGAGCAGCACCACGTTGGCGAGGCCGTCGGAGATCTGGAGCGAGGCGGAGTTGGTGCCGGCCTCCTCCGGCGCCGAGAGTTGCAGCAGCAGCACGCTGGTCGAGGCGATGACCAGCCCCATCCCCAGGCAGCCGAACCCCCACGCGACGGCGACGATCCACACGGGCACGGCCTGGATCAGGACACTCGGCGCGGTGGCGATCGCGGCCGCGACCAGCACCATGCCGAGGAACATCAAGCGCTCCCGGTACGGCTCCACACGCGGCCTCGACTGGATGTAGGAGCCCAGCGCCCAGGTCCCGCCGCCCGCCGCGAGCGAGAACCCGGCGAGCGTCGGCGACAGCCCCCGCTGGGTGACGAGCATGAGCGGCACGAAGGACTCGGCGGCGATGAAGGAGCCGGCCGCGACCCCGCGGAGCAGCACCACGGACGGCAGCCCACGCGCCGCCCGGTAGGTGCCGCGGGGCAGCAGCCCGAGCACGGCGGGGACGAGCAGCGCGGCGCCCGCGGCCGCGGGGACGAGCGAGAACCAGGTCAGGTCCTGGGCGGCGTACTGGAGGATCCCGGCACCGCACGAGATACCGAGCGCGAGCCGGATACGCCGCCGGTCGAAGCGCGCGCGGCCCTTGCCCTCCGCACCTTCCGGTCTCGCCGTCCGCCGCCGTATCTGGGGCAGCGCGAGGGCCATTGGCAGGACGACCAGGACGGGTATCCCGAGGAACACCCAGCGCCAGCCGAGGTGCTCGGTGACCGCGCCGGCGGCGAGCGGCCCGACCACGGACGGGATCACCCAGCTCGCCGCGAACGCCGCCATGATCGACGGCCGCAGCCGCGCCGGGTACGCCCGCCCCACCACCACGTACAGCGCGACGATCACCAGCCCGCCGCCGAGCCCCTGCACCGCCCGTCCGAGAATGAACAGCCACATGGCGCTCGCGGTGCCGCACAGCAACAGCCCGACGGCGAAGGCCGATATCCCCGCGGTCAGCGAGGCCAGCGGCCCGTCACGGTCCGACCACTGCCCGGCGAACACCATCCCGAACAGGCTCGTCGTGAAGTACCCGGAGAACGCGAAGGCGTACAGCGACACCCCGTCCAGCTCCCGTGCCGCCACCGGCATGGCCGTCCCGACCGCCGTCGCCTCGAACGCGATCAGCAGCACGACGGAGACGATGCCGATACTGAGTGCGCGATGGGCCTGGCCCAGCACACCGTCGTCGTCGGTCCGTTCCGCTGCCGGAACCGGTGTGGCATCGCGTGCGTCCAGAGCTGTCATGCTCGCCAGCGTAAGGGTCACTTCTGCCCCTGGCCCCTGTCCGGAGACCCTGATCGACCAGGCCTTTCGTCGTACGACCACCGCCCCCACCCCGGCCCGCCGTTCATGAACGCCACATGGCAGTCCCGTTGCAACGCCCGCCCACCCCTTGAGCCCCGCCCACACCCCGCCTACGGTCGACCCATCAGGTCCGGAACGAGTGAGCCGTGCCGCACCTGACAACGGCCGTGTGCCCGAGTGGTTTAGGGACTCGCCTGCAAAGCGAGTTACGTGGGTTCGATTCCCGCCACGGCCTCAAGCGCCTTGACCAGGCAAAACGTAAGGGCGGCACCCCGGAAGGGATGCCGCCCTTATGCCCGTCCGTCCCAGTTCCCGTCTCACTTGCAAGTACCCACGCAGCCTCACCGACCCATAGCCCAACCTAACCCCACCGCCGCCCACTCAACGGCCCCACCGAGCACGGAGCAAGTCGGCGCTCGAAGGCCCCATAAAGCGTTCGGCATCAGCGGCGAAGGTCTCCAGTAGCGAAAAGAGATGGTCATCCACAATGGGCGACTCACGCTCCTTCACCACATAGGGCTCAATTGCACGCCATACTGCGCGCACTCGGCCCCGCACCATGACCATGGCAACTTCTTCCTCAACAATCCCCAGGGCATACATTCCCGCGAGAGTTTGAAAAAAATAAGCAACACTGTAGACGCTCTCTTTGGCCTCTGGCGGCAACTCACTCATGCCCAATTCGGGCGAACACTCTTCGCGTAGCCTGCGGCAGACATAGTTGTATTGCTCGTGAAACTCCACTTTTCTAAATTCACTGAGCAGATCAAGTAGGGCTGGCATGTAGTTGGCGTGCCGCGCAATCGCCAACTGCCGCATGCCAAAGATCAGCGAAGTAGCGACCGCGCCGATGGAGATCAGGAGAGCCATGAGGTTCAACAGGAGACTTCCGTCCATCCCAGGATGACAGAGGAGCCTCGCGTGTCAGGAAAGTCATCTACGTAAAGACGATCTCAGACCAGAATGAGAGGCTCTGCCGCTCCATGGTTAACGTTTCCCAACTGACGTAGCGAGATCGGTAACTGTTTCGAGTCACTCATCAAACGATCTCTATCTCACCTACGCAGTTCCTCAGCGGGCCCCTCAAGCGGCGCGGACCTGAGCGGCACAGACCTGCGCGGCGCGAACCTGAGCGGCGCGGACCCGACCAACGCGGACCTGGTACATGTGATGTGGTCGGAGGAAACAGGTTGGCCTGTTGCCGTTGCCGCGGCGATGCGGGAGCGGTCCGTGCCGATCGGATGCGGCCGGTACCGCGTGCAGGGTTCAGGGAACAGCGGGGCGGATTTGTCAGTACCCCCGGTACCGGTGTCCTGGCTCCCGGGAAGAACAGTCCGGCGCCGGGCCTACTCGCTGGCTACTGGTCCGTCAGCGAGGACCGACCAGTGTCCTGGTCTTGTCCAGTGCGCTGACGAGCGCCACCGTTCACCGCAGTACGCGCACCCTGCCTGAGCTGCTGCGTGAACGCCCACGACTACCCCCGAACGGCCAGACGCACAGTTGGAAAGCGTGTTGGGGGCAACCTTTCGGAACGCGTCCGGATCACGCCCTGACCAGCGCGGACAATCCTGGAGGCGGAGTTCCCGAATGCTTATCTTCCTGCCACCGTGGGCGTATGACGGACGACTTACCAGTTCGCATCGTCGATGGACGCGTGGTCACCAAGCCCGGGACAGGGCCTGTGCCGATGGTTTGGCTACCGCTCCACGGGCAGGTCATCGCCAAGATTCCGCCCCGGAAGGGTAACCGCAGTTGGCTACACAAGACGGTCGGCATCCGTTCCCCGGAGTTCAGCGGCGACCGATGGAACCTGCCGCGTAGCAGTCTCGTACGGCTGGTTACGGCGGCGGTCGACCGGTACGGGTTCATCGTGCTCTATCGAGACATGTCGAGGCTGTCGAAATGCACTAGGACATGTTTGGAGGCGATGGGCGCTGAATGCCACTGCTCGTGTCTCGGGGCACACCACGGCCAGGATGCCGCCGGGTGGTTCGAACGGGTCGGAGATGCCGTGGTAGCCGATCAAGGAGAGTGCACCCGCACCGCGGTCGTCTACGGCGCGAGAGGCAGCGACGCGAACGCCGTGGCGTATGACGGCCAACTGACAGGTCAGCGCTACCGCGTCGACCGCGATGGTCGACGGGACTGGCCAACTGCTGCGCAGTTCATGTGCGCAAGCTGCATGACCGTCCGCGCGAGCGTGTGGGACCACTGCCAAACGCACGGCTTTGTGCGCGCACCGCTATGCAATCGCTGTAACACCCGCTACTGGCGTGGATGGCGGCCCCGGCATGGACGGGCAACGCACAGCCGAAACCTTGACGAGAGCTACTACCGCTGGTGCCCCGAGCACACCGACGCCGCGAGGCAATGCAGCGCATAGCTCGTTTCATTGCCCGCCGGGCCGGCGCTCTGATCCTCCCTGTGCACACGCCAGCACGCTCAGACGGACGCGGCATCTCTTCGGGGCCACCCCCGTCTCAGTTCCCGTCTCGTTCATCGCCGTACGCAGCCGTCCAGAGCAATTCACTCAGCTTCGGATATCACTGCTCGCGTACGGGATTGGACAAGCACCCACGAGCCCGACTCGTGCTCTGACCAGCCCGGAGAAACCTGTCAATCGAGTTACGTGGGTTCGATTCCCGCCACGGCCTCTCAGCCTTGATCCAGCGCGTGGAATCCGGTCACGGGTGTCGGGCGGGTTCTGGGTGTTTCTCCGGGGTGCGGGCAGCGGCGACTGCCGGGTGGCCGTCCGGTGTGGGGGATCCCAGGTCGTCTTTCGGGGCGCGGGCGGGCAGAGCGGCAGCGTGGGACAGGTGACCGTGCGTTGTCCGGTCGCCGCCCACAGGTCGTCGGTGCAGCCGCCGGCGCCCCTGTGTGCGCCCGTACCTGAAGGAGTGCACCCGCCAACGTTCCCCGGCAGCGCCGGTTCAGAGGGCGATCTGTGGGAACGTCACATCGTGCGATCCATTGCGGCCCAGGTCCAACTCCTGGCGCCGCGACCTTGCCGGTGCGACGGCCCGCCTACGCGTACAGCGCTCCGTACGTCCGGTCCTCGAATATCTCCGGCCAGTAGCGGCGGCCGTCGTCGCCGGTCAGGGCCGGGGTCGGATCGCAGGCGAGAGGGTCGACCGTGGCCAGGGTCTGGGTCATGGTGACGGCCAACTGGTCGTAGGAGTCCGTGAGGCCGTGGGCCGCGTCCAGGGACCTCTCCCGGTGCAGCAGCCAGAGGGTGAACGCGAGGGTGGAGATATCGGCGTTCAGGGGGCGGAGAATGAGGTCCGGCTCGCTCCAGGCGAGGACGGCGCCGGTGGAGCCGTCCACCACGAGGCTGGTGTCCTCCAGCAGGTAGCCGAGGCGTATCAGCCGGTCGGCGGCGGCGGGGAGTTCGTCGGCGGTGAAGTCTTCGGGGTGCTCGTCCGTGTAGTACTCGCTGAGGGCGGGCAGAGGCACCTCCGTGTCCAGCTGGAAGACGACGCCGTCCTCCGGGAGGCCGGTTTCGCGCAGGAAGCGGCGCGTCGGCTCGTGCGTGAGCGCGGTCGGGAAGTCCACGTCCTCGAAGCGCATGACACCGCCCGTGCCGAACTCCTCGTCCAGCAGCCGCTTCGGCAGGTCCAGGACGAGCCCGTCGCCGGGGCCCGCGATCCGGGCCAGCGGACGGATCAGCGCGGCCATCCGCCAGAACGGCGGCACCTTGTCGCCCGCCGCGTCCTCGAAGACGGCGGACAGCCGGTCCGACACCTCGGTGACCGCCTTCGGGCCGAACCGTGTCTCCCGCGGCGCGAGATGGCCGCGTAAGGCCGTCAGCTCCTCCGTGGCCGCCGCGAAACGCACCAGCGCCTCCAGGGAGGGGGCCAGCGGCGAGAGGTCCGTCAGCACCGCGCCCGGGTCGACGGACGTCGTGGAGACCTCCCCAGTCGCCCCGTCGAGGACGATCGACTCCAGGTCCCTGTCGAAGGTCCGCAGCGCCCCTATGACCAGTTGGTCCTGGAGCTCCCCGGCGAGCGTCTCCGCGTCACCCGCCAGGTCCGCGACCCTGCGCAGCCCGTGCTCCCGCAGTGTGCCGAACTCCATCAGCGTGCCCTGGCCGGGCAGTCCGGGTCCCGTCAGCCGACGCCACGTGCCGTCGTGCGTGATGTACGGAAACAGCTCGTCGTCGGTCAGTGTGATCGCGCCGCCGACCTCGGTGTCAGTCGTGCTCATGGCTCCCCCGCGCATGTGAACGCATCGTGCTCCCCCCCCAGGCAGGGAACTCCCGCTCGTCCAACGGCGGTTCCCCACTGAGCCAAAACCATACGCCGCACCACTGACAACGCCGGAAACACGCAGGCACAGGGCGGTGCACAGACGGGGCCCGCCCGAGCGCCCGACGGCCACGACGACGTACAGGGGGCGGGTGCGGATCAGTCCGACGTACGCCGTCGACTGCTCGCCCAGGACGACCTCCTGCACGACCGCCGTGCACCCGGCCCGCGCGTACGCGTCCGCGGTGCCGCCGACAGGCCGTACCGCAGCCGGAGTTGGGCCTCGGCCTCGCCGCCCGCGCCGGGCTCCTACTCCTCGCGCCCGGAGACGGTCATCCGGCGGCCATGGACCCCCGTGATGAGGGCGTCACCGTCCATCGGCCGACACCCCGCAGCAGGCCGAACCATCCATCAGACGAAACCGCCCATCAGGCGAAATACACGCCCCCGACGACGACCACCACGGCCGCCACCACGAACAGCAGCACCCACAGCGCCAGCTTCCCGACACCGGGCGCCGGTTCGTAACGCGGCGGCTCAGGTTCAAAGCGCGGCGGCTCGGATTCGTAGCGCGACGGCCCGGGAGCAGGCGCGGTCACGGTGTCGTCACCACGGCCGCCTGGGGCCGTATCGGCAGCCGGTTCACCGGCCGGCCCGTGGCCGCCCGTACCGCCGAGGCCACCGCGGCCGGGGACGTCACGACCGGCACCGCGCTGGCCGCCTTCGCGCCGAAGGGGGCCACCACGTCACGCTCCTCGACGAGCTTGACGATGCGGATGTCGGGGGCGTCCAGCGAGGTGGGGAGGGCGTAGCCGGTGAGGTCGGGGTGGCGGACAAGACCGCGCGCGGTACGCAGGTTCTCCGTCAGGGCGGCGCCGACGCCCTGCGTGACGCCGGCTTCGATACGGGCCGTGAGCTGGGCGGGGTTGAGGATCCGGCCCACGTCCTGGGCGAGGGCGAGTTCCACGACGCGGACCGAGCCGAGTTCGATGTCGACGTCGACCACCGCGCGGATCGCGCAGAAGGCGAGGCCCACGAAGGCGTCGCCCTGGCCGGTGGCGTCCAGCGGCTCCGTCGGATGCGGGCGGCACTGGGCGGTGGCCCAAAGTTCCTTGCCGTCCATCGCCTCGGTGACGGTCGTGGACAGCACCCCGTCGTACGACGTGATCTTGCCGTCGGTGATCTGGAGCAGCTCGGTGGACATCCCGAACTTGTGCGCCAGGGGCTGGAGCAACTGCGTACGGACCATCTTCGCCGCGCGCTCCACCGCGCCGCCCGACACCCAGGTGTGGCGGCCCCGGCAGCTCGGGCCCGCCGGGGGCTGGTCCGTGTCGACGGGGGCCACGTGCACCTCGTCGATGCCGAGCGTCTCCTGGACGATCTGCCGGGCCAGCGTGGTGAAGCCCTGGCCGGTCTCCACGGCCGCGCAGAGCACCGTGGCGACCCCGTCGTGGACCTTCACGGTGGCCGTCGAGACCTCGTCCGCGCCCTCGGCGCCGAGCATGTGGACCATGCCGAGGCCGTAGCCGACACCACGGCGTACGGCGCCGGGTTCGCCCGCGCCCTCGGGGCCTCCCGGGAGGAGCCACTCCTCTTCGGGAGTGTCCTTGGGGAGCGGGGGCAGCGGGAAGTCCCGTACGGCCTGGAGCAGTTCGGCGACCGGGGCCGGGCAGGTCACCGTCTGGCCGGTGGGAAGCACGTCCCCCGTGGCCATCACGTTGCGCAGGCGCAGCTCCGCGGGGTCGACGCCCAGCCGCTTCGCCAGCTTGTCCATCTGCGCCTCGTACGCGGCGCAGACCTGCATGGCACCCTCGCCGCGTACGTGGCCGGAGGGCGGGTTGTTGGTGCGTACGGCCCAGCCCTCGATGAAGGCGTTCGGGACGACGTACGGGCCGCAGGCGAAGGCGACCGCGGCGGCCAGCGACTCCGACGAGGTGTCCGCGTAGGCGCCCGCGTCGAGCAGGATCTGCGCCTCGACCTTGACCAGCTTGCCGTCGGCGTCCGCGTGGTGGCGGTAGCGGAGCAGGGTGGGGTGGCGGTGGACGTGGCCCAGGAAGGACTCTTCCCGCGTAGCGGTGATCTTCACCGGGCAGCCGGTCTTCAGCGCGAGCAGGCCGAGCGGGAGTTGAACGCCCTGGTCCTCGCGGTCGGCGGTCGCTCCGGGCACACCGGTGACGACGACCTTGACGCGCTCGGGCTCCAGGCCGTAGCAGGCGGCGGCCGCGTCGCGGTCGGTGTGCGGGTCGGTGGACGCCACGTAGAGCTCGACCCCGCCGTCGGGGCGGGGCACGGCGAGACCGGCCTCGGCGCCGATGGGCGCCGGGTCCTGGCGGCCGATGCGGTACTGGCCCTCGACGACGATCTCGCCGGCCGCGTCCGGGTCGCCGTGGCGCAGCGGGATGTGCCGGATCAGGTTGCCGTCGGGGTGCAGCGCCTCGGCCTCGAAAGCCAGCTCCGGGTCGGTCACCGCGTCGAGCATCTCGTACTCGACGGTGATGGCCGCGGCGGCCATCCGCGCGGTGTCCGGGTGGTCGGCGGCGACGGCCGCGATGGGCTCCCCGTGGTGGCGTACGACCTCGGAGGCGAACACCGGCCGGTCGGCCCTGCCCCGGCCGTGCACCGGGGTGCCCGGCACGTCCTCGTGGGTGATGACGGCACGTACGCCCGGCATCTCGCGCGCGTGCCGGGTGTCGATGGACACGATGCGCGCGTGCGGGTGGGGCGATCTGAGCACGGCTGCCCACAGCAGGCCTTCGGCCCACAGGTCGGCCGCGTACGGGAAGGTGCCCTCGGTCTTGGCGCGGGCGTCGGTGGTCGGCAGGGAGACGCCGAGCCCGTGCGGGAGGGGCTCGGGGCCCGTCTCCGGCGCCGTGGGTGACGCGGTCGCGGTTTCGTTGCTCACGCCTGGCCTCCGTCCTGGCCGTACGGCTGCTCATGCGGCGCCTGGTGGTCGTACGACGTGTCGTACGGGGAGTGGTACGGAGAAGTGTCCTCGTACGCCGCCGGGTTGACGCCTCCCCCGCCGGGACCGGCCTGGTGCGGGATGCGGGCCTCGTCGGTGTCCGGCGCGGACTCGGCGGCGGCCGCGGAGTGCGCCTCGCGTTCGGCGACGACCTCGCGTACGGCGTCCAGGACGCCGCGGTATCCGGAGCAGCGGCACAGGTTGCCGCACAGCGCCTGGCGGGTCTCCAGTTCGTTCGGAGCGGGGTTGCCCTCAAGGAGGTCGTGCACGGTCATGGCCATGCCGGGTACGCAGAAACCGCACTGCACCGCCCCGCACTTGGCCAGCGCCCGCTGCACGTCGGAGGGCTGTCCGTCGGCGGCCAGGCCCTCGACGGTGCGCACCTCGCTGCCCGCGGCGGTGACTCCGGGCACCAGGCAGGAGGCCACGAGCCGCCCGTCGACCTGCACGTTGCAGGCGCCGCACTCGCCCTGCGAGCAGCCGTCCTTGGCGCCCGCGAGGCCGAGGCGCTCGCGCAGCACGTAGAGCAGCGACTCGCCGATCCAGGCGTCGGTCACCGGACGGTCGGCGCCGTTGACGCGCAGGACGTAGGAGGCGAGGGGGTGTTCGTTGTGCGGTGCCGTGGCGGGGGCGTCCTCCGCCTCGTCCTCGGCGACCTCTTCGGCGACGCCAGCGGCCTCGGCGGCCTCGACGGATTCGGAGTCCTCGCGGGCCCGGTCCGTGTCAGGCGCCTCAGGAGCCTCGTGTGCGGGCTCGGTGGCCTGCTGGGCGGCCTGCGCGGACGATTCGGCCGGTGACTGCCCCGACGGCCGTACGAGGCCCTCAGCGGGCGTCTGCGCCGACGGCCGTACGGCGTCCTCGACGGGCCGTTCCCGCGGGTCGGCGGACCAGGCCTGCCCGATGGCCTCCGTCGACTGTCCGACGCCGTCCGTCGCCCAGGGAGCGGCCGCTCCGCCGGGGAGGGTCGAGGGCGGCGTGCCGCCCCACTGCTCGACCAACGCCGAGGTGGTGAACTCGCCCGATTCGTCCGGAAGATCACCGCCGGCCACCGGAATCGACCACTGTCCGGTCACGTCGTTCCCGGCGGGTCCGCCCTGACCGGGATCGCCGCCCTGGCCGGAGTGACCGGCCTGTCCGGCGCCGTCCCGCGCGACGTCCCCGAAGTCCCACTGCCCGGTGGCCGGCGGGTTGTAGGCGTAGCCGTCGCGGCCGGTTTCCGGAGGCGCGCCGTTCGGGTCGGGCCACTGGATGTTGCCGGCGTCCGTGGACCACGCACCCGCCTGTGCGGGATCCGCGACGGCCGGCGCCTCGATCTGCGGGGGCACATAGCCGTGTCCGGGCGCAGCGAGCGGCTCGCGCTCGGCGAGGAGTGCCTCGATGCCGCCTTCGGGGAGCTTGACGAAGGCGGTGGCGCCGTCGTCGTAGTCGCCCTGGGGCAGCGGATCCCAGCGGCCGCCCTGGGGGGCGCCCTCTCCGTGCTGGTCGTCGGTCATGACAGTGCCCTCCCCAGTGCTCGTCGGGCGAGCGCGGCGACGGTGCGCCGCAGGTGCAGTACGGCGGGTGGAAGCGGTTGCACGGAGCCGTCCTCGGCGGGGACGGGGTCGGGGATACAGGCCGCGGCGACGTACTCGCCGAACGCGTGGAGCGCCTCCGGCACGAGTGTGCGCTCGCCGTCCCAGTCGATGAGCTGGGCGACCCAGGCCTCGGCGTCCAGGGGGCGCAGCGGCATCGGCGCTATGGCACCGACGGCACACCGCACTCCGCGCCTGGCGGGGTCCAGGACGAGCGCCACGGACGCGATCGCACGGCCGGGGCCGGTGCGTCCGGTCGCCTTCAGGAAGACCTGCGGCGCGTGCAGCAGCGGCACGCGCACGTAGCCGATGAGTTCGCCGGCGCGGAGCATCTCCACGCCCGCGAGCAGGTGCGACACGGGGATCTCACGGCGGGCCCCGTCCGGGCCTGCGATGATCAACGCGGCTTCCAGGGCGGCCAGTACGGGCAGCGCGTCCCCGGTGGGGGACGCCGAGGCGATGTTGCCGCCCAGGGTGCCCGCGTTGCGGATCTGCGGCGGGCCCGCGGCGCGCGCGGAGGCGGCGAGCGCGGGGATGAGGGCGGCGAAGTCGGGGCGGCCCATGCGTGCGTGGGTGAGGCCGGCGCCGAGCAGCGCGTGGCCGTCCAGGTACTGCCAGCCGCGGATCTCGCTGATCCTGCCGAGGCCGACGAGCGCGGCGGGCCGAAGCTGTCCGGAGTTGACCGCGGCCATGAGGTCGGTGCC
The DNA here is from genome assembly GCF_044457665.1 of Streptomyces sp. NPDC050535. NCBI lineage: Bacteria > Bacillati > Actinomycetota > Actinomycetes > Kitasatosporales > Streptomycetaceae > Streptomyces > Streptomyces sp. NPDC050535. The sequence goes on from NZ_JBITHE010000002.1 coordinate 650,130, forward strand.
GCCTGCCACGGGAACGGCGGCGGGCATGGCGGCCAGGGCCGCGACCGCCTCGTCCAACGAGCCGGGCAGCGTCACGGCCTGCGCCGCCTGCGGTGCGTGCGTGGTCAAACCGGATGCCCCTTCCCGCTGCCCCACCTGGTCCCACCTGTGCTGCCGTACGGTACGTGCTGACAGGGCGGACGTGGCAACTCTGGCACATCTTCCCCGGCCCTCGACGCGGGGGTCCGCTAGGAGGCATTCGCCCTCCTCACCAGGAGATGATCCGTTTTCGCACGGCATCACCGTTGAGCGTGAATTGCCACCCTTCGATGATCCTTGGGCGCCTTGTTCCCCGTGCGCCCCGAGGGCGGGATCGAGCCCCCGGGACACCTGCCCCGGAAGCTCCCGGAAGCACCTCACACGTTCGGGGGCTTCCCCTCGATCGGACGGCCGAGCACACCCGGCCGCCGCTGCCACGGCAGGGGCCCGCCGGGCGGCCTGTACGCGACTCCCAGGGCGTCAAGTCGCCCGTAGTGGACGGTCATCCGGTGCTCGAAGTCCGCGAAGTCCCGTTCGGCGGAGGGCGGCAGGGCACTCCAGGCGACCTCGGCGAAGGCCGCGAGCCGGGGGAACGCCTGGTAGTCCACGCGCGCGTGGTCCTCCATCACCTCGGTCCACAGGTTGGCCTGAGTGCCGATCACATGCCGCGCCTCCGCCTCGTCGAGCTGCGGCGGCACCGGCTCGAAGCGGTAGACGTCCTCAAGGGTGCGCACATAGCCGATGGGCACCGGCTCGTCCTCGCCCGCTTCCTGACGGTGGTCCAGATACACCTGCTGCTCGGGGCACATGACGACGTCGTGACCCGCGCGGGCCGCCGTGATGCCGCCCTGGTAGCCGCGCCACGACGAGACGGCGGCTCCCTTCGCGAGGCCGCCCTCCAGGATCTCGTCCCAGCCGATCAGCCGACGCCCGCGCGCGGAGAGCCAGTTGTCGAAGTGCCGGATGAACCAGGACTGCAACTCGTCCTCGTCCGCGAGCCCCAGCTCCTTGATACGCGCCTGCGCGGCCGGCGACCGCTTCCACTGGTCCTTGGCGCACTCGTCGCCGCCGACGTGGACGAACGCCGAGAACGCCGACCCTGTGGCGTCCGCGGGGAACAGGTCGAGGAGTTCCTCGAAGACCCCCTCGTAGAAGCGCAGGACGTTGTCAGTGGGGGCGAGTACGTTTTGGGAGACGCCCCAGGTGTCCCAGACGGAGAGGGAGGTCGTGTCGATGACGTCGGTGTTGCCGAGTTCCGGATATGCGGCGATCGCCGCCTGGCTGTGTCCCGGGATGTCGATTTCGGGGACGACGGAGATATGCCGCTCGGCGGCGTACGCCACGATCTCGCGGATGTCGTCCTGCGTGTAGAAGCCCCCGTGCGGCTTCTCCTCCCACAACGGCGAGGCCCGGTGGCCGAATTTCGTGCGCGCCCGCCAGGACCCGGCCTCGGTCAGATTCGGATAGCGCTTGATCTGAACACGCCAGCCTTGGTCGTCGGTGAGGTGGAAGTGGAAGACATTCAGTTTGTGGGCGGCCAGCAGGTCGAGATAGCGCAGGACCCCGTCCTTGGGCATGAAGTGCCGGGAGACGTCGAGCATGAGGCCGCGCCAGGCGAATCGGGGCTCGTCCTCGATCCTGACGTGCGGCACGGCCCAGGCGCGGTCGCGGCTGAGCGGGGCCTTTCGGTAGGCGTCCGGGCCCAGGAGCTGCCGCAGTGTCTGGGCACCCCAGAAGACGCCGGCCGCGCTGCCGCCCTCGACAAGAACGCCGGTCGGGTCGCTGACGAGGCGGTACTCCTCGGGGCCGAGTCCGGGGTCGAGCTGAAGCCCGATGCCGTCGCCGCCGGTGTCGTCGAGTTCCCGCCCCTCGCGCAGCGGCAGGCCGGTGGCCTGCCGGAGGACGGTGCGCAGCCAGTGACCGACGCCCTCCAAGGCGGTGCCGGCGCAGAGCCGGGAGTGCGCCGTCAGCCGCACCTCGCCCGAACCGGCGACGACACTGCGGGGCGCGGGAATCAGTCCGGTCATGTCAGTCCTTTACCGCTCCACCCAGCCCGGAGACCAGCCGTCGCTGTACGAGTACGAAGAAGATCAGCACCGGAATCGTCATCACCGTGGACGCCGCCATCACGCCGCCCCAGTCCGGCTCGTCCGGTTTGTAGAAGACCAGGAGGGCCATCGGCAGGGTGGACTGCGCGGTGTCGCTGATGATGAAGGACTTGGCGAACAGGAAGTCGTTCCAGGCCGAGATGAAGGAGAACACGCTGGTGGCCACCAACCCCGGGAAGACCAGCGGGAAAAGGATCTGCCAGAGGAATCGCGCACGGCTCGCGCCGTCGATGTAGGCAGCCTCTTCCAGGGCCTCCGGAACGGCCTTCACGAAACCCCTCAGCATCCAGATCGCGAACGGCAGCGAGAAGGCGATGTGCGGCAGGATCAGCGAACCGAGTGTGTTCAGCTGGCCGAAGTCCCGCATCTGGAAGAAGAGCGGGATCGTCAGCGCCTCCACGGGCACCATCTGCGCGACCAGGAACATGATCAGCAGAGTGGTCCGGAATCGGAAGCGGAATCGGGTCACCGCCGTGGCGGCGAGAAACGCGATCAGCGCCGAGACGACGACCACGGAGCACGCCACGACAAGGCTGTTGAGGAAGTACCGGCCGAATTCCTGCTGTCCGAAGACCCGCCGGAAGGAATCCAGCGAGGGCGCCAGAGTCCACGGCCGGGGCTCGGCGGACTCGATCTCCCCGGCCGGTTTGAAGGCGCTGAGCACCATCCAGTAGAGCGGGAAGGCGACCACGGCCGCGATCAGCAGCGCGGACACCTCGGCGGCGAGCCGCCACGGACGTCGTACGAACCCGGTCATGAGGCTCACAGTTCCTCCCCCTGCCTGCGCAGCAGTCGCAGATACACCAGCGTGACCGCCATCAGGATCACCAGCATCACCACGCCGATCGCCGAGCCGAGGCTGTACTGCGAGGAGGCGAACGCCTTCTGGTACGCGTACACGTTCAGCACGAGGTTCTGTCCGGCGATGCCGCCGCCGTTCGTCATCACGTAGATCTGCGTGAAGACCTTGAAGTCCCAGATGACCGACTGGATGGTGACGACCACCAGGATCGGCCGGAGCATCGGGGCGAGCACCGAGCGCCAGATCCGCCACTGCGAGGCGCCGTCCAGGGAGGCCGCCTCCAGGACCTCCGACGGTACGGCGCGGATGCCGGCGTACACCGTCACCATCACGAACGGGAAGGAGCACCACACCACTTCGAGCAGGACGAGCACGAAGGCGCTGAGGCGGCCGTACGTCCACGAGTGGTCGCCGAGCCCCAGCACCCGGTTGACGGGGCCGAAGTCGGGGTCGAAGAGGAGCAGCCAGACCGTGGAGCCGGTGACCGCCGGGGTCGCCCAGGCACCGAGGGCGGCCAGCATCAACGCGAGCCTGGGCAGCGCCCGTACGCGGGTGAGGAGCACCGCGAGCGCGCAGCCGGCGACCAGCGTGGAGACCACGCAGGCCGCCGCGAACACGACCGTGGCGAGCAGCACCTGCCAGAACTGTCCGTCGGCGAAGAGCGTCGCGTAGTTGCCGAAGCCCTGGAAGGTGGTCGGTTCGCCGCCGCTGACCTGGGCCTGGGTGTACTCCAGGAACGAGATCAGGCCGAGCTGGTAGATCGGGTAGACGAGCAGGCCGCCCAGGACGACGAGGGCGGGGGCGAGGTAGAGCCAGGGGGTCCAGCCGGGGCCGCGCCGCCGGGGAGGGGCGGGGCGGGCCCTGGCCACGGTGCCGCGCTCGGCGAGCGCGTCGTGCGTCGTCATCCGCTCAGCCCACGGAGCTGAACGCGTCGTCCATCTTCGTCGCCGCGCCCTTCGAGGCCGCCGCCACGTCCTTCTTGCCGCTGACGATCTCCTGGAACATCGTCGGCAGGACGAGCGAGGCGTCGATCTGCGCCCAGGCGGGCGAGGCCGGCACGAACTTGGCGCCCGCGGCGAGCGTCTGCACGAAGGGCTTCACGAACGGCTCCCTCTTGGCGACGTCGGCGCGCACATCGGTGTAGGTCGGCAGGAAGCCCATGGCGTCGAACAGTTCGCCCTGGGTCTTCTTCGAGGCGAGCCGCTCCACCAGGTCGACGGCGAGCGTGCGGTGCGAAGTGCTCTTCAGCACACCGAGGTTGTTGCCGCCCGCGAACGCCGGGGCTATCTCGCCCGCCTTCACTCCCGGCAGCGGTACGACGGCGTACTTGCCCTTGACCGATCCGGCCTCGACCGCCGCGTGGCTGAAGTCTCCGCCGATGGCCATGCCCGCCTTGCCCGACGCGAAGGCCGTCACCGTGTCGTTGCCGCCCATGCCCGCGCACTTCGCGGCCGGACAGTTGTCGTCCCCGAAGAGGGAGGTGTAGGCCTTGATGCCCTGCTGGGCGGCGGCGCTGTCGATGGAGGAGGCGTACGAGCCGCCCTTGCCGTTCGCGATCTCGCCGCCGTTGGACCAGATGAACGGCATCGCGCCGTACGTGTAGGCGCCGCCGACCGCGAGGCCGTACAGGTCCGGCTTCGCGGCGCGGATCTCCTTGGCGGTCGAGATCAACTCGGCCTGTGTCTTGGGTACTTCGAGACCGAGGTCCTCGAAGACGTCGGTGCGGTAGTAGAGGGCACGTACGCCGACGAAGTAGGGGGCACCGTAGATCTTCCCGTCCACCGTCACGGACTGCCTGGCCGTCGGGTCGGTGTCCTTGGCCTCGCTCCAGTCGGTGAAGTCCCCGGTGATGTCGGCGAGTCCGCCGTCCTTCACGTAACCGGCGGTGTCCGTGTTGCCGTACTCGATGACGTCCGGGGCGCTCTTCGGGTCGTTGAAGGCCGCCTTGATGCGCTGGGCGCGGGTCTCGACGGGGATGTACTCGATCTTCACGTCGGCGCCCTCGTGGGCCTTCTCGAAGGCGGCGACGGCCCCGTCGACGACCTTCTCCTTCGGCGCGTTGCTGACCTCCTGGAAGAGCCAGACCCGCAGCGTGCCGGTCTTCTCGTCCTTCTCGGAGGAGGAGTTGTCGGAGGTCTGGGGGGCACAGGCGGTGACGACCGCAAGAGCGGTGACAGCGACGGCTGTTCGGACAGAGAGCTTCATGGAGCATCCTCCGGTGGGGGTGCGTTGCAACATACGCAATGGATGTTTCGCTCTGCACAACACACCGGAGGCTATGGAGTACATGAACATGCCCACAAGAGGTCTCAACCACTTCGTGACCACGGGAAGCACTCCGTGCAACGGTCAGCCGTCCGCGGCCCCCTTCCCGGGCTCCGCGGGCCTCGCCCGCGCGGCCCGCAGCTCCGCGATCCGCTCGGACCAGGTGAGCCCCGCCCGGCTGGGTCTGGTGAAGACGAGCAACAGACACACCATGAAGAACAGCGCACGCGACACGTCCAACAGACCGCCGACGCCGCCCGGCCAGTCCGCCACCGACAGCCCGGCGGCGACCGCGAGCGGCACGAACAGCAGGAACCACCACGCGCCGCGCCGCCCCGGCGTCCGCAGCGCCGCGCGGCCTCCCAGCTCCCTGGCGCGCCTGATTTCCCGTCTCGCCTCGCGACCGTCGCCGATCCGCCGGTTCAGCGCGACACCCAGAGCCCGGTGTGCCGCGGCCTCCTCCGGCCCCAGCTCCACGGCCCTGCGGGCGGCGGCGACCGACTCGTCCCACGACCGCTGCTGAAAGGTGGCGTCGGCGACCACCAGATGCCCCCGCCAGTCGTCCGGCGCCAGCTCCACCGCCCGCCGCGCGAGCGGCAACGCCGCCTTGGGGTCCCGGAGTTCGACCAGCACGGACGCCGCGAGGGTCAACTCCTCCGCGCTCCGCGGCCGCACCCGCCTCACCAGCATCCGGCTCGCGCGGAACTGCCGCGCCACCGCCAGTTCCCGCGCCAGCAGCAACAACTCCACGCCCACCCCCGGGTACGGCAGGGCCGCGGCACCCCGCACCGGGATGCCGCGGCCGTGCTCGGTCCACCTACGCGGCGTACTGCGCCGGAGAACCCGGCGGTGTCACAGCTACTTCTTGTCGCCGTCCTTGCCCTTGTCGCCCCCGCCGGCGCCCATGGACTCGTAGATCTCCTTGCACATGGGGCACACCGGGTACTTCTTCGGGTCGCGGCCGGGGACCCACACCTTGCCGCAGAGTGCCACGACGGGCGTGCCGTCCAGCGCGCTCGCCATGATCTTGTCCTTCTGGACATAGTGGGCGAAGCGCTCGTGGTCCCCGTCGCCGTGCGACACCTGCGGTGCCGGCTCTACGAGGGTTCCCGTCCCAGTGCCTCGCTGGGGCTGGGTCTCAGGCTCAAGAGTGCTCATACAGCCAGGGTACTGAAGGTCACACGCATCAGTTGAGGGAAGGGTCGTCCGGGTACGTGGCCACCATCGCCAGTTCGTTGCGCTGGCGGCGCAGGACCTCGCGCCACAGGCGCTCCGGAGACGGGGAGGAGACGTCTCCGGGCTCGGACTCGACGACGTACCAGGCGCCCTCGGTCAGTTCCGACTCCAGCTGGCCGGGACCCCAGCCCGCGTACCCGGCGAAGATGCGGAGCGAGCCGAGGGCGGCGGCCAGCAGTTCCGGCGGGGCCTCCAGGTCGACGAGGCCGATCGCGCCGTGCACGCGGCGCCAGCCGAGCGGGGTGCGCTCCCCGGACGCGCCGCCCGGGATGACCGCGACGCCGAGCGCCGAGTCCAGGGAGACCGGGCCGCCCTGGAAGACGACGCCGGGTTCGCCGGCCAGGTCCGCCCAGGCCTCCAGGATGTCGCCGACGTCCACGGGGGTCGGGCGGTTGAGGACGACACCGAGCGAGCCCTCCTCGTCGTGGTCGAGGAGCAGCACCACCGCGCGGTCGAAGTTCGGGTCCGCCAGGGCGGGCGTGGCCACGAGCAGCCGTCCTGTGAGCGAGGACACCTCGGTCATGCCAGACATGATCCCGCATCTTCCCCGTGAGCGGGGAGCCAATGCGGGTACCTGTGTGAATGCGGTTCAGGGCGCACAGAGGCGCTACCCGCGCACGGCCGTCCCGGTGACACCTCGTGCCCGCCGGCGAACGGTTCGTGTTGTGGCGAAGCTATGACGGAGCTGAGTGGTACTTGGGCTTACAGAAGGGGGGTAGGCGGCGATTACCCTTACTCCTCCGGCTCCTGAACCACGGCCTGCCGACGAACCACTCCTGCCCAACTCACCGGATCGCGAGATACATGACCGTCAACGGCTCTGACGACGTACTGCTTGTCCATGGCGGAACCCCGCTCGAAGGCGAGATCCGGGTCCGCGGTGCGAAGAACCTCGTACCGAAGGCCATGGTGGCCGCCCTGCTGGGCAGCGCGCCGAGCCGACTGCGCAACGTCCCCGACATCAGAGACGTGCGGGTCGTACGCGGACTGCTGCAACTGCACGGGGTGACGGTCCGTCCGGGAGAGGAGCCGGGCGAGCTGGTGCTCGATCCCTCGCACGTCGAGAGCGCGAACGTCGCGGACATCGACGCGCACGCGGGTTCGTCCCGGATCCCGATCCTGTTCTGCGGTCCGCTGCTGCACCGCCTCGGGCACGCGTTCATCCCCGGGCTCGGCGGCTGCGACATCGGCGGCCGGCCCATCGACTTCCACTTCGAGGTGCTGCGGCAGTTCGGCGCGACGATCGAGAAGCGTGCGGACGGTCAGTATCTGGAGGCCCCGCAGCGGCTGCGCGGCACCAAGATCCAGTTGCCGTACCCGTCGGTGGGCGCGACCGAGCAGGTGCTGCTGACCGCCGTGCTCGCGGAGGGCGTCACCGAGCTGTCCAACGCGGCCGTGGAGCCCGAGATCGAGGACCTCATCTGCGTACTGCAGAAGATGGGCGCGATCATCGCCATGGACACCGACCGGACGATCCGCATCACCGGGGTCGACACGCTCGGCGGCTACACCCACGCGGCCCTGCCGGACCGCCTGGAGGCCGCCTCCTGGGCGTCCGCGGCGCTGGCGACCGAAGGCAACATCTACGTCCGGGGCGCCCAGCAGCGCTCGATGATGACGTTCCTGAACACCTACCGCAAGGTCGGCGGCGCCTTCGAGATCGACGACGAGGGCATCCGCTTCTGGCACCCCGGCGGTCAGCTCAAGTCGATCGCCCTGGAGACGGACGTCCACCCGGGCTTCCAGACGGACTGGCAGCAGCCGCTGGTCGTCGCCCTCACCCAGGCGACCGGCCTCTCGATCGTCCACGAGACGGTGTACGAGTCCCGCCTCGGCTTCACCTCCGCGCTCAACCAGATGGGCGCGCACATCCAGCTCTACCGCGAGTGCCTGGGCGGCTCGCACTGCCGCTTCGGCCAGCGCAACTTCCTGCACTCGGCGGTCGTTTCCGGCCCCACCCGGCTCCAGGGCGCCGATCTGGTCATCCCCGACCTCCGCGGCGGCTTCTCGTACCTCATCGCGGCCCTGGCGGCGCAGGGCACCTCACGCGTGCACGGCATCGACCTGATCAACCGCGGCTACGAGAACTTCATGGAGAAGCTCGTGGAACTCGGGGCGAAGGTGGAGCTGCCGGGCAAGGCGCTCGGGTAACAGCGTCAGTCGCGGGTACGACGATGGGGCGGCCACCCGGTTGAGGGGGCCGCCCCATTGGCGTACTGCTCTGCCGTGCGCCGCCCCTGACGCGGGCGGCGTGGGCCTTACTTGCCCTTGGCGGCTTCCTTGAGCTTGCTGCCCGCGGAGACCTTCACGCTGAAGCCCTCCGGGATGTCGATGGGCTCACCGGTCTGCGGGTTGCGCGCGGTACGCGCGGCACGCAGAGTGCGCTCGAAGGTCAGGAAGCCGGGGATGGTGACCTTCTCGTCGCCCTTGGCGACGATCTCTCCGACGGTCTCGGCGAAAGCGGCCAGAACGGCGTCGGCGTCCTTGCGAGTCACCTCGGCGCGGTCGGCCAGCGCGGCCACCAGCTCACTGCGGTTCATGTCGTTACTCCCGTGTTCTTCTTGCTGTTGAGGCGTGCCATGCGGCGAGCCGCATATCGGGCACAGTGAAGCCGATGCTGCCAGGGGCCTCGGTCGGCCCCCGGACCCGGGTCCGTAGCCAGACCCTCACGCCCGAAGACGCATCCTGCCCCCACCTGCGGCGGGAAAGCCAATCCGGCGCCCCCTGGGGGCACACGAACACCCTTGGGGGTCACACGAAAAAGCCTGCGCGCGGCGGGGACAAGCCCTGAGCCTGGCCGCCACCCTAGAGGCGGTCACAGGCCCCGACTCCCGCGACGCGCCGGTGCTCCGGCGGTCGTGGCCACCGTCACAGCGGCCGTACCGCCCCGCTCACGCGGAGGTGGTACTCGGAACCGTCACCCCTGCCGCCTTCGCGGCATCCCGCACCGCTCCGGCGACCGCGCCCGCGACCTTGTCGTTGAAGACGCTCGGGATGATGTAGTTCGCGTTGAGCTCGTCCTCGGTCACCACGCTCGCGAGGGCGACCGCGGCGGCCAGCATCATCTCCGTGTTGACGGTACGCGACTGGGCGTCGAGGAGGCCACGGAAGACGCCGGGGAAGACCAGGACGTTGTTGATCTGGTTGGGGAAGTCCGAACGGCCGGTGGCCACGACCGCCGCCGTCTGGCGGGCGATCGCCGGGTCGACCTCGGGGTCGGGATTCGCGAGCGCGAACACGATGGCACCCTCGGCCATCGCGGCCACGTCGTCGCCGTCGATGACGTTCGGCGCCGAGACGCCGATGAACACGTCGGCGCCGCGGACGGCCTCCTTCAACGTGCCCCTGAGGCCCTCGGGGTTGGTGTTGTCGGCGACCCATCGCAGCGGCGAATCGGCGGCGGCCTCCACCAGGTCGTCGCGGTCCGCGTGCACGACACCGTGGATGTCGGCGACGACGGCGTTCTTGACGCCCGCGGCAAGCAGCAGTTTGAGGATGGCCGTACCGGCCGCGCCCGCGCCGGACATGACGACACGGATGTCGCCGATCGCCTTGCCCGCGACCCGCAGGGCGTTCGTGAGGGCGGCGAGGACGACGATCGCGGTGCCGTGCTGGTCGTCGTGGAAGACGGGGATGTCGAGGGCCTCGCGCAGCCGGGCCTCGATCTCGAAGCAGCGGGGCGCCGAGATGTCCTCGAGGTTGATGCCCGCGAAGCCGGGGGCGATGGCCTTCACGATCTGGACGATCTCGTCGGTGTCCTGGGTGTCCAGGCACAGCGGCCAGGCGTCGATGCCGGCGAAACGCTTGAAGAGCGCCGCCTTGCCCTCCATGACGGGGAGCGCGGCCTTGGGGCCGATGTTCCCGAGCCCCAGCACGGCCGAACCGTCCGTCACGACCGCGACGGAGTTGCGCTTGATGGTGAGCCGGCGGGCGTCCTCGGGGTTCTCGGCGATCGCCATGCACACGCGGGCCACGCCCGGGGTGTAGATCATCGAGAGGTCGTCACGGTTGCGGATCGGGTGCTTGGACTGCATCTCGATCTTGCCGCCGAGGTGCATGAGGAACGTACGGTCGGAGACCTTGCCGAGCGTCACGCCCTCGATGCCGCGCAGCTTCTCGACGATCTCGTCGGCGTGCGCGGTGGACGTCGCCGCGATCGTGACGTCGATCCGGAGCTTCTCGTGCCCGGACGCGGTCACGTCGAGGCCGGTCACCGAGCCCCCGGAAGCCTCCACGGCCGTGGTGATCTGGGAGACCGCGGTTCCACTCGCGGGCACCTCCAGGCGGACCGTAATCGAGTAGGAGACGCTGGGCGCCGTTGCCATGGCCGACTTCCTCTGCTTTCACCGTGTACTGCTGTGCCGCTGTGAGCCGCCGGATCGCGCGGTCTCGCGCCGCCCGGCGGGTATGCCGTCCGATCGTCGCACCTACCCCTGAGTACGTGGTAGCCGCCCCGGGTTGCGAACGTATTGTTCGCGGGCGGTCGACGATTTCGGAAAGCTCATTCCACCATACGAGAATGAGGGCGCTGGAGGGAGGGGGATCCCGGCGGGAGCGGGCGCCGCGGAAATGAACTTTCGGGACGGGAATTGCCTTACGGGGATCGTTTGTTACCTTTGATGTGACACCGGCCCGATCCAAGCCCCCGGGCCCAACCTTCGTCGCTACGAGCGACCTCTTGCCGCGAGGCGAGCATGGCGGGTCGGTGTCACTGAACGAACGAGAGGCCCAGGTCACCGTCAGGTGACCTGGGCCTCTCGCCGTTCCGGGAGCGTCAGTCCCGCAGCAGGTCCGGCACCCCGTTCGCGTCCGGCTCGTCCCGGTCCGCCGAGACGAGGGTCAACTGCTGGGTCGCCCGGGTCAGGGCGACGTACAGCACCCGCAGGCCCGCGGGCGACTCGTCGGCGATCTCCGCGGGCGAGACGACGACCGTCGCGTCGTACTCCAGGCCCTTCGCCTCCAGGCTGCCCAGCGCCACCACACGGTCTCCGAGCCCCTTGAGCCAGCGGGTGGCCTCCTCGCGCCGGTTCATGGCCACGACGACGCCGACGGTGCCGTCGACGCGGTCCAGGAGACGGGCCGCCTCCGCCCGCACGGTCTGTGCGAGTGAGTCCCGTACGACCGCGAAGTGCGGCTCGACGCCCGTGGAGCGGACGGCGGAGGGGGACGGCGATCCCGGCATGGCGAGGGCCAGGATCTTGGCGGCCAGTTCGGCGATCTCGGCCGGGTTGCGGTAGTTGACGCTGAGGGTGAAACGGCGCCGCGGGCGGCTGCCCAGGGCCTCGTCGCGGGCCTCGGCGGCCTCCTCGGGGTCGGACCACGAGGACTGGGCGGGGTCGCCGACCACGGTCCAGGTGGCGTGCCGACCCCGGCGCCCGACCATCCGCCACTGCATCGGCGTGAGGTCCTGCGCCTCGTCGACGATGACGTGCGCGTACTCGGTCCGCTCCTGCGCCAGCCGCTCGGCGCGCTCCCACTGCGTCTCCTCGCGCGTGGGCATGAGCTCCTCGAGGCCGGTGAGCTGGTCCAGCGGGTCCAGCTCGCGGCGCTTCCTGGGGCGGGCGGGACTGCCGAGGACGGCGGTCAGCTCGTCGAGCATGGCCACGTCGTGCACGGAGAGCCCGTCCCGCTTGAGGGAGCGCGCCACCCGCCGCACCTCACCGGGGTTGAGGATCCGCCGCGCCCAGCGTCCGAGCCGCCGCTCGTCGGCCATGGCGGCCAGCACGCCCCGCGGGGTCAGTTCGGGCCACCAGGCGTCCAGGAACTCGATGAAGCTGTCCTCGGACGTGACGTCCTCGTCGAACGACGAGCGCAGCTCGGCCGCCAGCTCCGGGTCCGAGTGGCGCGTACCGGCTCCCGAGCGCGACCACAGCGCGTCGAGCAGCAGCTTGCGGGCCCGTGGACGCAACAGGTTGACCGGCGCGGTGCCGCTCAGCGCGTTGTCGCGGATCCGGTCCAGCTCGGGGGCCTCCAGCTCCAGGCGGCGCCCGAAGGCGACCACGCGGAGGCGGGTAGGGGTGCCGGCCGGGGCCTGCGGCCTGGCGTCGTCCCCGTCGTCCCCGTCGTCGAAGCCGTCGCCTTCGCCGAAGGCGAGCTGCTGGTCCGCGGCGGGCAGGCCGCCGTGGGAGGAGCGCCGTGCGCCGCCGGAGAAGCCCGACGGTGTCTCCAGCGCCCCCCGTGCCGCCTTCCGCAGCACCTTCAGCATCCGGTAGGAGCCCTTGGCGCGGGACACCGCCGGCGAGTCGTACAGGGTGGCCTCCGCTCCGTCGACCAGGGAGCCGATGGCCCGGATGGCGACCTGGCCCTCCTCGCCGAGGGACGGCAGGACGCCCTCGGTGTAGGCGACGAGCAGCGGGGTCGGGGAGACGATCAGGATGCCGCCCGCGTAACGGCGGCGGTCCTGGTAGAGGAGGTAGGCGGCGCGGTGCAGCGCCACGGCGGTCTTGCCCGTGCCCGGGCCGCCCTCGACGTACGTCACCGAGGCGGCCGGGGCGCGGATCACCATGTCCTGCTCGGCCTGGATGGACGCCACGATGTCCCGCATGCTGTGGCTGCGGGCCTGGCCGAGTGCGGCCATCAGGGCGCCGTCACCGATCACCGGGAGTTCCTGGCCGTCCAGGGTGGCCTTGAGCTCCGGACGCATCAGGTCGTCCTCCACGCCGAGGACCTTGCGGCCCTTGGAACGGATGACCCTGCGTCTCACCACCCGGCCCGGTTCGACCGGGGTCGAGCGGTAGAACGGGGCCGCCGCGGGCGCCCGCCAGTCGATGACCAGCGGCGCGTAGTCCGTGTCCAGGACACCGATACGGCCGATGTGCAGTGTTTCCGCGATGTCCGCGGTGTTGTTGTCACGTACGGCGCCCTCGGCGGGCTCCACCGCCGTGTACGCGCCGTCGGGACCTTTTCTGCCGTCCTTCCCCGGGAGCAGGTCGATCCGGCCGAAGAGGAAGTCTTCGAACTCGTTGTTCAGGCGGTTGAGGTGAATTCCCGCCCGGAACACCTGGGCGTCGCGCTCCGCGAGCGCCCCCGGTGTCCCGACCTGACCGCGCTTGGCGGCGTCGTTCATCAGGAACTCCGCCTCGTGGATCTTCTCCTCGAGGCGCCGGTACACCCGGTCCAGATGTTCCTGTTCGACGCCGATCTCACGGTCCCGTACGGAGTCGCTGACGGAGTCGTCGACTGTCGCGGAATCGTGGACCGAACCGAGCGCGGTTTCCTGCTGAGCCTGAGCGGCCACCGGGCCCCCTTCTGACGTGCTGGGCAGCCGTCAACCGTACGCGAAGGGGGGCCCTCAGGGCTACGCGCGCGCTCCAGGTTCGCCCGCGCGTCCGTTCATGCGTCCACTTACACGAGCATCCAAACGTTCGCTTCCATGAATTACGCGTCGACTTCCACGAGCTGCTTCCCGTCGAAGGTCATGACCTCGAAGTGGTCGATCTCGTTGGGAGTGAAGGCCGCTCCGCCGTGCACGTAGAGCGGGGCCTTCGCCTCGGCCGTCTTGGCGCTCGGCAGGCCGTAGCCCCACTTGGGGACCGACCAGGAGGTGACCGTCTCGCGCTCGCCGTTCTTGCCGACCGCGATCAGTGAGCACTTCTCCGGGCCCGAGACGTTCTTCAGTTCGAGAACGGCGTGGGTGCCCCAGGCCTTGGACTCCATGGCGACCACCGCGGTGACCTTGGTGCTCGCGTCCGTGGCCGTGACCTTGTCGGTCATGACGTCGAAGGCCTGCTTGGCGGGACTCGTGGCGTGTGCCTCGGGCGCCTTGGTGCCGTCGCCGCCACTGACCGCCATCACGGTCAACGGGCCGGCGATGATCAGCGCCGCCGCGGCCGCCACCATGTAGAAACTCCGCCGGCGCTTCAGGGCCCGCCGCTCGGACACCTCGTCCACCAGCCGGTCCGCGAGCCGTGAACTCGGGCGCGCGGCCAGCGACTCACCGATCGCCGGAGTGCCCTGCGAGGCGGGCAGATCAGCGAGCGCGGCGAGCATCGGTTCCATCCCGGCGAGCTCGTCGAGCTGCTGGGCGCACCACTCGCAGGTGGCGAGATGACCTTCGAAGGCGGTTGCCTCGGCGTCGTCCAGGATCCCCAGGGCGTACGCGCCCACGGTCTCGTGGATGTCACCGGGGCCCTGCTGTTCCCGTTGACCCTGCATGGCTCCCGGACCACCCGTTCCGTATCCCCCGTATGTGCTCACGCCGTCACCCCCCGCTCCTCCAGCGCCAGCTTCATCGAGCGAAGGGCGTAGAACACCCGCGAGCGCACGGTGCCGCTGGGGATGCCGAGGGTCTCGGCCGCCTCATTGACCGTACGCCCCTTAAAGTATGTTTCGACCAGGACCTCCCTGTGAGCAGGGGTCAGGTCGTCCAGCGCGTCCGACAGTGTCATCAGCCACAACGCCTTGTCGATCTCGTCCTCCGCGGGGATGACCTCCAGCGGTGACGGGTCCACCTCCTGCGGCCGGGCCTGCCGACTGCGGTGTCCGTCGATGACGATGCGCCGCGCCACCGTCACCAGCCAGGGTCGTACCGAACCGGTCGCTCGATTGAGCTGGCCGGCATTCTTCCAGGCACGGATGAGTGTTTCCTGTACGACGTCCTCGGCACGCTGCCGGTCGCCGGCGACCAGCCGCAGCACGTAGGCAAGCAGGGGTCCCGCGTGTTCGCGATAGAGCGCGCGCATCAGCTCCTCGTCAGGCTCCGAGGACTGAGACGCGCGATGTCGTGCCCTTGGCGGGCGTTCATCAGCCACGGCGGAATCCTTGCGCACGCCTACCTCCGGTGTCCCCGATTCGACCGGGGTCCCCCAGTCGGTCGCTCACACCGAGGTACGCGTCTGGGTACGCGCGTGTTCAAAGAGGTCGCACATATTTCTTGGGGAGGATGTGAAGAAATCCCCCTGGTCACTCCTCGCCATTCCTTGATCACTGACAGCGTTCGTTTTCGAACACCGCGCCTTCTCCAGGAGGTTCACGCGCGGGCGAGCGCCGCCCGCCTGCGATGCCGGGCCACTCGCTCCCGGTTGCCGCACACCTCACTGGAACACCATCGTCTGCGCCGGCCCCGCGATGTGTCCAGATAAACGATCGGACAGTTGTCGCCCTCACACCGGCGCAGACTCACCCGCGCCGCCGGATCCGCGAGGAGTTCGAGGGCGTCCCGGGCGACCAGGGAGAGCAACTCGGCGTGGCCGGGCGGCGCGTGCAGTCTCAGGCGCAGCGAGCCGTCGTCCGCGCGTACGGCCCAGGGCGCGGGCGGGGTGCGGAGCGCGACCGCGTTGACACGGGCGAGAGCCGTGTCGGCGGGCCGGGTGTCCAGCTCGCCGCTCACCAACCGGTCGACGTGTCCGCGCAGTTCACGGAAGCCGAGGAGCCACGCGGAGTCGGCGCCCGCCAGCGGCGTGCCCGCGGGAACCAGCCCGGAGCGGGCGATCCAGGCGCGCAGCCGCTCCACCGAGTCGAGCCGTTCCTCGGGGTGGGTGGTCGCCAGGAGGTCCAGGCAGATCCGCCCGGAGTCGAACCGCAGCTCGTACGAGGCCGTGGCCGTACCCGATGCCATGCGCCTGTCACCGCCTAGGAGTTACCGCCGTGAATCGCTGGGGACTGCCTTGGGGAGTGGTTACCCGGGGAGTAGATACCCCCACAGTGCATGTCCGCACCCCCGGCCGGAAGACCTTGTACCGCTCGCGCCCTGGACGTCCGCTTATGGGGCCGCGCGGCTCGGCCATGTCGCCCCCGTCGCCGCGCCGGTTGACTCGGGGACATGACAGACAACAGCACGGGGCGGCGCACGACCGCCGGAGGTGTACTGGTCGCGGCCACGGTCGCGATGGGCCTGTTCGCCGGGGTCTTCTACGTTTTCGCCTGCAACATCATGCCGTCGCTCTCCCGCAGCGACGACCGGGTCTTCATCGAGGTCATGCAGAACATCAACGACCAGATCCAGAACCCGGTGTTCTTCCTCAGCTTCCTGGGCGCGCCGCTCCTCGCGGCCATCGCCGCCTGGCAGTCGCGCAGGTCGCCGCACCGCTGGTGGGTGTTCGCGGGCTTCGCCGGCGTCGCGCTCGCCTTCCTCCTCACCGTCACGGTGAACATCCCGCTCAACGACGAGCTCGCCGACGCCGGCGATCCCGCGAGGATCGCCGACCCGGCCGCCGTACGCGAGGACTTCGAGGACCCGTGGGTGGCGTGGAACGTCGTACGGGCCCTGTTGTCGACGCTCGCGCTGGCCTGCCTGGCGCGTGCCTTGCGGCTGTACCGGCGGGCTTAGGACCGTGTGCGGTCCGGCCGTAAGGCAGCACGCTCCGGCCTCAGGACCGTGTCCGGCCCTACGTGTCGGCGTACTTGGCGTCCGCGGCCGGGTCGAGTGCGAGGCGGTAGCCGCGCTTGACGACCGTCTGGATGAGCTTGGGCGCGCCGAGTGCCGTACGCAGCCGGGCCATCGCCGTCTCGACGGCGTGCTCGTCCCGTCCGGCGCCGGGCAGCGCGCGCAGCAGCTCGGCACGGGCCACCACCCAGCCGGGCCGGCGCGACAGGGCGCGCAGCAGTGACATCCCGGCGGGCGGTACGGGCCGCAGTGTGCCGTCGACCACCACGGCGTGCCCGCGGATCTCGACCCGGTGGCCGGCGACGGGCAACGTGCGGGCCCGGCCGGGCAGCTCCTGGCACAGCACCTGTACGAGGGGGCCGAGCCGGAAGCGTTCGGGCTGGACGGTGTCGAGGCCGTGGGACTGGAGGGGCAGCGCGGTGACCGGGCCGACGCAGACCGGCAGGACGTCGTGGTGGAGGGCGGCGAGCAGTTCGGGCAGCAGGCCGCGGATCTCCGCCCGGGACAGCAGGGACGCGGCGGCGGGCGCGCTGGTGAAGGTGACCGCGTCCAGGCCGCGGGTGACGGCCGCGTCGAGGAGCCGGTCGAGGGGCGCGATGTCCTCGGGCGGCATCCACCGGTACACGGGGACGACGACGACATCGGCTCCGGCGGCCCGCAGCGACTCCACGAACCCGGGTACCGGCTCCCCGTGCAGCTGGATGGCGACTCGGCGCTCCTCGACGCCCTCCTCCAGCAGCCGGTCGAGCACCTCGGCCATGGATTCGGAGGAGGGGGACCATTCCTCGGTCAGCCCCTGGGCTCGTACGGCGCCCTTGACCTTGGGGCCGCGGGCGAGCAGTTCCACACCGCGCAGCCGGGCCAACAGGTCCTCCCCCAGCCCCCAGCCGTCGGCGGCCTCGATCCATCCCCGGAACCCGATGGCCGTCGTGGCGACCACCACGTCCGGTGCCTCGTCGA
Organism: Streptomyces sp. NPDC050535; assembly: GCF_044457665.1. Classification (NCBI taxonomy): domain Bacteria; kingdom Bacillati; phylum Actinomycetota; class Actinomycetes; order Kitasatosporales; family Streptomycetaceae; genus Streptomyces; species Streptomyces sp. NPDC050535. Next base: position 667,843 of record NZ_JBITHE010000002.1, read on the forward strand.
TCAACTCCTTGGTGGCGGTGAGCAGTTCGCTGTCGTCGGCGAGCGGCACGATACGCAGGGCGGGCGCGTGCACGACGGAGGCGCCGCGCCGCTGGAGCAGTGCCCCGAGCTCGTCGGCGCGGCGGGCGGCCGTCACACCCACGGTGAATCCCGCGAGCGGGCCGTGCGGTGGCGGTTCTGGTCGCTGCTGTTCGTCGTACATGACTTTCGTCCCGGCTCTCGTCTTGCACTCGAGTCGTCGTGCACTCAGGGCTGGCCGTGCGGCACCGGTCGTTACTGCGCCGTCCTCACGGCTGACCGAGCCTGTCAACGCCCCGTGACAGGCTCGGATCAGTCGTATGTCGCCGGTGTTACGTCACACCTCGGCGTAGCTGAGCTGGAGCTTCTCCTCCGTGGCCGGCCTGGAAGCCTCCGCGGCGGCGGCCGGGCGGCGAAGGTATACGGCCCAGGTGAGCGCGAAGCAGAGGGCGTAGAAGGCGAGGAAGGCCACGAAGGCGCCGGTGCCGGAACCGACGCTCAGGAAGGACTGCCGGAAGGCCAGGTTGATACCGAGCCCGCCGAGCGCGCCGACGGCTCCGATGAGCCCCATCGAGGCGCCGGAGAGCCGCCGCGCGTAGGCGGCACCCTCCTCACCGCTCAGCCCCTTGGCCACGGCCTTGGCCTGGAAGATGCCGGGGATCATCTTGTACGTGGACCCGTTGCCGAGGCCCGTCAGCACGAACAGCACGATGAACGCCGTGGTGAACAGGGCCAGCGACTCCTCCATGGACGCGACGACGATGACCGCGGTCGCGGCGGCCATCCCGACGAAGTTCCACAGGGTGATCTTCGCGCCGCCGTAGCGGTCGGCGAGCCAGCCGCCGACGGGCCGGATCAGCGAGCCGAGCAGCGGCCCGATGAAGGTGACGTACGCGGACTCCAGCGGCGTACGCCCGAACTGGGTCTGGAGCACCAGGCCGAACGCGAAGCTGTATCCGATGAAGGACCCGAACGTCCCGATGTAGAGGAAGGACATGATCCAGGTGTGCGGGTCGCGTACGGCTTCCTTGGCGGCGCCTGTGTCGTTCCGCACAGAGGACAGGTTGTCCATGTAGCGGGCGCCGAGGACGGTGGCGACGACGATGAGCGGGATGTAGATGCCGAGCAGCACCCTCGGGCCGCCGCTCGCCCCGATGACCGCGAGCCCCACGAGCTGCACCACCGGCACGCCGATGTTGCCGCCGCCCGCGTTGAGCCCGAGGGCCCAGCCCTTCCTGCGCAGCGGGAAGAAGGAGTTGATGTTCGTCATGGAGGAGGCGAAGTTGCCGCCGCCGATGCCGGCGAGCATCGCGCAGACCAGGAAGGTCCCGAACGACGTGCCGGGCTCCATCACGACGAACGCGGCGACGGTCGGTACGAGCAGCATGCTCGCGGCGATGATCGTCCAGTTCCGGCCGCCGAAACGGGCGACGGCGAAGGTGTAGGGGACGCGCACGATCGCGCCGACCAGGGTCGCCATCGACACGATGAAGAACTTGTCGGCGGGGGTGAGCCCGTACTCGGGCCCCATGAAGAGCACCATCACCGACCACAGGGTCCAGATCGAGAACCCGATGTGCTCCGACAGCACGGAGAAGAACAGGTTGCGGTGGGCCACCTTCTCTCCGCCCGCCTCCCAGAAGGTCTCGTCCTCGGGATCCCACTCGTCGATCCAGCGGCCTCCCCTGCTCGGTGCGGGGGCGGCGGGCGGGGGTCCTGGACTTGGGGCTGGGGCTGTCATGACGCCTCCACGGGTCTCCGGTACTCAGGTTGTCTTTTCCTGGGGGTGAGTCCCGAAGGTAGGGAGAGCGCGTTTCCGGCCTGTGGCTGTGGGTGACCGGAAGGGAACGTTGCTCTCACTCTGGTGGGGGGTGGGGCGGTGAGGTTGGAGGTGGGACGGGGCCCAGGGGTGGGGTGGGCGTGGCTGTGACCGGGGGTGGGGTGGCGCTCCGGCTCCGGCTCCGGCTCCGGCTCCGGCTCCGGCTCCGGCAAGGGGGTGGCGGTCCAGGAGCGTGCGGCCCTGGCGTGACGGGTGTCCTCGCGGGGTTCGTTCGGCGCGCTTCCGGAGACGCCCGCTATCGTCGGTCGCACTTCACATTTCGCACGTGAATGAGAAGGCGAAGTCACCCGAGCCTGGCTGAGTCGGCCTGTCAATCAGCCAACTCGCCAGGCTCCTCAACTCCGCTGGGAACCATCAGGGCGCTGCGCTCAGCGGTTGACGGCCTGGATCTCCTGCACGACGACGTCCTGATCCGCCCCGAACTCGCCGTCCGGCAAAGCCTGCGCCGCGTTCACACCCGTACCCGTCCAGTGAATCTTCCACGTAATCGTCGCCCTGAGCTTGTACGACTCATCACCCGACGCCCGCAGATACTTCACCCCACACGGCGGAACCTCATCCGACTTACCCGCCGCATACGGCTCACCAATACGCCCACCGACGAACTGACACACCCCCGACGCCGGATACGTCACAGCATCCGCCGCACCCGGCTCAATCCTCAAGGAAACCGGCTCCGCGACCGTCGTCGCCTCAACACCCAGCAACGGAACCGACGCCGTCACCGACACCGGCCTGAACTCCGCCGCATCCAACCACGACCACGTCGGAAGATTCACCTTCGTCGTCCCCGCCGGCGCCAAATCCACCCGCGTCGACGGAACACGAATCTCGGCATACGCCAACTGCGCCAAAATCTCCGGCGTAATCGCCTCCGGCACATCCGCCGGCGGCGGATCACCCGTATCCACCCAGAAGTACGGCCTGTCACAGTCCAACGCACCCGGGTCACCCTCACGACCCTGAGTCACGTACGAGGACCACCAATAACCGTCGTCAGCCTTGTCCTTGTTGAAATCCTTGTACGGCTCACCCTCGACATACCGCTTACGTTGCGAGGCATCCCACTCATACCCCGTCGACCCCGCCTCCCAGATCGGCTCCAGATACTTCTGCAACTGATCAGGCGAGTACTTGGGAGCGTAATAACACGCAGGCGGCGTCCAACTCGAAGCAGACACCACCGGACCCACAGACCGACCACTCCCATTCTTCGAACGATCGAAGACGACAGCACCGGCAGTCGCCGAGAGCCCGCCTTTGCCGTCGGAGTTACCTGACGCGTTCCCGCCGGGCGGAGGAGGCGTCTGGGTGCCACCACCGATGTTGTTGTCGGCCATGGCGGGAGCGGCGCCCATGACGACCGAGCCGAACAGCAGAGCAGCGACCACAACTCGTGAACCGGCGATCAGGGCTGGCACTTGGTACTCCCCCTCTGAGAAAGAAGCTTCTCGATGACCCAGACGCCGTCGGCGTTCTTGCGCAGCTGGGTGTTGTACAGCACGTAACTGTTCTTGGTGACGGCGGTCTTGTCGACCTTCTTCGTCTCCAGGTACATGTCGTACGCCTTGCCCTGGTCCTCGCAATACGCGAGCGAAGCGCTGTCCGAGCCACTGACGTTGACCACCGCGTCGTAGTAGCGATAGGCGCCGGTCCCACGCGCCTTGGCCTTGACGTACGCCTCGATGAAGGTCTGGGTGTTCGCGGCGGCCTCCCCCTCGTAATAGAAGAGGTACGCCTTGTCGAGGGCGTCCTGATTGACAATGGCGAGGTCCACCGCCTTGATGGACTGCTCACTGTCCGCCAAGACCGCGTCCTTCGCCGCGTCGCCGGTCTTCGGCCAGTCGAAGGCGTACGTCAGATCCGCCGGCAACTCGATCTTCGGCCGATCCGCCACCGCCGACGCGGAAGCACTCGGCGACGCCGACGTCTCACCCCCCGTTTCGGCCCCGGCGATCTTGTCGTTGCCCGTCGAGTCATCGTCACCGCCCCCGCAGCCGGTCAGAAGGAGGGCCGTGGCCGCACCGAGGGCGGCCGTGGCGAGGAGGCGAGGACGGCGGTTCACGGCAGACTCCTGTGCGACGTGGGGTTCGAGAGGGGCAGCGACACGGTATCGGGGGGTGTGTGGAGACACCAGAGCGAACAGCCCCAGCAGAGACCAGAAGACGGACATAGCCACACGGAACCTCCCCAACCAACAGGCCAGACCCTTCGATTGAGTGACACCGAAGGCCGGAACGCGTCACCGAGTTGGCCACCGCAAAGGCCCCGCTGCCGCTCACGCCCCAGGACCGCGCCCTCAAGGCCCCTGGGAACTGAAGGCCCCTCACTCAACCCACTGACGGTCCTTCCATCATCACCAGGCACATAGTAACTTCGCACCTGCGTACGAACATTGACGAGTAGGCGCGACGGGGGTTGCGGCGTGGCGGGGATTCGGCCGACGGACTGGCATGTCCTGGACCTGGACAGAGACCCCACGCCGGGTGATCCGGATCGCGTGCGGTCGCTCGCCAAGAATCTTCAGGACTTCGCCGACGACGTCGGGGACGCGCTGCGTCTGATCAAGGGGATGGCGGACGAGGAAGCGGTCCTGCAGTGGGCGGGGAAGTCCGCGAAGGCGTTCCAGGACCAGTTCTCGGGTGTGCCGAAGCAGCTGAAGAAGCTGAAGACGTCGTATGACTTGGCGGGGGGTGCGCTGGCGGCGTACTGGCCGAAGCTGGAGCGTGCGCAGGCCCTTGCCGACCGGGCGTTGGTCAACGGGCGTGCGGCGCGGAGTGATCTGAGTTCTGCCAAGTCCCGTCTGGCGTCGGCTGATTCGTGGGTGACGAGGGCCGGCAAGGAAGCCGACAAGTACAAGGACGATCCCACCGGCAGCAAGAGCACCGAGAAGCCGGACGAGGCCAAGGTCCGCGCTGCCACCCGCGATGCGCAGCACGCCAAGTCGGCACAGACGTCGGCCCAGTCGGATGTCGGTACCGCGCAGGACGCCCTGGACGCGGCGAAGAAGATGGCGGCGGACGCGCGGAAGATGCGGGAGGACGCGGCCGGCGAGGCGAAGCGCAAGATCGACGAGGCCTCGGACGCGGGAATCCGTAACCGGAAGTGGTGGGAGGAGGTCGGGGACTGGTTCTCCGACAACTGGGACACCATCGTCACGGTCTGCAAGGTGGTCGTCGCGGTCGT